>JAFBAL010000014.1 GCA_019247845.1 Alphaproteobacteria bacterium | reverse complement strand
CTTCTACGAGCGCCTCATCACCGCCGGAAAGCCAAAGATGGTCGCAATCATCGCCGTGGCCAGAAAGCTCCTGACCATCCTCAACGCTATCCTCAGAGACAAAAACCCATGGCAAACCGCTTGACGTCGAAGACAGTCGCTTCCCTCGCATCGACGCTGCCGCGCCGATGCTCGCCGGGAATGAAATCCAGCTCTCAAGGCGTGCATTGCGGGAAGCGGAACTTGTATTTCAACCTCTGGCCCTGGAAGGCCAGACGCATGGCGCCGGAGAACTTGAGCCACTTCTTGCACGCCTCGCCGCCCAGCGGCTCGTTGTGGCGGGCGGGATCCTTGGCCACGAACATCACCTGGAAGGCGCGGCCCTTCTGAAGGCGCGTCAGCGTGATGGTGGCGATCTTGTGCGAGCTCGGCTCCCAGATCTCGTAGATCTTGTCGGCCGCTTCGCGTCCCCTGACGATCCTGGGATCGGACTCCGACAGCGGAAAGAAGCCGGAATGGACCGCCGCCTGGCCGACCGCCGAGGCGTCGAGCTCGTCCGCGGGCACGACGAAGTCCGCCGCGTTGAACGGATAATAGGCTTCCGCGTTTGCGGCGCCCGACGCCAGCAGCGCGAGCGCGCCGACCAACCAGATTGTCTTTCGCATGCAGTCCCTGCCGATCCGGCCGGGAGCCTACACCAAAACCATTGCTGCGCTATACTGGCCGCAACTTTCGAGGACTCTCATGGCCCCGTCATCGGTTTTCCTTTGGATCGGCGCGATATTCGTGCTTCTGGTCACGTCCGCGTTCTTCGCCGGCTCCGAGACGGCGCTGACCGCGGTCTCGCGCGGCAAGATGCATCAGCTGGAGAAGGACGGCAGCAAGCCCGCCGCCAACGTCAACGCGCTCGTCCTCGACCGCGAGCGGCTGATCGGCGCGCTGCTGCTCGGCAACACCTTCGTCAACATCCTGTCCTCGTCGCTCGCCACCACCCTGCTCGAGACGACGCTCGGGCCCCGCGCCGTCGCGGTCGCGACCGTCCTGATGACCGCCATCATCTTGATCTTCGCCGAGGTGCTGCCCAAGACGCTCGCCATCGCGCGCACCGACCGCTTCGCGCTCACCGTCGCCTGGCCGGTCAAGAAGGCGGTCGCGGTCCTGGGCCCCATCGTCGACGGCGTGCAGTACGTGGTGTGGAAGGTGCTGGGCCTGTTCGGCGTCAAGCAGCAGGAGGGCGAAGAGGTCCTGCCCGCGCATGAGGAGATCCGCGGCACCGTCGAGCTCCACCACAAGGAAGGCGGCGTCGAGCGCGAGCACCGCGACATGATCGGCGGCATATTGGACCTGCGCGAGCTGACCGTGGGCGACGTGATGATCCACCGCAAGAACATCGACGCGGCCGACGCCGACCTGCCGCCCGACCAGCTTCTGAAGGCGGTGATGGAGTCGGGACATTCGCGCGTGCCGCTGTGGCGCGACCAGCCCGAGAACATCGTGGGCGTCCTGAACCTGAAGGCCATCGTCCAGGCGGCGATGCGCAACGGCGGCTCCTATGCAGGGCTCGACATCGCAGGCCTCGCGACGCCGGCCTGGTTCGTGCCCGACACCACGACGGCGGAGGAGCAGCTCGAAGCCTTTCGCGAGAAGCGCGCCCGCTTCGCGCTGGTGGTCGACGAATACGGCGCACTGCAGGGCCTGGTCACGGTGGAGGACATCTTCGACGAGATCTTCGGCGACCTCCCGGACGAGCTCGAGGTCCAGGCCCGGCCCGACGTGCGCAGGCAGGCCGACGGCTCCTATCTCATCGACGGCAAGGTGCCGGTGCGCGACCTGAACCGCGACCTCGACTGGAACCTGCCGGTCGACGAGGCGACGACCATCGCCGGCCTCGTCATCCACGAGGCACGCACCATCCCCGAGGTCGGCCAGCGCTTCGCCTTCTTCGGCTGCAAGTTCGAGATCCTGCGGCGGCAGCGCAACCAGATCACCGCGCTGCGCGTCTGGCCGGCCAACGACAGCGCCGACAGCATCCCGCCGGGTTAAACCGCCGTCCTAATGCTCGTTCCACACCTCGGCCGGCGTCAGCACGGTGAGCGACAGCGCGTGCACACGTGCCTTCAGCTCGTCGGCCAGGCAGGCATAGACGCGGCGCTGGCGCTCGACGCGGCTTAAGCCTTCGAAGGCATTTGAGACAATTCTCACGGCGAAGTGCGTCTCGCCGCCCGGTCTTGCGCCCGCATGGCCCTCGTGGCGCGCGCTCTCGTCGACGACGTCGAGCGCGGCCGGCGCGAAGGCCGCGGTCAATTTATCGCGTATGGTTTCCACCATCGTCATTTCTCAGGCATCGGCGCGTTTGGACGGCGTGTCAAGCGATACGTTTTCTTGTTTTTTCACGCCTCGACCCCATAATCGTGCGATGGCCAAAGCGCGCAACGGTTCGGCGTTCCGCGAGCGCATCCGCATCAAGCCGGATGTGCCGCAGACGGCCGCGACCGCCGTCGAAGTGCGCTCCTGCGCGGCGCCGGGCTGCAAGGAGGAAGGCGCCTATCGGGTGACCAAGAGCCGCGAGGAGCTGGGCAAGTACGTCTGGCTCTGCCTCGCCCATGCCCGCGCGCACAACGAGTCCTGGGACTACTTCAAGGGCATGAGCGAGCAGCAGATCGAAAGCTTCCGCAACGACGCCATAACCGGCCACCGCCCGACCTGGCCGCTCGGAAAACGCGCGGCACGTCTGCACAATACGCTGAGGGACTTCGACTTCGACAATGCCTTCGGGGTAGCAAAAGAGCGCCAGGACCCGCCCTCGCCGCGCCGTCCGGAGCGTCAGGTCACCCGGCTGCAGCAGACCGCCTTCGACACGCTCAACCTGGAGCCTTCCGCCACCTTGAACGAGATCAAGGCGCGGTATAAGGAACTCGTGAAGCGGTTCCATCCCGACGCCAACGGCGGCGACCGGGGCGCCGAGGAGCGGTTGAAGCAGGTTATCAAGGCCTATGGCGTGTTGCGCGCCTCCGGGCTGACCTAATCAGGCGCTCTCCCGAAGCGCCTTGCGCCCGACGCATCGGCTTCCCGCCCGACACCTTTTGAGCCGGACCCAGACATCATGAGCGTTGAGAAAGAGGGCCTCGATCCCGCGTTGCTGCCCGACACGACCGTCGACGTGAAGACCGTGTTCGGCATCGACGCGAAGATGAAAGTGCCGGCCTTCAAAAGCCCGAACGAATACGTGCCCGACCGCGACGAGGCCTATCGCTTCGACCGCGAGACGACCTTGGCGATCCTGGCCGGCTTCGCGCACAACCGCCGCGTCATGGTCCAGGGCTATCACGGCACCGGCAAGTCGACGCATATCGAGCAGGTCGCCTCGCGCCTCAACTGGCCGCTGATCCGCATCAACCTGGACAGCCATATCAGCCGCATCGACCTGATCGGCAAGGACGCGATCGTCGTGAAGGACGGCCAGCAGGTGACCGAGTTCCGCGAAGGCCTCTTGCCCTGGGCGCTGCAGCGTCCCGTGGCGCTGGTGTTCGACGAATACGACGCCGGCCGGCCCGACGTGATGTTCGTGATCCAGCGCGTGCTCGAGGCCTCGGGCAAGCTCACGCTGCTCGACCAGAACCGCGTCATCCGCGCCCATCCGGCGTTCCGCCTGTTCTCGACCACGAACACCATCGGCCTGGGCGACACGACCGGCCTCTATCACGGCACGCAGCAGATCAACCAGGGCCAGATGGACCGCTGGAGCATCGTGGCCACGCTCAACTACCTGCCGCACGACAACGAAGTCGAGATCGTCACCGCCAAGGTGCCGTCCTACGACACGCCCGAGAAGAAGAAGCAGATCTCGGCGATGGTCCGCGTCGCCGACATGACGCGCAACGCCTTCATGAACGGCGACCTGTCGACGGTGATGAGCCCGCGCACCGTGATCACCTGGGCCGAGAACGCCGAGATCTACCAGAACGTCGGCTTCGCCTTCCGCCTCACCTTCCTGAACAAGTGCGACGAGCTGGAACGCGCCAGCGTCGCCGAGTTCTACCAGCGCGCCTTCGGCGAGGAGCTGCCCGAAAGCGCGGCGAAGGTGCTGGTGGCGTGAACCTCTCGCTGTCATGGCCCGCTAAGGCGGGCCACCCAGCTGACCCTTGCGAGACCTTGCGGGTTTCATCTGGGCGGCCCGCAGTTGCGGGCGGTGACGATCTGGGTTTGGGTGAGCGGATATGAAACCCGAAAACCCCTCCGAGCCGTTCAAGCGCGCCGTGGCCATCGCGGTGCGCAGCCTCGCGGGCGAGCCCGAGCTCGAGGTCAATTTCAGCGCCGAGCCGCCGTCGCTCAAAGGGCTGAAGGCCAAGCTGCCTTTGCCCTCGCGCAACCTGCCGCCCGGCGAAGTGGCGGTGGTGCGCGGCGCCGGCGACGCCTACGCGCTGCGCCGCGCCTATCACGAAGACAAGCTGCACGACCAGTACCGTCCGCAATCGGCGGAAGGCGCTTCGATGTTCGAGGCAGCCGAGCAGGCGAGAGTCGAGGCCATCGGCTCGCTCGCGATGGCGGGCGTGGCGCAGAACCTGGCGGCCGGGCTCGAGCAGCGCTGCAACCAGCGCGGCTTGGCCAAAGCGCGCGTGCGTGCCGACGTGCCGATCGCCGAAGCGCTCGGCCTCATCGTGCGCGAGAAGCTGACCGGCGCTGCGCCGCCCGACTGCGCCAGGACCGCGGTCGAGCTGTGGCGCGACTGGATCGAGCAACGCGCCGGCAAGGACCTCGACAGGCTGGGCGCCTCGATCCGCGACCAGAAGGCCTTCGCCAAGCTGACGCGCACGATCCTGAAGGACCTGAATTTCGGCGACGACAGCGACCTCGACTCCGAGGCCGACGACAGCGCCGAGGACGCCGAGAACTCGGCCGAGAACCAGGAAGGCGAGTCCGACGAGGACGCGTCGGCGGAAGGCGAGACGTCGGAAGCCGATCTGCAAGAGAGCGAAGGCGACGAGACCCAGGATGCCGACGCGGAGATGCGCGCCGAGCAAACCGAAGAGATGGGCGACGCGACCGAGCCCGAGGACGCGATGAAGCCCTGGCGGCCCGAGGCGCCTTTCGCGCATCAGGACGAGTGGGGCTACAAGGTCCACACCACCCAGTTCGACGAGACCATCGAGGCGGCGGAGCTGTGCGACGCGGAAGAGCTGGCGCGGCTGCGCGCCTTCCTCGACCAGCAGCTCGCCGCGATGCAGGGCGTCGTCTCGCGCCTCGCCAACAAGCTGCAGCGCCTGTTGATGGCGCAGCAGAACCGCTCGTGGGAGTTCGACCTCGAGGAGGGCATCCTCGACACCTCGCGCCTGCCCCGCATCATCATCGACCCGATGTATCCGCTGTCGTTCAAGCGCGAAAAGGACATGACCTTCCGCGACACGGTCGTGACCTTGCTGCTCGACAATTCGGGCTCGATGCGCGGCCGGCCGATCATGGTGGCGGCGATGTGCGCCGACATCCTGGCGCGCACGCTCGAGCGCTGCGCGGTCAAGACCGAGATCCTGGGCTTCACCACGCGCGCCTGGAAAGGCGGCCAGTCGCGCGAGAAGTGGATCGCCGACGGCAAGCCCGCCCATCCCGGCCGCCTCAACGACCTGCGCCACATCGTCTACAAGGCAGCCGACGAGCCGTGGCGCCGCGCGCGCCGCAGCCTGGGCCTGATGATGCGCGAGGGCCTGCTGAAGGAGAACATCGACGGCGAGGCGCTGATGTGGGCGCACAACCGCCTCATCGGCCGGCCCGAGCAGCGCAAGATCCTGATGGTGATCAGCGACGGCGCGCCGGTCGACGATTCCACGGTGTCGGTCAATGCCGGCAACTATCTCGAGCGCCACCTGCGCCACGTCATCGAGGAGATCGAGGACAAGTCCAACGTCGAGCTCAGCGCCATCGGCATCGGTCACGACGTCACGCGCTACTACCGCAAGGCGGTGACCATCGTCGACGCCGAGCAGCTCGGCGGCGCGATGACCGAGCAGCTCATCGGCCTCTTCGCCGAGGAGCGCGATCACGGCCGCAAGGGCACGCCGACGCGCCTCGCCCGCGTGCGCCACGAGAGGCACCCGCACGTGGGGGCGCGGTAGAAAAGACTGCCTGACTCATTTTTCTTCGGCCGGTATATCCGATATCCTCGCTCACGATCTACGTCGTGGGAGCAATCATGCCGGCATTCGGGGCGAGCTCAGTCGACTTTCCAGTTGACCGCGTGATTTTTGCCTGCCGAGCGGCGCTTGCCGTTCAACCCCATTCCAGCGATATCAAGCTGCTGTTTGACCTCGCCAGAGCGGCGAAGGGCGTCGGTTTGAAAGTAGTGACCGTCACTGCGCACGATTTTGTCGCTATTGCGCAATATTTCCCTGTGTCGGACTAGACCTTCGACCTATCAGTATCCACCGAAACCCGGCATCGGCCGCACGATGGCGCGCAGCGACCAGTAAGGGATGAGCAGCAGGATCGCGATGCCCGAGAGCCACTCCATGTGGGTGAGCATCTTAGCCGTCCACTCGGCTGCGCCCGCATAGGCTGCCGGGTAGTAGATCAGGCAGAACAGCACCACGCCCGACAACAGGCCGAACAGCGGTGCCGTCCACCAGCGCGGTCCCCGCGCGCCGTCGAACACGACGATGGAAAGAAAGCTCGCGCCCAGGAAGGCGCCGCCGAACGCGAACGCGATGCGCAGCTCGGGCACGATCCTGAAGGGCACGACGTCGCCGAGCCTGGGCACGGCGAACATGATGAAGGCGACGGCCGCGGCGAGCGCGAGCACCACCTGCGCGAAGGCATAGGACGGCCCATAGCGGCGGTTGGTCAGATGCACGCTCAGGAAACAGCACGGGACCAGCAGATGGCCGAGGCTCAGCCAGCTGCTGCCCAGCGCGGGCACCGGCGTGTCGAGATAGAGATAGACCGCGACGAAGGCCATGAGCAGCACCGCCACCGGCACGATCAGCCGCGCCGCCGCGCGCAGGCCGTCGCCGATCCGCGACCACGCGCTTTCGCGGCGGCCATAGGCCATGCCCGGCCACGACGCATCCGCTGCGCTGCGCATCCGATAGGCAGGTCCTTCGAGGTTTCCTGCCGCCATCCGCGTGGTGACGTTCTCACGCCCACCAGCGGGATCCCCAAAACCAAACGCCCGCACTTTGCCCCACCTTGTACCGTCGCTCAGCCCGGCGACTTGGTACGTTTTGAAACACTACGGCAAAAGCGATGCAGGCGCCATGCCGAAAGCATGACGTTTTCATGGTAAATCGCGAAGTAACCATTTCAGGCGACGGCTTCGGGCCCGCGCCCGCGCTTCAGGCCGCGGCTTCGGCGGTCTTGGCCAGCTTCTTGGCGATGGCGCGCTTCAGCTTGAGGGCGCGGTCGGACAGCACGCTGTCCTTGGCCTTCATCAGGAAGGGATCCAGGCCGCCCTGGCGGTCCAGCGAGCGCAGCGCGTTCATGCTGATCTTGAGCTTGTAGGAATTGCCCAGCGCCTCGCTGGCCAGCGACAGGGTTTGTAGGTTCGGGCGATAGACCCGCTTGGTCTTGTTGTTGGCGTGGCTGACATTGTGCCCGACCAACAGGCCCTTACCGGTCAATTCGCAGCGGCGCGACATGGCGTTTCTCGTATAGTGCGGACTCGAAGGGGGCTCTCATAAGGGGGTGCTTCGCCCGGGTCAAGCCGCCAGCCACGAACCGATCCGGGAAAGACCCTATCAGGGGAAGGGGCTTGGCATGAAGACCTTCAAGGCCACGATCTGGGCCCAGGGGCCCGGCGACGCGTGGCTGGCCCTCGACATCCCCTTCGACGTCGAAAAGGTGTTCGGCAGCAGGGGCCGCGTCTCGGTCAAGGTCGTGCTGTCCGGAGAGACCTTCCATACCTCGATCTTCCCGACCGGCAACGGCGGCCACCACATGATGTTCAACAAGGCGATGCAGAAGGCCTCCGGCGCCAAGGCCGGCGACACGGTGACGATGTCGCTGGAGCGCGACGAAGGCACCGAGCCCGAAATTCCCGCAGCCCTCCTGGCCGCGCTCAAATCCGACAAGGACGCCGCCGCCAGGTTCAAGGCCCTCACCCCCGCCGGCCGGCGCGAATACATCGCCTGGATCGTGTCGGCCAAGCGCGAAGGGACGCGCGTCGACCGCTCGGCGAAGGCGCTCAGGATGGTGATGGCGGGGAAGAAGCGGCCGTCGGAGTGACTTGACCTCCCCCGCTTGGTAGCGCGCGCGACATCAGTCGCGCGTGACGGAGGGGGCCGCGTCGCGGTCCCCTTCCCCCGCGTCCGGGCTGAACACGTCGCGGGGGAGGACAAGTCTCTCCACCACCTCCCGCGCCGCCGCGTAGGGCAGCGCAGCACCGCGCGCGACCGCGTCTTCGAGCCCCGCCGCCTCGCGCGCCACGGCCTCGCCGATCAGCATCTGCACTTCGCTCCAGAACCAGCGGCGCGACTGCTCGGCGCGCAGGCGGCCGAGATCGATGCCCGCGCGCATCTTCGTCATCTCGTCCCAGGCCAGCGCTATCCCAAAGCCTTCCAGCGACGACACCGCCATCACCTTGGGCGCGAGTCCCGGATGCTTCGGCCGCATCAAATGCAGCGCCGCGCGGTAGTCCGCGACCGCTCGGCGCGACGCGGGCAAGAGATCGCCATCCGCCTTGGTCACGATCACGAGATCGGCGAGCTCCATCACGCCGCGCTTGATGCCTTGCAGGTCGTCGCCGCCGCCGGGACTGGCAAGCAGGACGAACAGGTCGGTCATGTCGGCGACCGCGGTCTCGGACTGGCCGACGCCGACGGTCTCGACCAGCACCACGTCGAAGCCCGCCGCCTCGGCCAGCAAAAGACATTCGCGCGTGCGCCGCGACACGCCGCCGAGCGTCGTCCCCGCCGGCGACGGACGGATATACGCGTTCGGATCGCGTGAAAGCTTCTCCATCCGCGTCTTGTCGCCCAGGATCGAGCCGCCGCCGCGCCGCGACGAAGGATCGACCGCGAACACCGCGACACTCTTGCCTTGCCCCGTCAGGTGCAGCCCGAAGGCCTCGATGAAGGTCGACTTGCCGACGCCCGGCGCGCCGGAGATGCCGATGCGTACCGCGCCGCCGGTGTGCGGCAGCAGACGCTCCAGGAGCTTCTCGGATTGCCGCCGGTCGTCATCGCGCGTGGATTCCACCAGCGTGATGGCGCGCGCGAGGCTTCGGCGGTCCTTTAACTCATTAACCGGCGTCATATTGGCACCATAGTGCGCGCCCCACTATGCTCGCCAGCCCTCACCCGGAGCACGTCATGGTCTCGCGTTTCGCCTTGCTTGCATTGTTGATCCCGACCGCCGCTTTCGCTGCCGGCGGACAGAGCCAGGACGAGCAGGCCGGTCCGCAGTCCAAGCTGACCTTGGCGATGAAGCTCTATGCGGGCGGGATAGAGCTCGGCAAGGTCGACATGGACGCGACCCTGCGCGGCGACGAGTACCACGTGGTGTCGAACCTCGAGACCTCGGGCGTGGTCAACGCCTTCTGGCAGGCGCAGATCCAGGCGACCTCGAACGGCAAGGTCGAGCCCAAGGGCCTGAAGCCCGCGCTCTACGACAGCTTCGACACCAACCATTCCGGCAAGCGGCAGGAGGTCTCGCTCACCTATGAGGGCGATCAGCCGCCGCGCATGTACGCGAACCCGAAATTCCCGACCAACGGCTATGAGGTGAAGCCCGAGCAGCAGAAGGCCACCGTCGATCCGTTGAGCGCGGTGGTCTTGATCACGACCGGCGCGGGTGCCGCGGCCGACAACCCTTGCGGCGTCACGGCGCCCGTATTCGACGGACGGCGGCGCTACAACATCGAGATCACCAAGGTCAAAGAGACCGTCATCAAGCTGGACAACGGTCTCTACAAGGGCAAAGGCCTGCAATGCGAGATCAAGTACCGCCAGCTCGCCGGCTTCAAGCCCAAGATCATCAAGGAGAACGAGAGCTTCCCGAAGATCAACGCCTGGGTCGCGACCTTCCCGAGCGCGCTTCCGGGCCGCTCGTATGTGATCCCGCTTAGGGTGTGGGCGGAGACGCAATACGGCGTGGTTGCGGCCGTCGCGACCAGCCTGAAGATCGACGGCGCGACACCTGCGTCACACTGATCCGCCCCGCGCATAGGCATCGGTTTTGCCGTATACACGGGCCGTGCTTTCGAAGGGGCACGGTGCATGCTGAAACCTCTGGCGCTCGCGGGCGCCTGCACGATTGGCTGTGCGATCGCGTGCGGCGCGGCGGCGGGAACGCCCGACGTCGCGGCGTTCGGCAGCCTGCCGATGGTGAGCCAGCCCCACCTCTCGCCCGACGGCACGCACCTGGCGGTGATCCAGTCGTTCAACGGCCGCCCGGCCGCGGTGATCTATGCCACCGACGCGCCGAAGGGCACGCAGCCCAAGGTCGTCTCCAACAGCAAGGACACGATCTGGTCGATCGCCTGGGCGAAGAACGACCGCCTTCTCATCACCGTCAACGGCAGCAACGTGCAGGGCTCGAGCCGCGCGACGCAGTGGTACCGCACGCTCTCGGTCGACGCCGACGGCGACAACCCGGCGATGATGTTCGCGAACTCGGTGTGGCGCGACGTCAACACGTCGACTTCGGTCGTGTCGGACCTGGACCTCGACGATCCGACCCACGTCTACATGCCGCTGTGGATCGCGACCGAATACAACGTTCAAAACCAGCTCTATCGCGTCGACGTGCGCACCGGCGCGCAGGAGCGGCTGATGAACGGCACGCCCAACACCGCGAGCTGGATCATGGACGGCCAGGGCCACGTTGTGGGCCGCCTGGAACGCTTCGAGCATCCGCTGACCGATCAGCTGAGCGTGCTCGACGGCGACGCCTGGAAGTCGGTGGGCCGCTATGACGCGACGGGCGGACGCGGCGCCGCGATCGCGGGCCTGAGCGAGGACGGCAAGTCCTTCGTCCGCCGCGTGCGCGACGGCAAGACCGGCATCGCCGGGCTGGCGAGCCTCGACCGCGCCGGCGGGCCCGAGAAGGATCTCTATTTTCCGAACGGCTACGACGTCGACGACGCGCTGACCGACGAATGGACCGGGCGCGTCATCGGTGCCCGCTACGTGGCGGACCGCGAGGAATACGTCTATTTCGACACCGCGACCGAGAACCTGCAGCGCGGGCTCGAGGCCGCCTTTCCCGGCACCTCCGTGCATGCGGTGTCGTGGAACAGCGCGAAGGACCGCCTCATCGTCGAGGTCGACGCGCCGCGCCAGCCGCCCGCCTTTTACTTCCTCGACCGCACCACGCACGCCGCCACCAGGATCGCGTCGAGCTATCCCGACCTGAACGAAGACGACCTGGGCGAGATGAAGCCCTATCCGTACAAGGCGCGCGACGGCCTCGACATCCCCGCCTATCTCACGCTGCCGCCGGGCAAGCTCCCGAAGAACCTTCCCACCGTCATCCTGCCGCATGGCGGACCGGTGGCGCGCGATCAGCTCGGCTTCGACTGGATGGCGGCGTTCTTCGCCAATCGCGGCTATGCGGTCCTGCAGCCGAACTTCCGCGGCTCGTTCGGCTATGGCGCGAAGTTCCAGGAAGCGGGCTATGGCGAGTGGGGCCTGAAGATGCAGGACGACGTGACCGACGGCGTGAAGAAGCTCGTCGCCGACGGCATCGCCGATCCCAAGCGCATCTGCATCGTGGGCGCGAGCTATGGCGGCTACGCGGCGCTGGCGGGCGCGGCCTCGACGCCCGACCTCTATGCCTGCGCGGTGGGCTTCGCGGGCGTCTACGACCTGCGCGCCTTCCTGCGCGGCCGCGCCAAGGACAGCGGCGGCGACAGCTGGCTGATGTCGACCTGGAGCCGCTTCATCGGCAGCCGCTTCGACGACGCCGACAAGCTCGACGCCGCCTCGCCCGCGCTGGCCGCGGCGAAGATCGCCTGCCCCGTGCTGCTGATGCACGGCTCGGGCGACACCACCGTGCCCATCGAGCAGAGCGAGGAGATGCGCAACGCGCTCGTCCATGCCGGCAGGAAGGTCGACTATGTGCGCTTCGACGGCGAAACGCACTATCTTCAGCTCGCCGACAGCCGCATCCGCTTCTTGAGCGAGACCGAGAAGTTCCTGAAGAAAAGCATCGGAAATTGAGGGGGAAAGACCAATGCTGAGAACATCGATCCTGGCTGCCGCGATGGCGGTGGCCGCGTGGGCGCCGGCCAAAGCGGCGACGACGAGCACGCTCTACGACTTCTGCGCCAAGTCCGGCTGCATCGACGGATCGGGCAACATGATCACCTCGCCGCTGGTGAGCGACGCCCGGGGCACGCTCTATGGAATGACCACCCAGGGCGGCAAATCCAACGTCGGGACGATCTTCGCGCTCTCGTTCGATTCCGCGCAGGGCAAATGGTCCTATGCGAGCCTTTTCAGCTTCACCGGCACCTTCAAGTACGGCGCCAATCCCGGCGGCCCGCTGATCGTCGACACGAAGGGCAATCTGTACGGCGTCGCCAGGCTCGGCGGAACCGGAGGCTTCGGCACCGGAACCGTGTTCGAGCTCAGCCCGAGCGCCGATCGCAGCAAGTGGAGCGCCAAGCTCCTCTATGTCTTCTGCCCCAATGCGGACAGCTGCCCTGCCGGCAAATGGCCGCAATATGGCGGGCTGATCTATGCGGGCCAGGCCAGCGGCGCGCCTTACGACGGCCAATCGCCCCTCTACGGCACCACCGATTGGGGCGGCGCGAACGACAAGGGCGTGCTGTTCAAGCTGGCGCCGCAGGCCGGCAGCAAGCTGTGGACCGAGACCGTGCTGCACGATTTCTGCGCCCAGCCCAGCGGTTCGCAGTGCCTCGACGGCGGCGAGCCGCAATATCCGTTGACGATGGACGCGAACGGGCGGCTCTTCGGCTTCGCGCAATACGGCTTGCACGACGCCGGTCTCGTCTACCAGTTCGACACCGCCGGGCAAGGCGACAGCTTCACGATCCTGCACCAGTTCTGCTCGAGCGAGAATTGCGCCGACGGCGCGTTCCCCAAGGGCGGTCTGACGCTGAACGCGGCGGGCGAGCTTCTGGGCACGACGACCGACGGCGGCGCAAATCGCCGCGGCGCGATCTTCAAGCTGATCCCCAACGCAGGCGCGTCGCAGCTCAGCGTGCTCTATGCGTTTTGTCCGCAGCCGGATTGCAACGACGGCGCCAGGCCCTATGGGACATTGGCGATGGATGCCAAAGGCGTTCTCTACGGCACGACCGCGGAGGGCGGCCTGCACAAGACCGATGCGAAGGGCGTCGGCGGCGGCACGGTCTTCCAGTTCAAGAAGGGCACGCTCCGCAGGCTCTACAGCTTCTGCGTCCAGAGCAATTGCGCCGACGGCGAATATCCGCAGACCGGCCTGTTCCGCGACGCGAAAGGAAACCTGTTCGGCACGACCACGGCGGGCGGCAAGCATGGCGCAGGCAACGTCTTCGAGGTGACGCCCTAAGCCGCCGCGCGGCCGTGACACGGCATCGTCGGGAACCGCATGATCCGGCGACTGACCATCGCCGAGGTGATGGCGCAGTTCCCGGCGACTCGCGAGCAGATACAGGCCGTCCTGGAATTCGCGGCACGCAGCCTTGATAGAGCCGGCGCTTGCTGCGCGTGCTTGAGGTGCCGTGAGTGTGGGCCCGCTCTCGCGCTACGCGCCACGTCCCCCTAAACGGGGAAAACGAGGTCTAAGCCGCCGCGCGGTTCCGTCCGCGGATCAGCGTCAGCACCTTGCGCGCGGCGTCGGGGATGTTGGTGCCGGGGCCGAACACGGCGGCGACGCCCGCATCCTCGAGGAAGGCGTAGTCCTGCGCCGGGATGACGCCGCCGACCACGACGAGGATGTCCGCGGCGTCGTGCCGCTTCAGCGCCTGGATCAGCTCGGGCACCAGCGTCTTGTGTCCCGCCGCCTGGCTCGACACGCCGATGACGTGCACGTCGGCGTCGATGGCGTCCACGGCCACCTCGTCCGGGGTCTGGAACAGCGCGCCGATGTCGACGTCGAAGCCCAGATCGGCGAAGGCGGTGGCGATGATCTTGGCGCCGCGGTCGTGGCCGTCCTGGCCCATCTTGGCGACCAGCATGCGCGGGCGGCGGCCCTCGTCGCGCGCGAAGGCCTCGACGTCGCCGCGGATCGAGGCGAAGTCGCGGTCGCCCTCGTAGGCGCCGCCATAGACGCCGCTGATCGAGCGGATCTCGGCGCGGTGGCGGCCGAAGCTCTTCTCCATCGCGTCGGATATCTCTCCGACCGTGGCGCGGGCGCGCGCCGCCTCGACCGCGAGCTCGAGCAGGTTGGCGTCGCCTTCCGCGCCCGCCGTCAGCGCGTCGAGCGCGGCCGTCAGCTTGGCGGGATCGCGCTTCGCCTTCACCTGGACGAGGCGCGCGATCTGCGCCTCGCGCACCGCGGCGTTGTCGATGTCGCGCACCTCGATATCGTCGGGCTTCTCGGGCGTGAATTTGTTGACGCCGACGATGACGTCCTCGCCCCTGTCGACGCGGGCCTGGCGGCGCGCCGCGGCCTCCTCGATAGCGAGCTTCGGGATGCCCGCCTCGACCGCCTTGGTCATGCCGCCCATCGCCTCGACCTCGTCGATCAGCGCCTGCGCATGCGTGGCCAAAGCGTGCGTCAAGGCCTCGACGTAGTACGAGCCGCCCAGCGGGTCGACGACGCGCGTCACCTGGGTCTCGTTCTGCAGGATGAGCTGGGTGTTGCGCGCGATGCGGGCCGAGAACTCCGTAGGCAGAGCAATCGCCTCGTCGAACGAGTTGGTGTGCAACGACTGCGTGCCGCCGAGCACCGCGGCCAGCGCCTCGTAGGCGGTGCGCACGACATTGTTGTATGGATCCTGCTCGGTCAGCGAGACGCCCGAGGTCTGGCAATGGGTACGCAGCATCAGGCTTTCCGGATTCTTCGCGCCGAAGCCCGCCATGATGCGCGACCACAAGAGCCGCGCCGCGCGCAGCTTCGCCACCTCGAAGAAGAAGTTCATGCCGATGCCGAAGAAGAACGACAGCCGCGGCGCGAAAGCGTCGACGTCGAGGCCCTTGGCGATCGCCGCACGGACGTATTCGATGCCGTCGGCGAGCGTATAGGCCAGCTCCTGCACCGCGGTCGCGCCGGCCTCGTGCATGTGATAGCCGCTGATCGAGATCGAGTTGAACTTGGGCATGCGCTTCGCCGTGTACTCGATGATGTCGGCGACGATGCGCATCGAGGGCGCGGGCGGATAGATATAGGTGTTGCGCACCATGAACTCTTTGAGGATGTCGTTCTGGATGGTGCCCGACAGCTTCCCGGACGGAACGCCCTGCTCCTCGCCCGCGACGATGAAGCTCGCCAGCACCGGGATCACCGCGCCGTTCATCGTCATCGACACGCTCATCTTGTCGAGCGGGATGCCGGCGAAGAGGATCTTCATGTCCTCGACGCTGTCGATCGCCACGCCCGCCTTGCCGACGTCGCCCGAGACGCGCGGATGGTCGCTGTCGTAGCCGCGATGGGTGGCGAGGTCGAAGGCGACCGACAGGCCCATCTGACCGGCCGCCAGGTTCTTGCGATAGAAGGCGTTGGACTCCTCCGCCGTCGAGAAGCCGGCATATTGGCGGATGGTCCAGGGGCGGCCCGCATACATCGTCGCGCGCACGCCGCGCAGATAGGGCGCCAGCCCGGGGAGCGAGTCCGCCTCCGCGACGCCCTCCAGGTCGGCCGCGGTATAGAGCGGCTTGATCGCGACGCCCTCGGGCGAGGCCCAGGTCAGGCTGTCCAGCGGGCGGGTCTTCAGTTCCTTTGCCGCCAGCTCGGCCCAATCCTTCTCGGCCATGGCCTTAGGGGTCTTTTGCGTCATCGCGTCCTCCAGGGGACGGGGAGTATCGCAGGTGCGAAATGCGGGTCAAACGCCGCTTGGAACAACCTCCGCCTGCGGCGGCGCCCCGCACGCAACCGCAGAGACCGTCAACGAACCATCATATGATCCGGGTACGGAGTATTCCGTGGATAACCCCGCCGGACTCCATGGATCGGCTTACCCCCAACATCTGGTGACCACACATTCTTGACAAACAGCTAATAGTATGAGAACAAAGGCTGATATTGATTCGGTTAGTGATTCGGCCGCGATTCGTATTCTCTCTGTTCCAGCCCTACAATGTCCTCGGAGCGGGTTCGGCAAGACCTTGACCGAACTACTGATAATCAGTACCTATGTCCAAGTTTGAATGGGACACGGCCAAGGCCGTCAGCAATTTTGCAAAGCATGGCGTGGCCTTCGAATTGGCCAGACAAGCTTTCGCGGACCCTTTCGCCGTAGAGCGCGTGGATACCGCCCATCCCGGCGAGGACAGGATTGTCCGAATTGCTCGGGCCGGGACATCCCTGTTGACGGTCGCGTATGCGGAACACGGCGAGGTTGTACGGATTGTTTCCGCCCGCCGAGCGACAAGATCGGAGCGCGATGAGTTCTACCGTGAAAATTCAGCGGGTTGAAACGCCGGCCGACGTGCGGCCGATGTCCGACGACGAAGTCGAAAAGGCCGCGCGCGACGATGCCGACAACCCTCCCCTGAGCGAGGAAGATTTGCGCGTGATGCCTCGTGTGCCGAGGGTCAAGACGCTGCGTCGGGCTCTCGGACTGACGCAGGAGGAGTTTTCCACCCGCTATCTCATTCCGCTCGGGACGTTACGGGATTGGGAGCAATGTCGCAGCGAGCCGGACCAACCGACGCGGGCCTATCTGATTGCGATCGCGCACGATCCCAAGGGTGTCGAAACGGCTCTGAGAAAGCCGATCGCATTGGAGCCTCAAGAGGTGAAGCTTGTCATGACGAGAAAGACTCCCGCCAAAGGCCTCGACGGACGTGCTCGCGATTCCAACGGAGAGATTCGCCAGAAGCGAAGCGACACTCTCGTGAAGACCCTTCGCAAGACTTATGGGGATGGCTTCGCCGAAGGTGTCCGTAGCGATACAAAGCTCGGCACGCTTCTAGAGCGTGAAGGCTTCGAGAGCCTCGATCAATATCTGAAGAGCAAGCGCTGAGTTCATAAGCACAATGCCAACTGCGCCGCACGCATTCGCGACGTCCCGCGTCACCGCGGTCCTCGGCCCCACCAACACCGGCAAGACCCATTTCGCCATCGAGCGCATGCTGGCGCACCGCTCGGGCATGATCGGCCTGCCGCTGCGCCTTCTGGCGCGCGAGGTTTACGACAAGATCGTCAGGATCAAGGGCGCGGCTCACGCCGCCCTGATCACCGGCGAGGAGAAGATCGTCCCGCCCGAGGCGAAGTATTTCGTCTGCACCGTCGAGGCGATGCCGCTCGACCTCGGCACCGCGTTCCTGGCCATCGACGAGATCCAGCTCTGCGCCGATCCCGAGCGCGGCCACGTCTTCACCGACCGGCTGCTGAACGCGCGCGGCGAGGAGGAAACGGTGTTCCTGGGCGCCGACACGATGCGGGGCGCGATCCAGAAGTTCGTCCCGCGGACCTACTTCATCTCGCGCTCGCGTTTCTCCGACCTCGCCTATACCGGACAGAAGAAGCTGACGCGCCTGCCGCGACGCTCGGCCGTGGTCGGCTTCTCGGCCGAGGACGTCTATGGCATCGCCGAGCTGATCCGCCGCCAGCGCGGCGGCGCCGCGGTGGTGCTGGGCGCGCTCAGCCCGCGCACGCGCAACGCGCAAGTGCAGCTCTACCAGAACGGCGACGTCGACTTCCTGGTCGCGACCGACGCCATCGGCATGGGCCTGAACATGGACGTCGACCACGTCGCGTTCGCGGCGCTCGACAAGTTCGACGGCGTCGGCGTCCGTCCCTTGAAGCCGGAAGAGATCGGGCAGATCGCGGGCCGCGCCGGGCGGCACATGAACGACGGCACCTTCGGCGTCACCGCCGAAGCCGAGCCGCTCGACGAAGACGTCGTCGCCCGCGTCGAGGGCCACCGCTACGATCCCGTGCGCGTGCTGCAATGGCGCAATGCCGCGCTCGACTTCCATTCGCTCGACGGATTGATCGCCAGCCTCGACGAGCCGCCGCCGGCGCGCGGCCTGGTCAAGGCGCGGCCCGCGAGCGACCTGATCGCGCTGCGCCATTTGAGCGGCATGGACGAGGTGCGCGAGCTGACGCGCGCGCCGGCCGGCGTGCGGCGGCTGTGGGAGGTATGCCAGCTGCCCGATTTCCGCAAGCTCAACGACGAGGAGCATGCGCGCCTGGTCCATACCATCTTCATGTTCCTGATGAGCGACGACGGCGTCTTGCCCGACGACTGGCTGGCCCGGCAGATCGGCCGACTCGACGTCACCGAAGGCGACGTCGCGACCTTGTCGGGACGGCTGGCGCAGATCCGCACCTGGACCTATGCGACGCATCGCGCGAGCTGGATGCGCGATAGCGGCCATTGGCAGGAGGTGACGCGCGCGGTCGAGGACCGTTTGTCGGACGCGCTGCACGAGCAGCTCACGCAACGCTTCATCGACCGGCGCACCTCGGTGCTGATGAAACACCTGCGCGAGGACCAGATCGTGGCCCTGCGCCTCGACGATTCCGGCGGCGTCGTCATCGGCGGCGAGGCGGTGGGCAAGCTCGAGGGCTTCCGCTTCGCGCCCGATCCGCGCGTCGACGACAAGGACATGGGAGGCGTGCACGGCCGCACCTTGCGCGCCGCCGCGCTCAAAGGCCTCGAAGGCGAATACGTCGCGCGCGCCGGACGGCTGGCCGCGGCCGACGACAAGGCGTTCTCCTTGAGCGAGCACGGCCGCATCTGGTGGGACGGCGCGATCGTGGCGCGGCTGACCGCGGGCGCCTCGGCGCTTGCGCCGGGCGTGGCCCTCGTCGCGGACGAGAACCTGAAGGGCGAGCAGCGCGAGAGCGTGCAGCGGCGCCTCGACGCCTGGCTCGAGGCGCGCATCGCGACGCGGCTGGCGCCGCTCATCGCACTGCGCAATGCCGCCGACGCCAAGCCCGGCACGCCGGGCGCGATCGGCGGCTTCGCGCGCGGCATCGCGCACCAGCTCTGCGAAGGGCTCGGCTCGCTCGACCGCGCGAACGTGGCCTTGCCCGACAAGCTCGGCGAGCTGATCGGCGCGCTCAAATCGTTCGGCGTGTGGATCGGCAAGCGCACGATCTACCTGCCCAAGCTGCTCAAGCCCGAGGCCGCCTCGCTGCTCGGCTTGCTGTGGGGCGTGCAGAAGCAGCTCGACAAGCTTCCCGCGCCGCCGCAGGCGGGTCTGACCTCGTTCGAGACGGACGGCAGCCCGAACCGCGAATTCCTCGCCGCCACAGGCTTCCGCGTCGTGGCGGGCCGCGCGATCCGCTTCGACATGCTCGAGCGCCTCGAAGACACGCTGGAGAAAGGCGCCGCCGAAGGCGCCACCGCCGACGTGCTGATGCCCAAGCTCGTCTCGCTGCTCGGCATCGGCAACGACGAGCTGCGCGCGATCCTGGACGCGCTCGGCTGGCGCATCGTCGAGGTCGCCGATGCCGGCGCCGGCGTGCGCAGCGTGTGGCGGCATGCACCGGTGCGCACGCGCGAACGCGGGCGGGAGCGCAAAGGCAAGGGCAAGCACGAACACGGCAAGCACGGCCAGCCCGCGCCGCTCCAGGTCAAGCGCGGCCCGCCGAGCGCGGCGTCGCTGGAGGCGCTGGCCGCGAAGTTCAAAGGGCGATGAGCACCGACCGCATCCGCATCGACAAGTGGCTGTGGCATGCGCGCTTCTACAAGACGCGCGCGCTGGCGGCGGCGGCGGCGCAGTCGGGGCGCATCCGCCGCAACGGCGCACGCGTCGAGAAGGCGGGGCTGGAGGTGAAGATCGGCGACGTGCTCACGCTCTCTCTCGGGGCCGGACAGGGCCGCACGGTCGCGGTTGTCCGCGTGCGGGCATGTGGAATCCGCCGCGGCCCTGCGCCCGAGGCGCGGCTGCTCTACGAGGCGGTGGAGGACACGGCGCTTGATCGGGATTAGGCGCCGCCGTAAGAGACTCCCCGCTATAGACTTCCCGCCCAGCCGGAGCCGCGTGCCGCATGACCTATGTCGTCGTCGAAGCCTGCATCAAGTGCAAGTACCTGGACTGCGTCGAGGTCTGCCCGGTCGACTGCTTCTATGAGGGCGAGAACATGCTCGTCATCCATCCCGACGAGTGCATCGATTGCGGCGTCTGCGAGCCCGAATGCCCGGCCGAGGCGATCAAGGCCGATACCGAGCCGGGGCTGGAGAAATGGCTGGCGCTGAACGCCGACTACGCCAAGAAATGGCCCAATATCACCGTCAAGGGCACCCCGCCGGCGGACGGCAAGGAGTTCGACGGCGTGGAAAACAAGTTCGAGAAGTATTTCAGCGACAAGCCCGGCAGCGGATCGTAGTTTCAGGCGTTCCACATAAGCTCGACGTGAAATAAGGCTGCGAGCGGTGTCATAAGATAGAAATATCCTGACTTTTTCTCACGGAATTTGAAATAAACGCCATCAAGTCAACAACTTAATGATTCGCGGCTTCCATTTCCGCCGTCCGCATGTTATATAAACGACGATCTAAATTGGTTCGAAAGGCGCTCCCCCACCCGGATCAGCCCAATCCGGCCGGCGCAACATCCTATTGCAATGCAATGTTGTGACGGCCGCCCCGGCAGGCGCGCGCGCGAAATGGAAACGGAAATGACGGCAGCGAAGGCAGCAACGGCAACCACCCCCAAGAAGGTCCCGGCCAACTCCAACAAGAAGCTGGAGTTCAAGGCCAACGACCATGTCGTTTACCCCACCCACGGCGTGGGCAAGATCGTGAAGGTCGAGGAGCAGGAAGTCGCGGGCATGAAGCTCGAGCTCTTCGTCATCACCTTCGACAAGGACAAGATGACCCTGCGCGTGCCCGTCGCCAAGGCGAAGTCGGTCGGCATGCGCAAGCTGTCCTCGCCCGACACGGTGGCGACGGCGCTCAACACCTTGAAGGGCCGGGCCCGCATCAAGCGCACCATGTGGTCGCGCCGCGCGCAGGAATACGAGGCCAAGATCAATTCGGGCGACCTGGTGTCGATCGCCGAGGTCGTGCGCGACCTGCACCGCGCCAGCGGCCAGCCCGAGCAGTCCTATTCCGAGCGCCAGCTCTATGAAGCCGCGCTCGCCCGCATGGCGCGCGAGGTCGCGGTCGTCGAGAAGACCGACGAACCGACCGCCGTCAAGCGCGTCGAAGGCATGCTGATGAAGAAGGCGGCGTAAGCGCTTCTTCCCCGACGAACGGCGAAAGGCCCGGCAGCGATGCCGGGCCTTTTGTCATTGCGCCGCTGTCAAACGATAGACCACGCCGTGTCCGGGGAAGCCGTCGGACCCGCCGACCGGCGTGACGCCGTAGAGATTGCCGTCCGGCGCAACGGTCAGGCCGCTGGTCGGCTGCGCACCGTCGGGAGCTCCCATGAAGGTGTGCATCACGTCGATCTTGCCCTTCAGGCTGAGGCGGAAAACGACACCCGCGCGGTCGGGATCGTCGACCGGCTTGCCGCCGAGCCGCGCCGTGCCGAACAGATCGCCGCCGGGACCCTGCACAAGCTCGGCCAGCGAGTTCTTTCCGGTGCGCGCATAGCCGTCGAAATCGAAGCGATAGAGCGCGCGGAGATCGCCCTTGCGGCTGATCGAATAGACCGCGCCGGCGCCGTTGCTGCCGCAATCCTCCGCCGCGCCGTAATAGCGGTGACCGACCTGGATCAAGCCGGCTTTAGGCTGGCAGCCCGCGTCGCTGCCCGCGAACTCGGCCAGCGTCTTGAACTTCGTGCCGCGTGTGGAAACGCGATAGACCGTGCCCGCCTCGCCGGCCGCGCCGCTGCTGGTCGTGCCGTAGAGCAGCCCATCGTCGCCGAGCAGCAGACGTCCGTATGGAAAGCGCCCATCGGTGTTCTGGAACAGGTGCAGCACCTTCACCTTCGCCGTCGCAGGCGTGAAGGCATAGACGCTGCCGCAGCCGCCGCCCACGCCGCGACAACCGTTCTGCCCGCCGAGCGTGGCGGTGCCGTAGAGCCGCCCGTCGGGCCCCTCGATCAAGCCGCCCTGCAAGGTCGTGCCCTCGAGGAAATGCATCTGATGCAGCTGGGCGAAAGCCCCGCTGGGCGAGATGCGGTAGATCGTGCCGCAGCCGGACGGGCAGTTCGGATCCCCGCCATAGCGCGTCGTGCCGTAGAAAATGCCGTCCGACGCCAACAGCAGTTGACCGAAAGGATCGAGCCCTTCGTCGTTGGCGAAATCGTGCAGTGTCGTGAGGGTGCCGGTCGCAGGATCGATCGCGAACACCGTGCCGCGGTTGAACGCACCGCCCTCGAGCTGCGTACCGTAGAGCCGGCCGTCGGGGCCCACGGTCAGGGCAGTCTGGGAATTGGTGCCGTCATCGCCCGTGAAGCGATGCAGCACGGTGACGTCGGCCGGTGCGGCGTGCGCGACCGCGATGCCCGCCGCGAAGGCGAGCGAAAAAGCTTTCATCATGCGCATGACATTTCCCCGCGATTGCCCGCCTGTAACGCCATCGCATTGGGGCGAAAAATTGGCGCAGGAAACCCCACGCCTGCGTCATCGTCGACACGGGGCGCGTAAGCGTATGATCGCTGACGAAGATCGCCGCGCGCTACGGCAACACTTCCACCTGCTCCGGATTGGCGATCTCGATCTCCGGGCCGTTCAGCTGCTGCACGATACCGCGCACGCGGATGGTCTTGCCGGCATAGAGGCGCGGATCGACGCTCTGGTTGCGGAAGTTCGCCATGTCCTGCGGCGAGACGGTGACGGTGAAGTCGGTCTTGTAGTCGGCGCCGAAATCGAGATAGGCGCGGCCGTCCTTGACGTCGGCGCTCACCACCGTGCCCTGCACGATCTGGAACGTGCCGGTGTCGGCGCCCAGCGTGTCGGGCGTGCGCACGGCATAGGCCGGCACGGCCCACAGCCCGCGCCCCGCCGCGCGCGCCTCGCCCTCGGCGGCATAGAGATCGGCCGCGCATTCGGTGCGGTCGGGCGCGATGTCGACGCGCGCCATCCCCGCCTGAAGCAGCGCGCGCTGGATCCAGTCGTCGCCGAACGCCTGTCCGCGCACGCGGTCATAGCGGTCTTCCTTCGGAACCACGGCGGTGACCGTGACGTCGCGGCCCTTCACCATTGCGGTGACGGCGTCGAAGGCCTGGTCGGCGACGAAGCCCGGCGCGCGGTCCTGGCCCGCATGCGGAATGCGGATGCCTTCGAGATGCACCGCCCGGCCGTCGTGCAGCACCAGCACGTCATTGGCGCGCTCGACGCGGGCGATGGGGGCGTCGGCGATCTCGACCGGACCGGCGCAATCGGCGATGGGCGCGGACTTGGCTTCGGCGCCCGGCAGGGTGGCGCCGGGCACCGCCAACACCGAGGCAACCCCCAGCAAAACCAAGCGTTTACGCATGACACCCCCCGATACCTTGACCGATTTTGCCATGAAACTTCCCGACCCCGCCACCACCCTGTCCAGTGTGAACGTTCTTTTGGTGAACGAGGGCCTCAGCGTCGTCGCCGGCACGCTGATCCTGGTCATAGGCTGGATCGCCGCGACCTGGGCCAAGCAGCTGACGGCGCGGGCGCTCGCGCATCTGCCGCTCGACCTGACCTTGAAGCCGCTGATCGCCTCGCTGGTGCGCTACGCCATCCTGATCGTCACCGTCATCCTGGTGCTCGGCCAGTTCGGCGTGCAGACGACGAGCCTGATCGCGGTCCTGGGCGCGGCCGGCATCGCCATAGGCCTCGCGCTGCAGGGCACGCTCTCCAACGTCGCCGCGGGGGTGATGCTGCTGGTGCTCAGGCCGTTCCGCGTCGGCCACTATGTCCAGGCCGGCGGCCAGAGCGGCACGGTGCGCGAGATCGGGCTCTTCACCACGCTGATGACGACGCGCGACCTGGTCTATGTGTCGGTGCCGAACTCGGCGATCTTCTCCGGCACCATCGTCAACTATACCCGCGAGCCGCTGCGCCGCGTGACGTTCTGCGTGCCGGTGGACATCGTCAACGACATGGACAAGGTCGACGCGGCGATCATGGCGGGCATCGCGGCCGACAGTCACGCGCTCGAAACCCCCAAACCCTGGGTCGGCGTCGAGGAGCTCCAGGAATACACCGTACAGATGCGCGTACGCTGCTACGTCAAGAGCGAGGACTATTGGCGCGCGCGCGCCTCGCTGCAGCGCTCGGTCGTCACGTCTGTGATCAAGGCGGGCGTGCTCACCGCCGTCACGCGTCAGGCGCCGGTGGTGCGCAACGAGCCCGACACGAAATGGACGCGGATCAAGCCCGCGCCGGAAGAACGGCCCGAACCGGAGGATCAGCCGCCGGCGCAGGCGGCGGGGTAGGTCAACCCTGCTCCTGCAGGTACTTCCGCCTCGCCTCTTCCATCGTCTTGCGCTGCGACAGCGGCCGCATGTCGGTCCACACCTCGCTGATATAGGCGAGGCAGTCCTGCTTGGTGCCGGCCTTGCCTTCCGCACGCCAGCCGAGCGGAATATTGCTGTGCGCGGGCCAGACCGAGTACATCTCTTCCGCGTCCAGGATCACCAGATACTCGTCGTCGTTGTCCGGCATGGCGCTCCCCCTTAGGTCAGGTCGCGCTGGTATACCACTCGACCTTGTCCTTGTCCGCCTCGCGCGCGATGCGGCCGCGGAACTTCAGGCAGTTCAGATGCGCGATGCTCTCGCCCGTCGCCATGCCGTAGACGCCGGTCGTGATCTTGGCGCGGAACAGCGCCGGGAACACGTCGATGGCGCGCTTGGGCTCCGCGCAGAGCGCGACCAGCGCCTCCATGTTGCCCTCGTGGCCGTCGATGAGCTCGGAAAGGCGCTCATGCGCGCCGCGGAACGGCTCGTTGTGCGACGGCAGCACCAGCACGTCCGCGGGCAGCACGGCTTTGAGCTTGTTGCAACTGTCCAGCCAGTCCTGCAGCGGATTCGCCTCGGGCTCGGTCGGATGCACCGAGACGTTCGACGAGATGCGCGGCAGGAGCTGGTCGCCCGAGATCACGATGTTCGCCTCCGGGCACCAAAGGCACGCATGCTCCGGCGAATGGCCGTTGCCGGTGACGACGCGCCAAGTGCGTCCGCCGATCTCGATCTCGGTACCCTCGCCGATGCGGCGATAGGAATTCGGCAGCTTGTAGACGCCGTGGCCGAAGCCGCCGAAGCGCGCCTTGTAGCCTTCGATCAGCTCGTCGCCCCAGCCGGCGGCGCGATAGAAGCGCACGCCTTCCTGCGGCGCCTCCTGCCCGGTGTCGGCGACGAGGTTGCGGCACATCAGGAACTCGGTGCGCGTGATCCACAGCTCGACGTCGAACCTGCGCACCAGCCAGCCGGCGAGCCCGATGTGGTCGGGATGCATATGGGTGACGATCACCCGCTTGACCGGGCGGTCGCCCATCGGCCCCGCGAACAAGGCCTTCCAGGCGTCGGCGGTCTCGGAGTTGCGGATGCCGCTGTCGACGACGGTCCAGCCGTCGCCGTCCTCGAGCAGCCACAGATTGATGTGGTTGAGCTGCATGGGCAGGCGCATGCGCACCCAATGCACGCCCGGCGCCACCTCGATCGACTGGCCGAGCTCCGGCCGCGCCTCGAAGGGATAGGTGAGATTGCGGCCCGGCCGCGACCGCTCGACATCGTTCATGCATTGACTTTGTAAAGCCGGCGCTTCCCCGTCAACTGGGTTGTGGGCGCCACAATTTGGTCGCAGTAATCGGCGGGATTGGAGTAGGCTTCGAGCCCTTGGGAGGACCTATGCGTATCGCCAGTCGTAGCGCTCTTGCCGTTGCTGCCGCTTTGCTCGCGGTGCCGGCACTCGCCGAATCCAGCCGGGACGCGAGCCACGCGCCCACCGGCTCCTATGCGCTCGAGACCCGCCACAGCCAGGTGCTGTTCGCGATCCCGCATCTGGGCATCACCGACTATTACGGCCGCTTCGACAAGCTGTCGGGCAGCCTGAACTTCAACTCCGGCGCGCCGGAGAAAAGCTCGGTCTCGATCACCATCGACATGACCAGCGTCGACACGCCGAGCCACGAGTTGATCGGCGAGCTGATGGGCGCGAACGTCTTCAACAGCGGCTCGTTCCCGACGGCGACCTTCAAGTCGACCTCGGTGGCGCGAACCGGCGCCAATACCGGCACGATCACGGGCGACCTCACCCTGCACGGCGTGACCAAGCCCGTGACGCTCGACGCGACCTTCGGCGGCGTGACCCAGGACCCCTTCTCCGGCGCCGACGACATCGGCTTCCATGCCACCGCCACCGTCAAGCGCAGCGATTTCGGCATCACCGGCATGGTGTGGGAGAACGTCGTCGCCGACGAGGTCAAGCTCACCATCGAGGCGATGTTTCAGCACAAGAAGGACTGATCCATGCCCGTCCGCAATACGGCGACGCATTACGGCAGCGTCGCGATGTTCCTGCATTGGCTGATCGCCGCGCTGATCGTCGTCAATATCGCGCTCGGCCTCTATTTCCCCGACCTGCCGCGAGCCGATCCCTCCAAGTTCACGCTGGCGCAGATCCACAAGTCGATCGGGCTGACCGTGCTGGTGCTGAGCGTCGCGCGCGTGCTGTGGCGGCTGGTCAACCCGGTGCCGCCGCTGCCGGCCGACATGAACGGCGCGCTCAAGCTCGTCGCGCGAACCTCGCAGTTCCTGCTCTACGTGCTGATCGTGGCGATCCCGTTGAGCGGCTGGCTGATGGTGTCGGCGTCGCGGCTGGGATTGCCGACGCCGTACTTCTTCCTGTTCGACTGGCCGAACCTGCCCAAGATCGGCGATCACGAGATGTGGGAGGACGTCCACGTCTACCTCGCCTGGTCGGCCATCGTGCTGGTTCCGATCCATATCGCGGGCGCGCTGTATCACCAGTTCATCCGCCGCGACGACGTCTTGAAGCAGATGATGCCGGGGACCCGATGAGAGACGCGATGAGGGTCGCGATGAGCGGCGCATTTCGCCCAGCCACCGTCGTGTTGGCGGCGCTGCTGGCCGCCTCGCCCGCTTTCGCGGCGGCGCCCAGCCGCGACGCGCCCGCGCGCAGCGCGCCCCATTGGACCGTCGACGCGGCCAAGAGCAAGCTCGGCTTCACGGTTCAGTGGTCGGGCCAGCCGTTCAACGGCACGTTCAAGTCGTGGAAGGCGAATATCGCATTCGATCCGAACGACCTCGAGTATTCGTCGGCCGACGTCGTTATCGACATGGAGAGCGTGACCTCGGGCGACGAGGAGACCGACGACGGCGTGAAAGGCGCGCAGGGCTTCCAGACCAACCGGTTCGCAACCGCGCGCTTCACCACGATCATGATCGCGCACAAATCCGGCAACGACTACGTCGCCAATGCCAGGCTCACCATCCGCGGCATCGCCAGGCAGGTTACCCTTCCCTTCACCCTGACCTTCGCCGGCAACAGCGCGCATATGGTGGGCCAGACCGTCGTGTCGCGCATGGATTTCGGCATTGGCCAGGGCGGCGATTTCTCCAAGCCCGCACCCGTCGCCTATCAGGTCGCCGTCAAGGTCGACCTCACCGCCACCAAGGCGCCGTGAACATCGACGAGGCCGTCCAGGACGCCATCCGCATCTTGAAGCGCGGCGGCCTCGTCGCGTTTCCGACCGAGACCGTCTATGGTCTGGGTGCGGATGCGACCAACGGCGAGGCGGTCGCCGGCATCTTCGCCGCCAAGGGCCGGCCGCGCTTCAACCCGCTGATCGTGCACGTGGGCGACCTGGCCCATGCCGGGCAATTCGCGCGGTTCAACGACGCGGCGCGCGATCTGGCGCGCAGGTTCTGGCCGGGCCCGCTGACGCTCGTGCTGCCGCGCCGCGAGGACTGCGCGCTGTCGCTTCTGGTCAGTGCCGGGCTGGACACCGTGGCGCTGCGCGCGCCGGCACATCCGCTCGCCCAACGGCTGATCGCCGCGGTCGGACCGCTCGCCGCGCCGAGCGCCAATCCATCCGGCCGCGTGAGCGCGACGACCGCGCAGCACGTCGCGGACGAGTTGGGCGGCAAGGTCGGCCTCATCCTCGACGGCGGCGCGGTGCCGCTGGGCATCGAATCCACCGTGATCGGATTCGAGGGCGGCAAGCCGGTGCTCCTGCGCCCCGGCGCCGTGCCGCGCGAGGAGCTGCCGCCGCTTGCGGCACCCGACACGGGCAGGATCGCCTCGCCCGGCCAGCTCGAAAGCCACTATGCGCCGCGCGCGCGACTGCGCCTGAACGTGCGCCGCGCGGAAGCGGATGAAGTCCTGCTCGGCTTCGGCGATACTGCCGGGATGACGAACCTCAGCCCCACGGGCGACCTGAAAGAGGCGGCGGCGAACCTTTTCGCGATGCTGCGCGAGCTCGACGCTTCCGGCGCGGATGCCATCGCGGTGGCGCCGATCCCGGAACACGGCCTGGGCGAGGCGATCAACGACCGCTTGCGGCGCGCCGCGGCGCCGCGGCAGTCATGAGCCTTGGGATGACCGCGCTGGACCGCCTGAAGCAGGTCTGTGCGCATAGCGAGGACCCGAGCGAGATCGCGCCCCATGTCGAAGAATGGCGCGGCTCCTATCACGGCCGCACGCCGTTGCTGCTCAAGCCGTCCACGACGGACGAAGTCTCGCGCGCGCTTGCCATCTGTCACGAGACCGGCACCGCGGTCGTGCCCCAGGGCGGCAACACCGGGCTGGTCGGCGGGCAGATCCCGTTCCACGACGAGGTGCTGCTCACGACCGCGCGGCTGAACCGCGTGCGCGATGTCGCCTCGGATCACATCGTCGTCGAAGCGGGGGTGATCCTGGCGAAGGTGCAAAAAGCCGCGGACGACGCCGGGCGGTTCTTCCCCTTGAGCCTCGCTTCCGAAGGCTCGGCGACCATCGGCGGGAACCTCTCGACCAATGCCGGCGGCGTGAACGTGCTGCGCTACGGCATGGCGCGCGAGCTGGTGCTGGGACTCGAGGTCGTGCTCGCCGACGGGCGCGTGCTCGACCTGCTGCGGTCCTTGCGCAAGGACAATACCGGCTACGACCTCAAGCAGATGTTCATCGGCGCCGAAGGGACGCTGGGCATCGTCACCGCCGCGGCGCTGAAGCTGTTCGCGAAACCCGCGCACCAGGCCACCGCGTTCGTCGGCGTCGACGATCCGAAGGCGGCGGTGGCCCTTCTCGACCGCCTTCAGGACGCGACCGGCGGCCTGCTCACCGCTTTCGAGCTGATCCCGCGGGCCGGGCTCGACCTGGTGCTGAAGCATATCCCCGACACGCGCGAGCCGTTCGCCGCGCCCTGGTACGCGCTGGTCGAGGGACCGCTGACGCCGGAGATGCTGGGCGATGACAACGCGGTGCTGGCCGCGAGCGAAGCGCAGCGCACCGCGCTGTGGCGCCTGCGCGAAAGCCTGTCGGAAGCGCAGAAGAAGGAAGGCCCGTCGCTCAAGCACGACATCTCGGTGCCGATCGCGTCCATCCCCGATTTCGTCGTCAAGGCCGTCGCCGCGGTCCAGACGCTGGTGCCCGAGGCGCGACCGATCTCGTTCGGTCACCTGGGCGACGGCAACCTGCACTTCAACTTCAACGTCGGCGACCTTTCGAAGCGCGCCGAAGTCGCGCGGATCGTGCACGACATGGTGCGCGACTTCGGCGGCTCGATGAGCGCCGAGCACGGCATCGGGACGACGAAGCGCGACGAGCTGGTGCGGTACAAATCGCCGCTCGAGATCGAGCTGATGCGCGCGCTGAAGCGCACGCTCGATCCGAAAAACGTCCTCAATCCGGGGAAGCTCATTTCCGCATAACGCACGTAGAGATTGATAATCGACTATAGCAATTATTGGTTGTAGGAGTCCGGCGAAACCGCAACACAGGAGCTGCGCGTGTTTCGACCGATATTCCAAAGGACGCCCAAGCTTTTCGCCGGCATGATGTTCGCCGCCCTTCCGGCAGGCGCGCTCGCGGACCAGGCGGCGCCACAGCACGGGAACGGCCCGGGCGGCGCGCAAAAGCACAGCGTCATCGTCGTCCACGACAACGACTGGTCCAGCGACACACAAGTCTCGGATTGCGCCAGCGGCGCGGCGTCGCTGCAAGCCGACGATTCCTGGTCGCTGGTCTTGACCAATCCGACCATCATGAGCGTGACCGCGACGGACGGGTTCTGCGTCGGGGACTATTACGCCGTGCACCGCAACGGCGCCCATATGGGCAACACGCCCAAACCCGGGGCATGGGGCTGCGACTATTCCGGCACGCTGAGCGCAGGAACCTTCACCAAGACGGTCAAGGCGGGCACCACCACGATCAAGGTGTTCGACCTCGGCTTCCGCGGCCACAGCGCCGCGCAGATCACGCGCCAGCGGATGTGTCCCGCCGGCTTCAACCTCTCGGGAACCGTGACGCCGGTACGCCCGACGGGGGAAAAGACCTCGCTCCAAGGATGGGCCGCAACGCTCGGCATGTGGCAGCAGACCTTGACTCCCACCGGAACCAACTTCTCGGGCGAGAGCGTGCAGGAGAAGGATCCCGGCGGCGGCGGCCCCGACACGTGCTGGTTTCCGGGTTCGGCGATCGCCCCCTTCACCGCCATCACGGGCGGCACGTGGACCGTGGCTTCGGGGAACAAATGGGGCATCGACTTCGTGGGCTTCGGTACCACGGCAGTCACCTACTACCGCTCCAAGCATCGCGATCCCTGCGGAACGACCTTCCACCAGCAGATGACGATCAGGGCGGCCATCGATGTGGCGAAGGGGACCGGGTACGTCAACTATCCGGCACTGAACCTCCTCGGCGCCCGGATCGAGCAGCGCAAGGTCTCTTCGATCCGCGCCGGCATCACCAAGTCCATAGTCTGGCCCTAACCTTCGGGAGCGACACCATGAAAAACGTCACCCGCAAAATCCGATTCGCGATGATGCTGTGCGCGGCAAGCGCGGCCTATGCCATGCCGGCGCACGCGCAGCAGGCACTGAGCGTCCACGATCCCAGGCCCGTCGCCGCCATGATCCTCGAGCTCGAGACGCGGTATTCCTGGCAGATCACCTACGAGGATCCGCCCTATGCCAGCGCCGCCGATATCGAGGACGTCACCGCCCGGTATGCGCGTTCCCCAGGAGGCGCACGCATCCTGGTCCCGAAGGCGGGCTCGCTGTCCGTCTCGGGCCTTGCCGGCGCGCCCCGGGAAAGCGCGACGATCGCGCAAATGCTGACAAGCTACAACGAGCTGGCCGGTGCGGAGGCTTTCAGGCTCGTCAAGGAAGGCGAGCTCTATCACGTCGTGCCGAACAAGGCGCACGACGAGTCCGGCGCGCTTCGCGCGGCGCCTTCGATCCTGGAGGCGAAGATCGCCGTCCGGCCCGGGCAGCGCACGATGTACGACCTCCTCGACGAGATGTGCAACAAGGTCTCGCGCGCCTCGGGCATGAAGGTCTTGCTCGGCACCGTGCCGCAATCCCTGCTCAGGAATACGAGCACCACGGTCGGCACCGCCGGGCGGAAGGAGACGGCGCGGGCCGTGCTCGACCAGATGATCGCTCAAAGCGGCGCGCGGCTGTCGTGGCAGCTCCTATACGATCCGGGCGACAAGTTCTACGCCCTGAACCTGCACGTCGTGCCGGAGAAGATCTAGGCAGCAGTTCCGAGCACGCAGAAGCCGTTGCCGAACGGATCGGCGCAGAAGGCGATGGGCGGGCGCCCGCTGACCTGATGCTTCTGCTCGATCGTGGCGCCGGCGGCCACGGCCCCGGCGAGGAACGCCTCGAAGTCGTCGACGTCGAAATCGATATGGACCGGCGTCCAGTGCCGCTCGTAGCGGCGGACGTCCTCGCTGCCAGGGGCCGGCTTGCTGCCCGCCGCCTTCTCCATCAGCCCGATCCTGGCGTCGCCGCATTTGAGCACGGCGTAGATCGGGATCGGGCGCGCCACCTCCACGAGCCCCAGGGCATCGCGATAGAACGCCAGGCCCGCATCGAGGTTCGGAACGTCGATCGAGACGGAGTATTTCACGGCGTGCCCTCGAAGCCGTGGGCGCCGAACTGGTGGTCGTAGACCTCGCCCGACACCGCGCCGAACTCGTTGATGTCGCTGACGAAGGTGCCGCGGCTGGGTTCGAGCGCCGCGCCCGGCGCGTCGAAGACCTTGAAGTTGCCGTGCCTGCTGCGCACGAATCCATGCGCGATGCCCGACGCGTCGATGAAATAACCCGCGATCTTGCGGTCGCGATTGATGCTCGCCACCACCGTCGTCACCGCGCCCGGCGCGTCGAAGGTCTCGACCGTGCCGGTGCGCGTGCGCAGGAAGCCGTGCCGCTTGCCGCTGCCGTCGGTATAGAAGCCCGCGATGTCGCCGCCGAGATTGACGGATTCCGGCTGCGTGCCCTGCAGCGCGCCCGTCCCGGCCCCGTCGATGTCGATGGGCACGATGAAGCCGTTGCGGGCGCGCCAGAAACCGTGCATCGCCGACGAGGCGTCGAACCAGAAGCCGACGATGTTGGGCGTGTTGCTCAAGCCGGTGACGAAGGTGCCGAAGGTCTGGGCGGTCGGATTGCCGTCGAAGGTCTCGAAGCGGCCGCTGCGCGCCTTCCGCAGGAAGCCGCGCTGCAGCCCGCCCCTGCTCGAATCGGTGAACTGGCCGGCGATGTCGTGGCCGCGGTTGGTCGCGATCGACTGCGTGCCCGTGGAATGCTTGGGGTCGAAGGTGGTGATCGTGCCGTCCAGAAAATGGATGAAGCCGTGATTGTGGCCGTCGGCGCCGGTGTAGTAGCCGTTCACCGTGCTGCCCGCGATGTCGATGGCATGGGTGTCGGCATTGGCGGCGCCCGTGAACACGGTGACCGTGCCGTCGGCATCGCGCACGAAGCCCGAGCTCTGCCCGCTGTCGTCGATCACGTTGCCGGTCACGTCGCCCGAGATATTGACGCCGTTGACATAGGTGCCGTGACCGTTCTGGCTGCCGCCGCCGGGGATATCGAAGGCGACAAGCGTGGCCTGCGCGGGTGCTGCGGCGAAGGCGGCGAGGAACGCGATGGCTAAGGTTCTCATCATGCGGCTTCCTTCAGCTGGGGTTCGGGCGCGGGCGGCGTGCCGCTGGCCAGGGGCGCCGAGCGCGCGCTGTTCGAGACCGCGCTCATCACCGCGGTCACCACGGTCGCGGCATAAGGCACGCTCTGGACCGCGAGCATTACCATCCACAAGACGGCGGAGGTGTCCTCGACGCCATGCGTCACCGCGATCGAGATCACCGCCAGGATGCAGAGCACGAACAAGGTCGTCTCCTGCCACACCACGCGCAGCGCCTGGCTGAGCAGCGCCGGATCCTCGCATTTGGGCGTGCGCAGGAACGGCTTGCCCTTGGTGAACAGGCCTGCGATCACCGCCTTGGCGACGGAATGCGTCAAGGCCAGTCCCGCGACCGAGGCCATGAACGCGCCCTTCATCCCGGAGCGCACCTTGGGCGGATAGAGCAGGAAGGTCTTGAAGGTCTTGGCGCAGAACAGCGCCAGGGCCGCGGCCGACAGCGCGGGCATCGGCGCATAGACGTGCTCGGGCGCGAAATACATGCCCGCAGTCCAGCCCAAGCCCAGGAACGTGACGATCATGCCGAGCGCGTCGCTGATCCACGGCAGCCAGCCGGAGAGGAACTGATAGCGCTGCGCCCAGTTGAGCTTGGCGCGGCCGAAGAAGATTGCGCCCGCATGGCGTTTCATGATCTGCATCGCGCCATAGACCCAGCGATAGCGCTGGCTCTGGAACGCTTCCAGGGTGTCGGGGATCAGGCCGCTGCCCATGCTCTGCGGCACGTAGGCGGCGCCGTAGCCCGCTTCGAACAGCTTCAGGCCGAGCTCGGTGTCCTCGGTGATGCACCATTCCGCCCAGCCGCCGACCTCCTCGAGCGCGGTCTTGCGCACGATGGTCATGGTGCCGTGCTGGATGATCGCGTTGTGCTCGTTGCGCTCGATCATGCCGATGTGGAAGAAGCCGCGATACTCCTCGTACGCCATGCGCTTGAACAGGCTGTCGTTCGAGTCGCGATAGTCCTGCGGCCCCTGCACCACCGCGATGCTGGGATCGGCGAACAGCGGCACGGTGCGACGCAGCCAATAGGGCTCGACCTGATAGTCGCTGTCGATGACGGCGACGTAGAGCGCGTCCGGATCGGTGACCTCGATGGCGCGGTTCAAGGCGCCAGCCTTGAAGCCCTTGAGCCCTTCGACGTGGAAGAAGCGGAAGCGCGGGCCCAGCTTGGCGCAATGCGCCTCGACCGGGCGCCACACCGCGTCGTCCACGGTGTTGTTGTCGAAGACGACGACCTCGAAATTGTCGTAGTCGAGCTTTGCCAGGTGATCGAGCGTCTGGATCACCATCTGCGGCGGCTCGTTGTAGCAGGGCACGTGGATCGAGACGCGCGGGCTCTCTTCCGGGATCGCCGAGGCGACGCGCCGGCGCTCGACGCGCCACAGCGACGCCGCGAGCTCCACCCCCTCGGTCAGGATCACCGCGCAGGCCAGCAGCACCAGGGGCGACATCGCGAAGATCATCAAGAGGTCGCCGCGGTCGATATATTCGAGGGTGGTCGCGTCGATCACCGCGAGCAGCCCGGTGGAGACCATCGCGATCAGCGCGCCCATGACGAGATAGCCCGGCTGGCGCACGCGCGGCATGCGTCCGAGCACGAGCAGGCCCAGCATCGCGGTCAGGACCGCGGCGACCAGCGCATAGGTGCGCCATTCGGGGAAGGTGCGCACCAGCCCGGTGAAGGTGAACTTGGGATTGCCGTTGGCGTCGAACATCCCCCAATAGGCGCCGACCGCGCCTTCGTTGCTGACCTTCTGGGGCTGGTCGTAGCCCTCCATGATGTAATAGTCGTAGCCCTGCTCCATCGCGAGCTGGACGAAGCCGCGGATGAAATAGGCCTCGTTGGCGCGGCTCGCCTCGGCGGCGTTCTTGGTGCGGCCTTCCGACGGCCAGCCCGCCTCGCCGATGATGATGGGCTTGTCGGGGAACTCCTGCTGCACGTCGCCATAGGCGCGCTGCAGGAAGTCGAGCGAGTTGTTGACGTATGTGCCCTCCCAATAGGGCAGCAGATGCACCGCGACGACGTCGACGTTCTTGCCGAGCTCGGGCGTCAGCAGCCAGGTCGACCACGGCTCGGCGGTGGTGATCTTGATGCGCGCGGGAAGCGCGGCGCGCACGCGGCGGATATAGGCGCTGAGCTGGTCGGGCGTCACGAAATTGAACAGGATCGCCTCGTTGCCGACGAAGACGCGGTCGATGGTGCGCCGGTTGGCCTTGGCCGTGGCGATGCCGAGCTCGATCTCCTTCTCGTTGAGCTCGGCGTCGGGGCCGATCCAGATGCCGAGCGAGGTGGTCAGCCCGTAGCGCGCGGCGATCTCGGGCACCTTGTCCATGCCGTGCGCCACCGTATAGGTGCGCACGCGGCCTGTGACATGGGCGAGCTGCGCCATGTCGCGGTCGATCTGCTCGGGCGCGATCTCGAGCGCGTCCTGCTTGGTGAAGATGTGGCTGGGATTGTAGGCGATGCCGCGCACCTGCCCGTCCCATTCCGGCGCCGAGACGCTGTAGTCGCGGCTCGCCCAGAACATCGCGCTGGCGCCCACGACGAGCACGAGCGCGATGGCGATGCGCGCGGTTCCGCCGCGCTCCCCTTGGGGAAGCAGGCGGCGAAAGCGCTCGAACAACCGTTCCACCAGGACAGCCTTAGAGATCCTGGTTGCCGGTCGAGGTGTCCTCGGGCTTCTTCGGCTCTTCCTTCGGCGTCGTGACCGTGACGAGCTCGAGATCGAAGATCAGCACCTGGTTGGGCGGGATCGCGCCTTCGCCCGCGCCGCGCGCGCCATAGGCGAGGTTGGCGGGGATCACGATGTGCCACTTGTCGCCTTCGCGCATCAACAGCAGCGCTTCGGTCCAGCCGGGGATCAGCTTGTTGGCCGGAAACTGCGCCGGCAGGCCCTGCTCGGTGCCGTCGAAGACCTGGCCGTTGATCAGCGAGCCCGTGTAATAGACCGTGACGATGTCGGTCGGCTGCGGCCGCTTGCCGTAGCCGCTGTGCAGGATCTTGTATTGAAGCCCGCTCGGACGGGTGACGACGCCGGGCAAGTGCGCGTTGTCGGCCAGGAACTTGGCATTGGCCTCGGGGCTCAACGCGCTGTTGGCGGCCGCGGCCGGGGTGCCGAGCGCCGCAATGACGAAGGCGGCCAGCAAGGCCTTCATACCTTTCATGGATTGCTCCTTAGGGCTCTGCCCATCCGTCGGGCAGTGTAACGCGAATCCGCCGACTTAGCGGCCGAACATGCGTCCGAGCAAGGAGCGTTTGCGCACATTCTTTCCGATCGCAAGCCCGATCGGCTCGGCTTGGACCTTGGCACCGCGCCGGGCCGGCTTGGGCGGCGGCGTCTCTGCCAAAACCCTAACGATTTCAGCCATTTGCGCGGCGGGTGCGGAATGGGCCGGCACCTGCGGCCCGACAAAAGGCGGGTGATCGGCAGCGGGCGATGCCATCGACGGCAAGACGGACGCCGAAGGCGCCTGCTGTATGGCGGCCGGCATCTGCGCCTCGGCCTTGGGCTCGGGCTGGAAACGGGGCAGCAGCAGCGCCCCCTCGTCCGTCGGCCGCACCGTGCAGACCGGGCCCACGCATTGGATCATGTACTTCTTGGACCAGGCTTCCTCGGGGCTGGAGACATAGGCCTCGCTTTCCGGCCGGCGCACCCCGCCGGACTGGATACGCTGCAGCTGCTGGTCCTTGACCACGCTGGCGACGCGCTCGAGGCGGTCGGCGGCGTCGGCGAGCGCGCCGCTTCGGGGCTTCACGTCGAACTTGAACGGATCGGACATCGTCCTCACGCTCCATCCTGCCTGGTGAACCATTGGAAGCCGTGATCGCGGCTGATCACGGCCACGTCGATCGCACCGCCCACGGTCTGTTTCTGCGCCATGATCCGCTTCTTGAACACGTTCAGGCTCACCAGCTCCCGCGCCGTCTCGGCCAGCTCGTTGCGCGCTGCGATCTCGAGCACGCGCAGCACGGGGTTGATATAGGCCTGCTGCTGATAATCGCCGATCATGCCGCGGAATGCATCCAGATATTGCGGCACAAGGCCTTCCTGGAACTGCTTGCGCACCTGCTCGCGCTGGCCGTCGTTCGCCTGCGGGAAGGCGCCGACCACCTGGTCGACCAGGGTGTGCAGCATCATGCGCATCGCGCCATAGACGCGCCGCTCCAGCCCGTAGTCGATGCCGCGGATGAAGGCGTGGGTGACCTCACTGTCGGCGAACATGCGGATCTTCGAACGGATCTCGGTGTCGATGACGTCGGCCGAGGCCTGGCTGCGCTTGACGATGCCGCAGACGATGGCCGAGAGCAGATAGGTGACGCAGACCGGATAGCGGTCGCCGGTGCCGAAGCCCGCGAAGACGAGCCCCGTCACATCCTCCAGGAACAGGTCCTTGACCACCGCGAAGACCGCGATGTCCTTGAGCTTGGCGATGACGTCCGGCGCCAGCGCGAAGCCCGAGAAGCCATAGGCGATCAGCTCGTCGATCGTGGCGGCGTGCTCGCGCGTCACCTTGGCCGCGAAGCCCTGCGGGAAGCAGGCCAGGTCGGCGCGCGGCGTGTTGTCGTCCTTGAACTGGTAGTCGTGCCAGATGCGCTGTATCGCCTCGGTCAGGATGGCCGCGTCCGAGATGCCCTCGTCCCCGGTCTCGCGCAGGTACTGCGCCAGGTGGAAGACGTAGCGGTAGACCGAGGCGAGCAGGCGCTTGTAGTCGTCCTTCTGGCGGTCGGCGGGGAAGAACTCGTCCAGATGGTCGAGCATGCCGGTGAAGCTCGCCGCGTAGTCGCCCAGATGCGCGAAGGGCTTGGGCTTCATCTTCTTCTGGTAGTGGTCGATCAGGTGCTCCCAGGGATGGCCCATGATGTCGGCGACGCCGAAGAACATCACGCCGACCGGGCGGCCTTCGAACAGGTTGTAGAGCTTGCGCTGGTCGTTGCGCACGACGACCGTGCCGCCGTCGATCAGCGTCACGGCAGAATCGGCCGCAAGCGCCACCGCGCGCTGGTTCATCACCGCGATTTCGGACGTCATACCCCTACCCGTACCTTCGGGCCACCGCCTCTTCGCGGTTAACCCACCCGCCTTTCGCGCAGCATGTCACAACCGCGCACCGATTGGGAAGCGCGGCCGATTCATGGTTACTATGGCGGACCAAGCCATCGGGAGAGTTCCATGTACAAACCCTTCGACCTCACGGGAAAAGTCGCCCTCGTCACCGGCGGCAATGGCGGCATCGGTCTCGGCATGGCCGAAGCCATGGCGCAGTCGGGCGCCGACATCGTCATCTGGGGCACCAACGAAGCGAAGAACGCCGCGGCCGTTGCCGCGCTGAAGGCGCACGGCACGCGCGTCGCCGCGCGCAAGGTCGACGTCGCGAACGAGCAGGAGGTCGTCGACGGCATGAAGGCCGCCGTCGCGGAAATGGGACGGCTCGACTGCGTCGTCGCCAATGCCGGCATCGGCGGCGGCTCGCCGATCGCCGAGATGACGACCGAGCTTTTCCGCAAGGTGAACGCGGTCAACACCGAAGGCGTGATGTGGACCTTCCGCGAGGCCGCCAGGCACATGATCGACCGCTCCAAGGCGGGCGACGCCGGCGGCGGCTCGCTCGTCGTCGTCGCTTCGACGGCCGGCATCGAAGGCGCCGCGCGAAACTCCGCGTACGGAGCATCGAAGGGCGCAGTCATGTCGATGGCCCGCGCGCTGGCCGTCGAGCTCGCCCGCTACGGCGTGCGCGTCAACTCGATCGCACCGGGCTGGATCGCGACCGACATGACCGCGGGCGCGCAGTCGAGCCCCGTCTTCGCCGAGAAGGTCATCCCGAGAGTCCCCGCCCGGCGCTGGGGCGAGCCCAAGGACTTCGGCGGCATCGCGGTTTATCTCGCAAGCGACGCATCCAGCTACCACACCGGCGAAACCTTCGTGATCGACGGCGGGTATACGAAGTTTTGAGCTGGAAAGGCCGGCGAGCGTTGCGAACGCAACGCTCGGGAACGGCCCTATTTGGCGGAGCCGCTTACGCGGCGTACGGGCCGTTCCCGAGCATCGCCTTTGGCGATGCTCGCCGGCTCTGCACTACGATCGCATCCTCACATAGCTGCCCGGCGCCGGCTCGATCGGCTTGAGCTTGCCGCTTCCGACCTTGCGCGCCGCCACCTCTCCGCCGGAGAGCGTCTTGAGCCACTGCTCCCAGCGCGGCCACCACGAGCCTTCGTATTTCTTGGCGCCTGCAAGCCAGGCGTCCGCGTCGGCGGGCGTCGGCGCTTCATTGAACCAGTAGCCGTGCTTGTTGGCGCTCGGCGCGCTCAGGGTGCCCGCGTTGTGGCCGGAGCCGCCGAGCAGGAAATGCGTCTCCCCGCCGAAGAGCTGGGTGCCGAGATAGGTGCCGCGCCACTCGGCGACGTGGTCGTCCTTGAGCGAGACCAGGTACACCGGCGTCGTCACCTTCGTGAGATCGAGCGCCACGCCGCCGACCGTCACCGCGCCGGGCTCGCGCAGCTTGTTGCCGTGCACGAAGTTCGCGTTCACGTCGTTGAGCATGCGCTCCGGAATGCGCGCGCCGTCGGCGAACCAGTAGAGCAGATCCGACGGCGCCGACTCCTGGCCCATCAGATAGTGGCTGACCGCGGGCGACCAGATCTGGTCGTTGGCGCGCACCACGCTGAACAGCCGCGTCAGGTCGTTGGCGTCGACGAAGCCGCGTTTCTCCAGATATTTCCGCATCGCCTGGATATGCGCGTCCGACACGAACACCGAGAAGTCGCCCATCGCGGTGAAGTCGAGCAAGGTCGCGATCATCGTCGCCGAAGCGACACGGTCGCCATGGCCCTTCGCCGCCAGCCAGGCGAGCGTCGCCGCGGTGAGCGTGCCGCCCATGCAGAACGAGGCGACGTTGACGCTCTCTTCGCCGGTCGCGTCGCGGATCGCGTCGATCGCCGCGAGCGGGCCGAGCCCCACATAGTCATCGATGCCCATCGATGCGAGCCTGGCGTCGGGGTTCACCCACGAGATCACGAACACGGTGTAGCCCTGGTCGACCAGCCATTTCAGGAAGCTCGTCCGGGGCGACAGGTCGAAGTGATAGAACTTGTTGACCACAGGGGGGATGAACAGGATCGGGCGCTTCGCCACTTTGTCCGTAGACGGATCGTATTGGATGAGCTGCATCAACTCGTTCTGGAACACGACCGCGCCGGGGGTGGCGGCGATGTTGCGGCCGAGCTCGAAATCGGCCGGCGAGCGGTGCTTGACCAGCCCGTCGCCCCGCGCCAGGTCGTCGAGCAGGTTCGAGAAGCCGGTCAGAAGATTGAGGCCGCCGGTCGCCAGCGTCTTGGCGATGACGTCGGGATTGGTCGAGGCGAAGTTCGACGGCGAGACCGCGTTGACGTATTGGCGGACGAAGAAGTCGACCTTGGCGCGGCTCTCGGGATTCATCTCCGGCGTCGCCGCGACGAGATCCTGAAGCTGGCGGCCGACGACGAGATAGGCCTGCTTGAGGAAATCGAAGGCCAGCCGGTCGTTCCACGAATCCGAACGGAAGCGGCGGTCGCCCGCGGCGGGCGTCGCCACCGGCTCGACCTCTTCGCCGGCGACGCGGCGGAAGAACATGGTCCACAGCCCGAAATAATCCTGCGCCCAGCGCGCGTTCAGCTCCAACAGCTTCTGCGGGCTGGTCGCCCAGGCTTGGGTGAATTCGAGGAAGGCCTTGCCGAAGTCGCGCGGATCGACGGGCATCTCCATGGGCCCGCGCCACATGGCCTGCATCGCGCTGGTCCAGGCCTTCTGGCCTTTCAGCGCCGCGGCGCCCAGCGTACGGGAGACCTCGAGCGCATACCCCGCGGGGTTGCGCAGATATTCCGGCTGCTCAGCCAAGGAGGTCTTCGCTCTGGGTGACCATGAGGTAGGCCATCGACTTCTCCGGGTTCGCTTCGGCCCATTCGGCAGTGACGGCTTCAGCGTGATCCCAAAGATTGGAGCGGACAAGGGTCAGATGACGGGCGGCCAGGACCTCGGTCTCGTCGGCGATGTCGAGCTTGAGCTGGGCGAGCATGGGGGAAGTTCCGTCGTTGGGCGGCTGTGACGCCGGGTCTTCAGTTCCGGGCGCGTTTTGCCCTTGCATTTTCCCGAGCACAACAAGAAAATTAGCAAGCCCGTTGTGCAATTTTAGAGAGTCATGGCAGAGCTCGATTGGAACGATCTGAGGGTCCTTCTGGCAGTCGGTCGCACCGGCAAGCTGTCCGCTGCCGCAATAAAGTTGCGCGCCGATCACGCGACCGTCTCCCGCCGGATTTCGGCGCTGGAGGAGGCGCTGCAGGCCAAGCTGCTGGAGCGGCGTTCGACCGGCGTCGTTTTGACCGAGCAAGGCCGCATGCTGATGGAAAAAGCCGAGGCCATGGAGAGCCTGGCGCTGTCGGGCGTGGCTGCGCTCGGCGAGGCGCAGGTCTCGGGCGCGGTGCGCATCGGCGCGCCGGAAGGTTTCGGCAGCTATTTCCTCGCCCCGCGCCTGGGCGCGCTGTGCGACCGCCATCCCGACCTGGAGATCGAGCTGGTGGCGATGGGCGCGGTGTTCAGCCTGTCCAAGCGCGAGGCCGACATCGCGGTGGGGCTGACGCGTCCCGACCAGGGGCGGCTCTTTTCGCGCAAGCTGACCGACTACCGCCTCGGCCTCTATGCGGCGCGGACCTATTTCGATCATCATCCGCCGGTCGAGAAGGTCGCCGACCTCAAGCAGCACCGCATCATCGGCTATATCGAGGACCTGGTGTTCTCGAGCGAGCTGTCGAACATGTTCGCGCAGGCCGGCGTGCCGGCGCCGCAGTTGCGCAGCTCGAACCTCATCGCGCAGATGAAGTCGACGGTGGCAGGCGCGGGCCTTTGCATGCTGCCGGCCTTCATCGCCGCCGATCACGTGCAGCTGGTCCAGGTGCTCGCCGACGAGATCGTCACGCGGCGCGCCTTCTGGCTGACCGTGCATGCGGACCTGCGCGACCTGGCGCGCGTGCGCGAGACCTCGAGCTTCATCGAGGAAGCGGTGCGCGAGGCACGCGATCGGTTTTTGTGATTGGTCCGTATAAAGACAAAATGGGACGCCCGATTTCCGGGCATCCCACGATGCGGCGTCAGCCTAAGACAAAAGAAACAGACTGGCAAGGCGGGTTTTGTCGTAATAGATGACATCCCTCTTTCGAACGGGCCCTCTTTCGAACAGGGATGGACATGACCGCCTGCGGACTGGATTTCGGCACCTCCAACTCGGCCATCGGGGTCGTGCGCGGCGGCGCGCCCGTGCTCGCGCCCGTCGAGGGCCTCGAGACGATGATCCCGAGCGCGGTCTTCTTCGACTACGAGACGCGCGGGCGCGTGGCCTTCGGGGCGGAGGCGATCGCGGCCTATGTCGGCCAGACCGAGGGGCGGCTGATGCGCGCGCTGAAGTCGATCCTGGCCTCGCCCCTGATCGACGAGAAGACGGCTTTGGGCCACCGCATGGTGCCGCTGACCGAGGTCGTCGAAATCTTCGTGCGGCACCTGAAAAGCAAAGCCGAAGCCTTTGCAAGAGAAGAGATAACCGCCGTCGTGCACGGCCGCCCGGTGCGCTTTGTTGACGACGACAACGTCGCCGATGCGCGGGCGCAGTCCGTGCTCGCCGATATCGCGCGTCGCGCGGGCTTCCACGAGGTGAGCTTCGTCTACGAGCCGATCGCGGCCGCCTTCGCTTACGAGGAAGGTGTGACGCGAGAGGAGATCGTGCTCATCGCCGACATCGGCGGCGGCACCTCGGACTTCAGCGTCATCCGCATCGGGCCCGAGCGCCGCGGCCGCGCCGACAGGACCGGCGACATCCTCGCCAATGACGGCGGGCGGATCGGCGGCACCGATTTCGACGCGCTGCTGAGCATCGATTCGGTGATGCCGCTGCTCGGGTTGGGCAGCGATCTGGTCTCGAAGAACCTGCCGATGCCCAAGAGCCTCTATTACGAGCTGGCGACCTGGTCGACGATCAACTTCGCCTATTCGCGCCGCAACGAGGGCGAGGTGGCCGAGCTGGTCGCCGATTCGCTGAGCCCCCAGCGCACGTCGCGCCTGCTCGCGACGCTGAAGCGCCGCCTCGGCCACCGCATCGCCTTCGCGGTGGAGGATGCCAAGATCGCGCTCAGCGCCGACGCTGCGACCGACATCGCGCTCGGCTTCCTGGAAAGCGGGCTGCACGCACCGGCGACGCGCGCGGGCTTCGACCGCGCCATCGCCGCGAAGACGACGCGCCTGACCACCCTCGCCCGGCGCTGCATCGCGGATGCGGGGCTGGCGGCGGATGCGGTCTCGACGATCTTCTTCACCGGCGGCTCGAGCCGCGCGCCCGCGGTGCGCGACGCCGTTGCCGCGGCGGCGCCGTCCGCGCGCATCGCCGCGGGATCGGACTTCCTTTCCGTGGCGTCAGGCCTGACTCGCGAAGCGCAGCGGAGATATAGTTGAGGCGATCAAGAGGACGCATCCATGACCATCCGCACGCCGATCTGCGACATGCTCGGCATCGCGCATCCGATCCTGCTGGCCGGCATGGGCGGCGTGTCTTATGCCGAGCTCTGCGCGGCGGTGTCGAACGCGGGCGGCTTCGGCACCCTGGGCATGGCGGGCCGCTCGCCCGACGAGATCAGGGACGAGATCAAGAAGACGCGCGACCTGACCGACAAGCCCTTCGGCGTCGACCTTCTGGCCGCGGTGCCGGAGTCGCTCGAGCGCACGGCGGACATCATCATCGAAGGCGGCGCGAAAGCGTTCATCTCGGGCCTCGGCGTGCCGCCGCCGCACCTGGTGAAGAAGTTCCACGACGCGGGCCTGAAGGTCATGAACGTCAACGGCACGGTGAAGCATGCGCGCTCGGCGGAAGCGGGCGGGCTCGACGCCGTGGTGGCGCAAGGCACCGAGGCCGGCGGCCATACGGGACGCGTCGCGGGGCTGGCGCTGATCCCGCAGATCGTGGACGCGGTGAAGATCCCGGTGATCGCCGCGGGCTCGATCGTCGACGGCCGCGGGCTGGTGGCGGCGCTGGCGCTCGGCGCGCAGGGCGTGTGGATGGGCACGCGCTTCATCGCGTCGCGCGAGGCGCATGCGGGAGGGCTTTATCGCCAGGTGATCGTCGAGGCCGGCGACGAGGACACCATCGTCACGCGTTCCTATTCCGGAAAGCCGATGCGCGTGTTCAGGAACGAATGGACCGCCGATTGGGAAAGCCGGCCGCAGGACATCCAGAAGTTCCCGATGCAGGCGATGCTGTCGCACCAGGCCGGCGTCATGGGCGGCATCGGCGGACAGATCGACGGCCTTTCGCGCGAACGCTCCGCCTTCGCGATGGGCCAGGGCGCGGGCGCGATTCACGATGTGAAGAGCGCGGCCGCGATCGTGCGCGACGTCGTGGCCGAGGCCGAAGCCGTGATCGCGCGCATGGCGAAAGTTTCACGTTAGTTCCGTTTGTTCCCGCGAATTCTTTTTCAATTTTCATCTTCGGGTACGAAGGATCGCGCCTCGTTCTTCGTTTATAGGACTGTAAGCACGCTCAAGCCGGACGCCTTGAGGGATTGAACCTCTTGGCCGGGCGTTTCGGCCAGCGAAGGCGCGCACCGTTCTTCTGTCCCCCGAACGGTGCGCGCCGCTTGCCATTTCAATCTCTCGGGAAACCGACCTATACTCCTCCTTAAGTAGATTCAGCCAAGGGGGCTTGCATGAGCTTTACACGCAGACGCTTCATCGGTACCGGCGCGGCGCTGGCCGGCGCCAGCGTTCTTCCTTTCGCGCCGGCACGCGCGGCGGCGAAGTACCGGCGCTACAATTCGACCGGCGCGGACGGATCCAAGATGCTCGATTCCTACGCCACCGCGGTCCGCGCGATGCTGAAGCTGGACCCGCGCGACGCGCGCAACTGGTTCCGCAACGCCTTCGTCCACACCATCGACTGCCCGCATATGAACTGGTGGTTCTTCGTGTGGCATCGCGGCTATCTGGGCTGGTTCGAGCAGACGGTGCGCGAGCTGTCGCAGAACCAGAGCTTCGCCTTCCCCTATTGGGACTGGTCCGAGACCAACGCGACGACGAAAGGCTATTGCATCCCCGACAAGATGCTGAGCGGCGTGCTGACGCCGCTGTCCGAGGAGTTCGCGCCCTATATCTCGAGCTTCGGCAAGTTCCACGACTACATGAACCCGGCGCTCGAGGCCTATTGGGCGACGCTGTCGGCGGACCAGATGCAGGCGCTCAAGATCCGCAAGATGGACAACCTGAAAGCGCTGTGGGTCCAGGTCGAGAAGGAGATGTTCGCCACCACGCCGAACGCACGCTATCTGCGCACCGGCAATTCCTGTCTCGACGACAAGACGCAGGTGGCGGTCAGCATCGACACGGTCAAGGTCGGGCTGATGGCGCCAAATTTCGACAAGTTCAACAGCGGCAAGTGCCCGCAACATTCGGGCACCGGCCAGACCTTCGGCGTCTTGGAAAGCCAGCCGCACAACCTGACCCACAACAACGTCGGCGGCGTCGGCCACATCACGTCGAACTACGGCTTCATGGCCGACAACCTGTCGCCGGTCGATCCGCTGTTCTTCCTGCATCACGCCAACATGGACCGGCTGTGGGACGTGTGGACGCGGCGCATGCAGTTCTGCAAGCAGCCCGACCTGCCCGACGACCCGCTGTACGGGTCCGAGAAGTTCATGTTCTACATGAATTCGGCAGGCAAGCCGGTGACGCAGATCCTGGCGGGCAGCTACACCGACATGGCGCAGTTCGGCTACGATTACGAGCCGGGCTCGGGCGAGGACACGGTCAACCAATGCAACACCAAGCTGCTGGCGGCGCAGGCTCCGAACGTCAAGGCCGCGATCAAGGGCGGCGTGGCGGCGCTGGCCCTGCCGGGCGCAGCGGTGGCCCCGCCGGCCGGCCATCCGGTGATGGCGCAGGTGACGATCCCCTATCCGTCGAGCGCGTCGGCGCCGCGCAGCTTCGCGATCCTGGTCAACGCGCCCGCGGGAAGCACGGACACCTCGACGACGAGCCCGAACTATGCCGGCACGGTCTCGTTCTTCGGCTTCATGCCGGACATGGCGGGGATGCCGACGACCTTCAACGTTCCGCTGACGCGCGTGCTGCCGACTCTCAAGGCCCATGCCAAGAACGTGACCATCCAGGCGGTGCCGATCCAGGCGCCGGGCGGACCGCGCGTGCCGCAGGCCTCGTCGCTGCGCGCGGCCGCCGTCACGGTGTGGTGAGGCTGGCCGCGTTGGTTGGACTGGCGGTGCCGTTTGCCGCGCAGGCAGCGGCACCGCCGCTGCCGCCGGCAGCCAAGACCGTCACCGTGCCGTGTCCCGACGGCACGGCGATGGTTCAGCTTCGCAGTGGTCCGCTGCCGCGCGGCGTGAACGTCGTGGTGCGAAGCGGCGACAGGATCGTCGGCACCGTCGCACCCTTCGGCGTGCGAAACGGCGGCGCGGGGACCTACGTCTTCCCTCTGCCGGCGGGCCTTGCCCATGACGGCAAGGTCGCGCTGACATTGTCGCGGACCGAAGTGGGCGTCGCCGACCGCGCGCCGTCGGATCAGGAAGTCGAAGCGGTAAGCGTCGTCTGCCGCTAGAGCAATTTCATCCCGACATGGCCGAGCACGACGAGGCCGAACGCCGCCACGATCAACCCCGAGCCGTGATTGATGAAGAGCATGATGCGGTCGTCGATGCGCTTGTGCAGCAGGCCGACCACCGTGCACAGGATCAGCCACCACAGCGTCGAGCCCAGGATCACGCCGCCCACGATGAAGGCGGCGGCGAAGAAGCTTGGATCGTCGCCCGCCAAGCCGCCCAGCCCGGTGAACATCGCGGTGAAGCCCAGCAGCGTCGCCGGATTGGTGATGGTGAGCGCGAAGGTCGAGGCCATGGCGCGCACCAAGGTGCGCGCGCGCTTGTCGCTGTCCTCGGTCTTGGGATCGAGCCGCTTCGGCGGCTGCGAGAAATAGGTATAGAGGCCGAAGCAGACGAGCAGCGTGCCGCCCGCGAGCTGCAGCGCCGTCGACAGGCCCTCGATCCATTGCGAGATCGCGGTCAGCCCGAACCCGGTGACGACGGCGAAGAGCCCGTCGCCCAGCGCCGCGCCGAGTCCGGAGATGAATCCGTTGATGAAGCCGTATTGCAGCGTGCGCCGGATGCAGATCAGGTTCACCGGCCCGATCGGCGCGGCGACGATCAGCCCGATGACGATGCCCGGACCGAGGAGGAGGATATGGGCGAGGTTCATCTCGCGATCCCCCGATCGTGCGGCACGACGCGGGCGTGGTTCATCGCATGTCCAGGACGACGCGGCCGCGGATCCGGCCGGCGACGATGTCCTGTCCCGCCCGGCGCACCTCCGCGAAGGGGATCGTGCGGGTCATGGAGGCGAGCTTGGAGACGTCGAGGTCGCGCGCGAGGCGCTCCCAGGCTTGAAGGCGGCGCGGCATGGGCATTTGCACCGAATCTATCCCCAACAGCGAAACGCCGCGAAGGATGAACGGTGCCACGCTCGTCGGCAAATCCATTCCACCGGCCAGCCCGCAGGCCGCCACCGCCCCGCCGTACGAGGTCGAGGCGAGCACGTTGGCCAGCGTCCTGGAGCCGACGCTGTCGACGGCGCCGATCCAGCGCTCCTTCGCCAGCGGCTTGGGATCGGCGGCGAGTTCCGCGCGCGCGATGATCTCGGCCGCGCCGAGGCTCTTGAGGTAAGCTTCCTCTTCCGGACGGCCGGTCGAGGCGACGACGCGGAAGCCGAGCTTGGCCAGCACCGCGACCGCGACCGAGCCGACGCCGCCCGCGGCACCCGTCACCACCACCGCGCCCTTGTCCGGCGTCACATGCGCGTCCTCGAGCGCCAGCACCGCGAGCATGGCGGTATAGCCGGCTGTGCCGATCGCCATGGCCTGCGCAGGTGTGAAGGCCGACGGCAGCTTGACCAGCCAGTCGCCCTTGACGCGGGCCGCCTGCGCATAGCCGCCGTAATGCGTCTCGCTCAAGCCGAAGCCGTTGAGCACCACCGCATCGCCCGGCTTGAAGTTCGGGTTCGACGAGTCCGCGACGACGCCGGCGAAGTCGATGCCCGGGATCATCGGGAAGCGCCGCACGACCGGCGAACGTCCGCCGAGCACCAGCCCGTCCTTGTAGTTCACCGTCGAATGCGTGACCGCGACCGTGACGTCGCCGTCCATGAGGTCGGCGGTCGTGAGCTCGACGTCCTCGACCTTCTGCGCATTGTCTTGCTTGGTGATCAGGATGGCCTTGAACGGGCTCTTCATTGGCACTTTCCGATGGAGATTGCTGATGTCGGTATGAAACTATGCGCTAACCACGATCTCGTTCAAGTCGAGCCTCGACAGCGCGTTTCCCGCCGGCGCAAGCTTTCCGCAAGGCGGGAGGTGGGAGTATCGAGTCGAAGGGGTGTGTCATGAGCGACCTCGAACTGCGCCTGAAAGGCTACCGGCTGACGACGGCCGAAATCCTCTACCACATGCCCGATCATCCGGCGGTGCTGCAGAGCTTCATCTGGCAGGAGCTCGACATCGCGCCGCGCTATCCGGTGCTTGTGAGGTTCCTGCGCTTCTGGGAGACGAGCCTCGACGGCAAGCTGCATTCGGTGCGCGTCGCGGCGCGCGGGCTGATCTCGCCCGCCGAGCTCAAGCTCACCGGCCACGAGCTGACGCTGCACTAGAACAATAGCGTGTCATTCCCGGCGAGCATCGGCGCGACAGCGTCGATGCGAGGGAAGGGAGGCCAGGACCGCGAGTTCTCGGGTTGCGAGGGAAGGGAAGCCAAGGCCGCGAGTTCTCGGATGCGCGCGCATGGATTCCGTTCCCCTCGGATCGCTCGCGGTGCGAGCCATCCTCGCCGGGAATGACAGCGAGCTTCTGGCTAGCGATCGGTGTACTTGCCCGCGAAGCTGAGCGAGCCGATGTGGCGGATATGGGCGTCGGGCTTGGCCCAGATCGTGCCGTCGCAGCCGTCGATCCAGCGCCGGCAGAACGAGAAATCCTCGGACAGCTCGACGTCGGCGATCTTGATCTTGTCGAACGGCGTGATGAAGCGCGTGAAGCGGTGCGCGAAGGGCATGCGCTTGAAGCGCGTCTCGTCGACGATGTCGGGCAGCTTGCGCACCATCTCGTCGATACAGGCGCGCGTGATAAGCATGATGCCGGTGCCGCATTGTGCGACGCTGATGAAGCCGGACTTGCTCACCTGCGGCCGGCGCTCGTCGCCGATGAAGTCGAGCGCGCGCGCCAGCGCCGTCTCGAACGGCTGGTCGCCCGCGGCGTGCAGTTTCTTCAGGTCGATCTTGCGCTTGGGGTAGATGGTGCCGACCAGCGGCTCGTTCAGGTCCAGCATCTCGTGGATCAGCGCCGGATCGTAGCCCATGTCGTCGTCGAGGAAGAGCAGGTGCGAACACTGCGGATGGTTGAAGTAGAAATCCGAGATCAGGTAGTTGCGCGCGACCACCACGTCCGCATAGTCGAAATAATAGAACAGGAATTCGGTCGGCACCTCGCGCTTGGAGCGCAGGAGCATGAACAGGCTGCGCACGTAGTCGGCCGCGAAGGTCGCGCCATAGGCGGGCGACGCGATATAGACGTTGCGCTGCGCCTTGGTCACCGCGACCGTGCCGCGGATGACGCGTTGCGGCTTGGGGCTGCCGGCGCCCGTGGGGACGGACTGCGCTCTGGGGACCTCGCTCACGCGCCGGTCTCGACGAAGCGGATGGGGGCGCCCTGCCCTTCGGCCACGACCGAATGGTCGCGCATGACCGTCCGCCCACGGATGATCGTCATGACCGGCCAGCCGGTCGTCTCCATGCCGTCGAACGGCGTCCAGCCGCAGCGCGACGCGATCCAGGAATTCTCGATGCGCCGCTTCTTGCCCATGTCGACGATGGTGAAGTCGCCGTCATAGCCCCGCGCGATCCGCCCCTTGGACGCGATGCCGAAGATCCGCGCCGCGCCGGCGCTGGTCAGGTCGACGAAGCGTTCCAGGCTCATCCGCCCGGCATTGACGTGGTCGAGCAGGATGGTCGCCAGCGTCTGAACGCCCGGCATGCCCGAGGGCGTATCGGGATAGGGCTTGTCCTTCTCCGCGCGGGTATGCGGCGCATGGTCCGACCCGATGACGTCGATCAGGCCTTCGTTCACCGCCGCCCAGAGCGCGTCGCGGTGGCGGCTCTCGCGGATCGGCGGGTTCATCTGCGCATAGGTGCCCAGCCGCTCGTAGCATTCGGGCGCCGCAAGGGTCAGATGCTGCGGCGTGGTCTCGACGGTGGCGAGATCGCGCGCCGCGGCGAGCAGCGGCAGTTCCTCGGCCGTCGTCACATGCAGCACGTGCAGCCGACGCCCCGCCTCGCGCGCCAGGCGCAGCACCCGCTCGGTCGAGACGCGCGCGGTCTCGACGTCGCGCCACAAGGGATGCGAGCGCGGGTCGCCGGTGACGCGCAGCTCCTTGCGCATCTCCAGGCGGTCTTCGTCTTCCGAATGCACCGCCATGCGGCGGGTGCCGCTCTTGAGCGCGGCCAGGATGTCCTCGGGCTTGCTCAACAAGAGCGTGCCGGTCGAGGAGCCCAGGAACGCCTTCACCCCGCAGACGCCGGGGATGCGCTCGAGCTCGCCCAGCGCGCCGACATTGGCCGGCGTCGCGCCCGCATAGAAGGCGTAGTCGCAATGCATGCGGTTCGCGGCGCGCGCGAGCTTGTCCTCGATCGCGGCCCGGGTGGTGGTCGGCGGGTTGGTGTTGGGCATCTCGAACACCGCCGTGACGCCGCCCAGGATGGCCGCGCGGCTGCCGGTCTCGAGGTCTTCCTTGTGCTCGTTGCCGGGCTCGCGGAAATGGACCTGGGTGTCCATCACGCCGGGAAGCACGTGCAGGCCCTTGGCCTCGATGGTCTCGGCCGCCTTGGCCGAGGCCAGTGCGCCGATGGCGGCGATGCGTCCGCCTATGACGCCCACATCGGCCTGGGCGATCCCGTTCGGGGTCGCGGTCATGCCGCCACGGATGAGAAGATCGAACGTTTCTGACATGTCCAAGGAGTAGGCCCCCCGGCCAGCCTTGGCAATCGCGCAGGCAATGCCAAGGCCGGAATTCTGGCCGCCTTGGCAATCGCCGCAGTTAGGATAGTTTCGCTCCCATGACCGATGCCCGCCTGGACGACCGTGCCATCATCGCCGTTTCGGGCCCCGAGGCCCGCGGCTTCCTGCAGGGGCTGATCACCAACGACGTCGAGAAGGTGAAGCCGGGCCAGGCGATCTATGCCGCGCTGCTGACCCCGCAGGGCAAGATCCTGTTCGACTTCATCCTTTGCGAGGGCGACGGCGTCCTGATGATCGACTGCGCGCGCGACGCCCGCGACGCGCTGATCAAGCGGCTGACCCTGTACAGGCTGCGCGCCAAGGTGACCATCGAGCCCCGCGACCAGCTCTCGGTCTATACCGGCGAGGTGTGGCCGCGCGGCCTGCACTTCCCCGACCCGCGCCTGATGGCGCTGGGCACCCGCACCATCGGCGCGACCGCCGAGATGCCCGACGCGGTAGCCACCGCCGAGAGCTATCATGCGCGCCGCCTGGAGCTCGGCGTGCCCGAGGCGGGCGATTTCGGCAGCGACCGGATGTTCGCGCTCGACGCCGATCTCGACGAGCTCCACGCCATCGATTTCGAAAAGGGCTGCTATGTCGGCCAGGAGCTGACCGCGCGCATGAAGCACCGCGGCACGGCGCGCAAGCGCTTGCTGGTCGTCGAGGGCGAGGTTGCGGCCGGCGCCGAGCTGAAGCTCGACGATGCTGTCATCGGCGAGGTGACGGCGATGTATGGTGGCCGCGGATTCGCCCTCGTCCGGCTCGACAAGCTGGGCGACGCAACCGAGGCCAATGGCGTGCGCGTATCGAGACAATCCTGGCTCTGAAGGAGACGAAGATGCTGCATCATGTGTCCGTGGGCGTGCGCGACGTCGAGCGCGCGATGAAGTTCTACGATCCGGTGCTGAAGGCGCTGGGCTACAAGCGCGTGGTCAACTACCTGCCCGGTGCGGTGGCTTACGGCGAGAGCAAGGACAGACCTGAGTTCTGGGTCGGCCTGCCGCACGACCAGAAGCTGCCCAACGGCGGCAACGGCACGCACATCGCCTTTGCCGCCAAGGGCAAGGCCGCGGTGAACAGGTTCCACGACGCCGCGCTCAAGGCCGGCGGCAGCAACAACGGCGAGCCCGGCCCGCGCCCCGATTACGGCCCGGCCTATTACGGCGCCTTCGTCTACGACCTCGACGGCAACAAGGTCGAAGCGGTGCATCTCGCCATGCCCAAAGCGGCGCCGAAGAAAGCCGCAAAAAAGGCACCTGCGAAGAAGGCGAAGAAAAAGCGGAAATGAACAACGGCCCGACCCGCTGCGCCTGGCCCGGCACGGACCCGCTTTACGTCCGCTACCACGACACCGAATGGGGCGTGCCGGAATACGATCCCCGCGCGCTTTACGAGAAGCTCGTCCTCGACGGCTTCCAGGCGGGGCTCGCCTGGATCACGATCCTGAGGAAGCGCGAGAACTTCCGCAAAGCCTTCCACGGCTTCGACCCGGAGAAGATCGCGCGCTACGGCGCCCGCGATTTCGAGCGGCTGATGAAGAACGACGGCATCATCCGCTCGAACGCCAAGATCAAGGCGGCGATCAAGGGCGCGCAGATCTGGCTCGACATCCAGGAGAAGGAGCCGGGCGGCTTCAGCGAGCTGATCTGGAAGCATGTCGACGGCAAGCCCGTCACCAACCGCTTCAAGACGATAAAGCAAGTGCCGGCCAAGACCGCGATGAGCGAGGGCCTGTCGAAGGAATTGAAGCAGCGCGGCTTCAACTTCGTGGGCCCGGTGATCGTCTATGCCTTCGCGCAGGCCGTCGGCATGGTCAACGACCACCTGACCACGTGTTTCCGGCACAAGCAGCTCGGCGGGAAATAGCGCGTGTCGCTTCCGGACCTTCTCGGACTCGCAGGCTCGCTCACGATCGCGCTGACCTATTTCGCCAACCTGCAGGGCGCGGTGCGCACAGACCGCTGGCCCTATTCGCTGCTGAACTTCATGGGTGCCGCGCTGATCCTTTTGTCGCTGTGGTGGAGCTGGAACCTGCCCGCCGCGGTGATGGAAGGGTTCTGGGCGCTGATCAGCGCCTATGGTCTGGGGCGCGCGATCGTCAGGCCGGCGAGGTGATTACGACGCGCTGCTCGATGCGCTCCTTGCCCTGGCCGCCGACATAGTTGCGCTCGGAATAGGCATGGCCTTCGATGGCGCGGCGCCAGAAGGCGATGGCGCCCGTGTTGGTGACGAACTCGGAGAGTATCCAGGTCGCCGGAAAGCGCGCGAGCAGCCGGCGCGCGAAGTCGAGGCCGAGGCCCGTGCGGCGGAAGCGCGGCCGGACGTAGAACTCGGCCATGATCATCGTGCCCTCGCCGTCCATGGCGCCGTCGCGGCGCAGCAGCGCGAAGCCGGCGCGCTCGCCCTCCGCCACCGCCCAGAACGCGCAGCGGCCGGCATCCGTCCAATAGGCATCGAGGCCTGGATATTCATAGGCACCGTTGACCGGCGCGATGTCGACATGCGCGGTCATCTCGGCGATGTAGTCCTGAAGCTCGGCCCACAGCGCCGGCTTGTCGGCGGGTGCGATGGGCACGATCTCGGCACGCATCAGCCGCGGCCGCGATAGGCCGCGACGCCGGTCTCGGGCAGCCATGCGCCCTTGGGCAGCCTGCCCGTCTGCCAGAACACGTCGATCGGAATGCCGCCGCGCGGATACCAATAGCCCGCGATGCGCAGGTAGCGGGGCTTGATCGCTTGCGCGATGCGCTTGCCGATCATGACCGTCGTCTGCTCGTGGAAGGCGGCGTGGTTGCGGAAGCTTCCCAGGAACAGCTTCAGCGATTTGGACTCGACGAGGTGCCTCGCCGGCACGGTGTCGATCACGAAATGCGCGAAGTCGGGCTGGCCCGTCACCGGACACAGACAGGTGAACTCCGGCACCGCGAAGCGCGCGACATAGACCTCTTCCGGATGCGCGTTGGGCACGGAGTCGAGCACCGCCGCCTCCGGCGACGGCGGCAGCGCGACGGCGCGTCCGAGCTGAAGCTTGCGTCCCGCTAGTGGGCGTCGTGCCACTTCTTCACCGCGTCCATGGTCATGTCGACGTGCTTCTCGGGGTTGAGGTCGGTATAGGTCATCAGCACGGTGTGGTCCGGCGCGATGACGTAGGAGGTGCGGTCGGAATATTCCGGCTTCTGCTTCAAGACCGCATCGTATTCCTTGATCACCTTCTGGTCGGGGTCGGCCGCGACCGCGAACTTGTTGCGGCATTCGACCGAGGAGAACTCCGTCACGCGGTCGGGGTTGCCCGAGGTCACGCCGATCACCGTGGCGCCGAGGCTCGCGAACTTCTCGGTGGCTTCCGCGAACTCATGCGCCTCGATGGTGCAGCCGGGTGTGAAGGCGGCCGGGAAGAAATAGAGGACGACAGGTCCCTTCTTCAGCGCCGCATCGAGCGAGAAATCGAACTCCTTGCCCGCCAGCGCCGCCTTGAGCGCGAAGTTCGGCGCCTTGGCGCCGACCGCCAGCGCCGCATGCGCGCCCGCGGTGCCGAGCGCGAAGAGCGCCGCCGCGATGATGATCTTCCTCATGTCGTCCTCCCTGGTTGCCCGCACCGAGGTTAGGCCGCGCGCACCTCCTCGCGCAACGGTGCGAGCGCCTTCGCCCACTTGGCCATCTCGTTCAGCATCGCCGCGGCGCCCTGCTCATTGAGATTGTTCGCCATAAATTTTCCGCCCTCGATCTGCTGGAACACGTTGGGCAGCGCGACGCCTTCGGGCACGGGCACCATCTTGAGGGTGCTCATCAGCGAGCGCGCGGTCTGGGCCGAGCGCAACCCGCCCGACACGCCGCCATAGGACACGAAGCCGACCGGCTTGTACTGCCATTCCCAGAACAGATAGTCGACCGCGTTCACGAAGGCCGGCGGCGCGCTGTAATTGTACTCCGGCAGCACGAAGACGACCGCGTCGGCGGCCTTGACCGAGGCGCTCCAGGCCTTGGTGTGGTCGTTCTGGTATTGGCGGCGCATCGGATGGTGCGGCTCGTCATAGACCGGCAGCTTGAAGTCGGCGATGTCCACCAGCTTCGGCTCGAAGCCGCCATGCTTCCCAGCGAAGTCGTGGAACCAGTCGGCGATGACGGGACCGACCCGGCCGGGGCGGGTGCTTGCGACGACGGTGTGCAGTTGCATTACATTCTCCTGGTTACCATTTGTTACTGAGGATAAACTGGTGACTGCCAGGAAAACGCGCAAGAAGGCACGGCGATGAGCCCTAAGCACAAAGATGTAACCGGGCACGCGGCCGGTAATGCAACCGGGCACGTGACCGAGGACTGCCGCGCCATTAGCGGCGTGCTCGCCCGCGTCGGCGACAAATGGTCGATCCTGGTGGTCAGCCGGCTGGGCCAGCGCACCCTGCGCTTCAACGAACTGCGCCGCGACATCGGCAATATCTCGCAGCGCATGCTGACCTTGACCTTGCGCGGGCTGGAGCGTGACGGATTGGTGACGCGCACGATCTATCCGACCGTGCCGCCGCGCGTCGACTATGCGCTGACCGCGCTCGGGCGCTCGCTGCTCGATCCGGTGAACCGGCTGAGCGACTGGGCGCTCGCCAATAAGGACAAGCTCGCCGCGGCGCAGGTCAAGTTCGACAGGTCAGTCGGCCCAGCTTGAATCGAAGCGCGAGGTCTGCGGCAGCGCCGCGGCTTCGGCTTGGCGGTCCTGCTCGTTGGCGACGATGCGGTCGACGAGCGTGGCCAGCTGATGACGGTCGAGCCGCCCGAAGGCTTCGGTCACGGCGGGCTCGGGCCAGAAGAACGTGCGACGCACGAACCCGTCGAGCTCACCGGCCCAACGCTCGGGCGCATAGCGCGAACGCTTGTGCACGAGGATGGCCAGGTGAGGCTCGACGAGTTCATGGACGTCGCTCTCGACGGCGGGACGCGGGGAGAACGTCGCGCTGCCGAACAGGAGCGCCGCCACCTCGCCGAACGCCTCGCGGATGCCGCGCGAGACCGCGGCCGTGGCATAGGCGGGAAAGAGAGCGATGCCCCTGGTCATGGAGCAAGCATGCCCGACCGGCCCTTAACGGGCGCCTGAGAAGGCTGGTTACGAAACGGTTCCGGAATGGGAGAGCGGAACGCAATTCCCCGGCGAGTTGGGCAAGAATTATTGTAGTGCATTTATTCTTGACGCGGCTTCGGATATGATCTACATATGTCTTACGAATGGGACGAGTCGAAACGCCTCTCGAATCTCAAGAAGCACGGTGTCGACTTCGCCGACATCGAGGAATTCGATTGGCCGATGGCGCGATTTCGCGACGATATCCTGATCGACCACGAGCAGCGTTTCAAAGCGCTGTCATATTTTCGCGGCCGGCTGCACCTCGTCATCTTCACGCTGCGTGGAAAATACGCGCCTGATCAGTTTCAGAAGAGCGGAGAAGCGAGAATACGCGAATATGAAGAAGAAGCGGATTGACCTGCGCGGTTATACGAACAAGCCGATCGACGACCCGGACAATCCGGAGATCACGGCGGAAGAGCTGCGCCGCATGCGGCCGCTGCGCGAGAACCCGGAGCTGCTTGCCCGGCTGCTCGCCGCATCCGAAGAGCTCCGCGCCCGCAAGCGTGGCCGCCCGCCGCTGGTTCACCCCAAAGTCCAGGTTACGCTTCGCCTCGACGAGGAGGTGGTGCGCGCCTTCAAGGAAGACGGTCCCGGCTGGCAGGGCCGCATGAACGACGAGCTGAAGAAGACAGTGAAGCGGCGGCGGAAGCGCTGAACGCTGCCGCAGCCCCGTCCGCCCGCGACACCGCGGCCCGCTGCAAGATTGTTGCGCCGCCCCCTCCCCCATGCTAGATGCCCCTCGCGAGCGCGGCAGAGATTCGCCGCCCAACGTTTTTCCCAGCGATTTCAATAGCTTGAAACGGAGCGCGCGTGGCTGACCAGGGACAACATTCGAGCATCGCCGGCCGCTATGCGACCGCGGTTTTCGATCTTGCCGTCGAGGGCGATGTGCTGGGCGGGGTGGCCGCCGATTTCGCCGCTCTGAAAGCCATGATGAAGACGAGCCCGGACCTCACCCGCCTGGTCAAGGCGCCGGTGTTCAGCCGCGACGATCAGAAGAAGGGCATGGGCGCGATCCTCACCCAGATGGGCGCCCAGCCGCTCACCGCCCGCTTCATCGACCTGCTGGCCGACAAGCGCCGCCTGTTTTCGTTCCTCGACATCGTCGCCGCCTTCGACGCCATGGTCGCGCGCCGCCGCGGCGAGATGCGCGCCGAGGTCACCTCGGCCCGGCCGCTGAAGGACAGCGAGCTCGCCGAGCTCAAGGAGGTCCTCAAAGCCAGGCTCCAGCGCGAGCCGAAGCTCGAGACCCATGTCGACCCGTCGCTGCTCGGCGGCCTGATCGTCAAGGTCGGCTCGCGGATGATCGACTCGTCGCTCCGCACCAAGCTCAACGGCATGCGCACCGCGATGCGCGGCCACTAGTTCCAACTCGACCGTAATTCGACCGAAGGAAACGAACACATGGATATCCAGCCCGCCGAAATCTCCGCGATCCTCAAGCGCGAGATCCAGAACTTCGGCGCCGAAGCCGAGGTCAGCGAAGTCGGCCAGGTCCTCTCGGTCGGCGACGGCATCGCGCGCGTCTACGGCCTCGACAACGTCCAGGCCGGCGAGATGGTCGAGTTCCCAGGCGGCATCAAGGGCATGGCGCTGAACCTGGAAGCCGACAATGTCGGCGTGGTGATCTTCGGTTCCGACGCCACCATCAAGGAAGGCGACACCGTCAAGCGCACCCGTGCCATCGTGGACGTGCCCGTCGGCAAGGGCCTGCTCGGCCGCGTCGTCGACCCGCTGGGCAACCCGATCGACGGCCTGGGCGACATCCAGAACGTCGCCGAGCGCCGCCGAGTCGACGTCAAGGCCCCCGGCATCATCCCGCGCAAGTCGGTG
>JAFBAL010000012.1 GCA_019247845.1 Alphaproteobacteria bacterium | reverse complement strand
CGACGAGCTATCTCTACGATCCGATGACGGGTGCGATGTCGGACAAGGTGGTCAGCGGCAGCACCACCACCTACAACGACTACATCACGGTGCCGGGGGTCGGCATCGTGGCGCTGCGCAACAAGATCGGCACGACGGTCAGCTGGTACTACATGGCCCTCGACCATCTGGGCTCGATCTCGGCGATCACCGACGCGTCGAAGAGCGTCAGCGAGCGCCTGAGCTACGACCCCTGGGGCAAGCGGCGCAACGCCAACGGCACCGACAACAGCGCCTGCTCGATCACCTCGCTCACCACCCGCGGCTATACCGGCCACGAGATGCTGGACAGCTTCTGCCTGATCAACATGAATGCACGGACCTACGACCCCAGCCTCGGACGGTTCCAGGGCGCCGATAGTATCATTCCCAACCCAGGCTACAGCCAAGCGTACAACCGATACGCCTATGTGTACGACAATCCGCTCGCCTATACCGATCCGAGCGGACACGATGGAGGCTATGGCCAAGGTTGCGACGATTACTGCCATACAGAAACGGTTCGTGTTAACGGAAGCCTGTTCGAAGGGGAGGTGTTCGATGATGGAGTGAACCTAGTCTGGGGCGGAGACTCATTGGGAATATTCGGCGGTGGCGGAGCCCGTGGCGATAGCGGAGGACATGAGGGTTTTGAGCGCACAAGAGAAAGCTACACAACAATCAATGGAATTGAGACTGTCGTTGAAACGCTGCTGGATGATGGGAGCGCGCCGAGTGTTTTGGGGGCGTCGCTTAGTGACTTGGGGGCCAGCATTAGAAATCTCGCCCAAAAAGCTGGCGCCTACCTCTGCAATCACGTCATTCCAGAAGGGAGAACGGTAGGTGTTACGACTAGCTATGGTGGCATCACAGGGCCGACGTTCACTGCCGAGCTTGTGACCAACTATAACACGGGCCAATCGTCGATATTCGTATCCGCTGGAGGGTTTGGGGGGTGGAATGGTGGCGTGTCTGCTTCCGCGTTCTCAGGGATGATCTATAACCTAGGAAACGACAACGGCAACTATTCGCAATTTTTCGAATCGGTGAGTGGATCGGCGGAATATTTCGGTATCTTCGGGGCGAGATCGGCCGCGGGGCCTTTCATGCAAACCAGCAATCCCAACGCGGATGTGAGGGTCTACGGTGGGGCTGCCGGAGGTTGCCTGTGGTGCACTTTCACTTTCCAAGTTTCGACTACATATGCTTGGCGTGTTGCAGACTTAGGCGATAGACCTGCTAGATTCAGCCTTCTTGACTCTGGCATGACCGCATTGAGGCAAGGCGCATGTCGTCACTGACATTGGTCATTACGAATCGTCTCATCATTGGGGCACTCTTGTTTGCCGTGGCGACAACCTGCGCGTTCTCGTCGACGTTTGTACTGCTTGCCATGATTGGAGAGGTGAACCGTAAACTTCCGGATAGCGAGCAAATAGGCTATGCCGGTCCGTATTTCGGAAAATACAAGCTGATCCGGCACAGCTATCGACGTTTTTATCCTAATGGTCACCTCGAACATATTTATTGGGCGCTCGGAGTATCAACTTTCGTATTTGGCTTTGCAGCGGCAGTGCTGTTTGGCATCATTGATTTGCCGTTTTGATGTCGCAGCGCCTCCTATCCGACGAACTGCGATGGGCCGTTTCGGCGGTTACATATCCAGTTCAAGCTCAACTCCGCTCGGGATAAACGGCGATGTTTTGGTGTACGGTGGATCCGTTGGAGGTAGCCTATTTCCTTCTCCCACGGTACAATTCTCGTCGACGTATTCTTGGCCTATTCTCGACTTGGGTGACACACCGCGGAAACTCAGCCCTCTTGATTCAGCCATGACCGCGATACGGCAAAACGCATGTCACTGACCTTTGTGATCAACGGTCGCATCGTTGCAGGCTTTTTTCTGTTTGCTCTCGCGATAGCGTGCGCGGTTTCGACAACCTTCGTTATGTTCGCGATGATCGGGGAGTTAAATCGGAAACTTCCGGATACTGAGCAGATCGGTTACATCGGCGCGCATCCTCAGAAGTATAAGCATATTCGAGATTCCTATCGTCGACTTTATCCAGGGGGCGGCTTGGAGCGCCTTTATTGGGTACTGGCAGGTGCCAGCTTTGTTCTCGGCCTATCGGCAGCAGTGTTAATCGGGATTGTGCGCTTGCCGTTCTGATCGCGCGGTTGCGGGGGCGTGGGGAATCCATCCCTTGAAGCGCCTCTCAGCATCGAGCCCCTACCTCTAACCGTTGCTTTTCCTCCTACGACTGGGACCCGAACGGCAATCTGATCGACCGGTCGGACACCTGGCAGGGCTATACCGAGAAGTTCTGCTATGACGGGATGAACCGGCTGGTGAACGCGTCGATGACGGCGACGTGTACGACCATGCCCAGGAAGGCCATCGCCTACGACGCGCTGGGAGGCATCACCAAGAAGAGCGACATCTGCACGGCGGCGAACTGCTACACCTATGGCGGCACGGGCTATGGCCCGCACCAGCTGGCCTCGATCACCGGCAACTACAACGGCGTGACGAACCCGACCTTCAGCTACGACAACAACGGCAACATGCTGGGCGGGGCGGGGTTCACCATGAGCTATACCGCCGCCAATAACATGACGACGCTAGCCGAGGGCACCAACGCGGTCGAGCTGTACTACGGGGCGTTCGAGAACCGCTACAAGATGTGCGTGCCGAACTGCACCTCGGCCACGACGGCGACGAGCTATCTCTACGACCCGATGACGGGGGCGATGTCGGACAAGGTGGTCAGCGGCAGCACGACGACCTACAACGACTACATCACCGTGCCCGGCATCGGTATCGTGGCGCTGCGCAACAAGATCGGCACCACGGTCAGCTGGTACTACATGGCCCTCGACCACCTGGGCTCGATCTCGGCGATCACCGATGCGTCGAAGAGCGTCAACGAACGTCTGAGCTACGACCCGTGGGGCAAGCGGCGCAACGCCAACGGCACCGACAACAGCGCCTGCTCCGTCACCTCGCTCACCACCCGCGGCTATACCGGCCACGAGATGCTCGACAGCTTCTGCCTCATCAACATGAACGCGCGCACCTACGATCCGAGCCTCGGACGGTTCCAGGCAGCAGACAGCATCATTCCCGATGCCGGCTACAGCCAGGCCTACAACCGATATGCATACCTCAACGACAATCCGCTCAATGACACTGATCCGACGGGACATAGCGGCGGACAGACAACTTGTCCCCTCGTATGCTATCTGCTTACGTCCCTTTCGAACGGGTCGCAAATAGAAACCGTTGTCGTTACCGCGGAAAGAGAAGGAGGTAACGGCAATTTAAGTCCAGTGACCGGGCCGCTTAATAACCTGAACTTCTTGAATACTCCCGGCGATCCGACCGGCACCGAACGCGCCGCCAATGGACGAAAGTCCGCCGCTGGAAAGAAGCGCGGACAATGCGATCCCGCTAGTGTCATGGGCGCTTATGAATGCGTTCTGGTTCTGGAAAAACGTCCGCTGACGTTATTGGAATCCTATCCCATAGTGGACAACCAGCCAAATGGCCAAAAATGCATTTCCCTCGACGAACCCGTAAAATGGTGGAGCGCTGGGTACGAGCAGACAATCGGCGTAGGCGTCGGAATATCCTATGGTCATTTCTGGACCGATACTGGACAATCAGGCACATTTGTCAGCAGCGGCGCCTATGGTGGTTTGGGCGCATTCCTGGGCGGCGCGTACGGCACCACTGACTCCATGCGGGACTTTATGGGCGACGCCTACAAATACGACTTTCAGCTGACCGGGCCGATTGGAGGCGAAATTACAGCCAACACAAATGGTGAAATCTCTGGGTCTGCAGTGACTGTGGGAGCTGGCGGAGGTTTCTGGGGAGGAAAGACGCATACCGTAATTAAGAGTTCCACGGCCCCGATTTGCCAATAGGAGATCGCATGAGACCCATTGTGATGATCACTGGTTTATTCGTAGCCTTGTTACTTTGGCTCATACTGGTCTATGCGCCATATCGTTTTTTTGGTCCCGCCCTATTTGTCGGACTACTATTTTATAATCTTCTCTATATCTATTACTGGCGCAAAGATCGTCGAGATAAGTCTGGTCTCAAATGAGCGGCGAGCTTTGCCGTTGTGAAGTGCTGTTGGATAGCAGATAGATGCCAAGCGAGAGGCCAAAGCCGATCTGGGTGCGGGTTATTGCTGGTGCTCTAGCGTGGGCGGGCTTATCAAACGCATTCCTGTTATCGTTGGCTTCGTTTGATAAATCACTTTTCCCGAATTTTCCTCTCCAGCTAGATGGGGCATCAGCAGCGATGATCCATTGGTGTCTCGGGCTGATGTCCGCAGCTTTTTTGCTCGCTGGAGGCGCACTCTTCTTCTTCAGAAAGATTGCATTGCCAACTTTCGCAGCAGGCCTGCTTTTCTATTTTGGGTATGTAACTTCGGCTTTTCTCATTCCCTTGTTCGAGGCGATGCAACACAGCGCCGGCCGAGCAAATCGTCCGGCGGGGAGTTTCTGCTCTTTGTGATAGTGACGGGGCCGAGCGTCATCGCACTTTTGGTAGGCGGGTTTATCTTTCGCCATTTAATGGGATTATCTCAGCGTGGGATATTGCGATAAATAAGCCAACAGACGATGCCACGGGGTCTGCTAGCGCCAAGGCAACTTACGAACGATTTTTCCCGGCGAGCCCCTACCTCTAACCGTTACTTTTCCTCCTACGACTGGGACCCGAACGGCAATCTGATCGACCGGTCGGACACCTGGCAGGGCTATACCGAGAAGTTCTGCTACATGGCGCAACTGGCGCGCAGCGGTGCAGCGCCCGGTTCGGACGAGTTCCAGGCCGGCCTGGACGTCAGGATGCGCAACTTCTAGGCCGGCCGTCTGGACTTCAGGAAGCGCAACACCGCGCGCTCGGCCCGGTCGAGATCGGTGCGGCCTTCGGCGTCTTCGTCGACGTGCTTGCCGAGCGAGAGCTCGCCTTGCTCATAGGCCGCGACGATCTCGGGATGGATGTAGCATTTGCGGCAGATCGCGGGCGTGTTGCCCAGCCGCTCGGCGACCTCTGCGACCACCGCGCGGACATGTTTCTTCAGCGGCGGGCCTTCGAGCCGGTGGAAGGCGAGCGCCGCGTCGACGGTGCCCGCCCAGGTGCGGAAGTCCTTGGCGGTCACCTCGTGTCCCGCGGCGTCGCGCAGGTAGTCGTTGACGTCCGACGACGTCACCTTTTGCGGCGCCCCGTCGTCGTCGAGATATTGGAACAGGTTCTGCCCGGGCAGCTCCTGGCAGGCGCGCACGACATTGGCGACGCGCCGGTTGGTGAGGCTCAATCGCCAGGTCTTGCCGCTCTTGCCCTTGAACAGGAAGCGCAGGCGGCTTCCTTCGACATGGACATGGCGGTTGCGCAGCGTCGTCAGTCCGAAGCTGCCGTTCTGCCTGACATAGTCCTCGTTGCCGACGCGGATCAGCGTCTGCTCGAGCAGGGCTACGACGCTCGCCAGCACCTTTTCGCGCGGCATGCCGCGCAGCGCGAGATGGCCGTCGACGGCCTTGCGGATCTTCGGCAACGCCTTCGCGAAGGCGATCAGGTGACCGAACTTGGCCAACCCGCGCACGGCCACGAAGGCGGGGTTGTAGCGGTACTGCTTGCGGCCCTTGGCGTCGCGGCCGGTCGCCGCGATATGCGCATCCGGATCGGGCGAAATCCAGACCGAGGTCCAGGCCGGCGGGATCGCGAGCGCGTCGATGCGGCGGCGGAACGCGGCATCGCGGATGGGGCGTCCGTTCGCGCCGCGATAGGTGAAGCCCGTGCCGTGACGCTCGCGGCGGATGCCGGGCAGCTCCTCGTCCGACACGTAGCGCAAGCCCGCGACGGCGGCGGCATAGGCGGCTTCAGCCAGGATTTGGGGACTTTGCTCGGCCTGGAACACGCAAACAGAACCCTTTGATGTGGATGGAAAATCCATGAACCCGCCTCGGGTTCCCGATTCATGCGTTCTCAACGAGCCTGCCGTCCGTCGTGAGAAGCATGATCCATCCGCCGCAACCCGAACCGTGCATCGATCGCGCATTGGTCGCTCGCGCCAGTGCCGTCGTTTCGCAACTCAAGACCCTCGGCCTCACCGTCGTCGCGGCGGAGTCCTGCACGGCGGGATTGATCGCGGCGGCGCTCTCGCAGGGCGACGGCGCCAGCGACGTCCTGCATGGAGGCTTCGTGACCTATACCAAGGCGAACAAAGTCGCGGCGCTGGGCGTGGACGCGGACCTGCTGGAGCGCGAGGGCAGCGTCAACGCCGCGGTGGTGCGCCAGCTCGCCTGCGGCGCTTTGGATCGTTCGCCGGCCGATCTGGCGATCGCGGTCAGCGGGGTGCTGGGGCCGGAGCCGGACGAAGACGGCAATCCGGTCGGCCTCGTCTATTTCGCCTGCTCCAGGCGGGGCGCTGAGCCCGAGATCCTGCGCAGGGACTATGGCGGCAAGCCGAGCGACACGCTGCGTCGGACGGCCGTCGAGGAGGCTCTTGCCTTGGTCGCGCGATGCACCCATCGCTGAACGCCAAGTCGCTGCGTCCGATGGAAGCGCGGCTCGTGCCCGAATTGCCCAAGGCGGGGCGCTGGCAGTTCGAGCCCAAATGGGACGGCTTCCGCTGCCTGGCTTTCAAGAAGAACGGGCGCGTCGAGCTGATCGCCAAATCGGGCAAGCCCCTGACGCGCTATTTTCCCGAAGTCGCGGCCGCGCTCGCGGCGTTCGAGCCCGCCCGCTTCGTGCTGGACGGCGAGCTGCTCGTGCCCGAAGGCAGGCATCTGTCGTTCGACGCGCTGCAGGCGCGGCTGCATCCCGCGGCGAGCCGCATCGCAAAGCTCTCGCGCCAGACGCCGGCGCTCTACATGCTGTTCGATCTCTTGATGGACGCCGACGGGACGAGCTTCCTCGCCCGGCCGCTCGTCGAGAGGCGCGGGGCGCTCGAAGCCTTCTTCGCCGAGGCGCGCGGCGGCGCGACGTTGCGGCTGTCGCCGATGAGCCGCAGGCCCGCCGATGCGAAAGCCTGGCTCGCGCGTGCCGGGCGCGGCGCGCTCGACGGCGTCATCGCCAAGCCGCTCGACGAGCCCTATCGGCTTGGCGAGCGCGCGATGCTGAAAGTGAAGTGCCTGCGCACGGCCGATTGCGTGGTGGGCGGCTTCCGCTACGAGACCGGCGGCGATCGTGTCGGCTCGCTGCTGCTGGGTCTGTACGACGGCCAGGGCCGGCTCGACCATGTCGGGTTCACCTCGGCGATCGCGGACGACGAACGCGAGGCGCTGACGCGCAAGCTGGAAAAGCTGCGCGGCGGGCCGGGCTTCACCGGCGACGCGCCCGGCGGCCCCAGCCGCTGGTCGACCGCGCGCAGCAGCGAATGGGTGCCGCTCAAGCCGAAGCTCGTCGCCGAGGTCCGCTACGACCAGGTCACGGCCAACCGTTTTCGCCACGGCACGAAGTTCCTGCGCTGGCGGCCCGACAAGGCGCCCGCGCAATGCACCTTCGATCAGCTCGTGCGCGAAGCGCGGCCCGCCGAGCTCGTCCGCCGCGCGCTGTCTTGAATCGTCGCCGCTCCGGCTCTTAACAAAGGATAGCGGAAATGCGCGGCGGCAGGTGATAGAATTGTCCGCAAGCGCACGTTGCGCACGGTTAAAAACCAATAAGGGAACGGAATCGCGCTTAGCGGGTTTGCAATAATGGCATGAAAGGGGCCTCGAATGATAACAAGCCCAACACTCGCGACATCCGGCGCTGAACGGTTGGTCCTGGCCGGCCTGGCCCGCAGCGCTACCTTGAACGCACAAGAGGTGCAGCTGGTTTCGTCCTGCGCGTCGCATACGGACAGCGTCGAAGCCGGCCAGGAGCTCGCCGAGCTCGGCACCTTTCTGAGCAAGCCGAAGCTGGTGCTCTCGGGCTGGGTCGGCCACGCGCGGCTGCTCGACGATGGGCGGCGGCAGATCGTCGAGCTCAACATTGCGGGCGAGCCGACGGCATTCGGTCTTCGTCCGCTGTCCAAAGCCAGGGCCAGCTATGTCGCGCTGACGCCGGTGCGCTATGCCGAAATCGGCGAGCTGGTGGAGCGGGCGATGGCGCGCCCCGATCAGTATCCGGGCCTGGTGTCCGGCCTGCGCGCCGCGGACGACGAGGGACATTCGCGCCTCTACGACCATGTCGTGCGCGCCGGGCGCATGCTGGCGCATGAGCGGCTGGCGCATTTCGCGCTCGATCTGTGTCGCCGTCACGAGCGCGTGGGGCTCTGCGTGTCGCAGAGCTTCCCGATGCCGCTGACGCAGGAGGTGCTGGGCGATGTGCTGGGCCTGAGCACCGTGCACGTCAACCGGACCCTGCAGCAGCTGCGCCGCGAGGGCCTGCTCAAGACCACCAGCGGCCGCTGGCAGATCCCCAGCGTCGAGCATCTCGAGACGGTCGCGGGGGGGGGCGCGCACGGGCAATAGCGTGTAAAGACATCAATTGTGAGGGAGCGAGTGCGACGATCCGTATAAGGTCTCCCTGTGAGGGCGTCGCCATGTGAGGGCAGGGAAGCAGCAGGATGGCAAAGTATTTCTTCAATTTCCGCCAGGGTGCGTCGTACCAGGTGGACGATCAGGGCTGTGAATTCGACAGCGTCGAAGAGGCCTATCTCGGCGCCTTCACCGCGGCCCAGGACATGTGGCGCGAGCTCCTCATCAAGCGGCAGGACCCACTGCTCTGTACTTTCGAGGTGATGGATGAAGAGGGGCGCGATCTCTTCAGCCTGCCCTTCGTGGAAATCCTCGACGTCTGCCGTGGCCGCATCAATCGGCCGGTCCACATCGCGCCACGCCCTCATTACGTGCATCAGGCGATGGAGAACCGCGCCGCGGCGATGAAAATGCTCGGCCAAGTCTCCTCCACCGTCGCCGATGCGCGGGCGACCCTGCGCGAGACCTGGAGCCTTCTGGCCCAGGTGGGCAGGATCGTCGGCGAATAGGCCCGAAAATATTCCGTCCCCCAGTCGCGATCCCCCCTGGATCGCGGCTAGGATGGGCGTCGCGTGAATCGCAAATGATAGAGAATCACCATGTCTGAGCCGGGAGGGGCGGATCACCGCACCCCGATCGTCGGCGTCGGCGCTTCCGCCGGCGGCGTCAAGGCGTTGATTTCGTTCTTCGAGGCGGTGCCGCCCGAGATCGGCGTGACCTTCGTCGTCATCGTCCACCTCGACCCCCAGGCGCGCAGCGAGCTTCCGAGCATCCTCAAGGCGCGCAGCCGGCTTTCCGTCACCCAGGTCCAGGACAAGCACGAGCTCAAGCCGAATTGCATCTATGTGATCCCGCCGGACCGTCAGCTTCACATCACCGATCATGAGATCGCCGCGGTCCCCTTCGACGAGCCGCGTGGACAGCGTGCACCCATCGACATATTCTTCCGCTCGCTGGCCGAACAGCACGGTGACGGGTTCGCCGTGATCCTGTCGGGCGCGGGATCCGACGGCGCCGCCGGCGTCACCGCCATCAAGGAGCATGGCGGCATCGTGCTGGTGCAGTCGCCGGACGAGGCGGAATTCCCCTCGATGCCGCGCAGCGCCATCGCGACCGAGGTGGCGGATTTCGTGCTGCCGGTGCGCCAGCTTGCCGAGCGCCTCGTGGATCTGGCCCGCGCCAAGCAGCACGCCGCCCTGCCGAAGGACAAGGCCGACGAGGACGATCAGGTCCGCCGCATCCTCGCCCATGTGCGCGTGCGCACGGGGCACGACTTCTCGCTCTACAAGCGCTCGACGATCCTGCGGCGCATCGTGCGCCGCATGCAGGTGACGCGAAAGGAGACGCTGGACGAATACTTCCTCTATCTGCGCGAGACGGCGGAGGAGGCGCAGAACCTGCTCTCCGATCTGCTCATCTCGGTCACCACCTTCTTCCGCGATCCGCGCGCCTTCGATGCGCTCTCCAGGCTCGCGATCGCCGACATCTTCCAGAAGGCGCGCGAGGGCCACCCCTTGCGCGTCTGGGTGGCGGGCTGCGCCACCGGCGAGGAAGCCTATTCGATCGCGATGCTGCTGCTCGAGGAAGCGGCACTGCACGAGATCAGGCCCGAGATCCAGGTGTTCGGCTCCGACATGGACGCGCGCGGGCTGAGCATTGCGCGCGAAGGCCGCTATCCCGTGGCCATCGAGGCGGATCTGAGCGAGGAGCGCCTGCGCCGCTTCTTCACCCGCGAGGGCGAGTATTACCGCGTCAAGCGCGAGCTGCGCGACACCGTCCTGTTCGCCAGCCACAGCGTGCTCAAGGACCCGCCGTTCAGCCGCGTCGATTTGATCTCCTGCCGCAACCTGCTCATCTATCTCGACCGCGACCTGCAGCAGCAGGTGCTGGCGACCTTGCATTACGCGCTGAACCCGGACGGCTATCTGTTCCTCGGCTCGTCGGAAAGCGCGGAGACGCCGAACAACCTGTTCCGCGTCATCGACCGCGATGCGCGGCTCTACCAGTCGACCGGGCGCATGCCGGACCGGCTGCCCTCCCTGCCGCGCCTTTCCGGCCTGATGATGGGTACGGACTCGTTCTATCCCAATCCGTCGCCCACGCCGGTCAGCGCGCGGGCGTCGCAGGGGGCCCATCGCGAGGCGCTGGAAAACCTGGCGCCGCCCAGCATCCTGGTCGACACCGCGTTCAGGGTGCTGCATCTCTCCGAGACGGCCGGCCGCTACCTTCTGCCCTCGGGCGGGCCGCTCACCACCGACGTCACCGACTTGGTCCGGCCCGAGCTGCGCTTCGAGCTGCGCGCGGCGCTGCACCGCGCCTTCGAACGCAGCGAGAAGACGCTCAGCGGCGCGATCTCGGTGCGCTTCAACGGCCATCCGGTGCGCGTCTACGTCCACGTCAAGCCGGTGAGCGAAGCCGACGCCAGTCAGCCCCGCAAGACGCTGATCCTGTTCGTCGAGGGCGAGGAGCACGAGCCGGTCTCGGTCGACGACGGCGCGCAGCCGAGCAGCGAGGCGCTGCAAAGGCTCAAGCAGGAGCTCGAGCTCGCGCAATCGCGGCTGCGCACCATGCGCGAGGAGTCCGAGGCCGCGAACGAGGAGCTGCGCGCCGCCAACGAAGAGCTGCAGTCGATCAACGAGGAATACCGCTCGACCGCCGAGGAGCTCGAGACCAGCAAGGAAGAGCTGCAATCGATCAACGAGGAGCTCCAGACCGTCAACAGCGAGCTGAAGCTCAAGCTGGAATCGGTCTCGCGCTCGAACAGCGACCTTCAGAACCTGATGGCGGCGACGGATTTCGCCACCCTGTTTCTCGACCCCGGCCTGCGCATCAAGCGCTTCACGCCCAAGCTGGCCGAGCTGTTCAACATCACGCCCAATGATATCGGCCGCCCGATCACCGACTTCACCCACCAGCTCGACTACGACGACTTGCCGTCCGACGCGACCAAGGTGCTCGACGATCTCTCGCCGATCGAGCGCGAGGTCAGGAGCCGCAAGGACGGCTGGTACCTGGTGCGCTTCCGTCCCTATCGCACGGTCGACGACAAGATCGACGGCGTCGTGGTGACCTTCATCGACGTCACCGAGCGCCAGCGCATGCAGGACGCGCTCAAGGACAGCGAGCGCCGCATGCGCGCGGAGATGCGCATCGTCGACCTGTCGCGCTTCCCGGTCTTCGTGTGGGATTTCGACAGCGGCCAGATCACGCAATGGAACCACGGCTGCGAGCTGTATTACGGCTATACCAGGGACGAAGCCGTGGGCCGCGGCGTCCAGGACCTGCTGCTGTCGGCGCCGTCCATCGCGGCCTTCGGCACCGTGCGCGACACGCTGGCGGCATCGGCGGTGTGGAACGGCGAGTTGACGCAGACCGCCAAGGGCGGCGCCACGCTCAAGGTGGACGGCGCGATGGAGCTGATCACGGCCGACGGCCGCCGGCTGGTGCTCGAAAGCGAACGCACGACCGTCTAGACGGCGGCGTCTTCGGGCCGGGTCCAATCGGCCTGGGTCAGCTCGCGCACGGCTTCTTCGCGCACCGTCGCTTCTTCAGCCGCGCGCTGCCACATCTCGCCGGCGGCGCGGTTGCCGTTCGCGAAATGCTTATCGGCCATGTGGCGGCACAGATGCGAGCGCTCGTTCAGGAAGCGCAGCACCGAGGCCGTGCTGTTCTCCAGCGCGTCGAGCTGTCCCGCCGCGAGGATCTCCGCCGTCATGATGTGACCGATATGGCAGCGAAAACGGGTCAGGTTGCCCAGGTTCTCCTGCATCATGGCGCCGCCGCATTCCGGACAGGTCTGCGCGACGGGGGTGGCTAGGGGTGGCTTCTCCTCTCTCATGACGGGTGCTCCGCGGGTTTCGTGGCTGGGCTTTGGGGTCTTCTCCCTCGTGAGACGCACGAGCTGCTCCGCGATGGCGTCCACGGGCAGGCAGAAATCCACCGCGACGTTGTCCATCGCGCTCTTCGGCATCGGCGGCGCTTCGGCGGTCATCGGGTTCTGGACGATGGCGATCCCGCCGCGCCGCTTGATCTCGAACAGGCCGGAGGTGCCGTCGTTCAGCCGCCCGGTCAGCACCACGCCGATCGCGTCGCCGTCGTAATACTCCGCCACGGTGCGGAACAGCGGATCGATCGCGGGCCGCACGAAGTTCTCCCGCGGCCCGTGCGACAGGTGCAGACGCCCGTCGGCGACCAGCAGGTGATGGTCCGGCGGCGCGACATAGATGCGGCCGGGCTGCGCGATCTCGCCGTTCTTGGCATGCGCCGCCGGCAGCGGGCCGGCATCGCTCAGGATCGACGGCAGCTGGCTCGGCTCGGCGCCGACATGCAGCACGACCAGGACGGGCACGGAAAGGTCGGACGGCAGGCCCGCCGCGATCTTCTGCAGAACCTGCACGCCGCCTTGCGATGCGCCGATGGCGATGATCTTCGGCATGCTGCCTTCTTTCGACCGAAAGAAAGGCAACGCGACCGGCGCCCGTTGTGTCCCGCGCGCCGGGCTTGCGACTAACAATTGATGGTACGGTCATGGACCGAAATATGCTTTATGAAAACTTCAATAGTTAGTGAGCTTGTTGCCCGGCGATTTTAATGTACCGGCAAGAGCGGCGCGCGACATGAAGCCGCTCATGGTCGGGGCGATGATCTATTACCGGTTCTATTCCTTGGACAAGCAAGGCCACGTCGTCGGCGTGCAGGAGTGCGAGGCGGTCGACGACATCGCCGCGCTGGAAGCGGCGCAGAAACTCTGCGGCGCGCATCCCATGGAGATCTGGGAAGGAACGCGACGCGTCGCCCAGCTCGACATTGAGGGCAACGCGCCCGAAGACGGCAACGCACCCGAAGCCGCGCGGTGATCGGCGCGGGAGGCAGGTTCAAGGCTGCCAGCCGCCGCCCAGCGCCTTGTAGATCGAGACCAGATCGACGGAAAGCGCGAGCCGGCTCTGCGCCAGCTGGTCCTGCGCGGTCAGATCGCTCTCCTGCGCCTGCAGCACGTTGATATAGGTGGTGAGGCCCGCGCGGTATTGATCGCGCGCGATCTCGACCGACGACTGCGCCGAGCGCGCGGTCTGGACGAGGGCATCCAGGCGCCGTCGCTCCGAGGCCTCGCGGGTCAGCGCGTCTTCCGCATCGTGCAGAGCCGCGAGCACGCTTCCGCGATAGGCGAGCAGCGCCTGGCTCGTTTCCTCTTCCTTCTCGCGGATGTTGGCGCGGGTCTTGCCGCCGTTGAAGATCGGCGCGGCGATCTGGCCGAGCCCGAACTCGCCCAGGCTGTTCGACGAGAACAGGTTGCTCAGCTGGTTGCTGGTGAAAGAGATGCCGGCGAGCAGGTCGAACTTGGGATAGAGGTCGGCGGTCGCAATCCCTATTCCCGCGGTCGCCGCGGCGAGCTTGCGCTCGGCTTCGCGCACGTCCGGCCGACGCTCGAGCAGGTCCGACGGCAGGCCTGAGGGCAGCATCGGCGGCGTCGCGGGCACAGGCGCGTTCGCCTCGAGCTCCGCGCTCAGCGCGTCGGGTGCTGCGGCGAGCAGGGTGGCGATGGCGTGCTCGGCCGCGCGCGCCTGCGCTTCCAGCGGCGGGATTGCTGCGGCGGTGTTCTCGGCTTGCGCGTTCTGCTGGTTGACGTCGAGCTGGGTGACGAAGCCGGCCTTGGCCCGCGCCGCGACCAGCGACACCATATCGCTCTGACGCTTCGCCTGATCGCGCAGAAGGGCGATGCGCGCCTGCAAGATGCGAAGGGTGAGGTAGTCCGTCGCGACCTCGGCTGTCAGCGTCACCTCCGCGTCGCGCAGCCTCCATTGCGCGGCCTCGGTATTGGCCCCGGCCTGCTCGACGCTGCGGCGCACGCCGCCGAAGACGTCGATCTCCCAGCTCGCGTCGAAGCCCACGGAATAAAGCTTGATGTCGGTGCCCTTGCCGGTCGGCGGCTGGCCGGTGATCCCGCCAAGCACGTCGCCGTTGGAATGCAGGTGCGCCGCGGCGCCGTTGGCGTTCACCTGCGGCAGGCCGGCGGCACCGGCGACGATCTCCTGCTCGCGCGCCTCGCGCACCCGCGACGCCGCGCTCTGGAGATCGAGGTTGGATTTCAGCGCGCGCTCGACCAGGCTCTGCAGCTGTGCATCGTCGAACTGCGTCCACCAGCGCGACAGATCGGCGGGCGCGGCCGAAGCAGGCGCTGGAGCGGCGCGGAATTGCTGCGGCACCGCGATCTCGGGCTTCCTGTAGTCCGGCCCCACGGTGCAGCCGGCGCAGGCGAGCGCGGCAAGGAGGATCGCGCGCCTCATGCCGCCGCCTCGCCCCTCGCGCCGCCCGTCTTCGGCTTCTGCATCAGAAGCACCAGCGGCAGCGCGCAGAACACCACGATCATCAGCGTGTGGAAGACGTCGATGTAAGCGAGCATGCTCGCCTGTTGGCCCAGCGCGCGATAGAGATGGGCCGCAGCGGCGCGCGCGGCCTCTGCTTGCGCCATGCCGTGGGCGGTCAGCGCATGCGTGGCGCGGCCGATCGCCGCGACGTAGTTCGGGTTCAGCGGGTTGAGCTGCTCGACATATTGCGCCTGGTGCACCTGGGCGCGCTGGGCCAGCATGGTCTGCACCAGCGAGATGCCGAAGGTGCCGCCCAGGTTGCGCGACACGTTCATCAGCGCCGAGGCCTGGTTGTTCTGCTTCGGGTCGAGGCCGACATAGGCCGCGTTGGTGATCGGCACGAACAGGAAGGGCAGGCCGACCGATTGCACCATGCGCGCCAGCGCCGCGTTCTCGAAGGATATCTGCGTGTTCAGCGTGCTCATGTTCCACAGCGCTATGCCCTGGATGGCCAGCGCCATGCCGATCAGCCAGCGCGGATCGACCCGGCCGGTGAGGAACCCCGCGACCGGCATCACGAACAGGGTCGCGAGCCCGCCCATGGTCAGCGCAAGCCCGGCATTGGTCGCGGTATAGCCCAGGACCTGCTGCAGAAGCTGCGGGATGAACTGCGTCGTGCCGAAGATGATGACGCCCATCATCACCATGAAGATATTGGCGATCAGGAAGTTGCGGTTGCCGTAGAGGCGGATGCGCACGATCGGCTCGTCGCGGCTGAGCTCCCAGGGGATGAAGGCGAGGAAGGCGGCCGCGCCCAGGATCGCGAAGCCCACGATCATCGGGCTCGAGAACCAGTCCTCGCGCTGGCCGCGATCGAGCGTGACTTCCAGGCAGCCCAGGAACAGCGCCACCAGCGCGAAGCCCATCACGTCGATCTTGAGCCCGCGCTTCAAGAGCTTCTTGCGCTCGCGCACCATTGCATCCGGCTCGTCGACGTAAAGACTGACCAGGAACAGCGACAACAGGCCGATGGGCACGTTGATCAGGAACACCCAATGCCAGGAGAGGTTGTCGGTGATCCAGCCGCCGACCGACGGTCCCAGGATCGGTCCGACGATCACCACCACGCCATAGGCGGCGAAGGCCGCGCCGCGCTTGGCGGGCGGGAAAGTGTCCACCATCATCGATTGCTCGACCGGCGCGAGCCCGCCGCCGCCGATGCCCTGCAGCACGCGCGCGACGATCAGGAAGGCCAGGTTGGGCGCCATCCCGCAGAGCAGCGAAGAGGCCGTGAACAGCGCCACCGACATCATGTAATAGCGCTTGCGGCCGAGCACATCGGCCAGCCAGCCGCTGACCGGGATGACGATCGCGTTGGAGATCAGGAAGCTGGTGATCACCCAGGTCGCTTCGTCATAGCTCGCCGACAGGCTGCCCGCGATATGGTCGAGCGCGACGTTGGCGATGGAGGTGTCGAGCACGACCATGAAGGTCGCGATCGAGATCACCGCGATGATGGTCCAGGGATTGCGTCCGCCCGCGACCGAGCGCGCGGGCGTCCAGCCTTGCGCGGCTGCAGCGGCCGGACCGCCGCTCCTTGGCATCAGCGCACCTTGACGCTGGGCGTCACGCTCATGCCGGGACCGAGCACGCAGTCCTTCGGCACCCGGTCGAGCACGATCTTCACCGGAACGCGCTGCACCACCTTGACGTAGTTTCCGGTCGCGTTCTCGGGCGGCAGGATGCCGAAGGCCTGGCCGGCGCCGTGCTGGATCGACTGCACGTGGCCCGCCACGTCGCCGCCGCTGCAGGCGTCGACCGACAGGCTGACGTTCTGGCCCACGCGCATATGGGCGAGCTGCGTCTCCTTGAAGTTCGCGGTCACCCAAAGCTCGTTGGGCACGATGGCCATCAGCTCCTGGCCCGGCGCCACATAGTTGCCGCTCGCCACGCTGCGCTGTGCGACATGGCCGTCGACGGGGGCCGCGATCGCGGTGTAGCCCAGGTTCAGCCGCGCCGCCGCGATCTGCGCCTCGTCGACCTTGATCTGCGCGTCGGCGCCGGCGATCTGCGCGCGCGCGGCGTCGCGCTGGGCCCGGGCGTTGCGCGCGGCCGCGACGGCCTGGTCGACCTGCTGCTGCGCGACCGCGGCCGGATCGGTGCGCTGGAGCAGGCGATAGCGCGCGAGGTCGGCCTCGGCGCTCGTGGCTTGCGCGGCGGCGCCGCGTTCGCCCGCTTTTGCCTGCGCACGCTGGGTCCTGGCCTGGGCTTCCTGCGCCTCGGCCTGCGACAAGCGCGTGGTCGCGTCGGCGGAATCGATGACGACCAGAAGCTGGCCCTTGCGGACCGCCTGGTTGTCGCCCACCAGCACGCGCGTCACTTGCCCTGCGATCTGCGGCGAAAGATGGACGATATGCGTGTCGATGAAGGCGTCGTCGGTGTTTTCGTATTGCCGCGCGTTCAGCCACCACAGCAGCCCGGCGATCGCGACCGCGGCGATCAGCGCGATGCCGCCATATTTGATCCAGGGATTGGCAAAGGGCGACTTGCTTTTCTTCTTGCCTGCTTCGGAGTCGTCGGCGCCGTCGCCATCGTCCTTCCGCTCGCCCTCCTTCTGCCCGTTCCGGCGCATCCAGCGGTCGAGCGCATCGCGCGGCATCTCGTCGTGGCCGACGCCCTTGTCCGGTGCCATGCGAAGTCATCCTGAAGCGCCAGGGCCACAATCAGCCTTCAATCGCAACGCGCCGGCCAGTCTCCAGTTCCCCGGCACAGGTTCCTTCAGGAGCGGACCTTGTCGCGGTTGGTTGTGGTGCGCGCTTTGCGCTCGTCCTCCTCGATATCGGGCAAGATGCCTTTGGCGGTGACGCGACCAACGAAGGCATCGGTCCAGGCGTCGAACTGCGCCAGGCCTTTCGTCTCGCCGTCCAGGTCTTCCGCCTGATCGTCGGCGTAAGGCTTGCCCGCGCCGAAGGTCGTGTGCTTCCACAGCGCGTCCGGCACCTCGATGCCGCTATAGCGGCATTGCCAGACGAGCCCGAGATAGGCCTGGTCCTCGGGCGGCTGCGCCTTCGCCTCGAACCATTCGGGATGCGCGAGCTTCTTCGGTACCCCGTCCACCTCTTCGTTCGCGCCCGCGTCGCCGTAAGAGAAGAACGCCGCGGTACGGCCTTCGAGATGATTGCGGCTGAGCTCCTGCCACTCGGGCGAGCGCTCCAGGGCTTGCGCTTTCAACGTGTCTTTCTTGTCGATCAGGTCGGGCCGCGGATTGCCGCCGTTCATGCAGACGAGGCGGTCGAACATCGCTTTCAGATTGCTCGACGGCCCGTACCAGTTGACGGGGCCGACGATCGCCCAGGCATCGGCGCGCGCCAGCCTTCCATAGAGATCGAGGTCCCACATCAGGTCCGGCTGGGTCTCGCTCTTGGGGCCGTAGCAGTTGCACGGCCACACACATAGCGCCATCGAAGTGCTGACGCAGGCGTTGCAGCTTTGGATGCGCGCCTTGCCGTGCTCGTTGCCCAGGTCCTCGTGATCGACCTGCCAGCCGGCCGGCAAGCGCCCGATCATGCGATGCATGAGCGCGCGCGCCTTGGAGTCTAGGCCGGGACAGGAATGCAGCCGGCGCTGCGATGCGGCGATCACCAGCACGCGCAGCGGACGCTCTTCGTCACCCATTCACGACCGTGCCGCCATTGGGGTGCAGCACCTGGCCGGTCATGTAGGATGCCTCGTCGCTCGCCAGGAACACGAAGCAGGGCGCGACCTCGTTCGGCTGGCCGGCGCGCTTCATCGGCGCATGCGAACCGTGCTCGGCGGTCTTGTCGGCGTCGTAGGACGCCGGGATCAGCGGCGTCCAGATCGGCCCGGGCGCCACCGCGTTGACGCGGATCTTCCTGTCGAGCAGCGCCTGCGACAGCGAGCGGGTGAAGCTGACGATCGCGCCCTTGGTCGCCGAATAATCGAGCAGCTCCTTGTTGCCCTTGTAGGCGGTGACCGACGCGGTGTTCACGATCGCCCCACCTTCCGGCAGGTGTTCGAGCGCGGCCTTCGCCATGTGGAAATAGCCGAAGATGTTGGTCTGGAAGGTCTGCTGGAGCTGCGCGTCGGGGATGTCGAGCGGGCCGTCGCCGCCGCTCTTGTGCTGCTCGGCCGCGTTGTTCACCAGGATGTCGAGACGGTCGAAGGCTTCGATGACCTGGCCCACCGCCTCTTTGCAGAACTCTTCCTTCGCCACGTCGCCGCAGATCAGAAGGCAGGTGCGGCCCTCGGCCTCGACATGCCGCCTGGTCTCCTCGGCGTCGTCATGCTCCTCGAGATAGACGATGGCGATGTCGGCGCCCTCGCGCGCCATATGGACCGCGACCGCGCGGCCGATGCCGGAATCGCCGCCGGTGATCAGCGCGACCCTGTCTTTCAGCTTTTCGGCGCCCTTGAAGCGCGGCATGAAATCGGGCCGCGGTGTCATTTGTTTCTCGCGGCCGGGCTGATGCGCCTGTTCCTGCGGCGGCTGCTTCTTTTTCGTTTGCTCGGACATGGGATGGAAACGTCGGGGCTCCATCGTCGTTCCGCATCCAAAGGCGCCTCGCGGCGTTACCTCCTCATGAGCGGCAAGCGCGCCGATACGCCTTTACAGGGCGACGAGGGCACCGGACTGGACGCGGCCTATGACGCGGACCGCGTCCGGGCCGAGCGCGAGCTCGACGAAACGATGGCCGGGCCTCAACCGTCTAAATCCGAGCCCGAAGACGGTGCAATTCCTTCCACCGGCGTGTCGGCCGACGATACCGAGCTGAAGAACCCGGACGATGAGCTTGCCGAGCCGGGCTCGGCGGCCACCCTGCGTCAAAAGCGGAAATAGCTTCCGCGGGCTGCGGCGCATGGCCTATGGTCCGTGCGATGACGGATTTGCTCGAGCGGATCGGCATTTCGCTTCCCATCGTCCAGGCGCCGATGGCGGGGACGTCCACGCCTGCGCTGGCGGCGGCGGTGACCGAGGCGGGCGGGCTCGGCTCGATCGGCGTCGGCGCCACGAACGTGCATGGCGCGCGCGAGATGATCGAGAGCTTGAGAAGCCGCACCGACGGCCCGTTCAACGTCAACGTCTTCTGCCACAGGCCTGCCGCCGCCAGACCCGATGTCGAGCGCGCCTGGCTCGATGCGTTGCGGCCGGTCTTCGCGCGTTTCGGTGCCGAGCCGCCTGCGGCGATCCACGAGATTTACAAGAGCTTCCTTGCCGACGCCGGGACGCAGGAGCTGCTCATCGCCCTGCGGCCGAAAGTGGTGAGCTTCCATTTCGGCCTTCCCAAGCCGGACGTCGTCGCGCGCCTGAACGCGGCCGGAATCGTGCTGCTGTCCACCGCGACCAACCTCGCCGAAGCGCAATGCGCGGCGGCGGCCGGCATCGATGCCGTGGTGGCGCAGGGCTTCGAGGCGGGCGGCCATCGCGGCGTGTTCGATCCCGATCTGCCCGACCCGCAGCTGGGCACGCTCGCGCTGACGCGATTGCTCGTCGAGCGCGTGGAGCTGCCGGTCATCGCGGCCGGCGGCATCATGGACGGCGCGGGCATCGCAGCGGCGTTGAAGCTCGGCGCCGTCGCCGCCCAGCTCGGCACCGCTTTCATCGCCTGTCCGGAATCGAGCGCCGATGCGCATTTCCGCGCCGCGCTCTTCGGCCCCGGTGCTGCCTCGACGCAGATGACGGCCGCGGTCTCGGGCAGGCCCGCGCGCAGCCTTCCCAATGCGATGACGGCGTTGACGCAGAGCGTGCTCGCGGGCGTCGCCGTTCCCGACTACCCGATCGCCTATGACGCGAACAAGGCGCTCGCCGCCGCGGCAAAGGCGAAAGGCGTCGGTGGTTTTGGGGCGCAATGGGCGGGCCAAGGCGCGCCGCTTGCGCGTGCGCTTCCCGTCAAAGAGCTCGTCGCGGCGCTGGTCAAAGAGCTGGTCGCGGCGCTGGCCGAGGAAGTCAGATCGGCGCGCTGAGCGGCAACTCAGCTCAGCTTTGCGTCCAGCGTGATCTCGGCATTCAGCACGCGCGACACCGGGCAGTTCTTCTCGGCGTTTCCCGCAAGCTCGGCGAACTTGACCGCGTCGATGCCCGGCACTTTGGCACGCAGGGTCAGCGCCGATTTGGAGATGCGGAAGCCCTTGTCGTCCTTCTCCAGCGACACGGCTGCTTCGGTGTTCAGCTCGTCGGCGGTGAAGCCGGCGTTCTGAAGCTGGAACGCGACCGCCATGGTGAAGCAGCCGGCATGCGCCGCCGCGATCAGCTCCTCGGGGTTGGTGCCCTTCTCGTTCTCGAAGCGGGTCTTGAAGCCGTAAGCGGCTTTCGACAGCACGCCGGAATCGGTCGAAAGATCGCCCGCGCCGTCCTTGCCGTTGCCGCGCCAATGGGCGCGCGCTTTGCGGATCATTCAGCAGCCTCGCGTATCGGATGACGGCCTTCGCCGATCTCCTCGATGATCTTGGCCGTGAAGGCTTTGAGGTCGTCCGGGTTGCGCGAGGTGATGACGCCGTTGTCGGCCACGACCTCCTCGTCCACCCAATGCGCGCCCGCGTTCTCCACGTCCTTGCGGATGGATTTGTACGACGTCGCGCGGCGGCCGCGCAACGCATCGGCCTGCACCAGAAGCCACGGGCCGTGGCACACCGCGGCCACGATCTTGCCCGAAGCCAGGAATTCGTTCACCACGGCCATCGCGTCCTCGTCGACGCGCAGCTTGTCGGGATTGATCACGCCGCCCGGAATGACCAGCGCGGTATAGTTGCCCGGATCCACGTCGGCGATCCTGAGGTCGACATCTGCCTTGCGTCCCCAGTCCTTCATGTCCCAGCCCGTGATCGCCTTGCCGTCGGGCGAGGCGACATCGACCGTCGCGCCGGCCTTGCGCAGCGTGTCGCGCGGAACCTCGAGCTCGGATTGCTCGAAGCCGTCGGTGGCGATGATGAGGATGCGGGATTTTGCGATATCGGTCATGGTGGGCTCCATTCTTGCGAATGGAAACGTCCCGCGCGCGATGCCGTTCCCTTAGCCTCTCGCGCTGCCCGGATGCGTACCGGCGCGCTGCGGAATGATGAGGATGCAGACCAGGATCACCGCGGCGAGGATCGCCGAGGCGACCGGCCGGCTGACATCCAGCCCGCCTTTCGCGATGGGCTTGTCGAAATAGTCGCCGATGGTCGCGCCCAGCGGCCGGGTGAGGATGAACGCCGTCCAGAACAGCAGCACATGCGAGATGCGCGTCGTGAAATAAGCCGCGGCCACCACCGCCAGCGCCGCGCCGAAGACCAAGGCGCCGCCGTCGTAACCGAGCCCCGAATCCGCCGCCCAATCGCCGAGCGCGGTGCCCAAGGTTTGCGAGAAGGTGATGGTGAGCCAATAGAACGCTTCGACGCGCGGCGTGTTGACGGTCTGCACCGAGACGGTGCCCTCGCTCCAATACCACGCGGCGAGCGACGCCATCACGCAGGCGAAGAGCAGGATCGATCCGCCCGGATAGCCGATGCCGAGCGAGCGGTCGGCGAAGTCGGCCATCGTCGTCCCTGCGGTGGTCGAGGCGATGATCGTCGCCCAGTAGAGCAGGGGATGGAATCTCTGCGTGCGGATCTGCACGATCACCAGCACGATCAGCGCCGCGAGGAAGAGCGCGGTGCCGATGAGATAGCCGTTCGGATTGGCGTCCGAGGTCGTCTCGCCCAGCCAGGTCATCGTGACCGTGTCGCCGCCGGTCTCGCCCAAGGTCGTCGCCAGGATCTTGATGATCCAGAAGCCGAGCGTGACCGCCGGCACCTTGGTCAGCATCGCGGTCCTGTCGTGGTCGCTCATGGCCAGGCTCCTAGAAGGTGAAGAGGATGGAGGTGTACCAGGACGTCTGCCCGGTCTCGGCCGCGTTCTGCAGACCCGGACCGGCATAGGCGAGCAGGTGAGTGTGCTCGTTCAAGTCGTAGGTCACGCCCGCGCCGATGCCGGTCGAGGCCTTGCCGCCCTTGGTGTCGGCGCCCTGATGCACGATCTCGGCGCCGAGGCGCAGGCTGGGTGCGATCTCGCGCGTCAACGCCCAGCCCGCGAGACAGAAGTCCTGCGCGTCGCCGCCGCGATGCAGGGTGCAGCCGCCGCCGCCGAAGGTCGACCATGTGTCGAAGTCGCGGCCCACCCACACCGGCAGCAGGAGCGAGACATGCTTGTCGCCCACCAGCGCCGAGCCGCTGGGCAGGAACAACCGCGGGAAGACGGCGACGTCCCAGCCGACGTCGTCCTGGTGCAGCACGCGATACTTGGCGGCGAGCTCGACATTGCCGATGCCCATCAGGTCGGGGCCCTGCGGCGCCGTCTCGTATTCGACCGGCAGGACGGCGGTCAGCTGAAGGTCGGGCGCGGCGCCGTAGTTGAAATCGATGCCGAAGGCGCCGCCGGTACCCTCGCGCGCGGCGGTCCCCTGCTCGAACAGGTAGATTTCGAAATGCCGGAAGTCGGTCGGCTCGGGGTCATCGGTGATATAAGGCGGCCCGGCCCAGGCAGGGCTCGCGGCCAGCGCCAACAATAAAGCGAGAGGAAAACGAAGCGGCATGGGACCATCATGAGATAAGTGCGATTGCGTCTCAATTGTCGAAACATTGGGATTTTTCAATTTCGCCGAGCCGAAAGGATCGGCGAAACTGAATATCTTCCGAAATCCGGTACCTGGACAGACGTGAAAATCCTGCTCATCGAAGACGACCGGGAAGCCGCCGGCTACGTTGCGCAAGGCCTGGCGCAGGAAGGGCACAACCTGAGCGTCGCCACGGACGGCCGCGACGGGTTGTTCCGCGCCACGGGCGAAAGCTGGGATCTGCTGATCGTGGACCGGATGCTGCCGGGGCTCGACGGCCTTCAGCTGGTGCGCATGCTGCGCGCGGGCGGGTTGCGGATCCCGGTCCTGTTCCTGACCACCCTCGGCGGCGTCGGCGATCGCGTCGGCGGCTTGAACGCGGGCGGCGACGACTACCTGGTCAAGCCCTTCGCCTTCGCCGAGCTTGTCGCGCGGGTGAACGCGCTCGGCCGCCGGCCGCATCATCTGGTCGCCGAGACGGTGCTGCGCATCGGCGATCTCGAGATGGACCTGCTCGCGCGCACCGTGCGCCGCGCGGGCGACACCGTGCAGCTCCAGCCGCGCGAGTTCCGCCTGCTCGAATATCTCATGCGCCATGCCGGCGAGGTCGTCACCCGCACCATGCTTCTGGAGAGCGTGTGGGATTTCCATTTCGACCCGCGCACCAACATCGTCGAGACCCATATCAGCCGGCTGCGCTCCAAGATCCATCGCGCCGATTCGCCGGAGCTGATCCATACCGTGCGCGGCGCCGGATACACGCTGCATGCGGCTGCCTAGGATATTCCGCACCACCAGCTTCCGGCTGACGCTGCTCTACGCGGCGGTGTTCTGCGTCTCGGTCATGGCGCTGTTCGGCGCGATGTTCTGGTTCGGCACCGGCTATGTCGCCGACGAGATCGACCACACGGTGAACGTCGAGATCGCGGAGGTGCACGACGCCGCCGACACGCCGAGCCTCGAAAGCCTCACCCGGGCCGTCGGGTTCTATGCCCAGCGCGCGCCGGCCGGCGTCTTCTATTACCTGCAGGACAAGGACGGTCGCGTGCTCGCCGGCAACGTGCCCCGTCTCCCGCCGCGCGAGGGCGTGCTGACCTGGTCGCCGCGCGAGAGCCGCACCCTGTTTCCGCACACGATCCACGGCGTGCGCGGCCGCGGCACCCGTACCGTCGACGGCGCCTATATGTTCTACGGCGTCGACAGCTCCAAGCTGAACGAGATGCGCGAGATGATCGCGCGCGCCTTCATCTGGGGCCTGCTCGCGACCGTCATTCTCGCGCTGGGCGGCGGAACCGTCGTGAGCTTGAGCCTGCTGCGCCACGTCGAAACGATCAGCGAGACCAGCCGCGGGATCATCGCCGGCGATCTCAGCCGCCGGCTTCCGATGCGCGGCAGCGACGACGAGTTCGACCATCTCATCGCCAGCCTGAACGCGATGCTCGAGCGCATCGAGAGCCTGATGGACGGCCTGCGCCAGGTCTCGACCGACATCGCGCACGATCTGCGCACGCCTCTGGCGCGGCTGCGACAGCGCCTCGAGCTCGCGCGCTGGCGGACGGCGACGGTTGCGGAATTCCACGAGGCGCTGGACGGCTCGATCCAGGACGTCGACGCGATCCTGGAGACCTTTGCCGCCCTCCTGCGCATCGCCCAGATCGAGGCGCATACCAAGGCGACGGAATTCGCGGCCCTCGATCTCAGCCGCATGCTTGCCGACATGCTGGAGACCTATCAATCAGTCGCGGAAGAGAACCTGCAGCGGCTGACCGGCGACATCGCGCCGGGGCTGAGCGTCGTCGGCGACCGCGAGCTGCTGCCGCAGCTGGTCTCGAACCTGGTCGAGAACGCGATCCGCCATTGTCCCGCGGGCTCGGGGATTTCGCTCGAGGCGAGGCGCGGCGCGCAGGGGATCGAGGTCGCGGTCGCCGACGACGGGCCGGGCATTCCGGCCGAGATGCGCGCCAAGGTTTTCCAGCGCTTCTTCCGCCTGGAGCGCAGCCGGACGACGGAAGGCACGGGGCTGGGCCTGAGCCTGGTCGCCGCCATCGCGGCGCTGCATCGCGCGCGCGTCGAGCTCTCGGACAACCGGCCGGGACTAAGGGTGTGCATCGTCTTTCCGCCGACTTGATGGAGTGTGCCATGAATAAAGCTGCCGCCGCCTCTCTGATCATCACGATGCTGTGCGGCGCCGCGCGCGCGGAACCGCCGCTCTACACGGTCGCCAAGACCATCCCGCTCGGCGGCGGCGAGCGCTGGGACTACGCCACCTTCGATGCGGACTCAGGACGCGTCTATGTCGCGCATGGCGACCATGTGACGGTCGTCGATCCGGCGAAAGGCACGGTCGTGGGCGAGATCGCGGGCCTGCCGGGCGGGACCCACGGCATCGGCATATCGACCGCGAACGGGCTGGGGTTCACCGACGACGGCAAGGCGGGAACGATCGCCGCCTTCGACCTCAAGACGCTCAAGATCGTCAAGCGGCTCGACGGCGCGCCGGACGCAGACGGCATCGTCGTCGATCCGGCGACGGGCCGCGTCTTCGTCGTCAACGGCGACAGCGGATCGATCACCGCCGTCGACCCCAAGACCGATACCGTGATCAAGACCATCGCGGTCGGCGCGGGGCTCGAGGCCGCGGTCGCCGACGGCAAGGGCAAGCTCTTCGTCGACGGCGTCGAGGCGCACGACATCGTCGCCATCGACACGCGCGCGATGACGGTGCTGGCGCATTATCCCATGCCCGGTTGCGAGCGGCCGCACGGCATCGCGATGGACACCGAGGCGCGGCGCATCTTCGCGACCTGCGTCAACAAGGCGATGGCCGTGGTCGACGCCGACACCGGGAAGGCCGTGGCCACGCTTGCGATCGGGACCGGCAGCGACGGCGCGGCCTTCGATCCCAAGCGCAAGCGCGCGCTCAGCTCTAACGGCGACGGCACCCTGACCGTCGTCCGCGAGAAGGATGCCGCCACCTTCGCGGTCGAGGCCGATGTCGCGACCGCGCGCGGCGGGCGCACCGTCGCCATCGATCCCGCCACGGGGCGCGTCTTCATCCCCGCCGCCGACGTCGAAAAGGTCGATCCGCCGGCCGCGCCCGGCGGAAGGCCGCGCGTCACCTATGTTTCCGGCTCGTTGAAGCTTCTGGTGCTCGAGCCCAGACCCTGACATTGGGAATAATTATAGCTTGGCCGCATTGCCAGCCTTGGTGCGGCTCTTGAAAGTCCCCTCACGGACGCGGGAGGCGGGAATGCGCCGCATTTTCAAGACAATTCTGGTGCTGGCCGGGGTGATGCTCCCCGGTTTCCTGGTGCCGAGTGCTGCGCTCGCCAATGGCGGCGTCTGCCCCAGGCCGCCGGTGGGCAGCGAAATCCAGCCGCCGCCCGACCTGTTCAGCGTCAACGGCACGTTGGAGACCTCGCTCGACTACTACACCTCGGTCGACGACGACGGCCGCACGCTGTTCTGCTTCGTGACGACGGACGGCAAGCTGTCGCCGACCCTGCACGTCAATCCCGGCGACAAGGTGGTGATCCACCTGACCGACAAGGTGCCGAACGCGCCGCTCGGGCGCGCGGAGGCGATGACCGCCGGGGCGACGCAATGCGGCGACTCCACGATGACCGACGCGTCGGTGAACATGCATTTCCACGGCCTCAACATCTCGCCGCGCTGTCACGGCGACGAGGTCATCCACACCTTGATCGGATCGGGCGAGAGCTTCGACTACGTCTTCCATATCCCGCCGGACGAGCCGCCGGGACTCTATTGGTACCACCCGCACGTCCACACGATCTCGTCGATCGCGGTTCAGGGCGGGGGCACGGGCCTGATCGAGGTCCAGGGCATCCAGAACATCCAGCCCGCGGTCGCGGGCCTGCCGGAGCGCTTCATCGCGCTGCGCGACGAGCCGCTGGCCGGCAACCTGGAGCATCAGACGCATTGGCAGCCCACGCCCAACTGGGACGTGTCGGTGAACTATGTGACGGTGCCGTTCCCGAAATACACGCCCTCGCTCATCAAGATGCATGGCGGCCAGCGCGAATTCTGGCGCGTCGCCAACGCCTCCGCCAACACGATCATGGACCTGCGCGTCAAATACGACGGCGTCGACCAGCCGCTTCAGGTCGTTGCTCTCGACGGCGTGCCGACCGGCTCGCAGGACGGCACGCGCCAAGGCACCGTCGTGACCGAGACCGGCGCGCTGCTGCCGCCGGCCGGCCGCGTCGAGTTCATGCTCGATCCGCCGCCGCCGGGCGTGAACGCGGTGCTCGAGACCCAGGCGATCGAAGGCGGGCCGGCCTCCGACACCAATCCGACGCGCCCGCTGGCGCAGATCCAGCTGAGCGATGCGCCGCTGCGCCTGCCGCACGTGCCGGCGGTGAGCGGCCCGCCCGGCAAGCAGCGCTTCGAGGCGCTCGCCGACGCCAGGGTCACGGCGCGGCGCCATCTCTATTTCCTCGAGATCCCCGTGAAGATGCCGGGCCAGTCGCCCGCCGGTCGATCGCCCGAGGCGCATCCGCCGGTCGACCAGGTGAAGTTCTACATCGCCGTCGAAGGCCAGCAGCTCCAGTTCTTCGATCCCAACGAGCCGCCGCAGATCACGACCAACCGCGGCGCGGTCGAGGAATGGCGCATCCAGAACCGCACGTCCGAGGTGCACGAGTTCCACATGCACCAGATCCACTTCCTGGTGCAGGAGATCAACGGCAAGCGCATCCCCAAGGACCAGCAGCAGTTCTACGATACCTTCCAGGTGCCCTATTGGAAGGGCAAAGGCCCCTATCCCTATATCAAGGTAAAGATGGATTTCCGCGGCGCGGTGGTGGGCGATTTCGTCTATCACTGCCACATTCTCGATCACGAGGACTTCGGCATGATGGCCGTCATCCGCGTGCTTCCCAATCGATGAGGTTCACGATGCGCAGGCTGGTTGCGGTTGCGGTTGCGGCGGCGGCGCTGGCGCTCGGCGCGCCGGCCGCGCAGGCGTCCGACAATGCGGGCAAGGCGGTCGCGATCGCGCTGCCGATCGCGGCAGGCGGCATCGCGCTCTTGCATCACCGCGACTGGCAGGGCGTGTCGCAGCTCGGCGTCGATACGGCGCTGACGGTCGGCACCGTGCTTGCGCTCAAGCAGTTCGTGCGCGAGCAGCGTCCGGATCATTCCGACTTCCGCTCGTTCCCGTCGCTGACCACCGCGGTCGCCTTCGCGCCGGCGTCGTTCCTGTGGACGCGCTACGGGTGGCAATATGGGGCGCCGGCCTATCTCGCGGCGGGCTATGCCGGCTATTCGGTGGTCAATGCCAAGGAGCATCACTGGTGGGACGCGGTGGCGAGCGCCGGCATCGCCTGGGGCTACACGCACCTCGTCACCACGCGCTGGCACAACCGCCAGATCGACAGCCAGTTCTATGCGACCGGCGACAGCGCCTATGTGAAGTTCACCTATACCTGGTGAGCCCTTCCTACCGTATCGAGCTCACGTTCGAGCGCGCCGCGCCGGCCTCCGCCGTGCCGGCCGCGACGTCGATCCAGTGATCGGCGGTCACGATGGTGCCGAAGCGGCTCGCCACCGCGACCACCGCGTCGTGGCTCTGCGCCGCGTCGTGGCCGGGCAGCGGCCGCGTCGCCGAGGCGTCGCGCACCAGCCCGACGAAGTGGTTGTTCTGCGCCGCGTCGATCAGCGTCGCCAGCACCGTGCTTTCGACCGAGAAGCCGGCGAGCACGAAGACGCGTCCGCAGTCGTTCATCGCGTCGGCGAATTCCTCGCTCGAATAGCAGGACGGGCCCGCGCGGTCGAACACCATGTCGTTGCGCTTGGGCTCGAAGCCCTCGATCCAGCGCGCGCCGCGGTTGCGCGGTCCCGCGCTCGCATGCGGCGGCCGCACGAAGGCCACCGGCCAATGCCGCGCGCGCGCCTCCTTGAGCAAGTGGCGGCATTTGGCGAGCACGGGGGCGGTCTCGCGCAGGCCGTAACCTTCCTCGCTCTCCAGCCTGTCCCGGCACATGTCGACGAAGACGACGGGCGGCGCGGCGCGCCATCGGTACTGATCCAGCTCGATGATTTCGCTCATGACGCAAATCCTACTGAGGGGCGCGTCGCCGGGCGCGACGCCGAGCGTTCCAGGACGCCGGGCACATGCCAGCGTCCCTCCGGACGAATGATCACGAAGGGGTCGGTGCCGAGCTTGATCGCATTGGGATGCGGCTCGAGCTCGATCAGCATCTCGACATAGTCGAAGTCCGAGAACACGAATTCCTTGGAGCCCTGGAACGGCTTGGCGCCGAAGCGGCTCCAGAAATCCATCAGCCGCCGCTGGGCGTGGCCATAGATCCTGCGATAGCCCTTGACGCGCACGAGCTCGATGGCGGCCTTGACCACCAGGAACGAGATGCGCGAATTGCGGAACTCCTTGCGCACCGCCAGCCGCTCGAGCTTGGCGAAGTCGGCAAAGAAGCGCACGCGGATGCAGGCCACCGGCTCGTCGCCGGCATAACCGATCAGATGCGTCGCGGTCAGGTCGTTGCCGTCGAACTCTTCCTCGAACGGGCATTCCTGCTCGGCGATGTAGACGGCGCTCCGGGTACTGATGACTTTCAAGAGGTCGTTCAGCTCGCGCGCCACGCTGACCGACAGCGCGCGGCGCTCTTTGCCCTTGCCGTAGCTGTCGTAGATCGGCGGCCCGGACGGCTTGGCCCTGTTGCGCTCGTAAACATAGAGGTGCGGCGCTTCGACGCCGTCGATCACGGCGCCCTGACGGAAGCCCAGCGTCTCGGTGAAGCGCCGTCCGTCCGGCGTCGTCACGCGCGTGTAGAGGGGAACGCCGTCGAACGGCGCAACCGAGAATTTCTCGACCACCAGCGTCACTGCCGGCGCCAGCGTTCCGGGCGCAAAAGTCGCCCAGAAATAGATTCCCGCCGGCCGCTCGCCGGGCTTGGCCAGCATCGCGGGATCCGGATCGGAGCAGTCCAGACTGCGCTCCGCCAGCGCCTTAAGACCTTGTTTGGTCAGATGAAGAACCGCCGCGAAACCTTCCGCCTTCGGCCTTTCGGGATCGAAGGAGGATTTGCGTGCCATCCCCCAAAGAGAATATGGGTTGGTCTCGACCACGCGCTGCACGGCGTCGCTGGCGGCGATGCCGGGGATGTGCTCCTGGGCCAGCGCGCACATTTCGCCGATCATTTCCACGGGTGGTTGAAAAATGACCAGTCTTTTCGCCCAACGCGCAGGGTCGAGCTGGTTAAGCGGATGGCTCTTAACCTGAATCGGCGCGGGGCTGCGGCGCGTACCGGACCGAATGAGAGACAGAGAGTGTTCCGTCATTGGTTCTACCCCACCGCTAAATTCGTGTATGTTTTAGAGTAGGGAGGCTGGTTGGTATGCGGACGGTGGGTGAACGGCCTGTTCTCGCTGGTGAACAGGCGGTCAAGCTCGCAGGCGAGCAGGCGGTGAAGCCCCAAGCCCGGCAATTGCTGGATTGGGAGAACGCGCACCTGTTCCTTGAGCTGGTGCGCTGCAAGAGTTTCCGCGCGGCTGCGGATCATGTCGGCCTCTCGGTCAATGCGCTGCGCAAGCGTATTAGCGGCTTCGAGAAAGCGCTGGGCGTGACGCTGGTCACGCGTCACGTCGACGGCGTCCGGCTGACCGCCGAGGGCGACAAGATCCTCGCCGCCGCGAACAAGATGGAAGAGGCGGCGCGCGCGCTGATGCAGGCCCGCGACTCCACCGACCGTACGGTCACCGGCAAGGTCCGCTTCGGCGTCACCGAGGGATTGGGCACGCTATGGATCGCGCCCAACCTGGTCGAGTTCCAGCGCGCCAACCCCAAGCTGCTGCTCGACGTCAACTGCGCGATGCGCTCCGCCGACGTGCTGCGCATGGAGGTGGACCTCTCGGTGCAGCTCATCCGGCCGACCTCGCCGGAGCTTCGCGTCGTCAAGCTCGGCCAGATGCATCTCGTGCTGTTCGCGGCCCAGTCCTATATCGACATCTACGGCATGCCCAAGACGGTGGCCGACCTTCAGAACCACCGCATCGTCATCCAGGCCGACGAGGACGAGAAGTGGCAGGTGCTCTACAACAGGCTTTTCCCCGGCGTGAATCCGGAAGGCCTCGTCTCGCTGCGCACCAACGTCTCGAGCGCGCATTACTGGTCGATCGTCAACGGCGCCGGCATCGGCATGCTGCCGACCTACGTCTACACCATCGGCGCGCCCATCGTTCCCATCGTCCTCGACGTCGACATCCATGTCGCGCTCGACATCTGGATGACCTATCACGTCGATGCCGCGCGCATCCCGCGCGTGCGCCGTCTCGCCGATCTTCTGATCGCCTCGTTCTCGCCGAAGCATTTCCCCTGGTTCCGCGACGAGTTCATCGGGCCGACCGACCTCGCCAAGGCCTATAGCGGCAAGGTGCCGGCCAATCCGTTCAACGGCTTCGCGCGCCTCGAGAACGGACGGGTTAAACGTGCGGAATGAGGACGAACCCGTCTTCAGGTCAACCTAGTGTTGCCTTTTTTGATACACATCCGACTTCAGCAAATGAAACTGCTCGATTTTTTCCGTTCCGGCTGCAGCGGCAATCGAGACCTTGAATTCGCTAGTGAAAGTCTGAAGTACTCAGCGCTGCATATGGCAGTTAACTACGCTGTCCTTTTTTCTCAAATGTCGTTGACAAATTCTCATCGTGCATTGCTTTATGGGTTGCCACAGCGATTCTAGAGCAATGTACAAGACAAGTTCCCGGGCAGCCCCCCAAGTGACCAGTGCAAGGAATGCAAACGCATTCGACGATCATGTCGCCAAACGCATCCGCATGGCGCGCAAGGCCCGAGGCATGAGCCAGACCGAATTCGGCGAGCCGCTCGGCATCAGCTTCCAGCAGATCCAGAAGTACGAGAGCGGCAAGAACCGCGTCAGCGCCGGCCGCCTGTTCGAGATGGCCAACCTGCTCGAGGTCGACATCAGCTATTTCTTCGAAGGCCTCGACTCCACCAGCCGCCCCAACAAGCCGCTGCCGGTGGTGCTGACCAGCGCCGAGGAGCTCTACGCGAAGTTCTGCAGCATCAAGAGCCCGGGCGTGCGCAAGCACGTGCTGCGTCTGGTCTCGGTGATGTCGCAGGCCGACGAGTAGACCGCCGCCTTCCCGGTTCAATTTCCGATGGATAGCGCCTCCTTGCGCATAGCCGCGCTTGGAGGCGTTTCCTTGCATGCCGTCGCGCTGGCGTGGATGGCGCTCGCCGTCGCGCTCGTGCCCTTGCAGCTTTTCGTCACCGCCCCCTACGGCCGCCACGTCCGCGGCGGCTGGGGCCCGCGGATTTCCAACCGGCTCGGCTGGCTCGCGATGGAGTCGGTGTCGCTCGTCGTCTTCGCGGCGCTGTTCCTGATCGGGCCGGCGCACAAGTCGGCGTCCGCCTGGGTCTTCTTCGCGGCGTGGGTCGCGCATTATGTCAACCGCGCGCTGGTCTTCCCGTGGCGGCTGAGGGGCAGGGACAAGACGATGCCGCTCGCCATTGCGGGCTCGGCGGCGCTTTTCAACACCGTCAATGCCGGGCTGAACGGCGTGACGCTCGGCTGGATCGCCTACCCCGAGAGCTGGCTCGCCGACCCGCGGTTCGTCCTGGGCCTCGCACTCTTTATATGCGGTGCCGCGCTCAACCTTTGGGCCGACGGGCGGCTGATGCGGCTGCGCACGCCGCAGGCCGACTACGCGCTGCCGCGCGGCGGCATGTTCGAGCGCGTGTCGTGTCCCAATCACCTGGGCGAGATCCTGGAATGGTCGGGCTTCGCGCTGAGGTGCTGGAACCTGGCCGCGCTCAGCTTCGCGATATGGACCGCGGCCAACCTGATCCCGCGCGCGCTCAGCCATCACCGCTGGTACGAGGCGCGGTTCCCCGCCTATCCGCCCGCGCGCAAGGCGGTCATCCCCTGGCTTTTGTGAGTGCCGGAAGGTAATTTGGCGACCATGATCGGGCTGATTCTTCTCGCCGTCCTCGTGGTGATCGCCCTTTGGGCCATCTCCGTCTACAACGGTCTGGTGCGGCGCAAGAACGTCGTCGCCGAAGCCTGGAGCGGCATCGAGGCGCAATTGAAGCGCCGCGCCGACCTGATCCCCAACCTGGTCGAGACCGTGAAGGGCTATGCCACGCACGAGCGCACGACCTTCGACGAGCTGGCGCGGCTGCGCAGCGCGGGCCAGGGCCAGAGCGATCCGGCGGCGCGCGCCCAGACCGAGCAGGCGATCACCGCGGCGATCGGCAAGGTGCTGGCGGTGGCCGAGGCCTATCCGGAGCTCAAGGCGAGCCAGAACTTCCAGCAGCTCCAGAACGAGCTGACCGATATCGAGGACCAGATCCAGCTCGCGCGGCGCTACTACAACGGCACGGTGCGCGACTTCAACGTGATGATCGAGCAGTTCCCCTCGAACCTCATCGCGGGCTTCGGCAACTTCAAGCCGGGAACGTTCTTCCAGATCGACAACGCGGCCGACCGCGAAGCGCCCAAGGTTTCGTTCAGCTGATGAAGCGCTTCGGCGCCTTTGTCGCGCTGCTTGCGCTGTGGGTTGCGCCGGCGGTCGCCGACGAGCGCATCACCGATTTCTCCAGCGACATCGCCGTCGCCGGCAGCGGAACGCTCACCGTCACCGAGACGATCTCGGTGATCGCCGAGGGCGACGCCATCCGCCACGGCATCTTCCGCGTCATCCCGACCCGCTACACCGACCGTCTCGGCAACAGCATCCATGTGGGCTTGAGCGTCGCCTCGGTGATGCGCGACGGCCATGCCGAGCCCTATACGATCGAGAACAGCGAGGACGGGCGCAGCATCAAGATCGGCGACAAGGACGTCTTCGTCGATCCGGGCCGCCACACCTACACGATCCAATACCAGACGACGCGCCAGATCGGCTTCTACAAGGGCTATGACGAGCTCTATTGGAACGTCACGGGCAATTTCTGGAAGTTCCCGATCGACCGGGCCGAGGCGCATATCCAGCTTCCGGTCGGCGGCAAGATCAAGCAATACGCGCTCTATACCGGCGCCGCGGGCGCGAAAAGCGAGAATGCCGAGGCGCTGCTGCTGAGCGGCAATGCGATCGCGTTCCACACCACCGAGCCGCTGGGCCTGGGCGAGGGGCTCACCGTCGCCGTCGGCTTCGCCAAGGGGGCGGTGCTGCCGCCGAGCCGGGCCGAGCTGCGCCGCCGGTATCTCGAGGACAACGCGCCGTCGATCGTCGCCTGGGCGGCGATGTTCATGCTGTTCATCTATTACTTCATCGCCTGGTGGTCGCACGGCCGCGACCCGAGGCGCGGCGTCGTGATCCCGCTGTTCGGCGCGCCGCAGGGCTTTTCGCCGGCCGCGGCGCGCTTCGTGAACCGCATGGCCTACGACCGCAAATGCTACGCCGCCTCGCTGGTCGACATGGCGGTCAAGAGATATCTCACGATATCCGAGAGCGGCGGCACCTATACGCTGACCCGCACCGGCCAGGACGAAGCCGCGCTGTCCTCCGGCGAGGCCGCGATGGCGCGCAAGCTGTTCAAGCGCCGCGACACGATCGTGCTCAAGGACGAAAACCACGAGACCGTCGCGGCCTCGATCTCGGCGCTCGAGGACAGCCTCGAGAACGAATACGAGCGCGTCTATTTCAACACCAACACCGCCTGGTTCGCGGGCGGCGTGGCGATCCTGATCGTCGGCGCGATCGCGACCGCGCTGATGTGCGACGACTGGGGAACCGCCTGCGGCGTGCTGGCGGCGATCGCGGTCGCCTCGGGCGCCGCCGCCTTCCTGCTGCATCGTGCCTTCAAAGCCTGGGCGGGCGTCGTGTCGGGACCGGGCTCGCGAGTGCTCAACGTCCTCGGCGCGATCTTCGCCACGATCTTCGCGATCCCGGTCGCCGGGCTCGCGGTCGCCATCGTGACCTTCGTGACCCACGACGTTCCCGCCGCGGCGCTCGTGGCGCTCATCGCCGGCGGCATCATGAGCTATGTCTTCTATCACCTGCTCAAGGCGCCGACGCTCGCCGGAGCGAAGATCCTCGACGAGATCGCGGGCTTCAAGATGTATCTGACGACCGCGGAGAAGAACCGCCTGGAGGTCTTGAACCCGCCCGAGGTGACGCCAGAGGTCTTCGAGCGCTTCCTGCCCTATGCGATCGCGCTCGATTGCGAGAACCAATGGAGCAGGAAGTTCGAGGCCGAAGCCGCCGCGGCCGGCAACGATCCCACCTCCGGCGGCCGCGCCGCCTATGTGCCGGTGTGGTATTCGGGCTCGTCCTTCGACCGGCTGGGCACGGCCGGCTTCACCTCGGCGCTGGGCTCCTCCATCGCTTCGGCCGCGGCATCCGCCGCGACGCCTCCGGGCTCGAGCTCGGGCAGCGGCGGCGGCGGCTTCTCCGGCGGCGGCGGGGGTGGGGGCGGCGGCGGCGGCTGGTAGGCCTGAGAATGGAATTCAAAGATCAAGATGTTGCGTTTTGCGGCGGACGCCCTCCAGCCCTAGTGGGGCAGGTAGTCGTTGGGTTCGGCCAGCTGGTAGCCCGGCATCTCGCTCACGCATTGCCGCAGCAGGAAGGCATGGCCCGAGCCGTAGAACACAACGACACGGTCGCCGGCCTTCACGCGCTGCACCAGGTTGGCGCAGATGAGATAATTGCGCCTGGACCATTGGGTCAGCAGCTCGGCGCCCGGCTGGTCGGTGCCGCCGCCCACCTTCAGCATGTTGCGATAGAAGCCGTTGCCGTGGGCGAGCAGCGCAGGGTCGTTCACGAAGCGTAAGGCGGCGCCGATGGTGCCGCTCTTGAGCTTTTCATCCTGCGCCTGGACGTAGCTCTCGATCTCGGCATTGGCCTGATCGAGCAGGCCGCTCAAGCCGTGCGCCTTCGCGTAGTTCATCACCGGCTCGTAGGGGAAGTCGCCGTCGACGTCGATGCCCGCGACCGACGCAAGGCCCGCGGTCTTCGCCAGGCGGAAGCCCAGCTGCACCACCTCGTTGTGCGACGGCGCCAGGGTGCCCTTGAGAAGTGCGTCGTAGCGCTGGTCGGTGAGGTCGGCGGGCCATTCGACGGCGACCATCGTCGGCCGGAATTTGGCCAGCGCGCCGGCGACGGCGGCGATCTCGGCTTGGCGCTTGGGCGCAAGCACGTCGTCGACCTGGACGTTGTGCATGTCGTGGCCGGGATTGCTCATGTGGAACGTGCCCACGATCATCACCGACACCGCGTCGTCGGCATGCGCCATGGCGGGCAGCGCCGCGCCGGACGGGATCGCCAACATGGCGGCGAGCAAGGCTTTTCGAAACATCGTCATCGTCCCCTGTGTTCGCGTGGGCATGTAGGGGACGGCATCCGGAACGCGGAAATGCGGGCGCCGCGCGCCCGCCATGCGGCAAGCGCGCGGCGCCCCGCTAGCTCACATGCCGGGCCAGATCGCGCCCAAGACCATCAGGATGCCGACCAGGCTCGCGGCCCAGATCAGGGTCCTGAGGAACGGAACGCCCAGAACATAGGCCGGCACATACAGAACCCGCGCCCAGAGATAGATCTGCGCGCCCAGCACCGAATTGTGCGTGGTCTTGCCAAGCGCGTGGGCGAGCAGCACAGCCGCGGCGAAGAAGACGAAGGTCTCCAGGAAATTGCGGAACGCGCGGTCGAGGCGCCCCGCGATCCTGCCCAGCGGCGCACCGGCCTCGTCGCGCGGACCGGCCGCCCAGGGCAGACCGCGCGCGCCGACGCCGCCCATGGCCGCCAAAGCGAGCTGCACCAAGCCCAAGAGCGTCGCGCAGAACAGGCTTTGCAATTCCACCGTGCCGAATATCGAATCCATGTGTCCCTCCCGAATCGATACCGTTCGATACTATACGCTCTCGCGCCAGGCCGGGACCGGCCGCCCCAGGAAAGCTTCGAGCGCCGCGGCATCTTGCGCGTACAGCGCGCGCAGGAAGGCCGCGTCGTCCGGGGTCAGGACCGAGGGATAGTCGCGCGCCTTGGCCGGATGGCGGTGAAGCTCGGGCAGGTTGCGCGCGAACGGCGCTATTCCCAGGAACTCCGCAATGCGCGCGAGCGCGGCCGCGCGGTCGCCCAGGAACTCCTCGAATATTTCGCAATGGACGTTCGCGCGCGGCACCAGCTCCGTCATGTAAGCGACCTGGGCGCCATAGAAGCCGCGCTCGACATAGCTGAAATGGCGCTCCAGCCCCTCGGTCTCGGCCAGCGCCTGCACGCGATCCGGATAGGCGCGGATCGCCTCGGCGAAGGTCAGCGTCTCACGGCCTTCCGAATAGGTCTTCTTCCATTGCGCGAAGGCGCGGGTCACCGGATCGCGCAGCATCAGGACGATCTTGATGTCGGGGTTGTAGCGTACCAGCCTGCGGATCGCGGGGCGCCAATAGAGCGTGATCGGCGTCCCTTCGCCGCGCATCCGCGCATCGTCGGCGTCGTAGAACGCGTCGAGCGCGCGATAGTCCGGCGCGTCCCATTCGAGCGCTTCGTCGTCGAAGAAATGCGTCTCCTTCTTGCGCGCCATCTGCAGCGCCGGATGGAGCCTGAGCAGGGCGTCGAGCGTGGTGGTGCCCGACTTCTGCGCGCCGCCGACGACGAAGGCGAGCCGCTTCATGCCGAATGGGTCTTCAGGAAGGCGGCGACGATCTCGTCGACCGCGTCCGGGCGCACGTGCTGGCCGTCCTCGCGGAAGACGTCGCCGGTCATCGCGAACTCGTAGGACGGCCAATAGGTCACCGCCGGGAAGTCGCGGACGATCTGTCCCGCCACCGCGCGCAGGGTGGATTTGCTCTGCAGGTTCGCGCGCACCACGTCTTCGTCCGTCCAGGTTCGGGTCAGCGAGACCGGCGAGACCGTGAGCACGATCTTCTTGTCCGGATACGCCGCCCAGATGCGCATCAGCGTGGCGCGGAGATTGTCGTAGTTCTCCTGATATCCCGTGGCGCGGAATTGGAGGCGCGGGAATATCTCGTCCTGCTCGTTCTCAGGCCCGAGCGCGGCATAAAGGCCGGTCGCCTTGATCCGCCAGACTTCTGTCAGCCCCAGCGTGAGGATCACGACGTCGCAGGCCTCGAGGCCCGCGTCGATGCAGGCGCTGATCTTGTCGCTGAGATCGACGATGCCGTCCCGGCTGGTCGCGAAGATGTGGCGGCGCTGCGGGTCCTGGAAGGCGCGCGGCCAGCCCTTCTGCTTCGAGAACCGGAACCGGCCGACCTCCCAGAAATCCTCGGCGGTCCAGCGCCGGCGGTCGAGCGCGCGCGCGATCTCCTGGGCGATGGCGAAGGTGTCGTAGTGGTTGACGTTGTCACGCAGCGGCAGCTTGCCGGGCATCTGCGTCGCGGGATCGAAGGCGATCGAAGGATAGTCGGGAGCGACGTTCAAGCCGCGGTTCCGCAGCGCCTGGCGGATCTCGACCGCGAAGCAGCTGCCCATGGCGAAGAACTTCGTGTCCGGGCGGATGAAGCCTTCGCCGACCACCGTGATCCGCCGGCCGCGCTCGCTGCGGTCCCAGAGCGGGTTGACCTTCGGGCTTGGATCGAAGCGGGCCATGCGCGGCCACAATGGCGCATCGCCGCGCCAAAAAAAATCCCCGGAGGTCGCCCTCCGGGGAGCTCGTTTTGGCTGCGCCTGAGCTGCTTACTGCAGGCCGGGCGAGGTGGACAGCGTGCCGGTGTCGGCGCCGTTGTCGCTGAAGATGTTGTTGCCGTAGCTCGAAATGATGGCTGCGTTCTGCTGCTTGTAGCCGCCGCCCGAGTTGAACGACACCGTGGAATAGCCGACGCGCAGGACGGTCTTGTTCGTGCCGTTGGCGTTCAGGCCGACGCCGTTGCCGGTGACCTGGCTGTTGCTGACGATCACCGTCACCGGGTTGGTGTTGGTGGAGACCGAGGCCACGCCGGCGTTGGCGTTGTTGGTGACGGCGGAGTCGGAGACGTTCACCGTGATGCCGCCGCCGGTCAGGTTGCTGCCGTCTGCGCGCACGCCGATGTTGTTCTGGGTGATGACGTCATTGACGATGCTGGCGTTGACGACCGCGCTGCCCGAGGGCTGGACGAGCACGCCGGCGCCGTTGTTCGACCCGATCGCACCGGACTGGTTGATCGTCGTGTGGGCGATCGTCAGGTAGTGGGTCTGCGATGCCGACGGCTGGAACGACACGCCGTAGCCGTTGGGCGCGCCGCCGGTGAAGTTGCGGATCGCGCAGTTCTCGATCGTCAGGCTGCGGCCGGCGACGAAGCGGATGCCGTTCAGGCTGTTCGAGCCGACCGGGCCGCCGTCGATGACGAGGCCGCGGATGACGACGCTGCAGTTCGGGTCGGTGGCGCAGTTGACGGTGATGCCGTTGGTGCCGGCGACCAGGATGCCGGCCTCGCCCGCGCCTTCGTCGGCCAGGGTCATGGCCTTGGTCACGGTGACGGCACCGAAGCCGCCCGGATCGAGCGTGTCGATCTCGCCGCCCGCGGCGGTCTTGGAGATCGCGCCCGCGAAGGTCTTGCACGGGGCCGTGCGCGAGCACGGATTGACGTCGTCGCCGACGCCGGAGATCCAGGTGCGGGTCGCCTGCGCCTGCGCCAGGTTCGGCGCCAGCATCAGGCACGCGCCGATCAGCGCGAATACAATACCGGTTTTCTTCATGAGCTACCCTCCAGGTTGTGATCCGGCGCTCCCGGTATTGGGCCGCCCCCGAATGCACGCTGCGTCATGGCGCAGTATATCCAATAGCGATGAGCGCCGGAACCAGGAAAATAAGGCAAATCCGGGGTTAACACGATTGTCTCGATCGCACATATGTTTGCCGGCAAACCCTTCTACTGAAATGCGAATTCCCGGAAGGGCTGCGGCTTCATCAACGGGCGGCGGCCGTCTCCGGCGCCAGCGAGAAGCTCGCCATGATCTGTTCCGGGCTGGTGCGCGGAAAGTCCAGGGTGGGCACGAACTCCTCGGCGAACCACGGCATGGTCCGGCGGTTGAAGATATGCTTGAGGAACAGGATCACGTCGCGCGCGCCCGGCTTCGACGGCGCGTCCTGCTGATAGCAGAGCCAGAACGGCGTCTCGAAGTGCAGGCCGATGTCGAGCGGCACCAGGTCGTGCTCGAACACCGAGACGTAGCTGGGCAGAAGCGCGATGCCGGCACCCTGGCGCACGGCTTCGCACAGCGCGGCGCTGGAATTGGTGAAGTACTGGGTGCGCGCGTCCGAGGCCTGGTCGGCCATGCGCGTCATCCACGAGCCCTTGTCGATGAGATAGAGCACATAGTCGAGCAGGCGATGGCGCGTGAGCTCGGCCACCGAGCGCGGCTGGCCGAAGCGTGTGATGTAGGATTGCGACGCATAGGGCAGGAAGTGGAGCGTGCCCAGCCGCGTTGCGGCCAGGTGGGGATCGTTGGGCTCCATGTAGTGGATGGCCAGGTCGAAATGGGCGCGCTGATAAGCCTCGGCGTCGCCGCCGGTATAGGTGCGCAGCTCCACGTCGCGGCAAATCTCGAACAGGCTGGGCAGGAAGCGCGGCAGCCAATAGGTGGCCAACCCGTCGGTGGTGAACAGCTTGACCGCCTCGCTCATCGTGCGCGGCGAGCGGATGCTGTCGACCGCGCCGGTGATCGCGTTGTGCGCGACATGCAGCTGCTCGACGATGCGCAGGCCTTCGAGCGTCAGCGTCGCGCCGTTGTTCAGCCGGTCGACCAGGCGCGCGCCGATGGTCTTCTCCAGCCTCTCGACGCGGCGGCTGACGGTCGGCTGGGTCAGATTGAGCGCGGTCGCGGCCCGGCTGAAGCTTCCCATTTCTACTACAGCGAGAAGAAGTCTGAAGTCGTCCCAATCCGGCAGGCCGGCAAAGGATTGTTGGGGCTTTTCCGTATGGGCCGATACCGCGGCCGGACGTTCCAAAATGCCCATTGCTAAGAGTACCTTCTGCGAAGAAAATGATTAAAACTCGCGAGTACCGAGATGGACAAGGTTACGACCGGCAAGACTTCGTCGCCCAACAGGTATGCCGACTCGGACGAAGTGCCTCAAAATACGGTACTTCAAGCCTTTGAGCCAGGGCTGCGGGCGCCTGACGGCGCTTTCGTATTCGTGAAGAACCCGTCAGACGAAGACCTGCTGGGCATTTACGGGATGCTGCTCAAGGATATCGGACCCAACGTCGCCCCCTTCGAGGTTGTGAAATCCGTGTATGGGCACAATCCCATTTCGTTCTGGGGGGTCTATCGCGCTCAGGATGAGCGCCGGCTGTTCCCGCGCCTGGTCGGCTTCATCGCCTATCTGCCCTTGAACGAGGCCGGAAACGCAGCCTTGAAGGCGGAAAAGCTGAACGGCAAGGACCCCGACCCGGCGCTTCTGGCTAGGCCCGGAGAGGAGATTGTGACATTCTACCTGTGGGCGATCGTGACACCGGGGCTGGGCAATATCGCGTTCGCGCTCAATGCCTGGGCCATGGGCGTCGAGCTGTTCGAGAAGACGCCGATCATCGGCTGGATCTCGACCCAGTCGGCGCTGGACTCGGTGAAGCGGTCGTCGAAGACCAAGGACTACGTGGACGCCAAGATTGGCTCGACATTTGCGTTGACGTTCCCGGAGAAATTCCGGACCGAGGTGCGCGCCATGCCGATCATCGAGGGAACGAAGGCGCCGCCGCGCCGCAAGCAGGCCCGGTCCCAGCTCGAGACCCTGCTCGTGGCGACGCCCGACCAGATGGCCAAGGCCGTGGCGATCCGCGCCGCGGTCTTCATGATCGAGCAGAACTGCCCCTATGAGGAGGAGTTCGACGGCAACGACTACGCCGGCGCCCATATCCTGGGGCTGGTCGGCGGCGAGCCTGCGGCGGTGATGCGCATCCGCTATTTCGCGGGGTTCGTGAAGCTGGAGCGGCTGGCGGTGATGCCGCGCTTCCGCCGCACCCTCATCGCCAAGCAGGTGGTCGAGCACGGGCTCGAGGTGTGCCGCCGCAAGGGCTATCGGAAGATGTACGGCCAGGCGCAGACGCGGCTCGTCTCGTTCTGGAAGCGCTTCGGCTTCAAGCCGATGATGAAGAACTCCGAGCTGGTGTTCTCCGATCACGAATATGTCGAGATCGCGGGCGACATCGCGCCTCACCCGAATCCCGTTACGATGGAAAGCGATCCGCTCATGATCATCCGTCCCGAAGGAAAATGGGACGAACCCGGCGTTCTCGACCGCTCGTCGCAGCGTCCGCCGACCAACCCGCACTGAGATTTACGGTGGAAATTCTCCGTACAGAGTGCAATTGAGTGACGCGCCCGCGCGGTCTATAGTTTTCCCTTGGCGGGGCTGTTCAGATCAGAAAGTACAAGTATGCAGACGCGTCTGCTGGCGCTGAAAAGCGCTGTTCCGCCTTATGTTCTCGAGCAGAAGGACGTGGTGGTCAGGGCCGGGCAGCTCTTCGGCGAGCGCCGCGACGTCGAGCGGCTGATGCCGATCTTCGCCAATACCGGCATCGAGCGGCGCTACTCCTGCGTGCCGATCGACTGGTACACCGACGCGCACGGCTGGCAGGATCGCACCAAGCTCTATGTCGACAACGCGGTCGACCTTCTCGAGAAGGTGGCGAACGGGCTGCTCGACGAGGCGGGCTTGAGGAAGGACGACATCGACGCGATCGTCGTCTCGTCCACCACCGGCATCGCGACCCCCAGCCTGGATGCGCTGGTGATCGAGCGCATGGGACTGCGCCGCGACATCCGCCGCCTGCCGATCTTCGGGCTGGGCTGCGCCGGCGGCGTGACGGGCCTCAGCCGCGCCGCCGATCTGGCCAAGGCGCGGCCCGGCTCGCGCGTGCTGTTCCTGGTGGTCGAGCTCTGCGCGCTCACCTTCCGCAAGAACGACCTGACGAAGAGCAACTTCGTCGCCACCGCCCTGTTCGGCGACGGCGCCGCGGGCGCGATCCTGTCGACCGACGGCGACGGGCCTCGCTTCGGGCCCGCGGGAGAGCACACCTGGCCGCACTCGCTCGACATCATGGGCTGGGAGGTGGAAGAGGACGGGCTGAAGGCGCTGTTCTCGCAGAGCATCCCGACGCTGGTGACCAACGATTTCGACGAGATTCTGCAGGCCTTTCTCATCCGCAACGACTTGAAGCTCTCCGACATCGACCTCTTCGCCTGCCATCCCGGCGGCGCCAAGGTGCTCGACGCGCTCGAGGACACGTTCCGCATCGAGCGCGGCGCGCTCGTCGACAGCCGCGCGATCCTGCGCGACTTCGGCAACATGTCGGCGGTGACGGCGCTGTTCGTGCTGGAGCGCATGGACTGGCGCAGGAAGGGCCAGCGCATCCTGATGACCGCGCTCGGCCCCGGCTTCTCCGCCGTCCTCCAGCTGCTCGAGAACTGATGCGCGAGTGGGCGTACATCATCATCGGCCTCGTCGTGCTGCAGCGGCTGGCCGAGCTCGTCTATGCCGAGCGCAACACGCGGGCTCTGAAAGCACGAGGCGCGGTCGAGGTCGGTGCGGCGCATTATCCTCTGATCGTGCTGCTGCACGCCGGATGGCTGGTGGCCGTCACCCTGCTGCTGCCGGCGGACGTGCAGATCGATTGGGTGCTGATCGCGCTGTTCGTGGTGCTGCAGGGCCTGCGCGTCTGGGTGCTGGCGACGCTCGGGCCCTATTGGACGACGCGGATCATCAACCTTCCGGGGGCGCCGCTGGTCCGCCGCGGCCCCTACCGCTTCGTCAATCATCCGAACTATCTGGTGGTGTCGGCCGAGATCCTGGTGCTGCCGCTGGCCTTTCACGAATGGCTCGTCGCGGCGGTGTTCACCGTGTTGAACGCGGCCGTGCTGGCCTGGCGCATCCACCAGGAGAACGCGGCGCTGGCGGCCCGGCGCGCCTTGGACGGCAGCGCCAGGCCCGCATAGTGACGCAACGCTTGGACACAGACCCCAAGCCCGCGTAGCATTTGAGCGCTTGGGGAGTGTTCCGCGATGGTCCTCTATGGAGGTCCGTTCCTGCTTCTGGCTTCGGTGCCGGCCTTTTTCTACGGGCTCGGGGCAGCAGGACCGCTCGCGACCGTCATGCTGCTTCTGCTGGCCCTGATCGGCGCCGAGTTCGTCTCGCCCCGGGGCGACGTGATCGGGCGAAGCTCAACCCGCAACTTCCGCACGCTGTTCTATGTCTATGTGCCGCTGCAGCTCGCCTCGGTGGTGTGGGCGACGCATCTCGCGGTTGAGGTCTCCGCGCTCGGCTTTGTCGCCCTGATGCTCGGCGTCGGCATCACCACCGGCGTCTTCGGCATGCTGGCGGCGCATGAGCTGGTGCATAGCCGCAGGGACGGCGAGCGGGTGCTGGGCGCGGTGATGCTTTCGGGCATGCTCTACCGCCACTTCCGCATCGCCCATGTCCATGTCCATCACCGCTGGGCGGCGACGGAGCGCGACAGCGCCACGGCCCGATTGGGCGAGGGGTTCTATGCCTTCCTGCTGCGCACCCTGGCCGGCCAGTTCGTGGAAAGCTGGCGCTTCGAGCGCATGCGCTGCGCCGGCCGCGCGTTTTGGAAAAGCCGCATCGTGACCGACATCGCGGTGGCGCTGGTCTCGCTGGCCGCGGTGGCGGCGCTCTGGGGCTGGAAGGGCGAGCTGTTCTTCGTCGCTCAATCCTTCGTCGCGATCACGGTGCTGGAGCTGTTCAACTACATCGCCCATTACGGCCTGTTGCGCGTCGAGCTTTCGTCCGGCCGCTACGAGCCGCTGAACGACCGCCACAGCTGGAACAGCTCGAACGTGCTGGTGAATCTGCTGATCTTCAACATGGGCCGGCACAGCTATCATCACAGCAAGCCCTCGATCTCGTACCAGGACCTGCAATACGTGGCGACCGCGCCCGAGCTTCCGGCCGGCTATGCGGGCAGCATCCTGATGGCGCTGGTCCCGCCGCTATGGCGCCGGGTGATGGATCCGCGCGCCCGGCATTTCTGCGAGCCCGCGCCGTCCGGCGAGACTGCTTTGCGCGAGCCGGCCGTGCCGCTCGTCGTTGCCGCCGAATGATCTCATGACGATCCGACGGCACGGCCGCCCCAGTGTGACAAGGACGCCATGACCACACCGGCCAAGGCCTGGATCGGCTTCGCCGCCATGTGCATCGGCATGTTCATGGCCATCCTGGACATCCAGGTGGTGGCGAGCTCGCTGACCAACATCCAGGCGGCGCTGGACATCTCGGCCGACCGGATGAGCTGGATCCAGACCGGCTATCTGATCGCCGAGGTGATCGCGATCCCCTTGACCGGCTGGCTCACGCGCACCTTGTCGCTGCGCTGGATGTTCGTCGCCGCGACCTTGGGCTTTACGCTCGCGAGCCTCGGCTGCGCGTTGTGCACCAGCCTGGAGCCGCTGCTGGCGGTGCGCGTGTTCCAGGGCTTTTGCGGCGGGATGCTGATCCCCGCGGTGTTCACCTCGGCTTTCACCCAGTTCCCCGAGCGCGACCGGGTGCTGGCGACGATGATCGCGGGCACCTTCGCGATGATCGCGCCGACCATCGGCCCCGCCGTCGGCGGCTATCTGACCGAGACCTATTCCTGGCACTGGATCTTCCTGGTCAACATCCTTCCCGGCCTCGTCGTGGCGGGTCTCGTCGCCTGGGCCGTCGAGCACGAGCCGGCCGACTTGAGCGAGTTCCGCCGCATCAACTACGGCACCATCCTGCTCGCCGCGATCTTCCTGGGCAGCCTCGAGCTGCTGCTGAAAGAGGCGCCGCCGCGCGGCTGGCACGGCGATTTCGTGTATGGGCTGCTCGCCGTGTGCGGCGTGTCAGCAGTGGCGGGCGTGTGGCTGTGCCTGACCGCGCGCAACCCGTTCATCAACCTGCGCCGGTTCAACGACCTGTCTTTCGCGCTCGGCTGTGCCCTGAGCTTCGTGTTCGGGCTCGGCGTCTATGGCGCGACCTATCTGACGCCGGTGTTCTTAGGGCTGGTGCGCAACCATACGCCGCTCGCCATCGGCGAGATCATGATGGTTGCGGGCGCGGTGCAGCTGCTGTTCGCGCCGCTCGCCGCCTGGCTGGAGACGCGCATCGACCCGCGCTTGCTCACGGCCATTGGCTTCGGCGTCTTCGGCATCGGGCTGCTGCTCAACGGCTTCGAGACCACTGGGACCGACTTCGACGGGTTCTTCTGGCCGCAGGCCGTGCGCGGCGCCAGCATCATGCTCTGCCTGCTGCCTGCCACGCGGCTCGCGCTCGAGCGCTGGCCGGAAGCCGAGATCCCCGACGCCAGCGGCGTCTTCAACCTGATGCGCAACCTGGGCGGCGCGATCGGCATCGCGCTGATCGACACCATCCTGGAGCAGCGCACCCAGGGCCATGCCGACGCGCTGATCGCCCGGCTCCAGGCCCGCGACGTCGACGCCGCGCGCGAGGTCGGCATCCCCATCCGCCAGTTCCTGGAGCAGCAGGGCCCGATCGACGAGATCACCAAGGCCATCGTCGCCCCCATGGTCAAGCGCGCGGCGCTGGTGCATTCCTTCAACGAAGCCTGGATATTGATCGCGATATTGTTCGCGGTCTCGCTCCTGGCCTTGCCATTGATGCGCCGCGCCCATATCGACGATTCGGCCATGGGACCCGGCGCGCACTGATTTCGGGGATGTGAATGCGATATGTAAAGCTCGGCGCGGCCGTCGTCACCGTCCTGATCCTGCTTGCCGTCGTGGGTACGATCCTGGCCGACCGCTTGGCGCAGCCGCACGAGCCCGATCCCGCGACGATGATCGCCAAGGCCAAGGCCTATCATGCGCGCATCGTGCGCGACACCTTCGGCGTGCCGCATATCTTCGGCCACACCGATGCCGACGTGGCCTTCGGGCTGGGCTATGCGCATAGCGAGGACGACTACGCCACCATCCAGGACGTGGCGCTGGCGACGCGTGGGCATCTGGGGGCCAGCGCCGGCATGAACGCGGCGGCGGGCGACTATCTCGTCCATGCCATGCGCGTGTGGGAAACGATCGACGCGCGCTACGACCGCGACCTGTCGCCCGCGGTCAAGCGCGTGCTCGAAGGCTATGCCGACGGCGTGAACTATTACGCCGCACGCCACCCCGACCTCGTGAAGCGCGGCCTGCTGCCGCTGACCGGCAAGGACATCGCCGCCGGGTTCGTGTTCAAGACGCCGTTCTTCTATGGCTTTGCCGATACTCTGAAGCGGCTGCTGGCCGACACCCATGGCAAGCCGGCGCTGCCCATCGGCTCGAACGGCATCGCGGTCGCGCCCTCGCGCGCGGCCGACGGCGCCACGCGCCTGCTGGTCAATTCGCACCAGCCCTATACCGGACCCGTGGCATGGTACGAGGCGGTGCTCGAGAGCGACGAGGGCTGGCACGTGGCCGGCGGCTTCTTCCCCGGCTCGCCCTTCATGCTGCACGGACACAACGAGCATCTGGGCTGGGCCAATACGGTCAACGAGCCCGATCTCGTCGACATCTATCGGTTGACCGTCAATCCCAAGAACGAGAACCAATACCGGCTCGACGGCAAGTGGCGCGACTTCGATCGAAGCGACGCCGCCATACGCGTGAGCATCTTCGGGCCGCTGATCTGGACCGTGCACCGGCCGGTGCTGTTCTCGGTGCACGGCCCGGTGTTCAAGACCGACCACGGCGTCTTCGCGGTGCGCTATGCGGGCATGGGCGAGGTGCGCCAGGTCGAGCAGTACTACCGCATCGACAAAGCGCGGAACCTGGACGAATGGAAGGCGGCGATGCGGCTCCAGGCGCTGCCGTCGATCAACTACGTCTATGCCGACGAGAAAGGCAATATCGGCTATCTCTACAACGGCCAGTTCCCGGTCCGGAAGGACGGCATCGACTGGCAGGGCTATATCCCCGGCGACCGCTCAGACCTGATCCCGCATGCGCTTGTGCCCTTCGATCGCCTGCCGCAGCTATGGAATCCCAAGTCCGGCTATGTGTTCAATTCGAACAACACGCCGTTCCAGGCCACCGATCCGGCCGACGATCTGAAACCCGCCGATTATCCCAATTGGATGGGCATCCAGTCGAACATGACCAACCGCGCCTTGCGCGCGCTCGAGACCTTCGGCGCCGACAAGGCGATCACGGCCGAAGCCTTCCGCAAGTACAAGTTCGACGTCCGCTATTCCCGAAAATCCGAGGTCGCCAAGATGATCGCGGAGCTGTGCGCGCATCCCGCCGAGACCGACGTCAAACAAGGCTGCGCGGTGCTCACGAAGTGGAACTATTCCGCCGACATCCACAACCGCGCGGCCGCGCTCGCCATCCTGATGGCGGCGCCTGTCGGCCGCGCGCGCCACGATCACGACTGGTCGCTGACGCCGCTGGTCTCGCTGCGTACCGCGATGACCTTGCTGCGGGTCCACTTCGGCCGCCTCGATCCCGAATGGGGCGACGTCAACCGCTTCGAGCGCGGCACCGTCAACCTGCCCATAGACGGCGGCCCGGACACCTACCGCGCCGTTTATGGCGAACCGCAGGAGGACGGCACGCTCAAGGCCGTCGACGGCGACACGCTGATCATGTTCGTGACCTGGGACCGCAACGGCAAGCTGTCGTCGCAGAGCATCCACCAGTTCGGCTCGGCGACCCTGGACGAGCATTCGAAGCACTATGCCGACCAGGCCAGGATGTTCGTCGCGATGAAGACCAAGCCCGTGCTCTTCACATGGGACCAGCTCAAGGGTCATATCGAGGCCGACTATCACCCGGGCGATTCCCGATGACGGAGCTTTCGGTCGTCCTTCCGACCTTCAAGGAGCGCGGCAACGTCGCCGAGCTGGTGCGCCGCCTCGATGCGGCGCTTCATGGCATCGCCTGGGAAGCGATCTTCGTCGACGACAACTCGCCCGACGGCACGGCGGACGCGGTGAAGGAGATGGCCGCGACCGATCCGCGCGTGCGCTGCCTCAAGCGCATCGGACGGCGCGGGCTCGCCGGCGCCTGCATCGAGGGCATGCTGTCCTCCAGCGCCGCAGTCGTCGCCGTGATGGACGCCGATCTGCAGCATGACGAGACCGCGTTGCCTGCGATGCTGGAGAAGATCCGCGGCGGCGCGGACCTGGTGGCGGCGACGCGCTATGTCGAGGGCGGCAGCGCGGAATCCTTCGGCGAGGCGCGGGGCGCGATCAGCCGTCTCGCCACCCGCATCACCCACGGTCTGCTCGGCATCTCGCTGAGCGACCCGATGAGCGGTTTCTTTATGATGCGCCGCGACAAGTTCGACCAGGTGGCGCCGCGCCTGACGCCGGCGGGCTTCAAGATCCTGCTCGACATCGCGACCGCGGGCAGCGACCTGAAGATCGCAGAGCAGCCCTTCGTCTTCGGCACCCGTCATTCCGGCGAAAGCAAGTTCAACGCCCAGGTCGGCATCGAGTTCTTGGGCCTGCTCGGCGCCAAGCTCAGCGGCGGGCTCGTCGATCCGCGCTTCATCTTCTTCGTGCTGGTCGGCGCGCTGGGCCTGGTGGTGCATCTGCTGGTGCTGAAGGCGGCGCTGCCGTCGACGCCGTTCTGGGTCGCCCAATCGATCGCGACCTTCGCGGCGATGACCAGCAACTTCTTCCTGAACAACGAGCTCACCTATCGCGACCGCCGTCTCAAGGGCTGGTCGATGCTCTGGGGCTTCATCGCCTTCTGCCTGTTCTGTGCCGCAGGCGCGCTCACCAATATCGGCCTGGCGTCGTGGCTGTTCAGCGCCGAGCGCGAGACCTGGTGGGTCGCGGGCGCGGCCGGCGCCCTGATGGGCGCGTTCTGGAACTACGCGATGTCGAGCCTGTTCGTGTGGCGCACGCGATGAACCGGGCGCCTCTGCGCACGGCGCTTGGCGATCCCATCGCGGCCGCGGTCGCAGGCTTGATCCTGCTGCGCTTCGTGGCCGGCGCGGTGCTGCCGCTCTCCGCCGACGAGGCCTATTACTGGCTGTGGTCCAAGCATCTGGCCGCCGGCTATTACGACCATCCGCCGATGATCGCCTGGCTCATTCGCGCCGGCACGCCGGCGTTCGGCGACACCGCGTTCGGCGTGCGCGCTGTGCCGCTGCTGACCGGCATCGGCGCGACCTGGTGCGTGTGGCGCGTCGGCGGCGTGCGCGCCGCGCTGCTGTTCAACCTCATGCTGATGACCGCGGTCGAGACCATGGCCGCGACGCCGGACGCGCCCCTGATCGCGGCCGCCGCGGCATTTCTCTACGCCCTGGCCAGGGTCGAGGACGATCCGAAGTGGTGGCTCGCCGTCGGTGCCGCAGGCGGATTGGCGCTGCTGTCGAAATACACCGGCTTCTTCTTAGGCTTGGGCGCGCTCGCCTGGATCGTGTTCGCAAGCAGGCGCTGGCTGCTCTCGCCCTGGCCCTATCTCGGCGCGGTGCTGGCCTTCGCGATCTTCGCGCCGAACATCTGGTGGAACGCGACGCATCACTGGATGACCTTCGCCTTCCAGTTCGGCCGCGTCGGCGCGGGCCATTTCACCTTGCGCTTCCTGTTCGAGTTCCTGGGCGCCCAGCTGCTGCTCGCCTCGCCCCTCATCCTGATTGCCGGCGTGTGGGGCTTGAAGCGCGACGCGCTGCTGGCGGCGCTGGTGCTTCCGGCCGTCGCCTATTTCGCCGTCCATTCGCTGCACGACCGGGTGCAGGGCAATTGGCCGTGCTTCCTGTACCCGATGCTCGCGGTCGCCGCGGCGCAGGTGCGCATCCGCTTCACCGCGACGGTCGCCGCCGTGGTCCTTGCCGCCTGCTATCTGCAAGTGCTGTTCGACATCGTGCCGCTCGGGCGCAAGGACCCGGGCTCGCGCCTGCTCGCCTACGGCATGGACGACGCCGTGCGGCAGATCGAGCAGGGTCACCCGGCCGCGATCCTCACCACCGACTACGCGACGACGTCCTGGCTGCGCTTCTACGGCCATGTGCCGGTGATCCAGATGAACGAGCCGCAGCGCGGGTTGGGCGGCCCGGTACCGGCAGGACGTCTTGTCTATGTGACCGAGCGGGAGCGCGACCGTCACGAAGTGTTCAAATCGGCCGTGCCGCAGCCGGCCGTCGTCCGCCGCCGGGGCGGCGTCGAGGTGGCGCGTTACGATTGCTATTTGCTAAGCCCATAAAAGCGCAACGCCGGCTCGGAGGGGCCAGAGCCGGCGTCGCTCACAACGGGACAAATGAGCGGACACCCGATGCGGGCTGTCGAAGGGGCTGGGGCGTACCGAAAAGGACGTCCGCTCGCATATAAGAACACCCGCGCCCGAAAGCGGTTCCGGGAACTTCCAACTTTTTTCCGCTTTTTTTGCAGCGCTCGCGGGGGTATGACCCGCCACGTTGGAACCCGGGACGAATTTCCATGTCAGATCAATTCGATGCCCCCTTCGATGCGATTGTCATCGGCGGCGGGCCGGGCGGCTATAACGCCGCCATCCGGCTCGGCCAGTTGGGGCTCAAGACGGCGTGCGTCGATGCGCGGGGCACGTTCGGCGGCACCTGTCTGAACGTCGGCTGCATCCCGTCGAAGGCCTTGCTGCATGCCAGCGAGCGCTTCGACGAGGCGGGGCACGGCTTCGCCAGGCTCGGCATCAAGGCGCAGGTCGAGCTCGACCTCCCCGCCATGATGACCCACAAGACCAAGGTCGTGGGCGAGCTGACCAAGGGTGTCGAGTTCCTGCTCAAGAAGAACAAGGCTGAGGCGATCGTGGGGCAAGGCCGCATCGCCGCCCCCGGCAAGGTCGAGGTGAAGCAGGCCGACGGCTCGGTGCGCACGCTCCAGACCCGGCACATCGTCGTCGCCACGGGTTCGGACGTGATGCCGCTGCCGGGCGTCGCCATCGACGAGGAGCGCATCGTGTCCTCGACCGGCGCGCTGGCGCTGAGACAGGTTCCCAAGCGGCTGCTGGTCGTGGGCGGCGGCTATATCGGGCTCGAGCTCGGCTCGGTGTGGCGCCGGCTCGGCGCCGAGGTCACGGTCGTCGAGTTCCTCGACCGCATCACGCCGGGCCTCGACGGCGAGGTGGGCAAGCAGTTCCAGCGCATCCTGAGCCGCCAGGGCATGAAGTTCCAGCTCTCGACCAAGGTGGTGGACGTCGAGAAGTCCGGCGACGCGCTGAAGGTGAGCGTCGAACCGGCGGCGGGCGGCGAGCGCCAGACGATCGAGACCGACGTGATGCTCGTCTCCATCGGACGCCGTCCGTATACGGAAGGCTTGGGGCTGGCCGAGGTCGGCGTGAAGCTCGACGGCAAAGGCCGTGTCGTCACCGATGCGCATTTCAGGACCGCCGTGGGCGGTATTTGGGCCGTCGGCGACTGCCGCGAGGGCGCGATGCTGGCGCACAAGGCCGAGGACGAGGCGGTGGCCTGCGCCGAAAACATCGCGGGCCGAAAGGGCCATGTGAACTACGACGCCATCCCGGCCGTGGTCTATACCGCGCCGGAAGTGGCCTCGGTCGGCAAGACCGAAGAGGAGCTGAAGGCCGCGGGCGTCGCCTACAAGACCGGCAAGTTCCCCTTCACCGCCAATGCCCGCGCCAAGACCATCGCCGCGACCGAGGGCTTCGCCAAGGTGCTGGCGGACGCAGCCACCGACCGCGTGCTCGGCGTGCATATCCTGGGCGCGGAAGCCGGCAACCTCATCGCCGAGGCCGCGCTGGCAATAGAGTTCGGCGCCGCCAGCGAGGACATCGCGCGCACCAGCCATGCGCATCCCACTTTGGCCGAGGCCGTGCGCCAGGCCGCGATGGGCGTCGAAGGCTGGACGATGCAGATGTGACGGCGCGAAGGCGCCGCGAAGGCGGCGATCAAGACGAGATGTGCTCCGGCCTCACGCCGACGCCTATGAAGCGCGCGGGCCAGCGGCGCAACCATGGCCAGCGGCGAAGCGCGTAGAGTATCCAAGGCGGCTTCGGCGTCTGGCGCGCGCGCAGGTTCGGCGCCAGCACGCGGTTCTGGACCTGCACCTGGAACCACTGCGTGACGCGCGTCGGCCATTGGCGCCGCCTCTGCACCTTGTCGAGGTCGCTCAGGCGCGGCGTGCGCTCGTGCAGGACGGGCGCGAGGATGTTCGCCGCCGCCACCGCGTCCTGGATCGCGAGATTGATGCCGACGCCGCCCACCGGCGACATCGCATGCGCCGCATCGCCGATGCAGATCAGGCCGCGCCGCGCCCAGCGTGTCAGCCGGTCGACCTTCACGGTCAAGAGGCTGACGTCGTCGAAGCTC
>JAFBAL010000019.1 GCA_019247845.1 Alphaproteobacteria bacterium | reverse complement strand
AATGGCTCGCCTTTCGAAGCCGGCAAGGAAGATGTGCGCCTGGAACTGGCCAAGAGCCGGGTGCGCGAAAGCGGTTTGCCGCTGATCTATCTCAACCAGTTGGGCGGCCAGGATGAGGTGGTCTATGACGGCGCCTCTTTTGTGCTGAATGCCGACGGCGCCATGCCTGCGGCGCTGCGCGGCTGGGAGGAATGCGTCACCCTCACCGAATGGCAGCGCGATGCCGGCGGCAAATGGATTTGCGCGCCGGGCGAAAAATTCGTGGCCGAGGACCGCTCCAGCCAGGTCTATCACGCCATGATGCTGGCGCTGCGCGATTATGTGAACAAGAACCGTTTTCCCGGCGTGGTGCTCGGCATGTCGGGCGGCATCGATTCCGCGCTGTCGGCGGCCGTCGCGGTCGATGCGCTGGGGCCGGAGCGCGTGCGCTGCGTGATGCTGCCGTCGCGCTATACGTCCCGCGACAGCCTCGAGGACGCGGAGGAATGCGCCAAGCTCCTCGGCTGCGCCTACGAGAGCGTGCCGATCGAAGGCGCGGTGGAGGCGTTCGGCGCCGCGCTGGCCGACACCTTCGCGGGCAAGCGCGCCGACACGACCGAGGAGAACATCCAGTCGCGCACCCGCGGCGTGATCCTGATGGCGATCTCCAACAAGTTCGGGCCTATGGTGCTGACCACCGGCAACAAGTCCGAGATGAGCGTCGGCTATGCCACGCTCTATGGCGACATGTGCGGCGGCTACAACGTGCTGAAGGACGTCTACAAGACCGAGGTCTTCCGGCTTTCGCATTGGCGCAACGGCAAGGGCCGGGTCATTCCCGAACGCATCATCGAGAAGCCGCCGAGCGCGGAGCTGCGCGAGAACCAGAAGGACCAGGACTCGCTGCCGCCCTACGATATTCTCGACGGTATTCTCCGGTGCCTGGTCGAGAACGAGATGACCTTCGAGGCGACCTGCGCCAAGGGCTATCACCCCGCCACCGTCAAGCGCGTCGAGCAGCTGCTCTATACCAGCGAATACAAGCGCCGGCAGGCGCCGCCCGGCGTGAAGATCACGCGTAAGAACTTCGGCCGCGACCGGCGCTATCCGATCACCAACGCGTTCCGGGACGCGCGGGAGCTGTGACCACGCTCGTCCGTTTCGCGCCGTCGCCGACCGGGTTGCTGCATGTCGGCAATGCGCGCACGGCCGTCGTCAACTGGCTGTTCGCGAAGAAGACGGGCGGCAAATTCCTGCTGCGCATCGACGATACCGACACCGAGCGCTCCAAGCCCGAATACGAGACTGCCATCATCGAGGATCTGGGCTGGCTCGGCCTTTCCCACGACCTCTTCGCACGCCAGATGGAGCGCAGCGCCGCGCATGCGGCCGCCGCGGAGAAGTTGAAAGCCGGCGGGCGGCTCTATCCCGCCTACGAGACGGCTGCGGAGCTCGAGCGCCGCCGCAAGCGCCAGATCGCGATGCACAAGCCGCCGGTCTACGACCGCGCCGCGCTGGCGCTGACGGAAGCGGAACGCGCCAAGCTCGAGGCCGAGGGGCGCAAGCCGCACTGGCGCTTCAAGCTTTCACAGTCCAAGGTCGGATGGCGCGACCGCATCCGCGGCGACGTCGAGATCGACACCGCGCATCTCTCCGATCCCGTCTTGATCCGCGAGGACGGCCGCTTCCTCTATACGCTGCCGTCGGTCGCCGACGACATCGACTTCGCCGTGACCCACATCGTGCGCGGCGAGGACCACGTCACCAATACCGCGGCCCAGATCGAGATCTTCGAGGCGCTGGGTGCGGCCGTCCCCGAGTTCGCGCATTTCCCGCTTCTGGTCGGCGCGGGCGGCGAGGCGCTGTCCAAGCGCATCGGCTCGCTGTCCCTGCGCGAGATCCGCGACGGCGGGATCGAGGCGCAGGCGCTCGTCTCCTATCTCGCCAAGACCGGCACCTCGGACGCGATCGAGCTTCGCGTTTCGCTCGATGAGCTCGCGCGCGAGTTCGATTTCGGCAAGATCGGCCGGGCGCCCGCGCATTTCGATCCCAAGGAGCTGGAAGGGTTGAACGCCAGGCTGCTGCACGCGCTGCCCCTCGAGGCCGTGACGGCGCGGCTGCCCGGCATGAGTGCCGCGCTTTGGGATGCGATCAAGCCCAACCTGACGCGGCTCGCCGACGCGCCGGCGCTGGCGGCGCTCGTTACCGGACCGGTCGCACCCGTGATCGAGGACAAGGCGCTGGCCGAAGCGGCGGCCGGGCTTCTTCCGCCCGAGCCCTGGAGCGAAGAGACCTGGGGCGCGTGGACAAAGGCGGTGGGCGCGGCGACGGGCGCGAAGGGACGCGCGCTGTTTCATCCGCTGCGCCTGGCGCTCACGGGCCGCGAGCAGGGGCCCGAGCTCAAGAAGCTCTTGCCGCTGATCGGGCGCGAACGCGCGCTGAAGCGTCTGGCCGGCGCGACGGCCTAGCGGAACACCTCGGCGTCGCCGGTGCCGAACGGATCGGGTCCGTAGCGGTTGGGGCCGTCATGGCCCTTGAGCAGCGTCAGCACGAAGATGAAAATTCCATAGGCGAGGACGACGAGGCCCAGCAGCCCCACCACACCGTACAACTCCTTCGCCGCCAGATTGCCCTCCGCCTGCATGCCGACGCCGATGCCCAGCACGAAGCCCACGACGAGGAGCAGGATGTAGAGCCCGCCGACGATCCAGCCCGACCAGCCGGTGTCGTGCACGCGGCGCACCAGCACCGCCAGGCTCGGCAGGAAGAAGACGAGCCAGGCGATGGTGGTAAGGGGGCTGAGCTTCTCAGGTGTGGTCTGTCCGCCCATCAGGACGGAGTCCAATATGCCCGTGGCGAAATAGACCAGGAACATGAACAGGACGAAGAACCAGTATTCCGAGCGCGGCGCGCGGCCGCGGAAGGTGACGTATTTCCTGAAACAGCTTGCGATCGCCTGCCCGAATTCCATTCCCCGCTCCCCGTGGTAAGGCCCGCCCGTTATAGCCTTGAGCGCGGGTCCTCAAAAGTGCAAAAAGACCGCGCCATGACCAAGCTGCGCCTGCATAATACGCTGACCCGCGCGAAAGAGGACTTCGCGCCCCTCGATGCGTCCAACGTGCGCATGTATGTCTGCGGGCCGACGGTCTACGACTATGCCCATATCGGCAACGCGCGGCCGGTGATCGTGTTCGACGTGCTGTTCCGCCTGCTGCGCCATCTCTATGGGCCGGGCCACGTCACTTATGTTCGAAACATCACCGACATCGACGACAAGATCAACGCGCGCGCGGCCGAGATCGCCGCATCGCGCAACATCGACGTCGAGGCGGCGCGGGCCGAGATCACGGCGAAGACGGCGCAGCAGTTTCTCGACGACGTGACGGCGCTGGGGAGCCTCAACCCCACGCATACGCCGCGCGCGACGGACTATGTGGCGCAGATGGTCGAGATGACCAGGCGGCTGATCGCGGAAGGCTTCGCCTACGAGGCCGACGGCCATGTGCTGTTCGAGGTCGCGAGGAAAGCCGATTACGGCAAGCTCGCGCGGCGCTCGCTCGACGACATGATCGCGGGCGCGCGCGTCGACGTGGCGCCCTATAAGAAGAGCCCGATGGACTTCGTGCTGTGGAAGCCGTCGGACGACAAGACGCCCGGCTGGCCGTCGCCCTGGGGGCGCGGACGGCCCGGTTGGCACATCGAGTGCTCGGCGATGGGCGAGGCGCTGCTCGGCGAGACCTTCGACATCCATGGCGGCGGCATCGATCTGGTCTTCCCGCATCATGAGAACGAGGTGGCGCAGAGCGAGGCCGCGCATCGCGGTCACCCGCTCGCGAGGGTGTGGCTGCACAACGGGTTCCTGCAGGTCGAGGGCGAGAAGATGTCCAAAAGCCTGGGCAACTTCATCACCATCAACGAGCTGCTCAAGGACTGGCCGGGCGAGGTGCTGCGCTTCAACATGCTGCGCACGCATTACCGCCAGCCGATGGACTGGACCGTCGCCGGCATGAACGAGAGCTGGAAGACGCTGGAGAAATGGTACGCGGTGACCGAGCCGCTGTCCGATCCGCCGGTGGGAAGCGCGTTCCTGGCCGCGCTGGCCGACGACCTCAACACGCCGCAGGCCATTGCCGAGCTGCACAAGGGCTCCGACCACGAGCTCGCGGGCGGGCTCGGGCTCCTGGGCTTCTCGAACGTGCAGGAGCGCATCGCGGCCAGGACGAACGTTGACGCGACGGCAATCGCCGATGCCATCGCGGCACGCAACGCGGCGCGCAAAGCGAAGAACTTCGCCGAGTCCGACCGCATCCGCGACGAGCTTCTCGCCCAGGGCATCCTGCTCAAGGACGGGCCCGAGGGGACGACGTGGGAAGTGAAGCGCTAAGTGCCGGCGGCAAGTGTTACGATGTGTTTCGCGTTTGCGCGCAAACCGCATGCCAGCGTTGCGAAAGCCGTTGGCGATTTGAGCGCGCGGCCCACTAGACTGGCCGCATGACGCAGCAGACCCACGATCATCCCGATGAAAGGCTGGGCATCCTCTATGCCGGCGGCTCCTACCTGCTTTGGGGATTCGTGCCGCTCTATTGGGCGATGCTGATCGGCACCTCGCCGATCGAGATCACGCTGCATCGCATCTTCTGGGGCGCGGTCTTCGCGCTGGCGATCACGGCCGCGCGCGGCCATCTCGCCCATATCCGCCACATCATGGCGCGGCCCAAGGTGCTGCTGGCGCTTGCGACGTCGAGCGTGCTCGTGGGGGCGAACTGGACCGTCTTCATCTATTGCGTCTCGACGCATCAGCTCGTCGAGTCGAGCCTGGGCTACTATCTGACGCCGCTGGTCTCGATCGCGTTGGGCTTTTTCCTGCTGGAGGAGAAGGTGTCGCGGCTCAGGCTGACCGCGATCGCGCTGGCGACGGCGGCGGTGGCGGCGCAGGCCTTCGAGCTCGGCTATATTCCCTGGGTCGCGCCGGCGCTGGCGCTGTCCTTCGGGTTCTACGGCTATGTGCGCAAGCGCACCGCGGTCGACGCGCTGGACGGGCTGACGGTCGAGACCTTGATCCTGTTCCCGTTCACCGTGGCGGTGCTCGGGTACTTCTCGTGGCAGGGCACCGCGGCGTTCGACCTCGTGCACGTCAAGCGCGACCTGCTCCTGATCGGCGGCGGGCCGATCACGCTGGTGCCGCTGGTGCTGTTCGCGGCGGGAGCGCGGCGCATCCGCATGACGACGCTGGGCTTCCTGCAATATCTCTCGCCGACGTTGACCTTGCTGGTCGCGACGTTCCTGATGGGCGAGAGCTTCACCCGCGCCGACACCATCGCCTTCGTCTTCGTGTGGGCGGCTCTTATCCTGGTGGCGTTCGACGCACGCGTGCGGCCAAGTGCTCTATCGCCTGCTCCGGCGTCGGCGCCCGACGGTAGAGCGTCCTGACCCGCGCGCCCGCGAAGTCCTCGGCCACGACCTTGTCGATCAGCGCATCGAGCGGCGCATAGAAGCCGTCCGTGTCGAGCACGACGAGCGGCTTGTCGAAGACGTTCAGCTGCGCCGCGGTGATCACCTCGAAGAACTCGTCCAGGGTGCCCAGCCCCCCGGGCAGCACCGCGAAGCCGTCGGCAAGCGACAGCATCAGCTTCTTGCGCTCGGTCAGGTCGGCGGTGACGATCATGCGGTGCGCGTCGTGCGACGGCGGCTCGAGATGGCGCAGGAAATCGGGCAGCACGCCGGTGATATAGGCGCCGCCTTCGCGCGCCGCGTGCGCGACTTCGCCCATCAACCCGATATAGCCGCCGCCGAAGACCATGTCGAAGCCATGGGCGGCCAGCAGCGCGCCGAAGCGGCGGGCGTCCCGCGCATAACCCGCATCGCTGCCATGCGAGGAGCCGCAGAACACGCAGATGACGGGCTTGCTATTGTCCATGGCGGCAGCAGGGTTGCGGTTCAGACCCGATCTTCCTAAACAGGTTCCAAGCCCGACACCATCCCCATGCCGGAGGTTCTAGTGCCGCGTTGGTCCATCATCATTGCCGTCATCGCCGTCGCCGCCATGGTCGCGGGCTTCCTGGTGTTCGGCGGCGCCAATATGGGGCATTGATGGCGCGGGTGGTGACAGAGGAGGGCGACGGCGCACCGTCATTCCGTCCGCTGTGGATGCTGATGCCCTATCTCTGGCCGAAGGGCAGGCCCGAGCTTCGCATACGGGTCTTCGCGGCGATCTTCTTCCTGCTGCTCGCCACCGCCGCGACCAGCCTGTCGCCGCTGTTCTACGGCTGGGCGGTCGACGTGCTCGCCAGGACGCCGGCGCAGATCGCGCTCGGCGCGGCGCTGGCCTGGATCGGCGCCTATACCGCCTCGCGCATCCTGATGCAGGCCTTCGCTCAGCTGCGCGACGGCGTCTTCGCCAAGGTGCAGTACCACGCGATGCGCGAGGTCGCGGTCTCGACCTTCGCCCACGTCCACACGCTGTCGCTGCGCTTCCATCTCGAGCGCAAGACCGGCGGGCTGTCGCGCATCATCGAGCGCGGCACCAAGGGCATCGACACGATCCTGTCCTTCGCGCTGTTCAGCATCTTCCCCACCATCATCCTTCTGGTGTTCTACGCCGTCATCCTGTTCGTCAAGCTCAACCTGCTCATCGCGCTCGTCACCGTCGCGATGGTCGCGGCTTACGTCTGGTTCACCTTCGCCATCACCAACTGGCGCATCCAGTTCCGCCGCGACATGAACCAGAGCGACCAGGACGCCAACACCAAGGCGGTCGACAGCCTTCTCAATTACGAGACCGTCAAATACTTCAACAGCGAGGCGCACGAGACGCGGCGCTTCGACAAGTCGATGGAGAAGTATTCGCGCGCCTCGATCCAGGCGCAGATCTCTCTCTCGGTGCTCAACACCGGCCAGGCCTTCATCATGGCGGTCGGCATGGGCATCGTGATGGCGCTGGCTGCCATGGGCATCGAGAACGGGCAGTTCAGCGTCGGCACCCTGGTCAGCGCCAATGCGATCCTGATCCAGCTCTACATCCCGCTCAACCTCTTGGGCACGGTCTATCGCGAGATCACCCAGGCGCTCGTCGACATGGAGTCGATGTTCCGCCTCTTGAACCAGCCCGAAGAGGTGAAGGACAAGCCCGGCGCACCACCCTTGAACGTGACCGCGGGCGAGATCCGCTTCGACGACGTGGTGTTCTGCTACGATCCCGAGCGCACGGTGCTCAAGGGCATAAGCTTCAGGGTGCCCGCGGGCGGGACGGTCGCCATCGTCGGCCCGTCGGGCGCGGGCAAGTCGACGATCAGCCGCATCCTCTACCGCTTCTACGACATCAAGTCGGGAGCCGTGACCATCGACGGCCAGGACATCCGCGACGTGAGCCAGGCCAGCCTTCGCGCCGCCATCGGCATCGTCCCGCAGGACACGGTGCTGTTCAACGACACTGTGCGCTACAACATCGCCTATGGCCGCATCGGCGCCAACGAGGCCGACGTCAAGGACGCGGCGCGCTATGCCCAGATCGACAAGTTCATCACCCAGCTGCCGCTGGGTTACGAGTCCATGGTCGGCGAGCGCGGGTTGAAGCTCTCCGGCGGCGAGAAGCAGCGCGTCGCCATCGCGCGCACGATCCTGAAGAACCCGCCGATCCTGCTGCTGGACGAGGCGACATCGGCGCTCGACACCCATACCGAGCGCGAGATCCAGCAGGCGCTGGCCGAGATCTCGCGCGATCGCACGACCCTGGTGATCGCGCACCGGCTCTCGACCGTCGTCGATGCCGACGAGATCCTGGTGCTCGACCGCGGCGAGATCATCGAGCGCGGCCGCCACTCCGACCTGGTGAATGCCGGCGGTCACTACGCCGCGATGTGGAACAAGCAGAAGGAAGCCGCCGCGGCGCGCGAGAAGCTCAAAGAGGTCGAGAACGATCCCGACGTCGTCCATGTCGCCGCGCAGGACGTCGAATAGGCACGGCACCGCCGCGCAGGGGCGACCGGCATTCGCGCGCTTGCCAGCCGATTTACATCGTCACCCGCGCCTGCACTTCCCAAGGTATGTAAGCGCACGAAGATTTCTAACGTAAAGTTTAGATATCCATCATGTTGGCGCAGTTCGCGCACAGTTTCGCCCCAAATGACAAATAGTCGTTGAAACCGCGTCGCAAGAGCGTCGCGAAACCACTCAATTCGGCCATTAAATCCCTAGGAGGGCAAAGTATGAGAGTAGCAAGCATCGCGCTGGGCCTGGCGCTGTCGATGTCGACCGCGGCCTTGGCTGCGACGAGTTTCACCGTGACGCCGCTGGTCGCCGACAAGGACGGCAAGGCGCCGAACACCGATCCCAACCTGAAGAACCCGTGGGGCATCTCGCAATTCCCCGGCGGCAATCTGTGGGTCTCCGACAACCGCAACGGGCTGTCGACGCTCTACAATCCCAATGACGGAACCGTGCAGTCGCTGGTCGTGACCATTCCGGGCGGCAAGCCCACGGGGCAGATCGCGCTTCCTTCGGGCCACGGCTTCGTCGTCAGCAACGGCACCAAGTCCGGCGAGCCGTTCTTCGTCTTCGCGTCGGAGGTCGGCAAGATCACCGGCTGGTCGCCCAGCGTCGACGGCACCAACGCGCTGATCGGTTTCGACATCCTGAGCGGCGCGCGCAAGGAGGACGAGAGCGAGCACTATACCGGTCTCGCCTGGGACCCGGCGTCGAACCACCTGTTCGCGAGCGACATGACGCGCAACAAGGTCGACATCATCGACAACGCCTGGCACCTGGTCTCGTCGTTCACCGATCCCGACCTGCCCAAGCACTACGGCCCGTTCAACGTCGCGCTCCTGAACGGCAAGCTCTATGTCACCTTCGCCAAGCTGCGCAACGACGGCGAGGAGGTCGTCGAAGGTCCGGGCCTCGGTTACGTCAGCGTGTTCAACACCGACGGCAGCTTCGTGAAGCGGCTGGTCTCCAACGGCCCGCTCAACGCGCCCTGGGGCATGGTGATGGGCCCGGCCAATTTCGGCCAGTTCGCGGGCAAGCTGCTGGTCGGCAATTTCGGCGAGGGCCGCATCAATGCCTTCGACCCGGATTCCGGCGCGCTGATCGGCACGCTGAAGAAGGGGGCCAAGGACTTCCAGTACGAAGACCTCTGGCAGCTCGACGATACCGGCAACGGCTCGATCACCTTCTCGGCCGGCCTGCGCCGCGAGAAGCACGGCATCATCGGCCTGATCACGCCGAAGCAGTAAGTCCCTCTCCCCGAGGGCGAAGGCCGGCCGTCCCTGCGAGGGGGCGGCCGGTTTTTTATTCCGCGGCTTCCTTGATGCCGTAGTCCTGCAGCGTGGTCGGCGGACGGCGGTCGTCGTTGCGCCGCCGGTCGCGGCGCTGGCGCCAGCGATAGGGCAGGGCAAGCATCGACGGGACCAGGCCGAGCGTGATCAGCTTGGAGAAGGCCAGGCCGAACACGATGGCGGTGGAGAGCTGAACCCACATCATGCCGTTCGGCCCGCCGATCGTGACCTCGCGGGTCGCGAAGTCGATCTCGACCGCGAACATCATCGGCAGCAGGCCGCCGATGGCGGTGACGGTGGTGAGAAACACCGGACGCAGGCGCTGCGCCGACGAGCGGATCACGGCCTCGATCGGCTCCATGCCCGCGTCGCGCAGGCGGTGGAAGGTGTCGATCAGCACGATGTTGTGGTTCACCACGATGCCGGCCAGCGCCAGCATGCCGGTGCCCGTCATGATCACCGAGAACGGCTGCTGCATCACCACCATGCCCAGCATTGCACCGATCATGGCCAGCACCACGGCGACCAGGATCAGCGCGGCGTGATAGAAGCTGTTGAACAGCGCCAGAAGCACGATCGCAATCAGGAACAGCGCCAGGAAGGCTGCGACCTTCAGGAAGGCCTGGGATTCGTCCTGCTGCTCCTGGCCGCCCTTGAACTTCACGTGCACGTCGTCGGGGAAGTGCTGCGCGGCGATCCAATCCTGCAGCTTGACGGTCTCGGCGCTGGGCAGGACCTTGGTCGCGACGCAATCGGTGTTGGCCTGCGGCGTGCAAGCCGGCTTCATGTTGGCGCGCACGTGATAGACGCGATGGCCGTCGACGCGCTCGATGGAGTTGACCTGCTGGGCCGGACGCTTGGTGACGAAGTTGCTCAACGGCACCACGGCGCCTCCCGCAGTCGGCACGCGCAAGGTGTCGAGCGCGTTGGTGCCGCGGTACTCCTGCGGATAGCGCACGCGGATGTCGACCTCGTCCTCGCTGTCGTCGGGACGGTACTTGCCCACCAGGATGCCGTTCGAGATCAGCTGGACGGCGGTGCCGATCGACTGCGCATTGGCGCCGAAGCGGCTGGCGATCTCGCGGTTGATGTCGAGATCCCATTCGATGCCGGGCAGCGGACGGGTGTCCTCGACGTCGCGCAGCTCCGGCACCTTGGACATATGCGCGCTGATCGCGGCGGTGACCTGGTCGAGCGCGAGGTAGTTGTCCGAGCCCACGTCGATCATGACGTCCTTGCCGGTGGGCGGACCGTTCTGCGGCTCGCGCACCTCGATATGGACGCCGGCGATGTTCGCGGTGCGCTTGCGGATCTCCTTCTCGATCTCGGACGCCGGGCCGCGCTCGCGATAGTCCTTCATCTCGATGCCCAGCCGGCCGATGTTGTCGACGGGCACGCCGCCCTGGCTGTTGAGCGAGTTCGACTGTCCGCCCGACGACGCGGTGATCGCGCGGATGCCGGGGATGCTCTGCACGATGTTCGACACGTTCATCACGATGTCGCGCTTCTCGTTGGCCGAGAGGTTGCCGCGCGCCGAGATGAAGACCTGGGCATAGCCCGGATCCTGGTCGACGAAGAACTCGACGCCCTTGTTGAAGAAGACGAAGAGGGTGATCACCGCGACGACGCAGCCGGCCGCGCCCGCCATCACGCGATAGGGATGCAGCGTCAGCCATTCGGCGATACGGGCGTACCAGCCGGTGATGCCCGGAATGGCGTGCCAGTCGCCGGTCTCCGACGCCTCGATGGCCTTCTCGTGCTGCTCGTCGTGCGGCGGCGCCTTGCCGAAGAAGCCGCCCAGCACCGGCATGAATATGAGCGCCACGACCATCGACGCCGACAGGATGATGATCAGCGTGATCGGGAAGTAGCTCATGAACTTGCCGGCGATGCCCGGCCACAAGAGCATCGGCAGGAAGGCGCCGATCATGGTCGCGGTGGCGCTGACCACCGGCCAGAACATGCGCAGCGCGGCCTGCGCGAAGGCCTCCTTGGGAGCCAGGCCCTCGGTCATCTTCCGGTCGGCATACTCGACGACGATGATCGCGCCGTCGACCAGGATGCCGACCGCGAGCAGCATCGCGAACATGATCATGAAGTTGAGCGTCATGCCCAACCCGTTCAGGACCATGAACGCCATCAGGAACGAGGTGGGAATGGCGAGGCCGACCAGCAGGCCCGAGCGCAGGCCCAGCGCCGCCACGACGATGATCATCACCAGGATGATGGCGAGGATGATCGAATCCGACAGCGAGCCCAGCTGGTCGCGGATATCCGTCGAGTTGTCGAACAGATAGGTCGCGTGCAGGCCGGCGGGCCAGCTCTTCGCCGCCTTGTCGACGATGGCGCGCACCGCCTCGTTGTTGGCGATGATGTTGGCGCCGACGCGCTTGGTCACGTCCAGGCGCAGCGACGGCCGGCCGTTGACCCGCGAATAGGAGGTCGCGTCGTAGAAGGTGCGGCGCACCTGGGCCACGTCGCTCAGCGTCACCGTCGAGTTGTTCTCGGAGCGGATGGGAAGATGCAGCAGGTCCTGCGCGTTCTCGATGACGCCCGGCACCTTGACCGCGAAGCTGCCGTGGCCGGTGTCGATCATGCCGGCGGCGATCAGCCGGTTGTTGGCGGAGACCGCGTTGAACATCTCCTGCTGGGTGATGCCGAAGTTCTCTAGCTTCGCCGGGTCGATGACGATCTCGAGCATCTCCTTGCGCTCGCCCGAGATGTCGACGTCGAGCACCGTCGGCACGAGCTTGATCTCGTCCTTCAGGTTGCGCGCGATCTTGAGCATCGTGCGCTCCGGCACCTCGCCCGACAGCGCGACGGCGATCACGGGCTGCAGCGAGGTGTTGAACTCCTGCACCGTCGGCGGATCGGTCTCCTGGGGCAGAAGCCCGCGCGCCTCGTCGACCTGCGCGCGCACGTCCTCGAGCGCCTTCTGCTTGTTGAAGTTGACGTCGAACTCCAGGATGACGACCGCAACGCCGCTATAGGCGCGCGCGGTGATCGTCTTGAGGCCTTCGACCGAGCGCAGCGCGGTCTCCAGCGGCTTGACCAGAAGCCGCTCGCTGTCCTCGGGGCTGATGCCGGGATAGGTCGCCTGCACCATGATCACCGGGATCGGGATGTCGGGATCGGCTTCCTTGGGGATGTTGTTGTAGGCGCCGATGCCGGCCAGCAGCACCACCGCGATCGCCGCGATGACGATCCTGGTGTTGGCGACGGCCCATTCGACTATGCGCGTCATGAGCGGGCTCCCGGATTGTCGAGCATCGCCTTCACCTTCTCGCCGTTGGTGACGTATTGCTGGCCGACGGTGATGATCTTCGCGTCGCCGGGGACGCCGGTGACCCACATGCCGTCCGGACCTTCCGAGATCGGCTTGACGGGCACGAAGCGCACGACGCCGCCTTCGACGACGCGCACGCCGACCGCGCCGGAATCGTCGAGCACCAGGATGCCGGGCGAGATGTGCACGGCCTGGACCTTCCGGACCGGGATGTGGATGTCGGCGCTGACGCCATCGCGCAGCTTGTTGTCGGGATTGGGCAGCTCGACCTCGACGCGGAAGGTGCGCGTGGTGGTGTCGGCGCGGCTGGCGACGAAGCGCACCTTGCCCGCGACCCGCTCGCCGGTGACGAGGTCGGCGGTCACCGGATCGCCGATCGAGATCTGGCCGACCTCCTGCTCGGAGACCGAGCCCACGGCCAGGAACGGCTCGGGCGCGATCACCATCTCGCACTTGTCGCCGGCGCGCATGTAGTCGCCGACGTCGACGTAACGGTCGTCGACATAGCCGTCCCACGGCGCGCGGATCCTGGTGTTGGCGAGCTGGATTCCCATCGTGCTGGCGCCGGCCTTGGCGGCCTCATAGGCCGCCTGCGCCTGCGCAAGCTGCGTCTTGGAGCGGAAGCCCTGGGCGTAGAGCTCCTTGGCGACCTCGAGCTCCTTGCCGGTCTGGGCGACCATCGCGTTCATCTGCTCGACCTTGGCGCCGCGGTCGTTGACGTCGATCTCGCAGAGCACGTCGCCCTTGCGGACCTTCTGGCCCTTGTCGAAGTGGATCGCCTTGACCACGCCTTCCACCTCGGCACGGACGTCGACCTCGTGAAGGGCCTGCGTGCGGCCGCGCACGGTGACGGTCGCCGCGCGCTCCGACGGCGCCAGCGCCGCGACGCGCACGGTGGGCGTCATGTCCGCGGTCTTGGGCTCGGAGGCTTCGGCGCCTTCGTGCTTGGCCGGCGGGATCACCAGGCCGGACGCGACCCAGACGAGCACCAGGACCAGGATCAGGCCGGCGGCCTGGTAGCGCGCCTTCAGGTTCAGGAAGAAGCCGGGCATGACCGCCTCGTAGATGCGGTCCAGGAAGGCTTTGATGCGGCGCAGGAAACTCATCGCGTGTCGTCCTTACTCGGCGGCGACCGCTTCGGCGGTCTCGTATTTGGCGCGTTCGGTCTTGAGGAAATTGAGCATCGCTTCGTAGATGGCGCGTCCGAAGCCGTTGGCAAACTCCTCGCCCTGGGTTTTTTGCTTGCCGTTGCTCTCCTGCAATAAGGCGAGCTTGGTTTGGATCTGCGCGCTGTAGGCGTCGAACATCGAAGCCACGCGCGCGCCGGGCAGCAGGTCGCTGAACAGCATGGCGAAGACGAACGGCGAGCGGTGGCGATCCTCGGGCAGGGGCTTGAGCAGCGAGGCGATGAAGGCGGACCGGCCGGCGGGCGTGATCGAATAGACCTTGCGGTCGGGACGCTTCTCCTGGGCCTCCTCGCGTGCCGAAACCAGCCCGTCCTCGGTCAGCCGGTTCAGCGCCGGGTAGATCGAGCCGAAGCTCGCCTCCACGAAATGCTGATAGCCGTCCTCTTCGAAGAGGTTCTTGATCTCATAGCCCGTGGCGTCGCCGCGGGTGAGGATGCCCAAGCAGATTGTGCGGACGTCCATGGTCCCAGCCCGTATCTATATTGGTCCGATATAGATCGGCCCTATATATGTACGAAGCCTTAGCTTTCAAGACACGGACGCGTGACAAATTCACATCCCCCGGATGCGTAAATCGGGGGGTGTGCGCACTAGCGGCTGGATATTGTGGCCTTAAGCGAGCTGGTGCATTCGAACCGCGATTTCCGAAGGGGGTACCCCTGGGCGGTCAGATGACCTCGATCCGGTCGACCTCGACACCCTTGTTGCCCTGGCGGGTGGAGAAGCGGATGCGCTGCTCCGGCTCCAGGACCTGGACGCCAGAGCGGCGCAAGGCGCTGGCATGGCAATAGACGTCGCCGCCGCCATTGTCGGGCATGACGAAGCCGAAACCCTTCTGATCGTTGAAGAATTTGACCTTGCCGTCCATCATGGGGCCGCTGGGTCCGCTGTCGCGGTCACGATAGCCGCCGCCACCGCCGAAGCCGCCCCGGTCACGGCCGCCGCCGCCGAAACGATCCCGGCCGCCGCCGCCATAACCGCCGCCGTCGCCGAAGCGATCGCCGCCATGATGGCGTCCGCCGCCACCGCCGAAACGGTCGCCGCCGCCGCCGAAGCGATCACCGCCGCCGTCGCCGAAGTCCCGGCGCGGGCGGGGAGCCCTGGCGGGCTCCGCGGTGCTGTCGTCGACGCTGTGGACGGCCACGACCTGAAGCCCGCGGGGCGAGTCCTGCAGATCGCAGACGATCGTCGCGCCCTGGTTCAGGACCGGCGAGCCGACCGCCTGCAACGCCGAAGCGTGGCAGAAGGCGTCAGCGCCGTCCTCGAGGGTGATGAAACCGTAGCCTTTGGTCGCGTTGAACCACTTGACCGTGCCCTTCGCCGAAGCCCGGGCGAGGGGGCCGTTATTGTCGAAATGTGCCATTCGTGCCGATGCCGCGCTCTTGGCCAGGACAAATTTCAACAACCGCGCCGGTCCGTCCCGGCTCGGGCTCGGCGCGTTAACCCCTATCATGCGCGCAAAAATGGACTTCCCGCAACGGGGGTAGGTAAGCAATTTTGTGTCGATTCGGAGACCGTACATGCCCGGCAGCCAGGATTTCGCCTCAGACCCCCGTAACGATGCCGTCCTGCTTTACCTGAACGGGGCGCTGGTGCCCAAAGCCGAGGCCAAGGTCTCGGTGTTCGACGCCGGCTTCGTGCTGGGCGATGGGGTGTGGGAGGGCCTGCGCCTGCACAGGGGCAGGCTCCTCTTCCTGGAGGCGCATATGGACCGGCTCTATGACGGCGCGAAAGCCATCGCGCTCGACATCGGGCTTTCGCGCGACGAGATGGTCGCGGCGCTGAAGCGCACCGTCGAAGCCAATGGGATGGAGAGCGGCGTCCATATCCGGCTGATGGTGACGCGCGGACCCAAGAAGGCGCCGAACCAGGATCCGCGCAACGCGCTGGGCCGCGCGACGGTGGTCATCGTCGCCGAGCACAAGGAGCCGTCGGAAGAGATCGTGACCAAGGGCCTCAAGCTCGCGACCTCGTCCATCCGCTGCACGCCGAAGGAGATGTTCGACATGCGGCTGAACTCGCACAGCCGGCTGGCGCTGATCCGCGCGCTGCTCGACGTCATCCCGCAAGGCGCCGACGAGGCACTGATGCTCGATCCCGACAGCTTCGTGTCGAGCTGCAACGCGACAAACTTCTTTTCGGTGCGGGGCGGCGAGCTGCGCACCTCGACCGGCGAGTTCTGCTTCAACGGCGTGACGCGCGCCAACGTCATCCGGCTGGCGAAGGACAACGCCATCCCCGTCAGGATCGGCAACTTCACGCTCGACGACGTCCATGCCTCGGAAGAGGCCTTCGTCACCGGCACCTTCGGCGGCATCACGCCGGTGCGCGAGATCGACGGCTACACGATGCCCTTGTCGCTGCCCGGACCGATGACGCAGCGCCTGCGCGCGCTCTATGCCGGGATGAAGGACCGCGATGCAACCGGCTGAGCCCATCCGCATCGCGATGTGGTCGGGGCCGCGCAACATCTCGACCGCGATGATGCGCAGCTTCGAGAACCGGCCCGATACGGCGGTGATCGACGAGCCGTTCTATGCCGCCTTCCTCGAGGCCACCGGCATCGACCATCCGATGCGCGACGAGACACTTGCGGCGCATCCGACCGATCCCGATGCGGTGCTGGAGAATATCCTCGGCCCCGTGCCGGGCGGGCGCCCGATCTGGTACCAGAAGCACATGACCCATCACATGGTGCCCGGCTTCCCTTTCGACTGGGTCGCGCGGATGCGCAACGCCTTCCTGATCCGCGCGCCGGAAGACGTGCTCGTCTCCTATACGCAGAAGCGCGAAGACGTGACCCTCGACGACATCGGCTTCGTCTCGCAGCGCGAGCTGTTCGAGCGCGAGGCCGACCGGCTGGGCAAGGCCCCGCCGGTGCTGCATGGCGGGGACGTGCTTGCCGATCCGCGGGGCAGCTTGAGCGCGCTATGCGCGGCGCTGGGCATCCCGTTCAGCGAGTCGATGCTGTCGTGGCCGGCCGGCAAGCGGGCCACCGACGGCGCCTGGGCCCCGGTATGGTACGCCTCGGTCGAGCGCTCGACCGGCTTCGGTCCGCCGCGTCCCGCCGCGACGCGCGACCAGCTGCCTGCGCATCTGCAGGCGATCGCCGACGCGGCACGGCCGCATTACGAGCGGATGTCAGGATTTAGGCTCGGCGGCGGATGACGCCCGCGCATGGTCGCAGGCAGGGTTCTTGTCTGCACTGTCCTTCAGCAGATCGCTGTCCTCCTTGCCGTGCGGATATACGCCGCAATCCTGCGCGATCCGCGCTCTGACGCTGTTCAGGAAGTTGTGCTGCCAGCAGACCGGCTTCTCCCATGGCGGCGTGTGCTCTTCGCGATAGCTGCGCAGCGGATGGGCGAGGTAGCGATACCATGCGGGCACGTCGCGGTCCTGGTAGTCCGGCGCGTTCCACACCTGGCTCTGCAGCCGCACGTGCCAATCGAGGTAGTAGGAATAGGTCGACAGGCAGGTCTTGAAGTTTCCCCAAAGCGCGACCGAGACGTGATCGGCGACGTATTGGTCCCAATACAGCCGGCGCGGATCGTCGCCTTTCCTGCGCGTTTCGCAGTCGCCGAACGCCTGCTGCAGCGATTGCGTCGTGCTGCCTTTGGCGTCGTAGTCGCGGCGCAGCGAGACGATGCAATCGTGCAGGTCCGCGAACCGCGGCTGGATCACGTAGTCGAGATAATGCCAAAAGACCGTCGTGACCGGGACCTCGCTGTTCTCCGTGTGGTCCGAGATTCCTTCGAGGTTGAGCTGGTTGGAGCTGTAGGCGGTTATCTCCTGGCGATAGGCCTGCATGTATTGCTGCCACAACGCGGACACCTCGCCAGGCGGCGCCTTGCTTTCGAGGGCCTGGATCATCATCTCGGACGCCGCCTGCCGGTCGACGATGGCCTGCTTCACGCCGGTGCGGATGGCACGCAGCTCATCTTCCTGCACTTGCAGGTGCGCGGCGCGATCGTCGCGCGCCTTTTCGGCCGAATGCCAATAGTCGGTGAGGAACGTGCCGAGTCCGGTCGTCAGCACGAAGCCGACAAGGGCGAGTCCGAACGGCGAGTTCAGGAAATTCCGCAAGCCTCCCCGCGAATGCGCGCCGCCGAAGAACGCATCCAGCGCCGGCTTGCCGTCGCCTTCGTCCGGCGCTTCGCTGCCCGCCATGCCTGCCCCCAGAGCGTCGACTTAAGCGCGATATTATCGCGGTCTCGCCTCCACGCGCCAAGTGATCAGACCAGCATCGTGCGTCGTCCGCAGCGTTAAATCGCGGTCATGTGCCGCCAGCGCGCCTTCCCACAACGCGTTCCAGGCGCGGAAGGCGAGTTCGGGATCGGCGAGCGCGATGCCGTCCATCAGCTTCCAGCCGCGCTGAACGATCCTGTCGCCGTCGCGCGCGACCTCCTCGCCCTGCGCCGCCTGGATCGCCTCGAGCCATTCGGCGAAGGTCGCGCCGTCCTCTTCGTAGAACTGCATGCCGATCAGCCGCGCCGTGCGGCCGACGATCGCGAAGGCCTCTTGCGCGCCGAACAGCTCCTGCATCGTGGGCAGGAGCGAGCGCACATATTCCATCGCGTAGGAGCGCTCGACCTTGGCGAGCCTCTCCGCGGGCCAGCTCGCGCTTTCCAGCTTGGGCGCGGCCGCCGGATCGAAGCGCGGCATGCGCTCGTCCGCCGCGAAGCGCACCCGCTCGTGCTCGGCGATGTCGCGGTCGTATTCGACGTAGTAGCCTTCGAGCCCCGGATCGCCCGTCACCGTCTGTCCGGTGCAGACGAAGCCTAGCCTGGGATTGCGCAGCGACACGCCGTTGTGGCCGTGCCAGCCGTGCAGCATCGCTTCGTTCACCGCGCGCGGGATCGCGCAGATCGCTGTGCCCTGCCAGATCCAACGCGGCGGCGGATAGCGCACCCACGCCTTGCGCCCGCTCTCTGTGACGTATTCCGTCTTCACCCCGCCCAGCGCATTGGAGAAGTAGTGGTATTGCGCGCAGGCGACCGCGTGAGGCAACCCGTCGAGGCCGAGCTTCTTCAAGCCGGGAAGGAACTTCTCCAGATGCTGGCGGCGGAAATGCGCAAACACGAATCGGCGCGCGTCGCCGGCGCCGCGATGCCCGACGAGCGCGAGCACCAGCCCCGTCATCAGCGCGTTGTAGAGCTTGGAGACCCGCTTGCAGCCCGCTTCGTTCATCGGCCTATAATCCACACGCGTGGCCGCCGTTTCCATCTATTTTAAGTAGTTTTTATCCATCGTTTCGGCGGGTTCATGCGTCAGAGTCGCAACCGGGGTCGCAATCGCGGCGTGAATTTAAAACTCGCGCAACTGAGGAAACCGCATCGAAATTTCCCTTAAGCCAATCTCTTCGTGGCATTGTCCTCAGCCAATTTGCGCCGAGCCAGCTGAAGGAGAAGGGGCGTGCAGGCCGCGCTGGGCATAATCGAAGGCTATTACGGCGCGCCGTGGTCGTGGGACGCGCGCGCCGACACGATCTCGTTTCTCGCGCCGCACGGCTACCGCTTCTATTTCTATGCGCCCAAGGCCGATCTGTTCCTGCGCGAGCGCTGGCAGGAGGACCACCCACCCGAGACGGCCGACCGCCTGCGCGCGCTGGCGCTGCATTGCCGCGAGAGCGGCGTGCGCTTCGGCGTCGGGCTCTCGCCGTTCGAGATCTATCGCGATTTCGGCCGCAGCGCGCGCGCCGCGCTGGCGCGCAAGCTCAGCTTCTTCGCCGAGCTCGGCATCGACGACCTCGCCGTCCTGTTCGACGACATGAAGGGCGACGATCCCGATCTTGCCGGCAAGCAGGTCGACATCGTGCACTGGATCGCCGAACGCGCGACCGCGGACAACATCGTGGTGTGCCCGACCTACTACTCCGACGATCCGCTGCTCGACCGCATCTTCGGACCGAGGCCCCAGAACTATCTAGAGGAGTTCGGCGTCCGCCTCGATCCCTCGATCGACATCTTCTGGACGGGCGAGGAGATCGTCGCGCGCGCCTTCAGCGCGGGTCATGTCGACCGCGTCGCCTCGCTCATCGGCCGCAAGCCGTTCCTGTGGGACAACTATCCCGTCAACGACGGCAAGCGCATGTCGCAATTCCTGCATCTGCGCGCTTTCACCGGAAGGCCGGCCCGGATCGCCGACCGCATCGCGGCGCATGCGGTGAATCCGGCGCTGCAGCCGGTGCTCACGCGCATCCCCGCGCTCACCCTGGCGCAGAGCTATGCGCTCGGCGACGCGTACGAATACGGCCGCGCCTTCGAGGACGCGGCGACCGCGGTCGCGGGCTCGGTGCTGGCGAGGCGCCTGCAGCAGGACCTGTCGCTGCTCCAGGACACGGGCCTCGACCGGCTGGGCAGCGCGGCCGAGCGGCTGCGCGGCCGCTATGCCGAGTTCGACCATCCCGCGGCAAGGGAGATCGTCGCCTGGCTCGACGGCGCCTATCGTTTTCAGGCCGAAGTGGCATCATAGGCGGATGAGCGATCCGGACCTCGTCGCCGATATCGGCGGCACCCATGCGCGCTTCGCGCTGAGCGACGGCGGGCTGCATTCGGTTCTGAGCCTCCCGTCGCAGGATTTCGCGAGCCTTGCCGATGCGGCCAGGGCCTATCTCGCGAAGGTGGGCGCAAAGCCCGTCCGCGCCGCTTTCGCGGTGGCAGGGCCGGTCGGCGAAGGCAGGGTCGCGCTCACCAATCTCGGCTGGAACTTTTCCGCCGACGCGCTTGGCGCTTCGCTCGGCATGAACGTGGAGCTGATCAACGACTTCGAGGCCATCGCGCTTTCGGTACCGCATCTTCAGGCGTCCGACCTGATGACCGTCGGTCCCGAGATCGAGGGCCGCGGACCGGTCGCGATCGTGGGGCCGGGCACCGGGCTGGGCGTCGCGGGCTTCGCGCATGGCGGCGCGATCGTGACCGAGGGCGGCCACGCGGATTTCGCACCCGCCGACGATGTCGAGATCGGGATCCTGCGCACCTTGCGCGCGCGCTTCGGCCATGTCTCGTGGGAGCGCGTGCTCTCCGGCCCCGGCCTGGTCAATCTCCATCAGGCGCTGGGCGGGCGCGAGGCGCTTTCGCCGCAGGAGATCACCGCGCGGGTGGGCCGCGATCCGCTCTGCGCCCAGACCTTCGAACGCTTCTGCGCCATCCTGGGCAGCGCCGCGGGCGACGTCGCGCTGACCTTGGGCGCGCGGGGCGGGGTCTTGATCGCGGGCGGTATCCTTCCCGCCATGCGCGAGGCGTTTGCGGCGAGCGGCTTTCGCGCCCGCTTCGAGGCCAAGGGCCGGTTTGCGGGATATCTCAAGGCCATCCCGACGCGGCTGATCGTGCAGGACCATGCAGGCCTGATCGGCGCCGCTGCTAGTTTGAGAGCCATGCAAGCGCGATGACGGACATTTGAGGCTGTTCCTGCAGGCCCGCCGTGCTACCAGCGTGACAGGACATTTGCCCGAAAGGACCGTCATGCGAGTTTCGATCGCGATCGCCGCCGCGCTTGCCGCCGCCCATGCTGCCGGAACCGCCGCCCACGCCGCCAGCCGCGTCGTGCTGCCGGCCAACGTCACGCCCACGCATTACGACGTCGCCATCGTGCCCGACGCGGCGCATCTCGCCTTCGCCGGCAGCGTGAAGATCGACGTCGATGCGAAGAAGGCCGACAACACGATAAAGCTCAACGCCGCGGACCTCGCCTTCGGCAAGGTCGCGCTCGACGGCGCGGCCGCATCCAAGGTCGCTTACGATGCCAGGGAAGAGACCGCGACGCTGACCTTCGCCAAGCCCTTCGCCGCCGGCCATCACGTTCTCGCGATCGACTACAAGGGCAAGATCAACCAGCAGGCCGCGGGCATCTTCGCGCTCGACTACGATGCGGGCAGCGCCAAGAAGCGCGCGCTGTTCACCCAATTCGAGAATTCCGACGCGCGCCGGTTCCTGCCGAGCTGGGACGAGCCCAACAAGAAGGCGACCTTCACGCTGGCCGCGACGGTTCCCGCCGACCAGATGGCGGTGGCCAATACGCCCATCGTCTCGACCGCGCCTGTGGGCAAGGGCCTGAAGCGCGTCGTCTTCGCGGCCTCGCCCAAGATGTCGTCGTACCTGCTGTTCTTCGGGCTCGGCGATTTCGAGCGCGTGTCGCGCAAGGTGAACGGCGTCGACATCGGCATCATCGTCAAGCGCGGCGACACCGACAAGGCGAAGTATGCGCTCGACGCGGCGTCGCAGATCCTGCCCTATTACGAGGACTACTTCGGCATGAAGTATCCTCTGCCCAAGCTCGACCTGATCGGCGGGCCGGGGCAGAGCCAGTTCTTCGGCGCCATGGAGAACTGGGGCGCGATCTTCTATTTCGAGCGCGATCTCGAGATCGACGCCAAGGTCTCGACCGAAGAGGATCGCCGCGACGTCTATGTCGTGATCGCGCACGAGATGGCGCATCAGTGGTTCGGCGACCTCGTCACCATGGATTGGTGGGAGGACCTGTGGCTCAACGAGGGCTTCGCCTCGTGGATGGAGCTGAAATCCACCGACCACTTCCATCCCGACTGGCATGTGTGGCTGGAGGCGCTGAACGCGAAGGAGAACGCGATGCGCGTCGATGCGCGCTCGGGCACCCATCCCATCGTGACGCCGATCCTGGACGTGCTGCAGGCCAACCAGGCCTTCGACACCATCACCTATTCCAAGGGTCAAGCGGTGATCCGCATGCTCGAGGACTATACCGGCGCCGACGCCTTCCGCGCCGGCGTGCGTAACTACATGAAGGCGCATGCCTACGGCAACACCGTGACCGACGATCTGTGGCGCGAGCTCGACAAGACCTCGCCGCGCCCGGTGAGCGCGATCGCGCACGAGTTCACGCTGCAGCCCGGCGTGCCGCTGATCCGCGCCGCGGTTTCGCCCAAGGGTCTCAAGCTCACCCAGGACCGCTTCGCGATGGACGCCTCGGCCAAGGCGCCGCTGACCTGGCACGTGCCGGTTGCGGCGCGCGCGATCGGCGGAGCGCAAGTGTGGCATGGCGCCGTGGCGCGCGGCGCTCCCGTCGAGCCCGGGATCAAGACCGATGTCGGCGTGGTGGTGAACGACGGGCAGGCGGGCTATTTCCGCACGCTCTACGAGCCCAGGCTGCTCAAGTTCGTCGCCGGCGACTTCCGCAAGCTGACGCCGGAGAACCAGCTCGGCCTGATCAACGACACGCGCGCGCTGGGCTATACCGGCGACGCGCCGCTCGACGATTTCATGAGCATCGCCGAGCAGGCCGACCCCGGCATGAACCCGCATATCCAGGACGCGATCGCGACCAAGCTCGCCGGCATCGACTATCTCTATAACGGGTTGCCGTCGCAGAAGGGTTTCCGCGCCTTCGCGCGCCAGCTGCTCAGCCCCCTGTTCGCCAAGACCGGCTGGGATGCGAAGAAGGGCGAGGACCAGAACATCGCGCTGCTGCGCGACACGCTGCTCCAGGCGCTCAGCCAGTTCGACGATCCGGGCGTGATCGCCGAGGCGAGGAAGCGTTTCGCGGCCTATCTGAAGGACCCGTCGCACACCTCGCCCGACACGCGCCGCTCGATGCTCGCCATCGTCGCGCGCCATGCCGATCCCGCGGTCTGGGAGCAGCTGCACACGCTTGCCAAGGCGGAGAAGAACACGCTGGCCAAGCGCGAGCTCTATGAGCTCTTGGGCAGCGCGCTCGACGACAAGCTGGCTGAGCGCGCGCTGGCGCTGACCCTGACCGACGAGGCGGCGGTGACGGTGCGCCCCGCGATCGTCGCCTCGGTCAGCCGCGACCATCCCGAGATGGCCTTCGACTTCGCCAACGGCCATCTCGACCGGATGAACTCGTGGCTCGAGGCCGACAGCCGCAACCAGTTCGTGCCCAACCTGGCCTCGAACAGCACCGATCCCAAGATGGCAGGCAAGGTGCGCGATTTCGCAAGCGCGCATATCCCGTCCACGGCGCGCGGCGATGCGGTGAAGTCGCAGAGCTCGATCGAGTTCAACGCCCAGGTCAAGGCCAAGCGGCTCAAGGACATCGACCGCTGGCTGGCGGCGCGCCACGGCGAATAGGGGGCGTCCTCGAGCACAAAAAGAAACGGGCCGGACTTTCGTCCGGCCCGTTCTTCGTTTCAGGAAGCCTGGACGCTTAGTTCAGCGTCACGGCCTTGCCCTTCGAGGGGATGCCGTTCACGACCGCTTCCATCGTGCTCGCGCCCGTCTCGCAGGAAGCCGGGATATCGAACTTGGCGGCGGTCTTCGTGCCGTCGTCGATGCCCATCTTCGAGAAGTTGTGGGTGCGCGCGTAGCAGACGTGGTGCGACGAGTTGTTGGTGAAGCGCACCAGCGGGAAGTTGGTCGCCATCTGCGCATCGTCGCCGTAGTAGCCGCCGAAGGTCTTGCCGTTGAAGCCCAGGCCCGAGAACTTGTTGTTCTTGCTGCCCACGGTGAGGCTGGTCTTGCCGCTCTTGATCTTCGGGATCGAGCCCTTCGCGCCCTTCAGCGTGGAAGGCGTGTAGATCTGCACGTCGCCGACGTCGCTCGACCACAGCACCTGACCGGTCGGCAGCACCGCCAGACGACCCTCATACGAGGACTGGCTGGCCGCGCTGGACGGCTCGCTGACCTGCACCTGCGACACGGTCTTGTCCGCATTGACCGTGACCTCGACGAAGTGCGACGGCGCGTTGAACACGCCGGGGCTGACCTGCTCGAGGATGGTGCCGTTGGGCATCACGACCGCCGGACCGTCGGCGGACTGCAGCTGGCCGCCGATGTTCAGCGTATCGGGGCCGGCCGTCCAGTGGCCGGTCGAGTTGTCGTAGATCGCGTTATGCGCCGTCGCGCCGATCTGGTAGACGAGGCCGTTCGGCAGAAGCGGCGCCGGGCCGAGCTCGTGGCTGCCGGAGTCGACCAGCAGCACCGGGGTCTTCTCGGACGCCGTCGTCCAGGTCAGGGTGGTCGGATTGAAGAACTCGACGTCGTTGCCCGCGCCGGTCAGGTCGCGGTTGGCGTCGACGGTGATGATCCGGTTGTCCGGCAGCGTCGTCCAGCCTTCTTCGTCGTAGCGGTCGGCCTTGCCCGTCGTCGGCGTGGTCCAGGTGACCGTCGTGCCGCTGACGGCGGCATAGGCGGACGCCGTGTTCAGCGCGTCGGCCTGGTAGTAGGTGCCGCTGTTCAGCACGACGGACTGCGCGTCGCCGATATTGGCCCAGCCGGACGGCGGCGTGACGTTGGTCCAGGTGTTGGCCACCGGATCGTAGATCGCGCCCTTGTTGGTCCACACCGCGTTGCAGTTGATGTACTCGCCGCCTTCGACGATGAACTTGCCGTCAGGCAGGACCGCCGACGAGAAGTACAGCGGCGAGTCGCCGGAGGGCATCGACGCGGCTTTGCTCCACGTGCCGTTGTGATAGCTGCCGGTGTTGTCGGGCGTCAGCTTGTACCAATCGGTCGTGCAGCCGTCGTGCATCATGACCGTGCCGTCGGTCATCACCTGCGCGGTGTCCGGAAAGCCCGAGCCGGGGAAGGCGTTGGCGAGGCCTTGCCACGTACCGCCGACGCCGCCCGGCGCGGTGTAGTGCTTGGCGTTCGCGTCCCAACCGTGGCGGCTGGGCAGAGGCGAGAGGTGACGGGCCATGGCGCTCGTCGAGAGCAGCCCTACGGCAAAGATGGCTAAAACGGATACGGTGACACGGCTGGAACGCATGACAGTCCCCTTTCGGTTTTGCTCACGTTGAACGGCGCAGACCCATGCCTACACCGCTGGATTCGGGAAGAATTACGCGGATGTTAGTGAGGGGGCAGGAATGTGGCAAGCGTGCGGCGCCCGAGAATCATTCGCAACTTCGTCGTGCGAATGTGACAATTGGATTCAAAGTCGAAACGAGCCGCGACCGGCGATCCGATCCACTAGTGATTGAGCCGCCGCATCGTCTTGAGCGCGTCGCCCAAGCCCTCGGTCGGGACGGGGATCAGCGCCGCCTTGTCGCTGCCGCTCGGATGGAATGCGATCGCGAAAGTCTTCGCTTGCTGCACCGCGGGAACGTCGGCGAACTTGATCGATTGTATCGCCAGACAGAACCGCGGGTTGCAGCGGACGGGGATATCCCACTCGCGGCTGTCGAATCGCGCCATGACCGCGTCGCCCGCGGCTGCTTCGTCGTGCGGCAGGCGCACGAATAGCGCCAGCACGCGCCGGAAGCTGATGTGCCGGAAGGTGACGCGTATCTCATCTTGCGGGTTCTTCGGGTTGTGCAGCACCAAGCCGACGATGCAGCGCGGCAGCTTCCAACCGGGCGGCGGTCCCTCTTTCGGTTCGGTGCCTTCGGAATTTCCGGTCCGGCCGTTCGAGGGCGAGCGCGGGAAGGTCTTGGCCTCGTTGCAGATCAGCGCCCAGGAGCCGAACTTCTGCTGGCCGACGAAATCGTCCTTGAGCTCGCCTTGCGGGCCCGCGATCACGGCCGGACGGCGGCCATAGGTTGCGGCCGCGAACAGGACCGCGAGCAGGACGATTGCGAGCGCGCCGCCGACAAGCGTATTGCGCATAGGTGTGCTCCTCAGAATGCGGGGACGTCGGGATAGCGGTCCAGCACCTCGCCGAGCGCCGTCTTCAGCGGCCCGAGCCAGGGCTCGAAATTCTTCCAGTGATCGACGCCGCTCTTGTACAGCGGCATGCGCACCTGCTCCGAGCTCGCGGTGCGCACCGCCCGCTCGGTCTCGTGGAAGCGCAGCGTCTTCTCTTCGAAGGGCAGGCCCAGATAATCGAAGATGCGGCGGATCTCGGTTTCCGGATTCTCGACCAGCCGCTCATAGATCACGCGGTGCACCTTGCCCGGCAGCACCGCGTCCCAATGCGCCATCAGCTCGACATAGTCGCGGTAGTAGCGGCCGACGTCGGTGAGCGCATAGGTGAAGTGCTGGCCGCGCGCGAAATGCTGCTTGTAGTTCGAGAAGCACGAGCCCATCGGATGGCGGCGCGCGTCGATGATCTTGGCATTGGGCAGGATCAGGTGGATCAGCGGGATATGCGCGTAGTTGTTCGGCATCTTGTCGACGAAGAACGGCCGGCCGAGCTTACGGTGCGAGCGCGTGTTCTCGATATACTCCTCGCCGCGGCGGCGATATTCGTCCGCGTCGAGATAGCCCAGAAGATCGGGATAGTCGGGGATGTCGGCGTCGGTCGAGTTTTCCTCGCTCAGGTGCCGCGCCAGCGAGGTGATGTTGGGCAGCTCCATCGTACCCTCGATCTGGCTGTGGCTCGACAGGATCTGCTCCAGCAAGGTCGAGCCGGCGCGCGGCAGGCCGACGATGAAGATCGGATCGCGCGCCTTCGAGCCCCAGCCCTTGCGGTCCTCGAAGAACTCCCCGTCGAAGAAGTCCTTGCAGACCTCGACGAAGGCATGGGTCTTCTCGGCGTCGTATTCGACGGTCGAGCGCCACAGCGCGTTGCCCTTCTGATAGGCCTCGAAGGATTGCGCGAACCGCTTCTGGTCCTCGTACGCCTTGCCGAGCGAGAAGAAGAACTGCACCCGCGCCTCGACGCGCAGGTCGCCGCGCTCGAGCTGGCGCTGCATCTCGGCGATGTCGGCGTCGGTGAAGCGGAAGGTCTTCAGGTTCGCCAGGCTCCAATAGCCGCCGCCGAGCTGCGGCAGAAGCTCGATCGCCTTGCGGTAGGCGCGCACGCCGTCGTCCTGCCTGCCCGCGCCCTTGAGCGCATGGCCGTAGCTGACCCACGATGCCGGGTGCTTGGGATATTCGTTCACCAGCTCCTCGAACAGCGCGAGCGAGGCGTGGTCGTCGCCCATCTGGCCGAGGAGGGAGGCCTTCATGGTGCGGAACTGCGGATTGGCCGGGTCCTTCGCGAGCAGCAGGTCGATATGCGGCATCGCCTCGTGCAGCCGGTTCTGCAGATAGAGCGACGAGACGAGGCGGTAGCGCGCGGCGGCGAAATCCGGCGCCAGCGCCAGCACGCGCTCCAGCAGCTCCGAGGCATCCTCGTTGCGGTCCTGCGCGATGGCGGCTTCCGCCAGCATCTTGAGGGCGTTGACGTGCTCGGGGTTGGCGTCGAGGAACTCGAGCAGGATGTCCTCGGTGATGTCGGGCCGCCCGTTGCGCAGCGCCTGCACCGCCTTCTGCAGGGCGGGCTCGTTCACTGCGACGTTGAAGTGATGCGAGTACGCCGCGTCCGACGCCAGGATGTCGCCGACCAGCACGTATTGCTCGCCGAGCGCCGACCATGCGGCCGACAGGTTGCGGTCGATGTTGACGGCCTCGGTCAGGACCGCGATGGCCGCGTGATTGTCGCCCAGGGTGCCCAGCGCCTTGCCGAGCTCCAGCCGCACCTCGGCCCAGTCCGGATCGGCGGCGGCCAGCGGCTCCAGGATCGCGCGCGCGGCTTGCGCGTCGCCGCTCGAGAGCAGCGATCTGGCTTCGTCGAGAGAGGCGCGGTTTTCGACAAGCATCGTCACGTCGTACTCTTCAGCGGTTGTCCGCTCCAGCGCCGGTCGGCGCCTTCCCAGGCGCCCGCATATTCTAACGTGCCGCGAACATGGGTGTAAAACTTCGGCACCGAAGGATAGGCGTCGAGCACGAAGCCGAGCGCGAGCTTGAGCGGCCCGAGCCCGTCTTCGTAATGACGCCAATGATCCAAGGCTTCGGTAAAGATAGGCTTGCGCACCTGTTCCGCGCTGGCGGTCCGCACCAGCCGGGCGTTCTCGTGGAACTTGAGGCAGGCTTCCTCGAAGGGCAGGTCCAGGTGTTCGAGCAGCGCGCGGATTTGCGCCTCGGGGTCGGCGACCAGATCCTCATAGATCACGCGATGCACCTTGCCCGGCAGCACCTCATCCCAATGCGCCATCAGCTCGACATAGTCGGCGTAGTAGCGGCCGAGGTCGGTGAGCGAATAGGCGAATTCGTGGCCCTGGCCGAAGTGCTGCTTGAAGCAGGACAGGCCGCAGGCGAGGGGATGTCGCCGCACGTCGACGATCTTCGCGTTCGGCAGGATCAGCTGGATCATGCCGACATGCTCGAAGTTCGCCGGCATCTTGTCGATGAAGAGCGGCCGGTCCGTGCGGCGGTGCATCCTCGCGCGCCAGAGATATTCCTCGCCCAGGCCTTTGAGATTCGCGGCATCGAGAGGGGCGAGCGCCTGCGGATAGTCGGGCGCGGAGTCTGAAGGCTTGAGCTTGCCGCCGAGGCGGCCGGCCAGGTACGGCATCGCGCGCAGCTCGGTCGTGCCTTCGACCATGGAATGGCTGGAGAGGATCTGCTCGACCAGCGTCGAGCCCGAGCGCGGCAGGCCGACGATGAAGATCGCGTCGGCGCTGCCGCTGCCCAGCCCCGCGCGGCGTTCGAAGAACTCGGCGGTGAACAGCGCCTTGGCACGCTGGACCAGGCCGGTCGTCCCGCCCGGATCGTAAGCCGTCAGCCTACGGATGATCTCGTTGGCGCGGCGCCAGGCCTGCCACGACTCTTCGTGGCGGCCGTCGTCTTCCAGCGCCTTGCCGAGCGCGAAGTGGAACAAGGCGCGGTTCTCGCCCTTGAGGTCGCGGCGGGCGAGCTGCTCGCGCATCGCTTCCGTCTCCGCCGGCGCGAAGCGATAGGTCTTGAGGTTCGCGAGGCTCCAATAGGCGTCGCCGAGCCCGGGCAGCAGCGCCATCGCCTTGCGATAAGCGGCGACCGCCTCGCCGCCGCGGCCGAGCACCTTCAGCGCATGGCCGTAGGCGAGCCACGCGCCGGGCTGGTTGGGGAAGGCCTTCAGCATCGCCGCATATTCGACTGCCGCGGCTTCGAAATCGCTCATGCGCACCAGCGCCGCGGCCTTGAGATTGCGGTAATAGGGGCTGTCTTCGGCCTTGAGCAGCTCGTCGACCTGGGCGATCGCCTCCTGCGGCTTGTTCTGCGTCATCAGCAAGGTCGCGTAGCGGAAACGCGCGGCCGGGAAATCGGGCGCCAGCTCGACGCAGCGGCGGAAGAACTCTTCCGCGCGGACCACGCGGCCGGACTTCAGCGCCACCTCGCCCATCAGCTTGAGCGCGTTGACGTCGTCGGGATCGGTCTTGAGATGCTCGATCAGGATCGCGCGCGCGTCGTCGAGACGGTTCTCGCGCCACGCCGTCATCGCGTCGCGCAGCACGGGGTCCTTGGTCGAGGCGTAGAAATATTCCGCATAGGCCGCGTCGGCGCCCTTGCGGCTGCGCATCCTGACCATCTGGTCGCCCAGCGCGTGCCAGGCTTCCGCGAAGCCGGGATCGAGGTCGACGGCGCGCTGCAGCGCCTCCGCCGCGCCGCGGTTGTCGCCCAGCATGTTGAGCACCAGGCCATGCTCGTAATGCAGCTGGGGACGGTGGGACTGCGTCTGCGCCAGCACCTCCAGGATCGCGCGCGCCGAGTTCGCCGCGCCCTTGCGGCGCAGCGCGATGGCGAGCAGCAGCAGCGCATCGGGCTCTTCGGAGTTCTCGCGCAGGATGTCGCGCGCCGCGGCTTCCGCCCTGGACGGGTCCGCCGTCATCAGCCGGCGCACCTCGTCCAGCGCCGCGGCGACGTCGCCTTCGGCGGCCGTCAACAGGGATACTCCGCGAGCTTCGGCCCCAGTGCCGCTTCGAGCGGCCCGAGATACGGCTCGAAGTGCTTCCAGTTGTCGAGCGCGTCGGTGAAGATCGGCATGCGCACCTGCTCCGAGCTCGGCGTTCGCACGGCGCGCTGCGTTTCGTGATAACGCAGCGTCTTCTCCTCGAAGGGCAGCCCCAGATATCCGAACAGCCGGCGCGTCTCGCCTTCGAGGTCGCCGACAAGTCGCTCGTAGTGGATGCGGTGCACCTTGCCCGGCAGCACCTTGTCGAAATGGTCCATCAGCTCGACATAGTCGCTGTAATAGCGGCCGAGGTCGCCGAGCCCGTAGCTGAAATCCTTGCCCACCGGGAAATAGTGTCTGAAGCTCGAGGTGCAGCAGGCCAGCGGATGGCGCCGCACGTCGACGATCTTTGCGTTAGGCAGGATGAGCTGGATCAGCCCGATATGGGCGAAATTGTCCGGCATCTTGTCGACGAAGAACGGCTTGCCCGTGTTGCGGTGCTGGACGGCGCGGGCGATGTACTCGTCGCCCAGCACCTTCGCGGTCTCCGCGTCGAGATTGCGCAAGGATTCGGGATAAGGCGCCTGGGTGTCGGTGGCCAGCGCCGGATGCGTCTGGCCGGCGCGATATTGCACGATGCCGCGCGCGCCGATGCGCCCGACCAGATAGGGCAGGATGCGCAGCTCCATCGTGCCTTCGATCTGCGAATGGCTGGCGAGGATCTGCTCGACCAAGGTCGATCCGGAGCGCGGCAGGCCGACGACGAAGATCGGGTCGGGTGCGCCGGAGCCGAAGTGCCTGCGCTCGGCGAAATACTTTTCGCCGAACAGCGTCTTGCAGTTCATCGCATAGACCGAGGTCATCTCGGCATTGTAGCCCAGCGTGGCGCGCTTGAGCGCGTTGCCTTCCTTGTAGTGCTCGAACGACGCGGCGTATTCGCCGTTGTCTTCCAGCGCCTTGCCGAGCGCGAAGTTGATCTGGATGCGGCTTTCGACGGGCACGTCCTGGCCGGCAAGAAGGCCGCGCATCGTTTCGATCTCGGCGTCGCGGAACCGGAAGGTCTTCAGGTTGGCAAGGCTCCACCACGGCTCGCCGAGCCTCGGGAACCGCTCGGTCGACCGGCGATAGGACGCGATGGCCTCGTCATGGCGCCCAAGCATGCGCAAGGTATGCGCGTGCGCAAGCCACGGCGCCGGGCTTTTGGGGACGTGGCGCAGCACCGTCTCGTAGGCCTCGACCGCGCCGGCGTGGTCGCCGGTCCATACCAGCGCCATCGCCTTCAGCGCGTGATGGTTGGGATTCTCCGGCTCGAGCGCGAACAGCGCGTCGATCTGCGCGAAGGCCTCGTCGCGCCGGTTCAGCATCAGGAGCACGGTGACATGGGTGTGCCGCGCGCCGACGAAATCGGGCTTGAGTTCTATGGCGCGCGCGAGCAGCTCGTCGGCCTGGGCGGCGCGGTCGAAGCGCAGCACCGCCTCGGCCAGCAGGGTCAGCGCGGTGACGTCGTCGGGCTCGGCTTCCAGATGGCGGCGCAGCACCGCTTCGGCCACCTGCGGGCGGTGCTCGCGCAGAGCCTGCATCGCTTTCTGAAGATCGGGGTGGTTCAGTCCAGCTTGGCTCACGAAGACCCGTTCAAGAGAAAACGGCGCCGGCGATTTCTCGCGGGCGCCGCCCAGAAGAGGCGGCGGGCGTCGAAGCCCGCCGCGCCCAATGCATCACTGATAGATGTGATAGTCGTTCTGATAGTGGCCGAGATAGGCCGGCGACACCGTGTAGACATAGGTCTGCACCGAATGCGTGCCGGCGCCGACCGCCAGATTGGTCTGGTTGCTGCGGTTCGCGTACAGGTCCTTGAACTCCACCGTGCCCGAGAAGTAGCAGGCGCCGTTGGTGAAGTAGCCGTCGACCGCCGGGCAGATGCCGGTCTGGTTGTAGGAGTAGTACGACAGGAACTCCGCCGTGTTCAGAGTCACGACCGTGCAGTCGCGCTTGCAGTTGAAGGTCTGCGGCGAATCTTCCGGCGCCATGCCGCCCAGCAGGCTGATCGTGCTCACGCCCCAGGTCTCGAGCATGAACTTCTCGTGCAGGCCCTGACGCAGGCGCTGCTGGCCCTTCTTCACCTTGAACGGCGCCTTGGCGAAATTGATGCTCGCATGGCTCTTCGCATTGCCCTGCGGCGGATGCTTCTTGCCGGCGGCTTGGGCCACCGGACCGGCGACGACGAACGCCATGCCGACCGCTGTGGAGACAAGAAGATTGGTCTTATTCATCTACGGGTACTCCCCTTGAAGGTAGCTCGGTCCAGCGTGCGCCCCTGAGCGCCCACTTCTTATATCTGTGTCCAATAGGTACACGAAGAGTGAGACTCTTTCGCAACCCATGCAAACCTAACTGTTCCGTAATCCCAGATCAATTGCGGAGGAGGAGAATTGCCCTTTTGCGTCTGCCCTGACCAGCTTTCGATCTCGGTCCGGCGAATGCGCAGTTAAAAATGCGGCGGCAATTGGGTTTAAATGATCGCCGCCCGGGCGGGTAAGATCGCAACTGTCAATTGACGGCGGGCGGGGTTCGCCTCATGCCGCGCGCCGCCGGAAGGCCGGGGGCCGGGGCACTGACGAAAATTTAATCGCCAAGCTTTCCGCCAGTTCATCGAGGATTGCGCGCACGTTAGCTGCGCGGCCCGTCGTGCCGTCGTCACAATGCCTCGCGCGCGCCTCGAAACGTTCAGTAGGCGGCGGAAATTTCGCTTGGCATTACCCCCGCTTTAATGATTTGACGACCGCTCCGCGGCCATCATTCGTTGCGGAACCGCAACCTTTTGCCGATCCCCTAAGCACCGGCCGTCGTGGCGTTTTCGGGCGCCGCGGCTTAGGCTAAGGGCATAGGGAACCCGAAAAGAAGATCGCCGCATGAAGCTCGAGCAGCTTGTCCTGGAACGCGGGCTAGTCGCCCCGGAAACGCTGGCCCGCGCGCGGCTGGTCCAGGCCGAGACCGGCGAGCGGCTGGACTCGGTGCTGACCAGGCTGGGCATGATCGCCGAGCAGACCCTGGCGGGCGCGCTCGCCAAGGAAACCGGGCTTCCCTTGGCTGGCACGAGCGATTTCCCGGCCGAGCCGGTCCTGCCCGAGGCGGTGTCGGTCCGCTTCCTGCGCGACGTCAAGGCGGTGCCGATCGCCGCCAACGACGACAGCGTGGACGTCGCCCTGATCGACCCTCTCGATCCCTATCCGCTGGAGGCGCTGACCTTCGCATTGGGCAGGCGGGTCCGCCCGCTGGTCGCCAAGGCCAACGACGTCGAGGCCGCGCTCGACCGGCTCTATGGCTCGACCAGCCAAGTCCAGGACGGCGAGGAGACGGTCGACGAATCCGACGTCGAGCGGCTCAAGGACCTCGCCTCCGACGCGCCGGTGGTGCGCACCGTCAACAACCTCATCACCCGCGCCTCGGAAGCGCGCGCCTCGGACATCCACATCGAGCCGGCCGAAGACTGCGTGCGCGTGCGCTACCGCGTCGACGGCGCGCTGGTCGACGTCGAGCAGCTGCCGGCGCAGATGAAGCTGCCGCTGGTCTCGCGCATCAAGGTCATGGCCTCGCTCGACATCGCCGAGCGCCGCCTGCCGCAGGACGGACGTCTGCGCGTCGCGGTGCGCGGCCATGAGATCGACCTTCGTATCGCCACCTCGCCCACCATCCATGGCGAGAGCGTGGTGATGCGTATCCTCGACCGCTCGTCGCTGTCGCTCGACTTCCAGACGCTGGGCTTCGCCGACGACGTGCTCGAGAAGTTCCTGCACGCGCTCAAGCAGCCGCATGGCATCGTGCTGGTGACGGGCCCGACCGGCAGCGGCAAGACCACGACGCTCTATGCCTCGCTCGCGGCGATCAACTCGCCCGACCGCAAGATCCTCACCATCGAGGACCCGATCGAATACCGCCTCGCCGGCATCAACCAGACCCAGGTCAAGCCGCAGATCGGGCTGACGTTCGCCGCAGCCTTGCGCTCGTTCCTGCGCCAGGATCCCGACGTGATGATGGTCGGCGAAATCCGCGACCTGGAGACCGCCGAGGTCGCGATCCAGTCCGCGCTCACCGGCCACACGATCCTGTCGACCCTGCACACCAACACCGCCGCGGCCTCGGTCACGCGCCTGCTCGACATGCGCGTGGAGCCGTTCCTGATCACCTCGACCTTGAACGCGGTGCTCGCCCAGCGGCTGGTGCGCCGGCTCTGCCCCAAATGCCGCGAGCCTTACGAGCCCGCGCCGGGCTTCCTCAAGAGCCTGCTGCCGGGCAGCGATGTCGATCATGTGAAGACGCTCTACCGGCCCAGGGGGTGCGATGCCTGCGGCCATACCGGATTCCGCGGGCGTCTCTGCGTCACGGAATTGCTCCCCGTGAACGATCAGATCGCGCAGCTCGTCATCAGCCGCGCGGAAGCGCGCGAAATTCAGCGCGTCGCGGTGGCCGACGGCATGCGCACCATGCTGGCCGACGGATTGATGAAATCCCAGGCCGGCCTCACCACCATCGAAGAAGTCCTTCGGGCGACGCGGGAAGTCTGATGGCAACCTATCGATATCGCGCGGCCACGGCGGGTGGCCAGCTCAAATCGGGCGTGCTGGAGGGAGCCTCGCGCGCCGACGCGATCGAGCGCATCAAGAAGCTCGGCCTGATGCCGATCGAGACGGTGGAGACCTCGTCGAAGAAGGCGTCGGCCGGCGACGACAAGAAGATCCGCCTCAATACCGCCACGCGCCGCGGCATCGTCAACGGCATCGGCGAGCTCGCCGTGCTGCTCAATGCGGGCCTCGCGCTCGACCGCGCGCTCGCGGTCGTGGTCGAGAACATCACCCGTCCGCCGGTGAAGGCGGTCTTCGCCAAGCTGCGCGACCGCGTGCGCCACGGCGCTTCGCTGGCGCGCGCCATGACCGAGAGCAACGGCGCCTTTTCGCCCATGGCCTCGGCGATGGCCGAAGCCGGCGAGGCCAGCGGCAAGCTTGACGAAAGCCTGGCGCGGCTGGGCGAGACGATGGAGCGCGCCGAGACGCTGCGCCAGACGATCGCGTCCTCGATGGTCTATCCCGTCATGCTGCTGGTGATCGCGAGCAGCGTCATCCTGGTGATGCTGCTGTTCGTCGTGCCGCAGTTCGAAGACCTGTTCTCCGACGCCGCGGCCGGCCACAAGCTTCCCTTCATGACCACGGTCGTGATGGCGGCAAGCCATGGCGTCAAGGAATACGGGCTTTGGGGCCTCGGCTTCGCGGCGGTCGCCGCCTTCCTGGTGTATCGCTGGCTGCAGCAGCCTTCGGTGAGGCGCATCTTCGACCGCCAGCTGCTCAAGGCGCCGATCGTCGGTTCCGTCGTGCGCAATGCCGAGACCGCGCGCTTCGCCCGCACGCTGGGAAGCCTGATCGACGGCGGCGTGCCGCTCGCGGCCGCGCTGCAGATCGCGCAGCGCTCGCTCGCCAACATGCACATGCACGACGCGGTCGAGAAGGTGTCGACGGGCCTGCGCCAGGGCGGCGGCCTTTCCGCGCCGCTCGCGCAGACGGGCCTGTTCCCGCCGATGGCGCTGTCCTTCCTGCGCACCGGCGAGGAGACGGCGCAACTGGGCATGATGCTCGGCCGTCTCGCCGACGTGCTCGACCGCGACGTGCGCACCGCGATCGCGCGCATCATCACCATCATGACGCCGGTCATCACCGTGACCATGGCGGCGCTGGTCGGCACGATCATAGCCTCCATCATGTCTGCTATTCTGGGCTTCAACGAATTGGCGGTAGGACCATGAACGACAAGAAAGACATTCGCCGCGAGGGCGGCTTCACCCTACTCGAGCTCCTGGTGGTGCTCGCGATCATGGGCATGCTGGCCGCGATCATCGCGCCGCAGGTGATCCGCTATCTCGGCACCTCGCGCACCTCGACCGCGAAGGTGCAGATCCAATACGTGATGCAGGGGCTCGAGCTCTACCGCCTCGACGTCGGCCGCTATCCCACCCAGCAGGAGGGCTTGGGCGCGCTCGTCGCCGCGCCGCCCACCGCGCAGAACTGGAACGGGCCGTACCTCAAGAAGGAGAGCGCGATCCGCGATCCCTGGGGCTCTCCGTACCTCTATCAGATCCCCGGGCAGCACGGCGAGGTCGACGTCTATACGCTCGGCCAGGACAAGGCGCCCGGCGGAACGGGCGAGGCGCAGGATGTCGGAAGCTGGCAATAAGGCCCCCGGCAGAGGAGATGGCGGCTTCACGCTGCTCGAGACGCTGGTCGTGGTCGCGATCTTCGCGCTGATCGGGACGCTGGTCGTGCCCAACATGGCGAGCGCGCTGAACGGGCTGTCGCTGCAGCAGGAGGCGCGCATCCTCCAAGCGGATCTGCGCGTGGCGCGCGCCACCGCGATCCGCACCGGCGAGAAGGTCGACGTCAAGATGTACGGCAACGGCTACACCTGGATCGGCGGCTCGCGGGCGATGCCCCCGGGCGTGGCGCTGGCCATGTCCGGGCCGCTCAGCGTCTATCCCGACGGCTCGGTCCAGGCCGCCGCCATCACGCTCTCGGCCCATAACCGCCGCTACGCGATCAACGTGGATCCGGTCAGCGGCGGCGTGACGGTGACGCGGCAATGACGCAGCGTCGCCATAAGGTTGGGCGCGGCGAGCGAGGCTCCGTCCTGGTCGAGGCGATGGTGGGCGCCGCCATCGTCGCGATCACGCTCGCCTCGATGTACCACGCCATCGTCGAAAGCGCCTCGCACAACCGCATGGCCGAGGAGCGGCGCTACGCGCTGATGGTGGCGCAGTCGCAGCTCGCCATGATCGGCACCATCATCCCCGCCGTGCCCGGCACGACCGAAGGCACCGAGGGCGATTTCAACTGGCGCATCACCATCGAGCCCTACGGCGCCTCGGCGCAGCAGCCGCAGCTCGGCAAGGTGCCCAACCCCGCCGGCACGCTGTGCCTGGCGCATGTCTCGGTCTCGTACGGACGGCGCCCGCCGCTCGCCACCCTCGACACGCTCGTCCTGGCGCGGGGAGGCTGAGCATGACTTGGGCCATGGGCACGCGCGAAGCCGGATACACGCTGACCGAGATGCTGGCGAGCCTGATCATCGTCGGCTTCACCGCGGCCCTGATGTTCTCCGGCATCACCACCGGGCGCCGCGTATGGGAGAACGCCGACCGCATGAGCGCCTTCGGCGAGACCGTCTCGGGCGCGCAGATGATGCTGCGCGAGCGGCTGGAACGCGCCTATCCCGCGACGCGCTACGACAAAATCCCGACCTATGCCGATTTCACCGGCACCGAGAACGCGGTCAATTTCCTCTCGCCCCCGCGCGACGTCAGCGCGCCCTCTGCCCTGCAGCGCTACACGCTGAGCCTGGCGCAGAACGGCGATCTGGTCCTGGCCGATCTGTCCGACGTCGCCGTCGATCCGAAGGCGCCCGGCACCCCCTTGGTTCTGCTACATAATGTCCAGCAACTCGACATCGCCTATTACGGCGTGGTACCGCCCGACAAGGCACCCTCCTGGCACGACCAGTGGGCTGGCCGTCCGGTGCTTCCCGCGCTGATGCGTATCAGGGTGCAGTTCCCGCCCGACGATCCGCGCGCCTGGCCGGAACTGATGGTCAAACCCTTCGCGATGGTCGACACCATGTGCGTGCTCACGATCATGACGGGGAAGTGCCGGGGCCGCCAATGAACGCCAAGGACCTTCTCAACATGGACATGGAGACGGCCACCCAGTGGCTGCTCCATTTCTGGCGCTGGTGGACCGGCGAGCTGATGGGCATGCTGCCGCACGAATGGCGCGAGCGGCTGACGCGGCGCCTGAGCGTGACCGCCGAGCTCAAGGGCAGCCAGGTCGTCTACCGCAACGAGGACACCGGCGCGCAGCTGATGACCAAGCCGCGCGGGCCGATCAAGCTCTTGATGCCGCCCGAGAGCGTGCTGGTGCGCGAAATCGAGCTGCCGCTGCTGCCGATGAGCGACGTCAAGCGCATGGTCGCGCTCGACATCGACCGGCTCTCGCCGTTCCAGGCCGACCAGGTCTATTTCGACGCCGACATCGTTTCGCGCGACCAGGAGAACGGCCGCCAGCAGGTCGCGGTCGGCATCCTGCCGCGGGCCGCGGCCGAGCTGGCCGTGGCCGACGCCGCCGCGCACGACCTAAGCCCCGCCGCCATCGGCGTGAAGCCGCGCGGCGCCGAGACGCCCAATTTCGACTTCCTGGCGGCGATGCGCGAGGCGCAAGGCGGCGACGCGGCCCAGCGCCGCTCGCTCTATTGGTGGGGCGCCGCGGCGGCGCTGTTCGCGGTCAACCTCTTCGTCCTGACCTGGCGCGACTCCAGCGACCTCGACCAGCTGCGCCAGACCGTCGAGACGCAGCAGTCCTCGGCCAATATCGCCATGCGCACCCGCGCGCGCGTGGACAAGGAGACCGCGCAACGCACCGCCCTGCTCGACGCCAAGCGCAGGAACGCGCCGCTGCCCGTGCTCGACGCGGTGACGGCGGCGATGCCGATGGATGCCTGGGTCCGGCGCTTCGAATGGAACGGACGCACGGTGCACATCACCGGCCAGCGCAAGACCTCGCAGGACATCCTGGCGCGGCTCGAGGCCTCGCCGGCGCTGCGCAACGCCAAGTCGCTCGCCGGTGACGGCCAGCCCGATACCGCCGGCAATATCCGCTTCGAGTTCACCGCCGACCGCGATCTTGAGACTTCCAGTGGGGGAGGGCCCAGGAAGTGAGGCCGCTGGAGCCGCGCGAGCGCCGCATCGTCGCCCTGGCCATCCTGGTCGCGGCGCTGGTCGTCGTCTATTACGGGCTGGTCGATCCGATCATCGGCGGCTTCATCGGCCGCGCCGAGGAGCGCAGCGATCTCGTCGCCACCTACGAGCGCAATCAGCGCGTGCTCGCCGGCATCTCGACCTGGCGCGCCGAGGCCGACCAGCAGACCGCGACCCAGTCCCAATACGCCATCACGGCGCCCACCAAGGTGCTGGCGGCGGAAAACCTGAAGCAGCGGCTGACGCGGCTTGCGACCCAGGTGGGCGGCACGGCCCAGGGCGTGACCGATCTCCCCTCGGACACGGACAACTCGGTGCGCGTGCGCGCCGATCTTCAGCTTACCATGACGCAACTGTACAAGAGCCTGACCCGGCTCGAGAATGAGGCGCCTTATGTCGTTGTTGGATACGTTTCGGTCGTGGCCGACCGGGCCGTTCAAACCGGACACCTTGCGACGATGGATGTCCGGATTGAGGTCTCCGCGCCCGTCCGGATCAATCAGCCGACGCAGCCCTGAGCTGCTTCCGGCGGTGGCCACGGTCGCGCTCCTCTTCCTGGTGGGGCTGCAATTCGGGCTGCCTTCCGGGACCGAGCTGCCGCTGGTGGCGCCCGCGCATGCGTCGCTGCAGCACGAGGCCGCGATCGTGCCGCAGAACTATCGTTTCGTGATGGCGCATCCGATCTTCGCGCCCGACCGCGCGCCGCCGCCGGCCGAGACCGAGGAAGCCGGCAGCCTGAGCGGCGTCGAGGTGCTAGGCACCGCCATCGCCGGCAAGACCGCGGCGGCGGCGTTGCTGCGCGACAGCGAAGGAACGTTCCAGCGCGTCAAGATCGGCGAGGAGGTCGAGGGCTGGAAGCTCGTCTCCATCGCGCCGAAAGAGCTGATCTTCGACCGCAACGGCGAGCGCCGCTCGCTGGAGGTCGACATGACCAAGCTCCGTTCGGCCAAGCCGGGCGCGGGGCTGGGCACCGAGACGACGACGAGCAAGACGACCAGCGACGACGACAGCGACGACGAAGACGACAGCGAAGACGAGTGAGACGACGATGAACCGCTTGACGATTGCCGTGCTCAGCCTGCTGCTTCTGGCAGGTGCCGCCTCCGCCGATGGTCCGCGCCCGCTGCAGCCCGGCGCTCAGCTGCCAGGCACCCAGCTGCCCCACGCCTCGGAGTCCGCCGTCTATCCCGGCACGCAGACCTTCACCGGTCCGCGCCGCCGCGCAGCCGTGTCGCGCGGGCCCAACGACGTCGAGCTCAATTTCCCCAATGCCGACGTGCACGAGGTCGCCAAGGCGATCCTGGGCGACATCCTGGGGCTGAACTATGCCGTCGACCCCTCCGCCACCGGCTCGGTGACGGTGGTGACGGCCGAGCCGGTCGCCAAGGCCGACGTGCTGCCGATCCTGGAAGAGTCGCTGGCCGCGGCCAAGCTAGGCCTGATCAAGAAGGGCAGCGTCTATACCGTCATCCCGATCGACAAGGCCAAGAAGCAGCCGCAGCTGCTGGCCGCGGGCGATCCCGGCTTCGGCAGCGAGGCGATCTCGCTGCATTACGTCAATGCGGTGGAGCTCAAGAAGCTGCTCGATCCGCTGGTGCCCGACAACGCCATCACCCAAGCCGATGCCGGGCGCAACCTCGTCGTCATCACCGGCACCGCCGACCAGCGCAACGCGATCCGCGGGCTGGTGCAGCAGTTCGACGTCAACTGGCTGCACGGCATGTCCTTCGCGCTGCTCATCCCCGAGCGCACCGACGCGCATATGCTCCAGCCCGAGCTCGACGCGATCGTCAACACCAACGGCTCGCCGACCCAAGGCCTGGTCAAGCTCATCGTCATCGACCGGATCAACGGCATTCTGGCGATCTCGCCGCAGCCGCAATACCTCAAGGATCTCAAGAAGTGGGTCGAGATCCTCGACCGCGCCGGCGGCGACAACGAGCGCAAGCTCTTCGTCTATCGCGTGCAGAACGGCCGTGCCGCGGACGTGGCGGGCGTGCTGATCAACGCCTTCGGCGGCGGCCAGGGCTCGAGCACGCAGCCGACCACGCCGAACCTCAAAGCCACGGGTCAGCCGTCGCAGATCACCGGCCAGCAGACCAACAACCCGTTCCAGTCCGGTGGCGGCTTCCAGTCCGGCGGCGGCTTCCAGTCGGGCGGCGGCATCGGCGGCATGCAGGGCGGCGGCCTGGGCGGCGGCGGCTTCGCGCAAGGAAGCGCGCCGTTCGGCAACAACAACAACAGCGACGAGAACAACCCGCTCTCGCCCGGCTCGACCCAGCAGCAGCCGCAGAACGTCTCGCAGACCTTGAACCTGCCCGGCGGCGGCACGCCGATCAGCGTCAGCTCGGACGAGACCAACAACGCCATCGTCGTCTATGCGACGCCGCGCCAGTACGCGATCATCGCCGACGCGCTGAAGCAGCTCGACATCGCGCCGCTCCAGGTCGTCATCGAGGCGGCGATCACCGAGGTGTCGCTGACCAAGGAGCTCCAGTTCGGCGTGCAATGGCTGCTGCAGCACGGCAACAGCTCTTCGATCGGCTTCTCGGGAGGCACGACCGAGGTGCCGACGCAGATCTTCCCCGGCCTGTCGGGCTCGTTCATCAAGGGCGACATCTCGGCGACCTTGAACGCGCTGCAGGGCATCACCACGGTCAAGGTGATCTCGTCGCCGAAGCTGATGGTGTTAAACAACCACTCGGCCCAGCTGCAGGTCGGCGACCAGGTTCCGATCTCGACCGGCAATCTGGCGACCGGCGGCACGACCGATCCGTCGGTGGTCAACGAGATTTCCTATCTGCCGACGGGCGTGATCCTTCAGGTGACGCCGCGCGTCAACGACAACGGCCTGGTGCTGCTCGACATCAGCCAGGAGGTCAGCGACGTGAAGCCGGGCACGGCGGGCAACGGCGGCACGTCCACAACCCAGCCGACGCCGACGATCCAGGACCGCAAGTTCAACACCTCGATCGCGGTCCATGACGGCCAGACGATCGCCTTGGGCGGCTTGATCCGCGACAACACCACCAACGGCCGCAGCGGCATCCCGTTCCTGTCCGAGATCCCCTATCTCGGCTCGCTGTTCGGCTCGACCGACAACAGCCACGACCGCACCGAGCTCCTGGTGCTGCTGACGCCGCGGGTCGTGCGCAACGCCCAGGAGCAGGAGAGCCTGACCGACGAGCTGCGCCGCAAGATCCTGCAGCTCGCCCCGCCGCACGCGATCACGGGGATCACCAGTCAATGAAGCGAGAGGAACACGCCATGCCTGACCGCCTATCGCTGATTGCCTTGGCGGCATTGCTTGCCGTCTGCTCGAGCGCCGCGCGCGCGGAGACCGCGGTGTTCCGCCCGGGCCCTGTCGGCATCACGGTCAATCAGTCCACGGGATCGATCACGTTCTGCGCTCCGAACACCTCGGGCACGGCCGGTGCGCCCGTGGCTTCCGGCGTATGCGCGAAGATCGGCACCGCGGCTCCGAGCTCGCCGATCCCGAGCCTCGCGATCTCGGATTCGGTGACCACGAGCGTCGGGCTGACGATCCTGGTGACCAACATCTATACGGGCAAGATAACGCAGTGCGTCTATAGCTATTACACCAACCAGAAGAAGATCGTGGGAAGTTGCGCACCGATCGGGACAGCGGCGCCGTAGCCATGGGCAAGGGACGCGACCGCGGCTATGCCATGATCGCCGCGATCATCGGGGTCGCGGCCTTCGGCTTCATCGCGTTCGAGTTCATGGCGCAGGACCGCGGCGTGCTGGCCGAGGTGCGCGGCGAGGCCGAACAGGCCAAGCTCACCGCCGCCGCCGATGCCGGCATCGCCATGGCGATCTCCGGGCTTGCCGACCCCGACCTCAACCAGCGCTGGGGCATCGACGGACGCGCGCGCAATGCGCAGTTCGGCGACGTGCTGCTGACGATCACCGTCGAGGACGAGCGCGGCAAGATCCCGCTGAACGGCATCATCGAGGAAGAGGCGCATGAGCTGTTCAAGCTGGCCGGCGCTCAGGGGCAGCAGCTCGAGACCCTGACCGACAGCTTCGAGGACTGGCAGGACGCCGACAATGCGCCGCGTCCGAACGGCTCCGAGGCGCCGTACTACGCGCCCTTCGGCATCAAGCCGCGCAATGCCGGCTTCCGCACCATCGGCGAGCTGCGCCATCTCCACGGCATGACCGACGACGTCTATGCGCGCGTGGCGCCGGCGACGACGGTGTTCTTCGGCGAGAGCGGCGGCTTCAGCGAATCCACCTCGCAGGTCCTGGCGCTGGAGGTGCTGGGCGAGGAGAGCCCGAACTCGCTCGCCGTGCAGCAGCGCATGCGCCAGCTGGCCGGCGACGTGCCGCTGCCGGCGACGGCCGCCAAGATGAGCTATATCGCGCGCACGCTGACCGTGCGCGTCGAGGCGCGCAAGGGCGCGACCTATCTCAAGCGCAACGCCATCCTCGAGCTCACCGGCAACAAGGACGATCCGTACTGGTTCCGGTACCTGGACTAATAGCTCAGAAAATCCGGCAACCCGTAGAGCCAGATCGCCCAGATCGCGAAGGCGAGCGCCACGCCGAAGGGAATGCGTTCGTTCAAGGCCTCGCGGCCGCGGCGCAGCGCGGCGATCAGCACCCATACGATGCCCACGGCGCAGGCGAGCAGCACGAGGAAGGGCAGCGCCTGCCAGCCCAGCCAGGCACCGGCCGCGCCCGCGAGCTTGGCGTCGCCGAGCCCCAGACCTTCGCGGCCCCGCACGTATCGGTAGCCCTGGGCGATGGCGTAGAAGGCCAGCAGTCCCGCGAGCATGCCCGCGACATGTCCGATCACGTCGTGGTCGGGCAGGAGGTCCGAGACGCCGATGCCGACCGCGATCAGGGGCAGGGTGATCGCGTCGGGCAGCCGGAACGCAATCGCATCGACGGTGGCGAGCACGAGCAGCGCCCACCCTAGCGCGAAGGTGATCCACAGCAGCCAACCGGTGGGCATTACGAACGCCGCCCACACCGCGAGCCCGGCCGCGAGCGCAATCATCACGGAGGCCCGCGGCTCGATCGCATCGGCGAGCCTGCGCGCGGCGAGCGCGGCGCCATAACCCAGGGGGACAGCGCCCAGGGCGGCAAGCAGGGGGACAAACATCTGAGCGGTCATGGTGCCAATCTCCGGCATTTCCGGTACCCGGGAAAGGGCGTCAAACGGCCTTCCCGGTCCAGCTATTTAGTGTCATTCTCAATCGGTTGCGGTGCGGGAGTTGAGCAATGAAGAACGTCCTTTGCGGAATCGCGTTGGCCGTCTGCAGCATGACGTTCTGGAGCGGCGCGGCGCGCGCCGACGACGTTTGCCCCCGGCCCGCGGCACAGAGCGAAGTGCAGCGGCCGCCGGACATCTACAGCCAGAACGGCAAGATCGACGTCAAGCTCCACTACCTGACCGCGGTGGACGACACCGGCCGCACGCTCTTCTGCTTCGTCACGCCCGACGGCGTCGAGTCGCCGACCCTGCACGTCAATCCCGGCGACAACATCAAGATCGAGCTGACCAACCTGGTGCCCACCCCGCCCGGCGGCCGCACGATGGTGGTCTCCAACGACCAGACCGTCTGCGGCAGCGCGACGATGAACGACGCGTCCGTCAACATGCACTTCCACGGCACAAATACCGCCCCGCGCTGCCACAGCGACGAGGTGATCCATACGCTGGTCAATTCGGGCGAGAGCTTCACCTACAACCTGCGCATCCCGCCCGACGAGCCACCGGGGCTGTACTGGTATCACCCGCATGTCCACGGCACCTCGTCCGGCATGCTGCAGGGCGGCGCCACCGGCGCCATCGAGGTCGAGGGCATCCAGAACATCCAGCCTGCGGTGGCCGGACTGCCCGAGCGCTACCTCGTGCTGCGCGACCAGCAGAACACCGGCGACGCCAGCCACGGCTCGGGCCTTCCCAACGTGCCCAACTGGGACATCTCGGTGAACTACGTTCCGATCGACTTCCCCGCATACAAGCCCGCCGTGATCGCGATGCAGAGCGGTCAGCCGGAGTTCTGGCGCGTGGTCAATGCGGGGGCCAACACCATCATGGACCTCGAGGTCGTCTATGACGGCGTGCCGCAGCCTTTGCAGGTCGTCGCGCTCGACGGCGTGCCGACGGGCTCCAAGGACGGCAAGCACCAGGGCACGATCGTCACCGAGACCGATGCCATCCTGCCGCCGTCGGCGCGCGTCGAGTTCATCGTGGCGCCGCCGGGGCCGGATGTGAAGAAGGCGCAGCTGATCACGCTAGGCATCGACGGCGGGGCGGCGTCCGACTCCAATCCGCGCCGTCCCTTCGCCAATATCACGGCGGCGACGGCGCCCAACCGGCTGCCCAGGATGCCGGAGCCGAACGGGGGCGCGCGCAAGATGCGTTTCGACGACCTCGCCAACGCGCCGGTCACCCAGCACCGCGACCTGTTCTTCTCGGAATATTACCAGGCCTTCGGCCACGACACCGAGAAGGTCGACTTCTTCATCACCGTCGACGGCGCCAAGGAGACCCTGTTCGATCCCAACGAGCCGCCCGCCATCACCACCACCAGGGGCGCGGTCGAGGAATGGCGCATCGAGAACCGCACCCAGGAGCTGCATGAGTTCCACATGCACCAGATCCACTTCCTGGTGACGGCGGTGAACGACAAGCACATCCGCAAGGACAGACAGCAGCTCTACGACGTCTTCCAGGTGCCCTATTGGAGCGGCCACCCCAACGAGCCCTATCCCAGCATCACGGTGAAGCTGGACTTCCGCGGGCCGACGGTGGGCGACTTCGTCTATCACTGCCACATCCTCGACCATGAGGACGCGGGCATGATGGCCATCATCCGCGTCCTTCCGGACAAGGGCGCCAGGACCAAGCAGCATGACGCCGACGCCCGAACGCAGGCGCGCGGGCGGAAAACGTAAGGAAGCAGACGGAGTTAATCTGTTCTTAGAGGTTCGCGCAGAAGCTGAAGCTGCGCGGGACCATGTTGAAGAACCTCTACAGCGAAAAGCGCACGGCGCGGGGCAAGGGCGAGATCGGCGTGATCGTCGACGCCCATGAGCGCTACGCCGCCTCGCGCGGCGGCGCGCGGGCGCAGCTCGCGCATGCCGAGCTGGGCGGGGTCGATCTCTCGGGACGCAATCTTCCCGAGGCGGATTTCGCGGGCGCGTCGCTGGTCGGCGCCGATCTGCACGGCGCAAATCTCGAGCGCGCGAGCTTCTATTGCGCCGACCTGCGCGACTGCGACCTGCGCGGCGCCAGGCTGGTGCGCGCCGATCTGCGCGGCGCCTCGTTCAAGGGCGCCAGGCTTTCTCATGCCGTGCTCGACGACGCCGACCTGCGCGCGGCGATGATGATGTATGTCGGCGCCGACGGCGTCTCGGTCGTCGACCGCGAGCGCGCCCACAAGGGCACCGTCACCGGCGTCGACTTCTCGAACTGCTCGATGAAGGGCGTGTCGTTCGGCAACGCCAAGCTCGACGGCGCCGACTTCTCGGGCGCCCTGCTCGCCGGCGCCAACTTCAAGAACGCCAAGCTTGCCAATGCCAGCTTCAAGGGCGCGGTGCTCGCCGGGGTGAACCTGAAGGACCTGAACGTCCCGCCCGAGGCGCTGGAAGGGGCCATCGCCGACGTCACACCCGAGGCCGCCGCCAGGTACGAGGCGCTCAAGGCGCGGCTGGAATCGCATCAGCAATGGATCGCCAGCGCCGGCGCGCAAGGCGCTCCCGCCAATTTCGACGGCGAGGACCTGCGGCCGCTGCACCAGCTTCTGGTCGGGCGCTCGTTGAGCGGCTTGAGCGCGCGCGGCGCGATCTGCGTCGGCCTGGATTTCTCGGGCAGCCAGCTTCTCGCCGCCAAGTTCGACGGCGCCGACTTGCGCGACGCCGATTTCTCAAACGCCGATCTGCGCGGCGCGTCGTTGCGCGCGACCAGGCTCGCGCATGCGCGCTTCGGCAAGGCCAACCTCGGACGGCTCGCGCTGACGGGCGGCGGCTCGCTGCCGCCCGATCTTCACGATGCGGACGGCAGCGAGGAGCAGTTCTACGCAGCGACGATGGAAGACACCGTCGCCGCGCTCGGGTTGCCCGCCAAGGTCAGTTCGGCGTGATCTTGCCGATCAGGCCGTGGGTCTCGTCGTTCGGACCGGCGGAGAACTGGACCTGACCGTTGCCGGGACCGGGATCGAGCGCCCACAGCCCGTCGATCTTCAACGCCTTGCCCTTCTTGTTGCCCAGCGTGCCAAGCGCATCTCCGGTCGTGGGATTGTAGGCATTGATCTTGCCGTCGCCGAAATTGCCGACAAGCAGCGCATTCGAGAAGGTGCCGAAATTCGACGGCGCTATGGCCAAGCCCCAAGGCGCGTTCAACGCGCCATTCGACACCAGGCGCGTCTGCAAATTGCCGCTCAGGTCGAATACGTCCACGTAGCCGAGGCCGGCGCCGTGCAGCTCATCGATGCTGCCTTTGGCGCGCTTGGCGAAGGCGACGTAAGCCTTGCCGGAGAGGACGGCCACGTTGAACGGCGCGAAGCTCTTGGGCAGGCCGCTGTCGGTGAAGCTGCCCACCAGGTTCCACGATGTGTCGATGATGTCGATCTTGTTGTTCTTGAAATCGGCCGCAAGCAGGTGCTTGTTCGTCGCGTCGACCGCAAGCCCCTTGAAGGCCGCGTGGTGTGCGGAATCGTCGAAGCCCGTGATCGCGTTGAACGTATCCAGCGACGGCGCCCAGCACGAGATGATGCCAGTCTCGGTGTCGAAGACGAAGGCGCAACGTCCGCTCGTGCTGTTCTTCGTCACGTTGAAGTTCACGCCGCTCGGCGGCGCGACGATGCCGGTCGGCGCACCCGGCACGGCAACGACCGGCGATTGCTTCACACCGGTGTTGCGGTCGTAGAACGTCGATTTGTTCGTGCCGTTGTCCGAGGTCCAGACGGGTTGGCTGTCGCCGCCCTGCGCCAATCCCCACGGATTGATCAGATCGGGATCCTGCACGGGCGCCACGCCCGGCTGGTCGGAAACGATCGGCGTGATCTTGTAGCCACCCGCCGCCAGGGCCGAGGTGGAAAGCAAAGCGAAGGCAATCGCGAAACGCGCTCTCATGTGCAAATCCTCCCAGTGAATGGCCGGGAGGTTGGCATTGCGCATTCGAAATGTGAAGCGTGGTAACTTCGCTTACGCCGTATTCTTTTGCGTCCTCCATTCCACCGGCACGGCGAGTGAAATCAGCACCGCCACGACGAAGGTTACCAGCAGCGCAACCACGATCACCGCGCCGGTCGGCCAGTCGAACAGCGACGAGGCGACGAGGCCTGTCACATAACCGACAAATCCGACGGCATAGCCGACCGCGAGCCGCGCCTTTTCCGCGAAACGCTTGGCGGCGAGCGCCGGCACGATCAGGCTCGCGAAGACCAGATAGATGCCGACCAGCTGCACCGACTGCGTCACCACCAAGGCGAACAGGATATAGAAGCCGACCTGTCCGATACGCTGGCGCGCGGTGAACCAGACCACGAGCGCCACCGCATAGAGGATCGCGATCGGGATCAGGCTCGACATCGACACCCACAGGATCTGTCCGACGAGCAGGTCCTTCAGGTGCTCGCCGCCGTGCGGATTGTTGGCGAGGATGAGAAGCTCGACGCAGGCCGCGACCACGAACAGCACGCCGATCAGCGCCTCCTGCACCTCGGGCCATTTCTTCTCGGTCCAGGTCAGCAGCAGCGCGCCGATCAGCGCCGCGCCGACCGCGGCCACCTGCACGCGCCAGCCCTCGGGCTCGCCGCTGAACAGGGTGCCCGCGGCGGTGACGCCTAGCCCTGCGACTTGCGCGATCGCGAGGTCGATGAAGACGATGCCGCGGTTCAGCACCTGCTGTCCCAAGGGCACATGCGTCGCCAGCACCAGGAGGCCCGCGAGGAACGCGGGCAGAAGGATGGAGAGCTCGAGCGTGCCGGTCATTTCTTCAATCCCTGGAGCATGCGGTTGATGGTGTCGTCGTAGAGCGAGAACAGGTCCTTGGCCTGATCCGTGCCGCCGACGGTGTAGGGCAGCATCACGGCGGGGATGCCGGCGTGCTCGGAGACGAAGCTCGACGGCCGGTCGTCCTCATAAGCCGCGCGGATCACGAATTTGGCGGGCGTCGCCTGCAGCTTCTGCAGCACCTCGGCGAGATAGCCGCTCGACGGCGGCACGCCGGGCTTGGGCTCCAGCGGCACGACCTCGTGCAGGCCGAGCCACTGCTCCATATAGATCCAGGCGTGGTGCTGCACGGCGATGTTGACGCCTTTGAGCGGCGCGGCTTGCGCGGTCCACTTCGCCAGGGCCGTCGTCCAGCGTTTGGCGAAATCGGCCAGGCGGCCGTTATAGGTCGCCGCGTTCGCGGCATCGAGCTGCGCGAAGCGCGCGGCCAGCGCCTTGGCAACGGGCAGGATGTTGCGCGGGTCCGTCTGGATGTGCGGATTGCCGGCGGCGTGGATGTCGCCCTCGGCGCGGTCGAGGCGCGACGGCTGCTCCTGCAGGCGGACATAGGACGTCGCGGTGAAGTCGCCGGGCTGGCCGGGCGCGATCTTCGAATTGTTCGCCTGCTGCAGGATCATCGGCATCCAGCCGATCTCGAGCTCGGCGCCGTCGCATACGGTCACGTCGGCGCTGCGTGCCTTGGCGATCAGGCTCGGCCGCGCCTGGATCTGGTGCGGATCCTGCGCGCCGGTCGTCGCGGTGTAGACGTTGACCTTGTCGCCGCCGATCTCGGTGGAGAGCGCGCCCCATTCCGGCTCGCAGGCGAAGACGTTCAGGTTGGCATGCGCCGGGGTGCTGAGCGCGATCAACGGTGCAAGAAGCAAGTATTTACGCATGATGGTTCTCCTCAGTAGCGGTGGGCGCCGTGCGGCCCATAGATCACGGTGTATTGGAAGAGCAGCTCGTCGTTGGGCTTCAGGTCGCTTTCGTCATGCGTGTATTGCATGCGGAAGCGGCCGAACTCGGACGTGTCGAACTCGAGCAGCGCGGTCTCGGCGCGGGGCGAATGCCCGAAGTCGTCGAGCGGCGAGCCGCTCAGCATCGGTCCCGGCATCGACGTCGACAGCGCGGCATAGCGCAAGCCGAAGCTCCAGCGCGGCATGAACTGATAGACGCCTTGCGCATACCAACCGAAGCGATCCTGCGCGAACGGCACCGCGTCGAAGGCGCCCGCCTCGCGGCCGTAGAACAGCTCGCTCGAAAGCGTGAGGTTGTTCACGGTCGGATTGCCGCCCGGCGCCCATTTGTAGATCAGGCTCGCGATGCCGAGGTCGTCGTCGCCGGTGAAGCTGTGGCCGTCGTCATCGGTGCGGTTCTCGGCGCGCGAATGCAGGTAGGAAAGGGCCGCGAGATACGAGCTCGCATCGTCGATGTCGTTGCCGGTATGGACGAAGGCGGTGACGGTGCCCTGTCCGGTGTGGCCGGCGCCCGCGGCCGGATAGGCGTCGCCGCGGAACAGCTCGGCGCCGAACTCCAGGAACTGATCGGTCGGGGCCAGCCAGCGCACCTGCACGCCGTCGTCGCCATATTGCGAATTCAGGAAGGCGCGATAGGGCAGCGGCGCATCCGAGAACGACCAGTCATGCGCGTGACGCTCGTTCAGGTAGCCGATGCCGGAGAGGAACCGGCCCGCCTTCACGGTGAGGCCGTACGGCAAATCCTTCGACAGGATATAGGCCTCTTCGACCGACAGCGAGTTGTCGTCCTGCATCGAGAAATCCAGGAAGCCGGACATATAAGGATCGATGTTCGCGGTCAGCGACACTTCCGACTCGCCCAGCGAGAAGCCGCGCAAGGGCAGGCCGGACTCATCGCCGTTCTGGACGCCGCGGATCGTCTGCTTCTGCGTGTCGCGCGAAGCGGCCACATAGAAGCCGTTCAGGACCGCCGCGATGCCCGGATTGAAGGCATTGTTCGAGGTGGGCGCGGCTGCGGGCGGAGGCGGCCCATTGTCCGCGACGACATCCTGCGGCGCCGCGTCGGGCGGAGGCGCGGAAGGTTGCGGCGCGGTCTGGTCGAAGGTCTGCGCGGCGGCATTGCTGCCCGTGGCCGACGCGACTGCGGTGGCTTTGCCGGGTGGCGTGGCGCGCGCGACCTTGAGCTCGCCTTCGGCTTTGGCCAGGCGCTTCTCCAGCGAACGGATGCGGCCGTCATAGTCGTGCTGCATCTGCGCGATCTGGGCCTTGATGGCTTTGAGGTCGCCCGCCTCGTCCGCGAATGCGGGGGTGGCAAGCAAAAGGGCAGCCAGGAATAGCAATCGTCTCATGATCTGAGCTCCATGAATGCGGGCACGTCCGCGCGATGCGCACGGACGCTGTCGGACGTTCATCGGTGTGGAGTCAGATGCGCGGTGGGCCGCGGCTGTGCCAGCTGTGCGAGGCGACCGACACGAAGATCGCGATCTCCGTCGCGATGGTCACGCCATAGGACGAAAGCGTCAGCGGCACGAAGCCGCCGGCCGACGGCGTCAGGTAGTGGCCGCCATGGATCGCGGCCTGGCAGACGGCGCAGCTCGCCTGGTCGTCGAGCTTGCCGGGAACCTGCTTGCCGCCGGCGACGGGTGCGGCGTGGATATGCGTCTGGGTGACGTAGGTCTGGAACGTGAAGGCGAGCAGAGCGAGCAGCGTCAGCCACAGCCGCGCGCGGCCGACATTCGGCAAGATGCTCGTGGAAACCCTCATCAAGCGGGGAGACTAGGGGGTTGCAACCGACTTGTCACGGCCCGCGCATGCGGGCCGCCCAGCTGACGCAGGCGCGACAGTGCAGAACCCAACTGGGCGGCCCGCATGCGCGGGCCATGACACTAGCGCTGCGCCAGCACGTCGCCCGCCTCCGGATGCCTGCGGAACCAGGCGATGGCGTAAGGGCAGGTGGGCACTATTTTGAGGCCCTGCATACGGGCATGTGCTGCTATGGCCTCCATCAGCCGGCCGGCGGTGCCTTTGCCGCGCAGCGCCATCGGCGCCTCGACATGCGGGATAGTCAGCGTATCGCCCGCGCGGCGATAGGTGGCATAGGCGGTCAGGCCTTCTTCCTCGAGCTCGAAGCTGCGGCCGGTATCGACGACGCTCATATCCGCTCCTTGATCCAGGCCGCCATCAGGTCGGCGGCGGCCTCGCGGTGCTCTTCGCTGTCTTCGAAATAGTGCGCGCCCGGAACAAGTTCCAGAGTTTTGTCGGCCGCGACAATGTTCGCGAAGATGTTACGGGCGTCGGACGGGAACACCCCCATATCGGCCATGCTTTGCACCACCAGCGATGGCACGGCGAGCTTCGCCAGATGCGGCGCGCCGCGGGCTCGGCTCGTTTCCAGGCTCCACATCGACAGCCACGCGCGCAAGGTGCAGGCGCGCCCGATGCCGAAGGGCGAACGGTTGGCGATCTCGGGCGGGCCGGCATAGCAGCCGGGGCAGGGCCGCTCGGTCGGCTCCTGCGCGGGATCGATGAAGCGCAGGTCCGCCCAGGTGCGGAACAGCGGGAAGATGCGGTCGGGGATGCCGGCCGCCTTGAGCCGCGCCAGCTCGCTCTTCGCCCAATCGGTGATGCGCCGGTTGCGGGCGACCTGAGCGGCGCGATAACGTACGACGAATTCGTCCGTAAACGGAAGATGTTGCGCGAACGGGTCGAGCGACGGATCGGTAGCGACCGGATCGGTCTCGTCCACGACCGAGGCGTCCATCCAGTTGGTCAGAACCTCCGGCCGTCCCGGATGGGCGTTTAGCGATATGTACAAGTCGCCCTTCGGCGCACCTTCGGCCTGATAGGCCGCCATCAGCGAGCCGCCGCCGGAATTGCCCAGCAGCACGATCGTGGCCGCGCCCCGCCCGCGCAGCCATTTCACGCCGACGCCGATATCCGCGATCGCGTGCTCGAGATGGAACAGGTCCTCGGCGCCGCGATAGCGCGTGTTCCAGCCGAGGAACCCGAAACCGCGCCGTGCAAAATAGGGCGCGAGGTAATGCTCGGCGAAGTCGACATTGTAATGCGTCGCGATCAACGCGACTTTCGGCTTCGTCCCTTCCGCCGTCCAGTAAAGTCCCTGGCAGGGATGCCCGCCCGCGCCGGCGCGCGGCATGTTGGGCGAGGGCAGGCCGACGAACTCGCGCGCGAGGTTCGCACGCGGACCGTCGCTCACACCCGCACCATCAGCTTGCCCTTGTTCCTGCCCGCGAACATGCCGACCAGCGCCGAGGGCATGTTCTCGAAGCCATCGACGATGTCGACCGGCGCCTTCAGCACGCCGTCGTCGAGCCAGCGGGCGAGCGCGGCTTCGGCTTGGGCCTTGCGGTTGTAGAAGTCCATCACCACGAAGCCCTCCATGCGGATGCGCTTGGTGACCAGGAAGCCGGGCACGCCGAACGGTCCGGGCGACGGCGTGCCGGTATTGTATTGCGAGATCGCGCCGCAGCAGGCGACGCGCCCGAACAGGTTCATGCGGCGTAGCGCGACCTCCAGCACCTCGCCGCCGGTGTTGTCGAAATAGACGTCGACGCCGTTGGGGCACGCCGCCTTGATCGTCCTGTCGAGATTGCCTTGCGCATAGTCGACCGCCGCGTCGAAGCCGAGCTCGTCGACGATCCATTTGCACTTGTCGGCGCCGCGCGTGGTGCCTACCACGCGGCAACCGGAGATCTTGGCGATCTGTCCGGCGATGGAGCCGACCGCGCCCGCCGCGCCCGACACCAGCACCGTCTCGCCGGGCCGCGGACGGCCGACGTCGAGCATGCCGAAATAGGCGGTCAAGCCGGTGATGCCCAGCGCGCCCAGGATATGCTCGGGCTTGTGCTTGCGGTCGTGCCTGGTCAGCGCGCGCGCGGGCATCGCGGCATATTGCTGCCAGCCGTATTCGCCGCTCACCAAGTCGCCGGGCTCGAAGCCCTTGGCGTTGGAGGCCACGACCTCGCCCAGGCCCCAGCCCGCCATCACGTCGCCGGGATTGAGCTGCGAGCGATAGGTCGCGCCCTGCATCCAGGCGCGGCTCGCCGGATCGAGCGAGAGCAGCGTCGTCTTAACCAACACTTCGCCCGCTTTCGGCTCCGGGACCGGCGTCTGTTTGAGGTCGAAATTGTCGGGCCCCACTTCGGCCGCGGGCTTGCGCGCATAGATCCATTGCCGGTTGCCGGTCATCTGTTTCCTCCCGGTTTTTCCTGAGGCTAGAATGGCGCAAGGGAGTGGGGGCGTCGATGGCCAGAGTTTTCAAATGGGCGGGGTTCGTCCTCGCCGCGCTGGCCGTTCTGGCGGCCGGCGGCGGCGTGTGGCTGTTCTATTTCTCTGCGCAAGCGCCGTTTGCGCGCAATGCGCTGCCCGTCGGCAACGGCGTCTCGGCGCAGCTCGCCTGTGCCGGGGTCTATGTCTCGGGCCGTCCGCTCGACGTCGTGGTGCGCGACGACATCCTGCGGCTGTCGCCGCTGACGCGCTTCAACCGCTACCGGATCGACGACGCCGAGAAGTCCGTCACGGTATCGGTGCTGGGCTTGTCGCCGCGCAAGTCGGTCTACCGCCCCGGCATCGGCTGCACCCTGCTCGTGAATTCCGACGCCCAGAAGCTGCGCGAGCAGGCGCGGGGCATTCCGGTTCCGTCGCCGGCGCCACGTGCCGAGCCGTGGCCCAAAGGCGACGCCGTCGATCTCAAGCACCTGCCCGAGGGTGTCGATGCCGGCGCGCTGGAACGCGCGGTCGCCGACTCCTTCTTCGACGAGACGCCGCAGCACGACATCGACACGCGCGCGATCGTGGTCGTTTACAAGGGCCGAATCGTCGCCGAACGTTACGCGGCGGGCTATGGACCAAGCACGCGGTTCCTCGGCTGGTCGGCGAGCAAGAGCGTGACCGCGGCGCTGATCGGCACGCTGGCCGATGCCGGCAAGCTCGACCTCTACGGCCCCGCGCCGGTCAAGGAATGGGCGTGGCCCGGCGATCCGCGCGGCGCGATCACGACTGCCGAGTTGCTTAATATGTCGAGCGGGCTGGAATTCCGCGAGCCTTACGATCCCGGCTCGGACTCGACGCGCATGCTGTTCCAGGAGCCGGACATGGGCGCATACGCGGCGGCGAAGCCGCTGGCGCATGCGCCGGGCACGGCGTGGTCCTATTCCTCGGGCACGGCGAACCTCTTGTCGCGCATCGTGTTCCAGAAGTCGGGCGGCACGCTGAAGAATTACGAAGCCTATGCGCGCGCGAAGCTGTTCGGTCCGGCCGGAATGACGAGCGCGCTCATCGAGCCCGACGAGAGCGGCAACTTCGTCGGCAGCTCCTACATGTATGCGACCGCGCGCGATTGGGCGCGGTTCGGCCTGCTCTGCCTCGATCGCGGCACGATCAACGGCCGGCGGCTCTTGTCCGAGAGCACGGTCGACTTCTTCTCGCGGCCCGCGCCGGCCGATGCGCGCCGCGGCTATGGCGCGCATTTCTGGCTGAACGCCGTCGACCGCGGCAAGCGCGAGTTCCCGCACCTGCCGCAGTTCTTCGCGGCCGAGGGTCACAACGACGAGTTCGTGACGATCTTCCCGTCGCGCGGTGCCGTGATCGTGCGGCTGGGCTGGACGACCGACCGCGCCTCGTTCGATCGCGACAAGCACTTCGCGGCGATCCTGGCGGCTTTGGCCGTGCCTCCGGTTCCCGCCGGCCCGAAAGCCGAGCCGCTGCCCAACGACGACGACACGATGGTCGTCGAGTAAAAGCAACACGATGCTTGAATTGGCCGTTGGCGCACTTTGTAATCGGTGGCGGCGCTGTCGCATATATGCAAACTACCCCTCGGCAGGCTACCGGGGGGGCTGGCGGAAGCTGGTAGACGCAGCGCCTTGCCAAGGCGTCGAGAGGGTCCTCTCGTAAGGGTTCAAGTCCCTTGCCCCCCACTCTCGACGCTATATGATTTGCGTTTGGTCTTCTGGGTGCGGTCGGACTGGTTGTGAGGACCTTCGCCGCCGACCGCATTGGCAACACCGAAATGCCGGCGTGGAGAAGGCCAGGAGACCCTCCACGCCGGGAATTCCTTTGTCTCGCCTTGGCGTCGACAACCGGCCGCGCGGCGACTAGATTGGGCCGCTGACAAATTGTCATTCGGTGGCCGCCATGTCCGATATTCCGTCAGACGCTCCGTCCGACACCCCGCTTCCCGGGGTGTTCCAGCTCACCCCGCTCAATCCCGAGTTCAACGACGATCCGCACAAGCTCCTCGACCGCCTGCGCGGCGAGTGTCCGGTGCATCGCGACACGGTGGCGGGCACCTTCATCCTGACGCGCCATGCCGACGTGCGCGGCGTGCTGTCGGACACCTCGATGTGGCGCAGCCCGGAGCGCGCCGAGCCCGAGGCCACGATCCAGCGCGCCATCCTCGAGCAGCGCATCGAAGGCATCCGCATGTCCGAGGAAGAGGCGCGGTCGGGCATCCTGCTGATGGACGAGCCCGACCACATGCGCATCCGCGGCCCCTTCGCCAAGGCGCTCTACAAGCGCGTCGCCAGGTGCAAAGGCCTGGTGCAGCAGGTCGTCGACCAATGGCTCGACCTCGTCGACGGCAGGAGTGAGTTCGACGCGATGAACGACTTCGCGTTGCGCGTGCCCATCGACGTCATCGCGCGCATCCTCGGTGTCGACGAGAGCCGACTGACCGAGTTCCGCGAATGGAGCGAAGGCGCGATCCTGGGGCTCAACCCGTTCCGCTCGGAAGAAGACACGCAGCGCCTCATCGTCTGCACCAATGCCTTGTCGGAATATATGGGCAACCTGATGCAGCGCCGCCGCGCCGAGCCGGCCGACGACCTCACCAGCGACATGATGAAGCTCCAGGCCGAGGGCGCGCCCTTGGGCGACGGCGAGATCTCGAACAACCTTCAGGGCCTGCTCATCGGCGGCAATCTCACCACCACCGACCTGATCGGCAACGCGGTGTGGCTGCTGCTCAAACATCCGGGCGAGCTCGCCAAGCTCAAATCCGATCCGTCGCTGATCAACAGCGCGGTGGAGGAGGTGCTGCGCTACGAGAGTCCCGTCGACATCACGGGCCGCATTGCGCCGCGCGACATGGACGTGGGCGGCTGTCCGGTCCGCCAGGCGCAGTCGATGTTCATGTCGCTGCGCGGCGCCAACCGGGACCCCGCCGCCTTTCCCGATCCGCACCGCTTCGACATCGCGCGCAAGGACGCGCCGCATGTGGCCTTCGGCGGCGGCCTGCATCTGTGCATCGGCGCGCCGCTGGCGCGTCTGGAGGCGCAGGTCGCGCTCGTCACGCTGTTCCGGCGCTTCCCGAACCTTCGGCTCGTCGATCAGGACGCCAAGCCCGAATGGCGCAGCATGCCGTTCTTCCGGGGCTTGAAGGAGATTCGCGTCGCGACGTGATGCGCGCCGCGGGTACTCGCCCGTAACACGAACCGGATACCCGCCAGTCAAGCGGCTTTTTGACCGGGGCGGAATATATTTCGCCCCATTGAATGCGCCATAGTCGCACCAGATATTTCGACCGTGGGTTTTTGCCCGCGAAAGGGGCTTTTCGTCATGCAAGCCATTCTGAGTTTCCTCGAAGGCCACAGCACCAGCCTGTGGTTCTGGCTGATCGTCCTCGCGGCGATCGCCTGGATCGTGGTCACCAAATCGATCCGCACCATCGGCCCCGTCGAGGTGGGCCTGGTGCGCAAGCGCTTCGGCGCGCGCAAGCTCACCGCCGGCAGCGTCGTCGCGTTCAACGGCGAGGCCGGCTATCAGGCGCGGCTGCTGATGCCGGGCGTGCAGTTCAAGCTGTGGCCGGTCTACGACGTCACGCGCCATCCGATGGTGCAGATCCCCGCCGGACAGATCGGCGTGGTGATCGCCCAGGTCGGCCAGCCGCTGCCGGTGGGCGCGAAGTCGGGCATCTTCAAAAAGGAGTTCGGCAATTTCCAGGACATCGAAGCCTTCGTCATGGGCGGCGGCGAGAAGGGCGTGCAGCGCCCCGTGCTGCCGCCGGGCACCGTCGTGCCGATCCATCCGGTGGGCTTCCTCGTCATCACCCGCGACGCGGTCTATGGCGTGCCGGTCGACGACGAATACGCGACGCTCGAACGCAAGGGCGCGCTTAAAGCCCAATCCTTCGGGCTCGAGCCGGTGCAGCTCGAGGTCGTGCGCATCGAGCCGCGTTTCTTCCAGGACGGCAAGGTCGTCGACATGATCGGCATCGTCACGACCTTCGACGGCCCGCCGCTGCCCAAGGGCGCCATCGCCAACCGCATCGGCGACTTCGTCGATCTTGCCGCGCTGGAATCGCAGCCTACAGCCAAGGACAGCGACCTGGTCGAGGCGATCCTCGCGGTCAAGAACGAGGAGCACAACAACTACCAGGACTTCCAGGCCTTCCTCGACCACGGCGGCCGCATCGGCCTGCAGCACGATCCCTTGATGTATGGCGCCTACAACCTGAACCCGTTCCTGGTGGCCGTGGAGATGGTGCCGATGCTGGTGGTGAACCAGGGCGAGGTCGCGGTCTTGAAGGCCTATGTCGGCCTCGCAACCGAGGACACGTCGGGCGCCGACTTCAAGTTCGGCTCTCTCGTGCGCCCCGGCCATCGCGGCATCTGGCAGGAGCCGCTGCGCACCGGCAAATACGCGATCAACCCGCGCTGCTATTCGGCGGAGATCGTGCCGACCTTCATCCTCACCTTGAACTGGGCGGACGCGACCTCGACGGCGCACAATCTCGACAAGGGCCTGAAGCAGATCACCGCCAAGTCGAAGGAAGGCTTCGTCTTCAACATCGACCTCCAGGTGCAGATCCACGTCCCCGACACCGAGGCGCCGAAGGTGATCTCGATCGTCGGCACCATGCTGAACCTGGTGACCGAGGTGCTGCAGGCCGCGGTGGGCAACCACTTCCGCGACAAGCTGCAGTCGATGCCCGCCATCGACTTCATCGAGAAGCGCCAGGACGTGCAGAACCAGGCGCAGGTCCACATCACCGAGAAGCTGAAGGACTACCGCATCGAAACGCGCGGCGTGTACATCCAGGACGTCGTCTTCCCGCAGCAGCTGGTCGAGGTGCTCACCACGCGCGAGATCGCCAACCAGCAGCAGGAGACCTACAAGGCGGAAGAGAAGGCACAGGGCCAGCGCCTCGAGCTCGAGCAGGCGCGCGGCAAGGCCGACATGCAGAGCGACCTGGCGCGCTCGTCCATCGGCATCGACATCGCCAAGAACAAGGCGATGGGCGTGCAGGCCGAGGCCGACGGTGAGTCCTATCGCCTCGACAAGGTCGGCCGTGCCAGCGCGGTCAAGACGGAGGCCGACGGCCTGGCCATCGCCAAGGGCCTGGCCGCGCAGCAGGAGGCCATCGGCAAGGACCAGACGGCGCTCGTCAACGTCGTGCGCGCGCTGGCCGAGGGCCACCAGCGGTTCGTGCCGGAGAACCTGGCGCTGTCGCTGGGCGGCGACGCGGGATTGGGCGGGAGCCTCAACGCGCTTGTGCCGTTGTTGATGGGACGGCTGCAGCGCGAGGCGCCGAAGGACGACACGGCGGCCTTGCCGGGCCCGAACGGAAAGGGCGAATAACTTATCCTCCCCTGCGAAGCGGGGGAGGATATGAAAGGCATCGATGTTCCCGTTCGACAATTCCTATGCGCGGCTGCCGGAGCGGTTCTATGCCCGGCTGCCGCCCACCCCCGTCAAGGCGCCGAAGCTGGTCAAGCTCAACGGCGCCTTGGCGCGCGAGCTGGGTCTCGATCCGGACGCGCTGATGTCGGACGAAGGCGTGGCCTTCCTCGCCGGCAATGCGGCGGCGCCGGGCAGCGAGCCGATCGCGATGGCCTATGCCGGTCATCAGTTCGGCCATTTCGTGCCGCAGCTCGGCGACGGCCGCGCGATCCTTCTGGGCGAGGTCGTCGACACGAAAGGCATGCGCCGCGACATCCAGCTCAAAGGCGCCGGCCAGACGCCGTTCTCGCGCGGCGCCGACGGACGCGCGGCGTTGGGGCCGGTGCTGCGCGAATATATCGTCAGCGAAGCGATGGCGGCGCTCGGCATCCCCACCACGCGCGCGCTCGCAGCCCTGATCACGGGCGAAGGCGTGTGGCGCGAGACCGCGCTGCCCGGCGCGATCCTGGCGCGGGTGGCGCAGAGCCATATCCGCATCGGCACGTTCCAGTTCTTCGCCGCGCGGGGCGACGTCGAAGCGCTGAGGCTGCTCGTCGAGCACGTGCTGGCGCGGCACTACCCCGAGGCACAAGGCGCGCTCGGCCTGCTCGAAGGCGTCATCGCGCGCCAAGCGGCGCTGGTCGCGCGCTGGATGGGCGTGGGCTTCATCCACGGCGTGATGAACACGGACAACATGACGGTGTCGGGCGAGACCATCGACTACGGCCCCTGCGCCTTCATGGACCGCTATCACCCGGAGACGGTATTCAGCTCCATCGACGCCCATGGCCGCTATGCCTTCGCCAACCAGCCGGCCATCGCGCGCTGGAACCTGGCGCGGCTGGCCGAGACGCTGCTGCCGCTGCTTTCCGAGAACGAAGAAGAGGCCGTCGACCGCGCCAATGCGGCGCTGACCCAGTTCCCGCCGCTGTTCGAGACCGCCTGGCGCCGGGTGCTGGGCGCCAAGCTCGGCATCGCCGCGATGACCGGCGACGACATGGCGCTCGCGGGCGAACTGTTCGACGCCATGGCGGCGCACGAGGCCGATTTCACGCTCACCTTCCGCCGGTTGACCGACGGCGAAGAGCTTGGCTTCGGCGACTGGCAGGAGCGCTGGCGCGCGCGGGCCGACGATCCCGGCGCGATGGCACGTGCCAACCCGCGCGTCATCCCGCGCAACCATCGGGTGGAAGAGGCGATCCGCGCCGCGGTCGACCGCGAGGACTTCGCGGCCTTCGAAACGCTGGTCCAGGTGCTCGGCAGGCCGTTCGACGCGCAGCCGGAGTTTGCGGCCTACGCCGATCCGCCCAAACCCGATGAAGTCGTGACCCGCACCTTCTGCGGCACCTAAGCCAGGGCCTGCCACATCGCGCTGGCGAGCAGGAAGGCGCGCATGTCGCCGGTCGTGGTCGCGATCATGCGGTTCATGGCATAGGCGAAGGTCGTGCGCGCGTCCATGTCGATGATGGCCAGCGACCCACCATAGCCGCCCCAGAAGACGGTGTTGGGATTGGGCAGCGGCAGCATCCCGCCCGGAAGGCCGAAGCCCATGCCGTAACGCACCGGCACGCCCAGGATCAGGTCGGTGCCTTCGAACTGCACCTCCAGCGCCTTGCGGCATCCGGCTTCGGACAGGAAACGCTTGCCGTCCGCGGTGCCGCCATTGGCAAGGATGCGATGCACCGAGGCGACCGAGCGCGCATTGCCCGTGCCGCCCGCGGCCGGAATCTCGGCGGCGCGCCAGGCGCGCGTCTTGGTCTCGCCGACGTCGATGGGCGGATTGTCCGCCATGGCCGCCTGAAGCTCGTTGCGGTCGGGGTTGGCGAAGGCGGCGGTCGGCGGCGGGATCAGCTCGGCGACGCGGCCGTCCTCCGAGGCGGGCAGGCCGATACGGAAATCGGCCCCGAGCGGTTGCGCGATCTCCTCGCGAAATACGGTGCCGACGGTCCTGCCCGACACGCGGCGGATCACCTCGCCGACGAGATAGCCCTGCGTCAGCGCGTGGTAGCCCGCCTTCGTGCCCGGCTCCCAGAACGGCGCTTGCGCGGCGAGCAGCGCGGTGACCTTGTCCCAATCGTAGAGATCTTCCTTCGTCACCTTCTCCTTCCAGCCTGAGAGGCCGGAGGTGTGGCTCATCAAGTGGCTGACCTTGACGTCGGCTTTGCCGTTGGCGGCGAATTCCGGCCAATAGCGTGCGACGGGCGCATCGAAATCGATCAGCCCGCGGTCGGCCAGCATCAGCGCCACCAGCGCCGTCATCGTCTTGGTCGTGGAATAGACGTTGACGATGGTGTCGCGCGTCCACGGCCTGGTCTTGGCCGCGTCCATGTCGCCGCCCCAAAGATCGGCGACGGTCTCGCCGTCCTTGGTGATGCAAACCGACGCGCCGACCTCGTCGCCCTTGTCGAAGCTCGCCTGGAACGCGGCGCGCACGCCCGCGAATTTGTCGTCGCAATGTCCGTCGATCATGACGCAACTATGCGTCAGCCCAGGATGACGCGCAATTGGTGCGTCGCCCCGTCGTCGGCGAGCGGCACCAGCGAGGTGTTGCTCAGCATCTTGCCGTCGAGCTTCGCCGCCAGGATGCCGCGCGACACGCTCAACGGATTCTCGACCACGATGTCGTAACGGGAGCTTTTGTAGCGGTAGCTGATCTCGAAGCTCGGCCAATTGTGCGGGACGCAGGGATCCAGGATGAAGCTGTCGCCCTGCACGCGGAAGCCCAGCAGCCATTCGAGCACCGCGCGGTAGTACCAGCCGGCCGAGCCCGTGTACCAGGTCCAGCCGCCGCGACCGGCATGCGGCGGCATCGAATAGACGTCGGCGCAGATGACGTAGGGCTCGACGCGGTAGCGATGGATGCCGTTGGCGCTGTCGGCGTGATGGATCGGGTTGAGCAGCGAGAGCAGCTCGCCCGCCTTGTCGCCGTCGCCCTGCATCGCGAAGGCGATGGCGGCCCAAGCCGCGGCATGGGTGTATTGGCCGCCGTTCTCGCGGATGCCCGGCGGATAGCCCTTGATGTAGCCCGGGTCGTGGCTCGGGCGGTCGAAAGGCGGCGTGAAAAGCAGCGACAGCCTGTCGTCGCGGCGGGTGAGATACTTGTCGACCGCATCCATGGCGCGCTTGGCGCGCGTGGTTTCGGCGCCGCGGCTGATCACCGCCCAGCTCTGCGCGATGGAATCGATGCGGCACTCGTTGTTCGACACCGAGCCGAGAGGCGAGCCGTCGTCATAGAAGGCACGGCGATACCAGTCGCCGTCCCAGGCCTCGCGCTCCAGCGCGGCCTTGAGCGTCGCGGCGGCGTCGCGCCATTCGGCCGCGTGCTCGGTCTGGTCGCGCCTCTCGGCAAGCGGCGCGAAGGCGTTGAGCGTCGCGTAGAGGATCCAACCCAGCCACACGCTTTCGCCCCTGCCGCCGGCGCCGACGCGGTCCATGCCGTCGTTCCAGTCGCCGGTGCCCATCAGCGGCAGTCCGTGCGGCCCCATGCCGAGGCTCTTGTCGAGCGCCAGCGCGCAATGGTCGAAGAGGGGCGCCCTGTCGTCCGAGACCGTGGGCTCGAAGAAGGCGTCGTGCTCGTTGTCGCGCAGCACCGGACCTTCGAGCCAGCCGACCGGCTCGTCGAGGATGCCGACGTCGCCGGTCACCTTGACGTAGTGCGCCACGGCATAGCCCAGCCACACGCGGTCGTCCGAGATGCGCGTGCGGATGCCTTTGCCGCTCTCGGGCAGCCACCAATGCTGCACGTCGCCTTCGCGGAACTGGCGGCCGGCCGCGCGCAGCAGGTGCTCGCGCGCGATGTCGGGCCGCGCCAGCGACAGCGCCATCGTGTCCTGGAGCTGGTCGCGGAAGCCGTAGGCGCCGCTCGCCTGATAGAAGCCGGTGCGCGCCCACACCCGGCAGGCCAGCGCCTGATAGGGCAGCCAGCGGTTCAACAGGATGTCGAGCGCGCGGTCGGGCGTCTTCACCTGCACGCGCTCCAGCATGTCGTCCCATTGCTGCGTCGCCTCGGCCAAGACGGCGTCGAGGTCGGCCTTGCGATACTTGGCGACCAGCGCTTCGGCCTTTGCCTTGTCTTCGGTTTCGCCCAGGATGAAGACGATCTCCTGCTGGCCGACCGGCGAAAGCCGCACCGGCGCCTGCAGCGCGCCGCAGGGGTCCAGCGCCGCGCCGGACTTGCCCGGCAAAGGCTGGCCCAGCGACAGCGCCAGCGGCCGGTCCAGGCTGCCGTCGCGGCCGATGAAGGCGGTGCGGTCGCAGCTCCACGCCATCTGCTTGCCGCCCAGGTCGCAGAACGCGACGCGGCCGCCGAACTGATCGTTCCATGGGTTCTGCGCGAAGATCGCCCCGGTCGCGGGATGAACCTCCGTAAGGACGTAAGGCGCGCAGCTGGTGCGGTTGGGGCCGAGCACCCACTCCACATAAGACGTCACCGACAGGCGCCGCGCGCGCCCCGAACGGTTGACGATCTTGAGGCGCGAGATCTTAACCGGATCGTCCTTGGCGACGAATTGCGTGAGCTCGAGCGAGATGCCGTGACCGGTGCATTCGAAGCGGCTGTAGCCCTGTCCGTGGCGCGCGGAATAGCTCGAGGTCTTTTCGCGGATGGGAAGCGCGGTCGGCCCCCACAGCTCGCCGGTCTCCTCGTCGCGCACATAGATCACCTCGCCCGGCGGATCGCTCACCGCGTCGTTCGACCACGGCGTGATCTGGTATTGCTGCGAATTGCGCGACCAGGTGAAGCCGCCGCCGTCGGTGGAGACGATGAAGCCGAAGCCCTCGTTGGCGACGACGTTGACCCACGGCGCCGGCGTGGCCTGTCCGCCCTCCAGCACCGTCATGTATTCGCGGCCGTTCTCGACGAAGCCGCCCAGCCCGTTGAAGAACTCCATCGCCGGCTTCGGCGGGGGCAAGTCGGGCATGCCCAGCGGGACGATGCGGCGCGGCGGCGGAGGCAGAGCAGGCTTCAAGTCGCGCGCGCGGTTGACCTGCTCGGCCAGGGTCCCGGCGCCGGCATGCAGGACGGCGCGCGCCGCGGCGAGCAGCAGCGAACGCGTCTCCGCCGCGATCAGGTCCGAGCGCAGCACGAAGACGCGGCCGCGCGTCTCCTCGGCCGCCAACTTGGGCAGCGCCTGGTTCATCCGCACCATGCTGTCGAGCGTGCTCTGCAGGTCCTGCACATAGGATGCGGCGCGCTCGTTCAGGATCACCAGGTCGACGGCGAGCTGCTTCAGCCGCCAGTACTCGTGCGCGCGCAGAAGCTTGCGCACCAAAGCGAGGTCCTGCTCGTCCTCGATGCGCACCACGACGATGGGCAGGTCGCCCGAGATTCCCGTGGCCCAGAGCGAGGATACTTTGCGCAGCCCCCGGCGGATCTGGTCGGACGCGGGACGCAGCACCGGATCGAGATAGAGCACGTGGTTCGCGAGGCGCTGGAAGAGGTGCGCGTCGTCGGCGGCGATGCCCAGATGGCGCAGCTGGATCTGCGCCTGGGTCCAGGCGAGCGTGCCCGCGCGCTCGAAGGCCTGAGCGTCGCGATGGCGGTCGACGAGGTCGAGGATGTCCTCGCGCGTCGCGGCTGCGAGCGTCCAGAACGACACGCGCGCCGTGGCGCCGCGCGGGATGCACACGCGCCGCCTCAGGCTGAAGATCGGATCGAGCACCGGTCCGGCCGTGTTCGACAGCGGCCAGCCGTCGGCAATCGCCGCCGGCGAGCGGATGGTGCGGCCTCTCCCTAGGAACTGCACGCGGTCGGTCTCGAACTGCACGTCGCCGGCGCTCTCGCCCTCGAGCACCGAGAGATGCGCGGCCCAGACCTGCGGATCGCCGTCCGAGCGCCGCCGGCGCGTCGCCAGGATCGCGCCGGCATTGGCGACGAACTCGGTCTCGACGAAGAGCTTGGCGAAGGCCGGATGCGCGACGTCGTCGGCCTGGCGGGCGAGGGCGATCTCGGCATAGGAGGTGAGCTCGATCTCGCGCATGCGAGGGCCGCGATTGGTGATGGAGACGCGGCGCACCTCGCCGTCGTCCTCGGGCGAGACGATCACTTCCAGGGCGGTGACGAGGGTGCCGTCGCGGCGTGCGATCTCGCTGCGGTCCTCGCTGAAGGTGACGTCGTAGCTGTCGGGCTCCAGCGCCGTGGGCTGATAGCCCGCCGACCAGGTCTCGCCGCTCTTGACGTCGCGCAGGAAAATATAGGTGCCGAACGGATCGCGCGTGGGATCTTCGCGCCAGCGCGTGATGGCGATGTCGCGCCAGCGGCTATAGCCCGAGCCCACGGCGGTCATCATCAGCGCATAGCGGCCGTTGGACAGGATCTGGGTGCGCGGCATGCGCGAATGCGCCGAGTTGTAGGTGCGCTGCGCCTCGGGCACCAATGCCATTTCGGCACCGGCGTTCACCTGTTCGGGCGGCGGCCGCGTCAGGGCGACGTCGCGCGGCATGCGCTCCTGCAAAAGCAGCTCGGCCGCCTGGACCATCGGCTCGGCATGGAAGCGCGCGCGCATCGCGCCGTCCTGCAGCGCGTTGACGATCCCCAGGATCGTCATCGCCTGGTGATGCGCCATGTAGCAGCGCACGACGGCGCATTTGTCGCCCTCGGGAAGGCGCGCGCTGGTATAGTCGATCGCCTCGTACCAGCCATAGGTGCCGCGCGCGCCGATCCTGGCCATGCGCTCGAAGTTGCGCACCGCGGCTTCCGGATCGATCATCGCCGCCAGGCCCGTCGCGTAGGGCGCGATGACGACGTTCTCCGACAGCCCGCGCTTGTAGCCGAGATCGGGGATGCCGAAGCTGGAATACTGATAGGTCTGCTCGATGTTGCGCGCGTTGAACGCCGATTCCGACACGCCCCAGGGGATGCCGAGCTCGGTGCCGTAATGCTCCTGACGCCATACGACGAGGCGGTTGGTCTGCTCGAGCAGGCTGCCGGCCGGCGCGCGCATGACGAGAGACGGCATCAGATATTCGAACATCGAGCCCGACCACGAGATCAGCCCCGAGCTGCCGTCGATCGGCGTGAGCGTTCTTCCCAGGCGGAACCAGTGCTTGGCCGGCACGTCGCCCTTGGCGATCGCGAAGAAGCTCGCCAGCCGCGCTTCCGAGGCGAGCAGGTCGTAGAAGCTTCCGTCCAGGCTTCCGTCGTTGCCGCGATAGCCGATGGAGAGCATCTGGCGGCCCGCGTCGAACAGGAAGCCGAACTCCATCGCCATAGACATCGCCTTGGCGGTTTCCTCGATGGTCTTCAGGCGAAGGCAGATCTGGCGCGACGCCGCGGCGGCCTTCTCCAGCGCGTCCTTGACGGGTCCGTCGGCGAGACCCTCGAGCGCCTTCTCGCAATAGTCCGGCAGCTCGGCGATCGTGGGGATCACGTCGAGCAGCAGCACGCCGTCGCCGTCGATCAGGCTTGCCCAGGGCATCAACAGGTCGAGGTCGCGGCAATGCGCGGCGACGTCGTCGCGGAATGCCCGCGCGCGAAGCTTCTCTTCCTCGCCCGCGGCCTTCTGAACCAGCGTATCGGCGGCGGCGGTGAGATCGGCCAGCCGCCTCGCGGTGCTGCGTGCGGTCTCGGGCGGATCGCTCACCAGCGCGGCCGCGGCGTCGATCTCGGCGATGTTGCGCGAGACTTCGCGCAGCAAAGCAAGGTCGTCGCTCAAGCCCTGGCACCAGCGCGGCGCGATCAGCGGCGCCTCGGCGATCTCGCGGCAGGCGTTGCCCAGCGCGATCAGATGTCCGGCCAGATTGCCGCTGTCCACCGACGAGATGTATTTGGGCTCGAGCGTGCGCAGGTGCTCGGTTTCGTACCAATTGTAGAAGTGGCCGCGAAAGCGCTCGAGCTTGTCCATGGTGGCGAGCGTCGCCTCGACGCGCTCGAGCATGGTCGTCGTGCCGTGCCAGCCGAAATCGCGCGCCGCGACGTTCGACAGCAGGTAGAGCCCGATATTGGTGGGCGAGGTGCGCCGCGCCACGACCGCAGCCGGACTCTCCTGGAAATTGTCGGGCGGCAGATGGTTGTCGTCGGCGGTGACGAAGGCCTCGAAGAAGCTCCAGGTGCGCCGCGCGATCAAGCGCAGCGCGCGCGCATCGCCCTGGGCGACCGCCATGTGTCCGTCGTTGGCGGGCGGCAGGCTCGCCCAGCGCGCGACCAGCGGCGAGAGCACCCATAGCGCCAGGAAAGGACCGGCGATCGGCGCGGTGCGGTGGTTCTCGAGCACGACCGCAAGGCCGACGACGAACGCGAAGGCGAGGCTGGCGGCGATCTGGGTGGCAAGGGCGCGGCTGTCGAAGCTCGAATTGCGCCGCGCCTGCGCCGCCGTCACCCATTCGAGCAGCCGGCGGCGATGGATGAACAGCCGGCACAGCGTGCGCGACACCGCGTCGACCATCAGCCAGGCCTGATGCGCGAGGAAGGTGATCAGGAAGCCCGTCTGCATCAGCCCGAGCTCGATGTCGCGCAGCAGCGCGCGGTAGTGGTTGCGCAGCGAGACATGCGCGCGCGGCGGCACGACGGCGACGATGGCGGGCAGCAGCGGCGGCAGCGCGATGGTGAAGAGGACGATGCCGGTCCAGACGGCCGCGGCACGCAAGGGAAGAGCCCAGGCGAGCAGCAGCGCCAGCAGGGCCGTGGGCGCGGAGAGCGAGCGGCGCAGGTTGTCGATCAGCTTCCAGCGGCCCATCGGCGGCAGGCGCGTGCGGCGCACGTCGTCATGCGCGGTCTTGCCGAAGCCGAAGATGTAAGGCAGCAGCTGCCAGTCGCCGCGCGTCCAGCGATGCTGGCGCGCCGCCGACACGTCGTAGCGCGACGGGAACTCCTCGACGACCTCGATGTCGGTGGCCAGCCCGGCGCGCGCGAAGATGCCCTCGAGCAGGTCGTGGCTGAGCACGGTATTCTCGCGGATCTGGCCGTGCAGCGCAGCTTCGAACACGTCGACGTCGTAGATGCCCTTGCCGACGAACGAGCCCTCTTCGAACAGGTCCTGATAAACGTCCGAGATCGCCAGCGCGTAAGGATCCAGCCCGTTGGGGCCTGAGAAGATGCGTTGGAACAGCGAGCCTTCCTTGCCGATGGGCAGAGACGGCGTCACCCGCGGCTGCAATATCGCGTGGCCCTCCACGACCAGCCCGCAGGCCGGATCGAACACCGGCTTGTTCAGCGGATGCGCCATCTTGCCGACCAGCCGCCGGGCCGTGCCGATGGGCATGCGGGTGTCGGCATCGAGCGTGATCACGTAGCGCACGCCCTCGGCCAGGCGCGGCGGCTCGCCGTCCAGGGCCATGAAGGTCGTGTCCGTGGCGCCGCGCAACAGGCGGTTCAGCTCGTGCAGCTTGCCGCGCTTGCGCTCCCAGCCGATCCATTTCTCCTCGCTCGGGTTCCACACGCGTTTGCGGTGCAGCAGGTGGAAGCGCGCGCCGTTGCCGTTCGGCCCATAGCGCTCGTTGAGGCGCGCGATGCCTTCCTTGGCCTCTTCGAGCAGTGCGTCGTCGCCGGGGGCGTGCTCCATCTCGCTGTCGCGCCAGTCCGAGAGCAGCGCGAAGCTGAAATTGGCATCGGGATTGGAGAGATAGTGCACCTCCAGCCGCTCGATCTGCTCGCGGATCTCCTCGGCATTGGTCAGCAGCGTCGGTACCACGACGATCGTGCGCATCTCGTTCGGCACGCCGTCGCGCAGCTCCATCGCCGCAAGCCGCACGGCGCCGATCTGGCCGGTGATGCAGCGGTTGACGACGGCGACGGCGACGTCGCTCGCCGGCACGAAACCCACGATGCCGAGCGCGACCAGCATCGCGTCGCTCGCTCCCGCCGCGTGCATCGCCCACAGCGCCAGCGCCAGGCCGAGCGCGGTGACCAGTCCGATGGCGCCGGCATAGCTCGCCACCCCGATGCGCGATTGGACGCGGAAGAAGCGCGTCTTGAGGGGCACATGGCTCGCCAGTGCCTTCTCCAGGTCGCAGCGCCCCTCGTCGATCAGCCAATAGCCGGGCTCGGCCGCGCGCGTTCCCCTGGGCGCCTTCCTCGCCATGTCGAGCGCGCGCTTGGCGATCTCGGCCTCGCGCTTGCCCGAGCCGCGCGCCATCTCCTCGACCGCGTTGCGATAGAGGTCGCGCGTCGCGAAATCCATGGCCGCGAAATTGCTTTCGGCGCGCAGCACGCCGTCGACCAGGCTGACGCTCTCGAAGAACTCGGGCCAGTTGACCATCGAGATCAGGCGCATCGAGGTGATGACGTTGCGCACGGTGACGTTGGTCGCGCTCTGGCGCTGGACCTCGTCGCGCAGCAGCTGGTCGATGGAGCCGCCCTCGGCGCCGAGCTTCTCGTTCAGCCAGTTGAGCGCCGGCGAGGCGGCGGGGTCGCGATCGCGCAGGCGCTGCGCCAGGTGCACCGCGAACTCGGTCGACCAGGGCGCGGCTTCCAGCTCGCGCAGCACCGCGGCGCTGTTGCCCACCTTGCCGGTCGACACGATGCGCTCGGCGATGCCGTCGGCGGTATTGCCGGCCTCGATGCGCGCGACGATGCCTTGCGCAAGGCGGCGCAGGTTCTCCACCAGCGTGATGCGCAAGGTGATCGCGATCGCCCACAGCTCGCCGATGGTCAGCGGCTGGACGCGCTGATAGGCCTCGACGAAGCGCGTCAGCTTCTCGATGTCGAAAGCGCTGTCGGAATGGGCGACGACGGCCCAGGCGATGCCGAAGACGCGCGGATAGCCTTTGAGGTGCCCTTCGGCCAGCTTCGGCAGCAGGCGGTAATAGCCGGGCGGCAGGTCGTCCTTGATCTCGCGGATCTGCTCGTCGATCACGTGGAAATTGTCGAGCAGCCATTCCGCAGCCGGAGTGATGGGCTGCGAGTCGCGCGCCGCCTTGACGATGGTGCGATAGGCCTCCGTCAGGACGCGGGTGTTGTCGCGCAGGCGGGGGCCGATGGACTTGCCGCGCTCGATGACGACGGGCTGGGCGGCAGCCAGGCTCGCGGCGTGCTGCTCCAGCCGCTCGATGGAAAAGATGTCGGAGCGTATCGGCGGCTCCGGCGGAGCATCCGTAGGTCCGGACAACAGGCTGCGCAAAGAAACCAATCGACGCCCCGCCAAGGAGATGTGTGCGGGCACGCGCAAGCGCGGCGGAACCCGTTGAGACAATGCGTCAATTGCTAAAAAGTTCCCGTCAGATGAGAGGGGCGAGCTGCGACTTTAATATCTTGCCGGCGGGAGAGAGCGGCAAAGCGGGCAGAAAGCGGATATCGGTCGGCCGCTTGTAGGGGGCGAGATTGGCCGCGGCGTGGCGCACGACGTCGTCCCTGGTGGCCGAACCCTCGATGAAGGCCACGATCTCGTCGTCGCGGCCGATCACGGCGGAACGCGCGATGGCGGGGTGCGCGTTGAGCACCCCTTCGATCTCGGCGGGGTAGACGTTGAAGCCGAACCGGATGATCATTTCCTTGGCGCGGCCGGTGATGAACCAGCTGTCGTTCTCGTAGCGGGCAAGGTCGCCGGTCTTGAACCAGCCGTCGGCGTCGACCGCGGCGGCGGTCTGTTCGGGATCGCGGTAATAGCCTTTCATGACGCCGGGGCTTCTCACGTAAAGCTCGTCGTTGACGGTCTTGGCTTCGACGCCCGGCATCAATCGGCCGATGCCGCAATCGGTGCGCGGCGCATCGAGCGGAGTCAGCATGATGGTGGGCCCGCACTCGGTGATGCCATAGCCGTTGTGCAGGGTCTGGCCGAAGACCTCTTCGGTCGCGGTCTTGGTCGCCATGTCCAGCGGTGCGCCGGCCGACGAGATCAGGCGCAGGCCCTTCGGCGGCGCGATGCCTTTGCGGCGCGCGTATTCGCCCAGCATCTGATACATCGACGGCGTGCCGATCATCACGGTGATGTCGGAAGCGAGCGCCGCCGCCGGATCGAAGCGCGAGACCAGGTGCACGGCCGCGCCGTTCAGCAGCGAGCCGAGCAGCACGCCGGTCAGCCCCAGGATGTGCGAGACCGGCAGCACGGCATAGACGCGGTCTTGCGGCGCGAGCCGGCGCGCCTCGCCGGTCGCTTTCGCCACGAACATCAGGTTGTCGTGGGTCAGCATCACGCCTTTGGGCTTGCCCGTCGTGCCCGAGGTGTAGATCAGCGCTGCGATATCGGTCGCGGGCTCGGGCGCCGCTTCGTGCAATTCGCCAAGCTTGCCTTTGCGGATGACGGTGCGCGCGCCTGCGTGCTCGCGGATCTCGTCGATCTCGCGTCCGGTGAGCTTGGCATTGACCACGACAGGCCAGGCGCCGCGGGCGTTGCAGGCGAAGTAACCGACCACGTCCTCGATGCGGTTCTCGACGACGATCATCGCGCGGTCGCCGGGGCGCACGCCGTCGAGAGGAAAGGCGCGGATGGCGCTGTCGAGCTCGGCATAGGTCATGCGCCGCGCGCCGTCGATAAGCGCGACGGCACCCGGCGTGCGCGCTGCCCATTGGGACACGATATCGTGGACGTTCATGCCGGTCCCCTCAAGCCAGTCGGGGCGCGATGCGCGCGGCGAGCGCCGAAGCGTGCTCGACCAGGATCGAGCGGTGGTCGCCTTGCGTCGTCTGGACCTCGAAGTCGCGGATCAGCCGCTGCCAGACGTTGCGCGCATCGGAAGGGAATACGGTGCCCGTCTTGCCGGCGCGGATGAAGGTCGCGCGGCCCGCGTAAGGCTGCGGCGTGTACGCGATCAGCGCCGCGTCGCCCGCGATGCGCGTCCGGCGCAAGGGCAGCGGCAGGTTCGGATCGACCGCGCCCAGCCAGTTGTTGATATAGGTGGCGCGGTCCGTCATGCGGCGCTTCACGAAGCCGGCCGTCTCGGCGACGGGACGGCGCGCGAAGGCCTTGGCGCGGCTCAACAGCTTGCGCGCCTTGACCTGCGCCTTGGTCCGGAACGGCCAGGTGTGCGGATGGGCGTAAGTGTCGATCATCACCAGGCGCGCGACGTTTTCGTCGCCGAGCAGCCGCGCCATCTCCAGCGCCACCAGCCCGCCGAAGGAATAGCCGCCGATGTAATAGGGACCTTGCGGCTGTTTGCTGCGGATCGCCGCGACGTAGAGCGCCGCCATCTCTTCGACGCGCTCCAGCGGCGCGTCGGCACCGTCCAGCCCGCGCGCCTGCAGCGCATAGACGGCGCGGCCGGTCGCGATCTGGCGGCCGAGCGACGCGAACTCGATCACCGTGCCGCCCACGCCGTGCACGATGAAGAACGGCGCGCTTTCGTCGCCTTCTTTCAGCAGCACCAGCGGCGAGAACAGGGGCACGGCTTCGGCATCGATCAATTCGATCTGTCGCGCGATCGTCGGCGCGTCGTAGATCGCGGTGATGGGAAGCTTGATGCCGAGCGCCTGCTCGATCTCCAGGAACAGCCCGACCGCCATCAGGGAGTCGCCGCCAAGGTCGAAGAAGTCGTCGTCGAGGCCGACCGCGTCGCGCTGCAGCGCGCGGCACCAGATGTCCTTCAGGATCGCTTCACGTTCCATAGCCCGCCCCCGGAAGAGCCGTCCTATCGCTTGTCGCCGTGACGGCCTGCATGCGCTTGGCCGCAGCGATGCCGCTCAGCCAGGCGCCGTACATGCTGCTCGCGACCGTGCTCTTCATCGGGAAGCGATTGGCGAGCACCGGGAACTGGTTCATCAGCTCTTCGTGGCGCTCCTTGGCGGCGCGGGCGCGGAAGCGGTCGAGCAGCTCCTTCTCCGTGGCGTTGAAATAGTTGCGCGGCACTTCGGGATAGGCGTCGCGCGCGCCCGTCAGATAGCGCCGCACGTCGCGCAGGTACTCGCGGCCGAGCGTATGGGTGTCGTATTCCGGATGGCCCTGGAAGAAGAGCATGAGGTTGCGGCGCTGCTTGACGAAAAGCTCGACGCCAGCATCCGCCGACTCCGTTAAGATGCGGTAGCCATGCGCGCCCAGCGCGTCGGCCGGCACCTCGTTCCAGCGCGAATGCGCGACGCGGAAGCTGCCGGGCAGAGCGAGGGTGAGCTCGTCGTGACCGTTCGTATGGTGGTCGAACATGCCGAAGCGCTTCTTCGGGAGGCGCACCCGCTCGATGCCGTCGTAGTGCAGCACCGCGGCGTGGCTGGCCAGGCACGAGAACGCCGCCGTCGGTCCGTCATGGTCGAGCCAGTCGAAGAGCTGCGTCAGCGCGTGCCAGTAGGGCTCCTCGCGAAGGTCGGAGGCCTTGGGCTCGGTGCCGGTGACGATGACGGCGTCGAGGCCTGTCGCGGTCAGGTCCGCGAAATCCTGATAGGCGTTGTCCTTCAGGTGCCGCTCGCCCGCGTCGCTGCGCGACAGGCCGGGCAGCGAGTAGAGCGAGACATAGACGCGCAGATCGGGCGCCGCCGCTTCGACCACGTTCAGGAACTGGCGCGCGGTCGACAGCAAGGCGCCGTCGGGCATGTTGTTGACGATGCCGAGCTTGATCGCGTCGGTACGCTTTCCCGGTCGTGCGCGTTCGAGGATGGCGGGCATGGCTTTGTCGTCCTATCTCCAGCCCACGACCTTGCGCGGCTGCAGCTCGACGACCTCGCCGGCCGAGGCTTCCAGCGCCTGGTCGAGGTCGGCCAGGATGTCGTCGACGTGCTCGATGCCGATGCACAGGCGGATGGTTTCGGGCTTCACGCCGGTCTGGGCGAGCTGCTCGGGCGTGAGCTGGCGGTGCGTGGTCGAGGCCGGATGACAGGCGAGCGACTTGGCGTCGCCGATGTTGACCAGCCGCTTGAACAGCTTCAGCGCGTCGTGGAACCGCTTGCCCGCCTCGAAGCCGCCCTTGACGCCGAAGCTCAGGAACGCCGGGCCGTGGCCGCCCAGGTACTTCTTCGACAGCGCGTGGTTGGGGTCGCGGGTGTGGCCGGAGAAGCTGCACCACTCCACCCGCGGATGGTTGAACAGATGGGCGGCGACGCGCGTCGTGTTCTTGACGTGGCGCTCCATGCGCAGCGGCATGGTCTCGAGCCCCTGCAGGATCAGGAACGCGCTCATCGGCGCCAGCACCGAGCCCGTGTTGCGCGCGCAGACCGTGCGGCAGCGCGCGACGAAGGCCGCAGGCCCGTACTGCTCGGTATGGACGACGCCGTGATAGGCCTCTTCCGGCTCGGTCAGCATCGGGAAGCGCTTGGCGTTGGCCTTCCAATCGAACTTGCCGCTGTCGACGATGGCGCCGCCCATGGTGGTGCCGTGGCCGCCGAAGAACTTGGTCAGCGAATGGACGACGATGTCGGCGCCCCAATGAATCGGCTTCAACAGCATCGGAGTCGCGATCGTGTTGTCCACGATCAGCGGCACGCCGTGGCGGTGCGCGCACCTTGCCAGCTCCTCGATGTCGGCGACGTTGCCGGCCGGGTTGCCGATGCTCTCGCAATAGACCGCGCGGGTGTTGTCGTCGATCAGCGCCTCGACGTCGGCTGGGGTGTCGCTGGCGGCGAAGCGCACTTCGATGCCCTGCTTGCGCAGGAACGAGTTGAACAGCGTATAGGTCGCGCCATAGAGCTGCGGCGTGGTGACGATGTTGGTGCCGGCCTCGGCCACGTTGACGATGGCGTAGTGGATCGCGGCCATTCCCGATCCGACACACAGGGCCTCGACGCCGCCCTCCAGGGCCGCCACCCGGCGCTCCAGCACCTGGACGGTCGGGTTGCTCAACCGGCTGTAGATGTTGCCGGGGACCTCCAGGTTGAACAGGGCCGCGCCGTGGTCGGCCGAGTCGAACTCATAGGCCACGGTCTGGTAGATCGGTACCGCGACCGAGTGGGTCGTGGGGTCGGTCTCGTATCCGGCATGGATCGAAATGGTTTCATCGCGCATGATGGGCGCTCCGGGTTGTATCGAAGAGGGACGGATGAACGGTGCAGAAAGCCTGATCCGCACGCTTGTGGGCGGCGGCGTCGAGGTGTGCTTCATGAATCCCGGGACCTCCGAGATCCATTTCGTCGATGCCCTGGACCGCGGCCACGGGATGCGTGGCGTGCCGGTCCTGTTCGAGGGCGTGGCGTCCGGCGCAGCCGACGGCTATGCGCGGATGACTGGTAAACCTGCGTGTGCGTTGTTCCATCTGGGGCCAGGGCTGTCGAACGCCCTGGCGAACCTGCACAACGCGTGCCGCGCGCGCGTGCCCTTGGTTAACATCGTTGGCGACCACGCGACCTATCATCGTAAGTACGACGCGCCGCTGACCGCCGACATCGAGGCGCTGGCCGGGCAATATTCGAAATGGCTGCGTTCCTCGCCGTCGTCGGCGCAGGTGGGACGCGACTGCGCTTTAGCCATCGCGGCAGCATGCGCGACGCCCACAGGCATCGCGACCTTGATCCTGCCCTCCGACACCGCCTGGGGCGACGACGGCGGGGTGGTCGCGGTGCCTGAGGTCGCCAAAGCGCCGATGCCTTCGGACGCCGCCGTCAAACAGGCGCGCGCGATGCTCGCCAACGGCAAGCGCACCGCGCTGTTGATCGGCGAGACGCTTACGCATGGCGAGGGGCTGGCGGTCGCCGGCAAGGTTGCCGCGTCTACCGGCGCCAGGCTCTTCGCGCCGTTCAACATCGCGCACGTCGAACGCGGTGCGGGGCTGCCGCAGGTCGACCGCGTGGCTTACGTCGTCGAGCAGGCGCTGGCGCAGCTCAAGGACTTCGAGCAATTCATCCTGGTCGGCGCCGCGGTGCCGGTCGCCTTCTTCGCCTGGCAGGGAAAGCCCAGCGTGCTGCTGCCCGAAGGCGCTGAGGTCCTTGCCCTGGCGACGCCTTCGGACGATTGTCTGGGCGCGCTCGAAGCGCTCGACATGTCGAAGCCCGCGGTGCTCGTGCCGGCGTCGCGCGTGGAGAAGCCGCAGGGCCCGATCACCATCGAAGGCCTGGCCGCGGCGGTCGCGTCGACCTTGCCGGAGCGTGCCATCGTCGTCGACGAATCCATCACCTCCGGCCGCGGCATGATGGCGGCGACCAAGGGCGGGCCGCGGCACGACTGGCTGGTCAATACCGGCGGCTCGATCGGCATCGGCATGCCGCTCGCCATCGGCGCTGCGGTGGCCTGCCCCGACCGGCCGGTGCTCTGCCTGGAAGCCGACGGCAGCGGCATGTACACGCTGCAGGCGCTGTGGACCGCGGCGCGTGAGGGCTTGGCGATCACCGTGGTGATCTTCGCCAACCGCGCCTATCAGATATTGAAGGGCGAACTCGCCGCGGTCAGCCAGCCGGGGCCGAAGGCGCTCGACATGCTCGAGATCGGCCGCCCCGACCTCGACTGGGTGAAGCTAGCACAAGGCATGGGCGTCGCCGCGCGGCGCGTGACCTCGCTCGAGGATTTCACGCGCGCGCTGGAAGACGGCTATGCGAGCGGCGGTCCCAACCTGGTCGAAGTGCCGCTGTAGCGAGCGTCAAAGTGCCCGCGTTCGTTGACGGGTTTTCATCCGTCATGCATGCTTTCGATTGCGGTCGGGGGCGTCGCATGATCGAGACATCGGGTTGTTTTCGCGCGTTGGCGCTTGCCTGCGCGTTGCTGGGTTTCGCGGCAAGCAGCGCCCAGGCGCGCGGCGGTTTTTCCGTCCTCCATGTCTTCGGCGACGCCGACGGGCACTATCCCGCCGGCAGCCTGATCGCGGATTCGCAGGGCAACCTCTACGGCACGACCCAAAACGGTGTCGGCGAAACAGGCATCGGCTCGATCTACGAGGTTGCACCGGACGGAACCGAGACGGTCCTCTTTGGCTTTCCCGGTTCGAGGGAAAGCGGCGGGTTCCCGCAAGGACGCTTGCTGCGGCTGAACGGCGATCTCTATGGTACGACGGTTGCCGGCGGCAGAACGAATTTCGGCGTCGTGTTCAAGCTCTCGGCCGACGGCACCCAGACGCTTCTTTACCAGTTCTGCAAGAAGCTCAAGAACGGCGCATGCCCCGACGGCGCTTATCCGAAGAGCGGCCTGGTCGCCGACGACGCCGGCAATCTATACGGCGTGACGGAATATGGCGGCAAGTATGGGGCCGGCGTCGTCTTCAAGCTTACGCAAGGCGGCGCGTTCACCGTGCTTCATCAATTCTGCTCGGCGCCGCAATGCAGCGACGGTGCTTATCCCTATGCCGAGCTGATGATGGGCGCCGCGGGCAACCTTTACGGCACGACGGGCAATGGCGGCGGCAATTTCGGCAATTGTCCGGATACGGCCTGCGGCGTCGCGTTCCGCCTTGCAACCGACGGCAGCTTCAAGGTTCTCTACGCCTTCAAGGGCGGAAGCGATGGAGCCTTCCCGCAAGGCGCGTTGATCCAGGATCAAGCAGGCAATCTCTATGGCACCGCCTATGGCGGGGGCAGCGCGGGATGCCTGGGAAGCGGCTGCGGCACGGTCTACAGGATCGCGCCCGACGGTACGAAGACGACGCTCTACGTTTTCAAGGGCGGCTTGGACGGCGCGGGCCCGGTGGGACAGCTTCTGCTGGATGACGACGGTTATCTCTACGGCACCACGACGGGCGGGGCCGGATCCGAACCGAATGGATACGGGACGGTTTTCAGGATATCGCCCGACGGAAAGCAGAAGGTGCTGCACAATTTCTGCATCAACGACGGCAACTGCCTGCACGGCGTGCGGCCGGTGGCCGGGCTGACGCTGGTCAACGGCATGTTCTACGGCACGACCAATGTCGGCGGTCCCGGCGGGTACGGTGTCGTATTCCAGTTGCCGAAGAAATAGGGGCGCGCAATGGGAAACCCAGGGAAGCTTGCGCAAGCCGCGAGGCGAACGGGTCTGTGGGCGGCATGCGCGCTCGCGGCGACCGCCTTCGTCGTCCCGGCGGCGCGCGCGCAGGACGCGACGGCGTTCCAGCTCAACCCCGGCCATACCGGCAGCGTCGCCATGCCGGGCTTTCAGCCGCCGCTGAAGCTGCTGTGGAAGAAGAAGATCAAGGGCCAGGGCCTGTCCTATCCGCTGATCGCGAACGGCATCGTGTATGTGACGATCGCGCACCATGCCTTCAACGATTACGAAGGCGTGGACCTCTATGCGGTCGACGCCGCCACCGGCAAGACGAAGTGGAAGCGGTACATCGACAACCAGATAGATTTCACGGCCGACACCTGGGCGAATGCGACCTATGACGACGGCCAAGTATTCGTGCTCGACCGGTACCTCGTCATGACCTCGTACGACGGCATGACCGGCCGGACCAAGTGGAGCCAGCTCGAAGGAGCATATGATGCCCCCGACGGTGCGTCCGCGCCGACGGCGTTCGACGGCACGGTCTACATGCAGACAGCCGCTGCGAGCGAGCGCAAAGGACTGCTGCGCTGGGGCATCGGCTGGGGAACGCCCTCGACCTCGCCCGCCATCGGCGACGGCGGGACGTACGAAGCCTATCCCTGCAGCGTCTTCAAGTACCGGCTGACCGACGGCGTCCAGCTTTGGCAGAACGGGCAGAACTGCGGCGGCGGCGCGACGACGGTCCAGTTCCTCGACAACCGGCTTTTCATCCGCGATCAAGGCGGGCAGCCGAATTCGATCCTGGATTCGGCGACCGGCGCCACGCTGGGCACGTTCCCCGACATCGGGCGCCGCAACGTGGTTCCTGCGGTGTACGACGACAACGGCAGCAGGTTCATGATCGCGCCCAGCGACAACGCGCTGGTCAAGTACGACGTGACCAACCCGGCATCGGTGACGGCGGTCTGGAGCACGAGCCTCAACAACGAGCCGATGACCTCGGCGCCGCTCGTCGTCAACGGCTATGCGATCGAAGGCACCACGGCGGGCGGCCTCTATGTCGTCTCGCCGCAAGGCCAGGTCGCGTGGAGCATGAACCTCGGCGGCTCCGTCGCGCCGTTCAACGAGAACGGAGGGCCGGTCCCGACCACAGGCCTGGGTGCCGGCGGCGGGATCATCGTGGTCCCTACGGAGAACGACAACAGGGACGCCCAGAACCTCTTCGCCTTCGCGCCGCAGTGAGGTAAGACGGCGGCGGACCGAACGTAAACGAATGCCGCCATGACCAACGTCTTCGTCGATACCGTGCTGCTCACCTACGGCGCGCTGTTCCCGATCGTCAATCCGGTCGGCAGCGCGCCGCTGTTCCTGGGGCTGACGCAGTTCTGCACCTACAAGCAGCGCAACTGGCTGGCGCGCCGGGTGGCGCTGAACTCGGTCTGCCTCTTGATCGGCTCGTTCCTGATCGGCTCGCATGTGCTGGAGTTCTTCGGCTTGAGCCTTCCCGTCGTGCGCATCGGCGGCGGCGCGGTGGTGACGGCGTTCGGCTGGAAGCTGCTCAATTCCGACGAGCGCCCCGACGGCGAGCGCGACGCGCAGAAGGACACCTCGCCGATCCCCGATCCGTTCTATCCGCTGACCATGCCCTTGACCGTCGGTCCCGGCTCGATCTCGGTCGCGATCGCGCTCGGCAGCCAGCGGCCGCGCGGCGCCGACCTCGACCACCTGAGCGAGTTCGCGCAGTTCGGCAGCGCGACCCTGGTCGGCCTCCTCGCCATCGCGCTCACGGTATGGTTCTGCTACCGCTTCGCCGAGCGCACCGTCGCGGCGCTGGGCAAGACCGGGACCAACGTCGTGGTGCGGCTCTCGGCCTTCATCATGCTCTGCATCGGGCTCGAGATTCTGTGGGGCGGGTGGAGCGCGCTCAACGCGGCGGCGCATTGAAAAAGCGCCGCGGCGGCGCATAAAAAAGCGCCTCCTGTCGCCTTCGCGACAGCGCGGTCGCGTGCACCTCCCTAGTGTGAGCTGCAACGGTTCACGCACAAGGGGAAACAGATCATGACCAAGATGACCATGGGAGACACCCTCAACGAGCTGACGCTCATGGCGGCCAACGGCTACAACGCCAAGAAGGCCGACCTGCTGAGAGGCGAGATCTTCAATCTCACCTATGCCCAAGGCAAGACCTTCTCGTGGAAAGACACGGACAAGCTTTGTCCCGACCAGATCACGGCGAGCGCCGCGACGCATTACAGCTCCGTCTCCAAGACGCTGCTCCTGGAGAACAAGGAGGACTACGACCGCGAATTTTCCGCCGCGATCGACGCCGAATACGCCGGCGTGACCTATTCCGGATCGGTGGAGTCGAGCCTGCTGTATCACGACACGCTGTTCCAGAGCTCGAGCCAGTTCTATACGCTGAATTTCGACATCTTCACGGCGCTTGATATGCGCCGCGACGGCATCACGGCCGGCGATCTCACGGCGGACTTCACGAGCGCCGTGGCAAGCCTTCCCGACAATATCGACGGCGACAACCTGAGGAAATATTTCGACTTCTTCGACCAATTCGGAACGCATTATTTCGCGACCGGCCATCTCGGCGGCACGATCGTGATGGAAACCAGCGTCGAGGACTCGCTGCTGAACACCAGCTCGCAGATCGACATCAGGGCGCAGATCAGCCTGGGCTACGAGTCGCTGGCGTCCAACGGCAAGCTCAGCGTCGAGGCAGCCTATGCGGGATCGGAATTCCTCGAAGCGCACAGGAACCAGATCAGCATCACCTTGCACGTCATAGGCGGCTTGTATGCCGCCGGCGGCAAGATCGGCAAATGGGAGCTGTCCGTATACGACACGCCGGCGGCCATGCTGGGTCTGCCCGGCTCCACCATCGCGCGTCCCGAGCTGATGTGCCTGTCGAACCTGGCGAATCTGCTCGGAGCCGAGGACAAAGGGCGATGCATCGTCAACGCGCTGAAGGAATATATGCTGGAAGGCGAGCTGCGCGACGGCCTGTTGGGGCGCACTCAGCCTCTGGAATTCGCCCAGGTCTACGACCGTACCCAATTGGGCGGCGATGGATTTGCGCTGGTGACGATACACGCGATGCAGGAAGGCGATCGCGGATACGTGGAAGGAAAGTGCAACGCCGGCGCAAATCCGGACGTCTGGCGCGGCCTGGCTTCGCAGCACTACTACCCGAAAAAGAACCACGATGTTCCAAGCGCGTCTTTCACGATACCGGCGCCGATGGCTGACAGCTTCGTGGTGACCGAGACGATCACGGCCGGACATCCGAGCATAAGTGCGCGATATGTGGGCCTGGGTTCGGTCGACGACGCGGTGCTCGGCGAGTGGCGGGAAATATCCTTCGGGGCGGAATTCACGGCCGATAGCGACGGCTTCGTGGTCGCTTGGATCGCGGCGGGCGAGAACGGTTCCAGGGGCGAGATCCGCTGCGAGCAGGCCGGCGGCTCGTTGCTCGCCGCGGCCTCGATGCACGATTGGGGCGGCGACGACATCCACCTGCCCAACAACAGCTTTTGCGTGCCCGTCCGCAAAAGCGGCCGATACAACATGGTGCTCTACAACGGCGCCGGCCGCAGCATTGCGGCCAAGGCTTTTTTCGTGCCGATGTCGGACGCCTTGCGCTTCTTCAAGGATTACGAGGCGCGCGCGCCGAACTGCGTCTACTCCGCGGCATCCGACGGCTTCCTGATCGCCTGCATCGGGGTGGCGGCGGACGGCGACCGGGCCTATGTCAATCTGTGCTCGCATCCCGACAAGGCGTTGCTGGAGTCGCGAGGCGAGCTGGCCTCGACGTCGATGCACTACTTCCCGCTCTCCAACAGCTACGTGCCCTTCAATACGGCGATGATCCCCGTGGCCAAGGGCAACTGGTATACGGCCCGGTACGCCGTTTCATCCGGCGGCCCCCGGCTTTATCTGAAGTGGATGGCGCTCGGCCGGGGATAGGCCGATAAGCGGGCTCTGCGGCCGGCTGAAGATTGCGCGACCCCGGCGGTGCGACGTGCCGCCGGGGCGTGCTTTATGTCGCGGGGTACCGGAAAGCCCGCTGGCTGGGGGACTAGGATTCGAACCTAGACAGGCAGAGTCAGAGTCTGCAGTCCTACCGTTAGACGATCCCCCAACGGCGAAGGCCGCTTCTCTAGGGGAGGCGGGCCCAGGTTTCAAGAAGAATGTCCCGGCCGCGCAGGGGTTCCCGTGAGAGGCCGCCGGTTCCGCCCCGAATCCCTCATTTCCAATGCTTCTCCATCCACCGCCAGGCATAGCCGGACACGATGGTGCAGGTGGTCAGGACGAGCAGGACGAGCACGACGACGCCACCGGTCTTGCCCCAGTCCCGCATCGGCGCAGGCTGGTAGCCGAGCATGCTGGCCACGACGTAGTAGAGCGCATAGCCGCCGAACGTCAGTATAAAGAACAGCGCGATGAACCAGCAGCGCCGCGAGGCACGCCGGTCCGTCGCCGCAGTCGCAGCCTCCCGGGTCGCAGTCGAACCAGCAATCGTCCTTCGTCTCGTCCGCTTCCTTCGTTGCGTTCGTTTGCTTCGTTGCGTCCGTTTCCTCAGCGTCTTTCTTTTTCGCGTCATCCCGTCGGATGCCGTCGTCCCGCTCGTCCATCGCCGCCTCCGGCTTGGCCACTCCCGGCATGTCGGAGCGCGCGGCGAGGCCTTCAAGCGCGGCGCGGGCGCCCAGGCGGCGGCGAAAAAGTTTTCCTTCTGCAAGTTGAACCGCCGGGAGCGAAACCCCAGATCCAGAAGAGCCCTTCCGTCGTTGCTGCGGCGCACAAGGCGGCATCGGCGCCGGCGCGCCGGCGTTTGACCTGCAGCCCCGGGGCGGTAACCTGATGCGCGGGAACGTTCGGGGAAACCGCTTGGCCAACAGGGCAGAGCGACGGCACACTGGCGGCAGACGCCACGCGGCGCAGCCGCTGCTCGCCGTGCTCGATCTCGGCAGCAACAACTGCCGCCTCCTGATCGCGCGGCCGATGGCGAACGGCGAGTTCCGCGTGGTCGATTCCTTCTCGCGCATCGTCCGGCTGGGCGAGGGCGTGGCGCAGACGGGCGAGCTGTCCGGCGCCGCCATCGAGCGTACCCTTGCCGCGCTGAATATCTGCGCCGAGCACATCCGGGCGAGCGGCGCCACCCATACCCGCGCCATCGCGACGGCGGCGGGGCGCGCGGCGCGCAATGCCGACGTGCTCGTCGCGCGCGCCAGGGACGAGGCCGGCATCGCGCTCGAGATCGTGTCGTCCGAAGAGGAGGCGCGGCTGGCCGCGACCGGCTGCGCCCCGCTGATGGGCCGCGACTGCGACGGCGCCTTGGTGTTCGACATCGGCGGCGGCTCGACCGAGATCATCTGGATGCGCCGCGGCCGGGAGAGCGAAGGGCGCATCGTGCGCTCGGTCTCGGTGCCGATCGGCGTGGTGAGCTTGGCCGAAGACAGCGCCCATGCCGCCACCGACAGCGCCTCGTTCGACGCCATGCGGGCGCGCATGCTGGCGCGCTTCGCCGTGGTGCGCGAGGAGATGGACGCCATCGCGCCGTTCGCGCGCCAGCGTCATCACCTGCTGGGGACCTCCGGCACGGTGACGACCCTGGCGGCCGTCGCCATGGGCCTGCCGCGCTATATCCGCGCGCGCGTCGATGCCAGCTGGCACGCCAGCGCCGACATCTTGAAGGTGATCGACCGGCTGGTCGCGCTCGACCACGAGGGCCGCGCCGCGATCGGGCCGGTGGGGAGCGACCGCGCCGACCTGGTGCTGCCCGGCTGCGCGATCTTCTCGGCGATCCATGCGCTGTGGCCCTGCGCGCAATTGCGCGTTGCCGACAGGGGGCTGCGCGAGGGAATGCTGCGCGAGTTGTTGAAAGAGGCGTCGAGATGAGCGGCCGCGGCGAGACGCGCGTCAAGGTGAAGAGCAGGAAGCGGCGCACCGCCTCGTCGCGCCAATGGCTCGAGCGCCAGCTCAACGACCCCTACGTCGCCCAGGCGAAGAAGCAGGGCTACCGCTCGCGCGCGGCCTACAAGCTGATCGAGCTGGATTCCAAGTTCCGCTTCCTGAAGAAGGGCGCGCAGGTGCTCGACCTGGGGGCTGCGCCCGGCGGCTGGACGCAGATCGCGGTGAAGCGCGCCGGCGAGAGCGGCCGCGTGGTCGGCGCCGACATCCTTCCCATGGAGCCGATGCCGGGCGCGGTGCTGTTCCAGGCCGACCTGCTCGATCCGGCGACGCCCGCGCTGCTGAAAGACGCGCTCGGCGGACCCGCGGACGTGGTGTTGACCGACATGGCGGCGCCGACCACCGGCCATCGCGCCACCGATCATCTGCGCACCACCGCGCTGATCGAGGCGGCGCTGGACGTGGCCGCGGATGTGCTCAAGCCCGGCGGCGTCTTCGTCGGCAAGGTGTTCCAGGGCGGCGCCAGCGGCGAGCTGCTCAAGCGCCTCAAGGCGATGTTCCGCGACGTGAAGCACGTGAAGCCGCCCGCAAGCCGTGCAGAGTCGGTCGAGCTCTATCTCGTGGCGAGCGGGTTCAGGGGCGCCGATGCGGCGGCGCCATATCTTGGAAAGGGAAAGACATGAACATTCGCAGCGTGGCGGTTGTCGCGTTCGGGCTGTTGGCGGCCGCTCCGGCCTGTGCCGATCCGATCACGGGACTGGTGGGTCGTGATGGCAGCGTGGCCGTTTCGTCGTCGCTCTATACGGTCAGCCACATCGGCCCGGGCCACTATGTGATAACCTTCGCTACGCCGATGCTGCCCCAGGCGAGTTGCGTGATCACGACAACCAACGGCCAGGATCCGAACGTCTATGTGTCCAGACTGATCGAAACCGACAGCAGTTGCGAGATCGTGACCGGCAATAACGGACACAGATTCGACACGCGGTTCAGCTTCATCGCCTTGCCCATGTCGAATTAGGGGGCGAACCCGAAATTTGTCCGCCCGCGATGTAAGGCCGCGAGCAAATTCTCCCCGCTTTCTGCTAAGCTGCCGTCCGGCTGTGCAACTCGCTGTGCAACTCAAGGGGGAACAATGAAACGCCTATCGTCCACCGCCGGCTCGCTGGCGGCGTCGCTGTTTGTCGCCGCCGCCGCGAAAGCCGACGTCACGATCTCGACGCATGCGACCTCGCATATGAGCTGCGTGGGCATCGTGTGCACGCCGACCGCTGCGAAAGCGGTGCTCAATGTCGGCCAGCTCCAGACCATGCTGGCGTCGGGCAACGTGACGGTGAAGGCCACCGCGGCCGCGCCGAACATCCGCATCGCGGCGCCGCTGTCATGGTCCAGCCTGAACAATCTCGGTCTCGACGCTTATGACGGCGTCTACGTCACGCGCCCGGTATCGATCACCTCGGGCGGCGGGTTGGTGATCGTCACCAACGACGGCGGCTCGCATTCCGCGAGCTTCGTCATTTCGGCCGCCGGCAACGTGCATTTCTGGGATTTGAACGGCGCGCTTTCGATCAACGGCCACAACTACGCGCTGGTGAACGACATCACGACGCTGGCGGCCAGCATCTCCATGGCATCGAGCGGCAATTTCGCGCTTGCCGCCGATTACAACGCGGGACCCGACGGCGAGTATGCGCTGTCGCCCATCCCTGCGTTCAGCGGACATTTCGAAGGCCTGGGCCACACTATCTCGAACGTCACCATCCGCGGCGCCAACAAGGCCATGGGCCTGTTCCTCGACAACAGCGGCGAGATCGAGAACTTCAACATCCGCTCCATGAACATCCATTCCACGGGCAGCCGCGGCTCCGCCGGCGGCATTGCCGCGATCAACGACGGCACGCTGCGCAACGTGCATGTGCTGTCGGGAAAGATCAGCGCGACGGCGACGGATGCGCTGGGCGGCGGGTTGGCCGGCCTCAACAACGGTCTCATCACCGCCTCCTCGTCCAACAACCTGCCGCAGAACGGCACGGGCTGCATCGGCGGCCTCGTCGGCCGCAACACCGGAACGATCGACGACGCCTGGGCGGCGGGCAAGGCCTTCGCCAAGCAGGCCGGCGGCATCGCCTGCGCCAACAGCGGAACGATCACGAATGTCTATTCGCTGGTGTTCGTCGGCGGACGCTTCGCGACGCCGTATCCCGGCGGGCTGGTCGGCGACGGCCAGGCCGGCGGCTCGATCCAAACCTCCTATGCGGCGGGGCAGATCACGGCGGCGTCGAACTTCGGCGGCGTCGCGGGCAGCAATGCCAGCAGCATGAGCAACGTCTATTGGGACATCGACTACACCGGTGCCAGCCCCACGTTCGGCTGCGGCAGCGGCAATTGCACGGGCGCCACCGGATTGACGCATGAGGAGATGCTGGCGGCGCTCCCGACCGGCTTCGATCCCAGCGTTTGGGCCCAGAACCCGGACATCAACGGCGGCTGGCCCTATCTGATCGACAACCCGCCGCGATAGGAAAGAAGGGGCGGGTTCGCGGTCGGAGCGCGAACCTGCCGCGCCGGGCGAAAGCTTTGCGAACCGGGCGAAAGCTTTGCGAACCGGGAAAGCCTTGCGAACCGGGCGAAAGCCTTGCGAATCGGCTGCAAGGCTGATAGACGCCCGCATGGAACCCCGCCCCCCGATCCGCGAAGCCCTCACCTTCGACGATGTTCTCCTGGTGCCCGGGCCGTCCGACATTCTGCCCAACCAGGTCCTGACCCGCACCAAGCTGACCAAGACCGTCGAGCTCGGCATCCCCCTGATGTCCGCCGCCATGGACACGGTGACCGAGGCCGGTCTCGCCATCGCCATGGCCCAGGCCGGCGGCATGGGCGTGATCCACAAGAACCTTTCCATCGACGAGCAGGCCGCCCAGGTCCGCCGGGTAAAGAAGTACGAAAGCGGCATGGTGGTGAACCCGGTCACCATCGCGCCCGACGCCACCCTGGCCGACGCGCTCGGGTTGATGGAGCGCTTCCGAATTTCGGGCATCCCGGTGGTCGAGGGTGCGAATGGCCAAGGCGCGGGCAGCGCCGGCAAGCTCGTCGGCATCCTCACCAACCGCGACGTGCGCTTCGCCAGCGACATGCGCCAGCCGGTCGCCGAGCTGATGACCAAGGACCGGCTCATCACCGTGCGCGAGGGCGTCAGCGCCGACGAGGCCAAGCGGCTGCTGCATCAGCACCGCATCGAGAAGATACTGGTGGTCGACGACGCCTATCGCTGCGTCGGCCTCATCACCGTGAAGGACATCGAGAAGGCGAAAGCCCATCCCGATTCCTGCAAGGACGATCTGGGACGGCTGCGCGTGGCGGCGGCGACCGGCGTGGGAGAGGACGGGCTGAAGCGCGCGCTCGCCCTCGTCGAGGCGGAATGCGACGTCGTCGTCGTCGATTCCAGCCACGGCCATTCGCGCAACGTGCTCAACACCATCACGCGCATCAAGAAGGAGTCGAACTACACCCAGGTGCTGGCCGGCAACGTCGCCACCGCCGACGGCGCCAGGGCGCTGATCGATGCGGGCGCCGACGCGGTCAAGGTCGGCATCGGCCCGGGCTCGATCTGCACCACGCGCATCGTGGCGGGCGTCGGTGTGCCGCAGCTGACCGCCGTGATGGATGCGGTCGAGGTGGCCGCCAAGACCGGCGTGCCCGTCGTCGCCGACGGCGGCATCAAATATTCGGGCGATCTCGCCAAGGCGATCGCGGCGGGCGCGAGCGCCGGCATGGTGGGCTCGTTGCTCGCCGGCACCGACGAGGCGCCGGGCGAGGTGTTCCTCTATCAGGGCCGCTCGTACAAGGGCTATCGCGGCATGGGCAGCCTGGGCGCGATGGCGCGCGGCTCGGCCGACCGCTACTTCCAGGCCGAGGTGCAGGACAACCTCAAGCTCGTGCCCGAGGGCGTCGAGGGCCAGGTGGCGTACAAGGGGCCGGTCGCGAACGTGGTGCACCAGATCATCGGCGGCCTTCGCGCCGCGATGGGGCTGACGGGCTCGGCCACCATCGCCGACTTCCACAGCCGCGCGAAATTCGTGCGCATCACCGGCGCGGGCCTGCGCGAAAGCCACGTCCACGACGTCGTCGTCACGCGCGAGGCGCCGAACTATCACCCCGGCGGGGAATGAGCGCCGCTGTTCTCCGCGATCAGCCGCGATCCACGCTCGTATGTCACGTAGCGCCACAGCCATTGCATTGCGACCATCAGGCGGTGCTGGAATCCGACCAATAGATAGACGTGGATCAGCGCCCAGAACGCCCAGGCGAGCCAGCCGCGCATGCGCGTCCAGCCGAAGTCGAACACCGCCGCGTGGCGGCCGATGATCGCGGTGTTGCCGCGGTTCTTGAAGGCGAAGGGCTTTGCGGTTTCGCCGCGCCCGATCTTCGCGACCAGCGCGGCCCCCAGATATTCGCCCTGCTGCTTGGCCACTTGCGCGAGGCCGGGCAGCGGCGTGCCGTGCGCGTCCGGCGTCAGCGCGATGTCGCCGAGCGCATAGACGTGTTCGAGCCCCGGCACGGCAAGGTCGCGGCCGACACGGATGCGTCCGGCGCGGTCGGTCTCGACGCCGAGCAGGACGCCCAGCGGCGAGGCGCGCACGCCCGCGGCCCAGATGGCGAGGCCGACGCCGATCTCTTCGCCGCCGGCTACGATGCGGCCGTCCTCTACGTGCTCCACCGCGCAATGCGTTCGCACGGTCACGCCGAGGTTGCGCAGTTTCGCCGTCGCATAGGCGGCAAGCGCGTCGGGAAAGGCGGCCAGGATGCGCGGCCCCGCCTCGAGCAAGAGCACCGTCGCGGTCTCGGCGCGGATGTGGTGGAAGTCCCTGGCCAGCGTATAGCGCGCGAGCTCGGCGATGGAGCCGGCGAGCTCGACGCCGGTCGGTCCGCCGCCGATCACCGCGATGGTCATCAGCCGCTTCCGCTCGGCGGGGTCGGCGCTCATCTCGGCGCGCTCGAAGGCGAGCAGCAGGCGCGAGCGGATGCGGCGCGCATCCTCGATGGTCTTGAGGCCGGGCGCGAAGGCGCTCCACTCGTCGCGTCCGAAATACGAGTGCGTGGCGCCGGTCGCGAGCACCAGTATCTCGCAGGCGAAGGTCCGGCCGTCGGCGAGCGATACGGTCCGCGTGGCGCGGTCGATGCCCACGACGTCGCCCAGGACCACCTCGACGCTGGGCGAGCGGCGCAGCATCTTGCGGATCGGCTCGGCGATGTCGGCGGGCGACAGCGCCGCGGTGGCGACCTGGTAGAGCAGGGGCTGGAACAGGTGATGGTTCTGCCGGTCGATGAGCGTGACGGGCAGGCCCGCGCGGCCGAGCTTGCGCGCGACCTCGATGCCTGCGAAACCGGCGCCGACGATGACGATGCGAGGAGCCATGTTCAAGTATAGCGTCGGTGCCGCGACGTGTCTCGCGTTGCTGCTTTCCCTCGCGCCCGCGCGCGCGCAGGAAGGATGGCTCGAGCAGGGCCGCCCCATCGTCATCGGCCGTTCCTATACGCTGCAATCGAAGGTGCTGGGCGATACGCGCCGGCTGAACGTCTATCTGCCGCCGCACTACGGCGACGCGTCCCGCAAGTTTCCCGTGCTGGTGCTGCTCGACGGCGGCGAGCAGGAGGATTTCCATCACATCACCGGGCTGGCGCAGGTCACGGCGTTCAACGGCGCGGTCGACGAGCTCATCGTCGTCGGCATCGAGGGCGTCGACCGCAGGCACGACCTGACCTCGCCGTCGTCGGATCCGGAAGACGTCAAGGTGGCGCCGACCTCGGGCGGCGCGGCGGCCTATCGCAAGTTCCTGGTCGACGAGGTGAAGCCGTGGATCGCGTCGCACTATCGCGTCAGCGGCCGCACTGGCCTGATCGGCGAGTCGCTGGCGGGACTGTTCGCGGTGGAGACGGCCTTGCGCGCGCCGCAGAGCTTCGACGACTACGTCGCCGCTAGCCCGAGCCTGTGGTGGGACAAGGAGGCCTTGAGCCGCGAGGCCGCGGCCGACTTCGCCAAGGGAAATTTCAAAGGGCGGCGGCTGTGGATCAGCGTCGGCAACGAAGGTTCGACGATGCAGGAGGCGATCGAGCGCATCGTCGCGGCGGGCAGGTCCGTCGAGGGCTTCGAGCTGCACTACGACCCGCGGCCTGCGGAGCGCCACGACACGATCTACGAGCCCACCGCCATCGCGGCGCTGCGCACGCTCTATGCCGTCAAAGCCCCTTGAGCGCGAGATATTGCAGCATCAGGACGGTCTTGGCGTCGACGATCTCGCCGCGCTCCATCATCGCCAGCGCCTCGGAAAGCGGCAGCTCGAGCACCTCGATGTCCTCGCCTTCTTCGTGCAGCCCGCCGCCCTTCGCGGTGCGCGCGCCGTAGGTGGCGGTGAAGAGATGCATGCGCTCGGTCATGGCGCCCGGCGAGGTGAAGCAATGGAACACCTGCTTCAGATCGTGGACCTCGACGCCGGCTTCCTCCATCGCCTCGCGCCGCGCGCAGTTCTCCGGGGTATCGCCGTCGAGCGCGCCGGCGACGATCTCGATCAGCGGCTCGCGATAGCCCGCGACAAAGACGGGCAGGCGGAACTGGCGGATCAGGATCACCGTCCCGCGCCGCGGATCGATCGGCAGAACGGCGGCCGCCTGCTTGCGCTTGACCACCTCGCGCGACAGCCGCTGCCATGTGCCGTCGCTGCGGCGATAGTCGAACGCGACCTCGTCCAGCTCGTTGCGGCCCTTCGAGAGAACGGCCACGTCGCGGATATGCACGCGATCTGATAGGTCTTGACCCATGACACCTGCCGCACGGCTTCAGGCCGCCATCGATATCCTGGGCGAGCTGGAAGGTACAGCCAAGCCGGTCGACCGTTCGTTGCGCGACTGGGGCCGGGCGCATCGCTTCGCCGGCTCGAAGGACCGCGCCGCGATCGCCGAGCTGGTCTTTTCCATGCTGCGCCGCAGATCGTCGCTCGCCTGGCGCATGCAGGACGACAGCCCGCGCGCCCTGGCGATCGCTCTTACAGGCGAGGAGAGCCTGTTCGCAGGCGGCTACGGCCCGGCGCCGCTCGGCGACGACGAGCGCGCGCGGCTGAATGCAGCCCCGCGCGAGGCGCCCGATCACGTGAAAGGCGAATATCCGCAGTTCCTCGAAAGCGAGCTGAAACGCGCTTTCGGCGACAGGCTGCCCGACGAGATGGCGGCGATGCAGGCCCGCGCGCCGGTCGATCTGCGCGTGAACGCCTTGAAGACTTCGCGCGAGGCGATGCTGGCGAAGCTGGGCGGCATGCCGACGCCGCGCTCGCCCTGGGGCATCCGATTCCCCGCCGGCGTCGCGGGCCTCAACCCCTGCGCGGAGTTCGAGCTGCAGGACGAGGCCGCGCAGATCGCCTGCCTGATGAGCGGGGCCGGACCCGGCATGCGCGTGCTCGACATCGCGGCCGGCGCGGGCGGCAAGTCGCTCGCGCTGGCGGCGATGATGCGCAACCAAGGCGAGATCGCCGCGCACGACATCAGCACCGCGCGGCTGGCGCAGATCGCTCCGCGCGCGGACCGCGCCGGCGTGACCATCATCCGCGAAGGCGTGCCGTTCGGGCGCTACGACCTGGTCTTCGTCGACGCGCCCTGCAGCGGCACGGGCACCTGGCGCCGTCAGCCGGAGCTGCGCTGGCGGCTCGCGCCGGAGCGGCTCGCCGCGCTGCAGGCAACGCAGGATGCGCTGCTCGCGCAGGCTGCGGCACACGGGCCGCGCATCGTCTATGCGACGTGTTCGATCCTGCCCTGCGAGAACGACGACAGGATCGCGGCATTCCTCGAATCGCATCCGGACTTCGCGGTCGAAGGCGAGCCGTTCCGTGCGAGCCCGCTGTCGACCGGCACCGACGGGTTCTTCGCCGCGATACTTGCGCGGCGCGATTAGGCGCATCGCGCGCCCGCTCAACCCTACGCTGCTGGACCGGGTCGGCGCGGCGTCTTACAACTTCTACTGGTTTTCGCGGGAGTTGAAGCATGTGCGTTCCCGTTCTCTGCCGCGCCCTCGCCGTCTGCACCGCGTTGCTCGGCACCGCCGCGTCGGCGGCTCCGGCCTATCAGGTCGTGCACAGCTTCGGCGGCAAGTACGGGGCCTATCCGAGCGGGGACCTGCAGCAGGACAAGGACGGCAATCTCTACGGCACGACGCATGCCGGCGGCGTATCCGGGGGCGGCACGATCTTCAAGCTCGACACCGCCGGGACGCTCAGCGTGCTCTATTCCTTCGCCGGGGGAGCGGACGGCCGCGATCCGGAAGCCGGCGTGTTCGTCGACCAGGCGACCGGGGACCTCTACGGGACCACCACGGCCGGCGGCGGGTCCGGCAATGGCGGCGTCTTTCGCGTGACGGCGGCGGGCGAATTCAAGGTCCTGCACGATTTCCATCCGGCCGCGGACGGCAGCCAGCCCTACGCCCCGCTGACGCGCGACGGCGACGGAAACCTTTACGGCACGACCTATCAGGACGGCCCCAATCACAACGGCACGATCTTCAAGGTCGCGCCGGACGGAACGTTCTCGATCCTGCACGCATTCATCGCCCAGCAGGGAGGCGGGGCGAGTGGGCATCTGGAGCGGCATGGCGCTAGTCTCTACGGCATCTCCGAGCTGGGTGGCAGCGGCAGCGGGACGCTGTGGCGGACCCGGACGGACGGGAGCTTCGCCCTGATGCATACGTTCAACTGGGGTGTGGGCCTGGCCGGCGGCCCGGTGCGCGACAGCGCCGGCAATCTCTACGGACCGCATATATGCTGCGACAACAACGGCCAGATCTATGTGCTGAACCGCAACGGAGAACTGGGCACGCTCTATGCGTTCACCGGCGGTGCCGATGGCCGCTACCCCGGAGGCACGCTGCTGATGAGCCGGAGCGGCGAGCTGCTCGGCACCACCAATAGAGGCGGCGACGCCGACATGGGGGTGATCTTCCAGCTCGACCTGCAAGGAAAGCTGAAGGTCCTGCACAGCTTCACCGGCGCACCGCAGGACGGCGCCACGGCGAATGGCGGGCTGATCAAGGCCAGGGACGGCAAGCTCTACGGCACCACGCAACAGGGCGGCACCGCGGACAAGGGCGTGATTTTCAGCGTCAGGGCACGGTAACCTCGGAGGAATCCACGATGAAACGCGCGCCGGTGTCGGGTTCGGTCTTTGCGACGACGATCTTCCTGTCGTCCGCGCAGGCAAGCGACTATCAGGTACTGCACAGCTTCGACGGCAGCGACGGCGCCTCCCCGAACGGGAACCTGGTGCTGGACCAGGCCGGCAATCTGTACGGCGCGACCTTCGGCGGCGGCGAATCCGGACTGGGCACGATCTTCAAGCTGAGCACTGCCGGGGAATACAGCGTGGTGCATTCCTTCACCGGCGGGGTGGACGGCGGCGATCCAAGCGCCGGCTTGGCGATCGACCCGTCGACCGGCGATTTCTACGGCACGACCACCACGGGCGGCAGCCTGGGTCGGGGCGGCATCTTTCGCTTGACGGCGGCCGGCCAGCTGACGGTTCTCCACGACTTCAATCGCGACACCGACGGCATCGCTCCCAGCGCGCAGCTGACGCCCGACGGCAGCGGAAACTTCTACGGCACCACTTATCAAGAGGGTCCGACCGGTGGCGGCACGGTGTTCGAGCTCGCTTCCACGGGATCGTTCAAGGTTCTGCATGCGTTTCGCGGGCGGGAAGGCGGTGAGCCGGCCGGGCGCCTCGAGCGGCACGGCGCGAGCCTTTTCGGCGTCAACTTCATCGGCGGCAGCGGAAGCGGGACGATCTTCAAGACCAAATTGGACGGCACCACCACCGTGCTGTGCACGCCGAACCAGGGGGTCGGCTTCGCCGGCGGCCCGGCGCGCGACGATTCGGGCAATCTCTACGGCGCGAGCTTCTGGGGCCAGGGCACCATCTATGCGCTGAGCCGGAAGGGGACGCTGAGCACGCTCTATGCCTTCACCGGAGGCGCCGACGGCCATGTGCCCGTGGGCGAGCTCGTGCTGACCAATCACGGAAAGCTGTACGGCGCCGCCAACCGGGGAGGGATCGACGACAACGGGACGCTGTTCAAGCTCGATCTGCAGGGAAACTTCACCCTCCTGCACAGCTTCACGGGCGACGACGGAAGACTGCCCATGGGCGGGCTGACCAAAGGCAGTGACGGAAAGCTTTACGGCACCACGTCCATGGGCGGCAGCCACGATCAAGGCGTCATCTTCAGCGTGGCGGCACGCTAGACCCGGCTTCATAGCCGCCATGAGCGAATGTCGGCACCGCGTGCTGGACAGACGGCGACTCCATGGCTAAATCCGGTCATGGCAGCTCCCGTCCTCGTCATCGATTTCGGCTCGCAAGTGACCCAGCTGATCGCGCGTCGCGTGCGCGAAGCGGGCGTCTATTGCGAAATCGTCCCCTTCCAGAAAGCCGAGGCCGCGCTTTCGGCGCACAAGCCTGAGGCGATCATCCTCTCCGGCGGCCCCGCCAGCGTGATGGAGCCCGGCGCGCCGCGCGCTCCGCAGGCGGTGTTCGACGCGGGCGTGCCCGTGCTCGGCATCTGCTATGGCGAGATGGCGATGGCCGAGCAGCTCGGCGGCAAGGTCGAAGGCGGACATCACCGCGAGTTCGGCCGCAGCGACATCCGGATCGAGAAGGCGTCGCCGCTGCTCGCCGGTCTTGGAAACGTCGGCGACAGCGAGCCGGTGTGGATGAATCACGGCGACAAGATCACCGCCATGCCGCCGGGCTTTGCCGTCGTGGCCACGTCGGAGCATTCGCCCTATGCCGTGATCGCCGACGAAAAGCGCAAGCTCTACGGCATCCAGTTCCATCCGGAGGTCGTGCATACGCCGCGGGGCGCGCAGATGTACCGGAACTTCGTCATCGGCATCGCCGGCATCGAGCCGCAATGGAACATGCATGCCTTCCGCGAGGCCGAGATCGCCAAGATCCGCGCGCAGGTGGGCAAGGGCAAGGTCGTCTGCGGCCTGTCGGGCGGCGTGGATTCCTCGGTCGCGGCCGTGCTCATCCACGAGGCGATCGGCGACCAGCTGACCTGCATCTTCGTCGATACCGGCTTGATGCGCGCCGGCGAGGCGGACGAGGTCGTCTCGCTGTTCAAGGGCCACTACAACATTCCGCTGATCCATGCCGACGCGTCGGAGCTGTTCTTAGGGCGGCTCGCGGGCGTTAGCGACCCGGAAGCGAAGCGCAAGATCATCGGCGCGGCCTTCATCGAGGTGTTCGATCGTGAGGCGGCCAAGATCGGCGGCGCCGAGTTCCTGGCGCAGGGCACGCTCTATCCCGACGTGATCGAGAGCGTGAGCGCGACGGGCGGGCCGTCGGTCACGATCAAGAGCCACCACAATGTCGGCGGGCTGCCTGCCGCCATGAAGCTCAAGCTGGTGGAGCCGCTGCGCGAGCTGTTCAAGGACGAGGTGCGCGCGCTGGGGCGCGAGCTCGGCCTGCCGGCGCATTTCGTCGGACGCCACCCGTTCCCGGGACCGGGGCTTGCGATCCGCGTGCCGGGAGAGATCACGCGGGACAAGCTCGAGATCCTGCGCAAGGCCGACACGATCTATCTGGACGAGATCCGCAAGGCGGGTCTCTACGACGAGATCTGGCAGGCCTTCGCGGTCCTCTTGCCCGTGCGCACGGTGGGCGTGATGGGCGACGGCCGGACCTACGACTATGTGCTCGCGCTGCGCGCGGTCACGAGCAGCGACGGCATGACGGCCGACTACTACCCGTTCGAGCATTCGTTCCTGGCGCGGGTGAGCACGCGCATCGTCAACGAGGTCCGCGGCGTCAACCGCGTGGTCTACGACGTGACGAGCAAGCCGCCGGGGACGATCGAGTGGGAGTGACGCGTGCGCGCCGAACGCCACATGCGTTCGCGGCCAGGGGCGGCGCTATAGTCGAGCCTATCTCTCGTCGCGGTCGGTCAGGAACGCCTGGTTGTCCCCGGGCTTCAGCTCGACCGCCTGAATCAGCTCTCCGCCTTGCTTGTCTATGTCGGGCGGGGCGCGCATGCCGAGCAGGATGCCCAGCAGGCCCGGGTTCTCCCCGGGCTGCTGGATGTGCGGCACGCCCCATCTGACCTGCGTCACCATCCACCACTTCTTCGCCGGCAGGCCGGAAAACGAAAAATTCCCCTGGGCGTCGCAAAGCGTGTGGCGCAGGAGCGACATCGCCCGCTCGTCCCTGCCGGCCTCGATTCCGCTTTTCAACATCTCGATGGCTTCATCGAAATAGGGCATCGACGGCATCAGGAACACGTCCTCGCCGGCACAGGTCTTCACGTCTCCGCCCACCGTCTTGAGGAAGGCCTGGCCGCGAAGGTTTGCCGGGCCCGACCCGGCGAACGCTGTGCCCTGCGCCGGATCGAACGCCACGGCGCCCGCCAGCGGATCGACCAGCGCACAGTCCGACGACGCGATCTTGTTGCCGTGCCGGCCGGAGACGAGCTGGCCGCCGGCGACGGCGAAGCACTCGCTGCTGGTGGCCGGGCCGAACGGCGTGTCCATCGTGGCCATGCCGCAGAACTTGTCGCCGTCCGGCGTGAAGAGCGCCCCCTTCGCGACACTCAGGTTCAAATGCGTCCCCGAGCCGAACATGCCGGGGACGTCCTCGACGAAGCTGCACTTGCCTTTGGCCACGAGCTGGGCGGCCGCCGCGGGGCTCGACACCGCCAGCAGGCAGGAGAGCGCCGCCGCTCCCTGCAAAAAGCCGATCCTGAGAACGCGCATGCCTACTGCCATCTCCGGCGCCCACTGTAAGCCGACAACGCTCTATTTCTTCTTCTTTTTCTTCGCCCTCTTCGGGGCCGGCTTCGGCACCGGCGTGTAGTGGCGCTTGAGCCAGGCGCAGAGACCGTCCAGCCCCGTCAGCAAGATCCGCTCGTTGATGTTGGCCTGGTCGAGCTTGTCGCGGACCTCCCATTTGAGGGCCGCGGGGATGACGATCTTCTTGCTGGCGACCTTGCGCTTGACATACGGCAACTCCAGCCAATCGTCGAAGGCGAGCTGCGGATCGCTGAGCACCGAGAAATAGGCGAACTGATTGATGATGCGGTCGTCGATGGTCGGCGGCTCGAAGAAGATCGCGCAATCGAACGAGGATGCGTGCCTGCTGTCCAGCTTTTCGAGATTTTCCATGGTGCGCGTGAGCATGTCCATGGAAAAGATATTGGCGCCGTATTCGGTCAGCAATGCGCGCTCCGAATATTGGAGCAGTTGGTGCGCGCCGACGAAGTCGACCATCCACACCGCGCCGTCGGCCTTGAAATCGTCCAAGGCGCAGGTCGCGAAATGAAGCGCGTTGTAGGGAGAGTAGGTCCAATCGAGCAGGCGGGTCGGAAGGCCGTGATGCTGCGCGATGCTGAGCCAGTGCCATTCCGTGTCGCGCTCGACGACGTGCTTGTGCGCGTATTTCTGGAATTGCTTGAGGAGGTTCTGCTCCATCTTCGGATAGGGCTTGCCCATCCGCATCAGGCTGGTAGTGAGCTTGTAGTCGGCGCGGTTGATGCCGCGATAGGCGTAGTTCGACCGGAAGCGCCGTATGTCGTCGTTCCACTGATCGGCGAAAAGCAGCTTCTGAAGGTGAAGCCAGTCCCTGGCCACGATCTCCTTCATCTCTTCGCATTCCCCCCCGGACGGCGCGGGAGCAATAGCAACTTACCCCCTGCGCGTCCAGGTAGAGAACGTGGCTTGGCCCGGGATCAATCCCGGATGTCCGGCTCCACCAGTCTGACCAGGTTCTCCAGCGATTGCTGCCAGCCCAGATAACACGCCTCGACCGGGATCATGTCGGGAATGCCGTCCTGCACGATCGAGACGTCGGTGCCGACGGCCACCTGCTTCAGGATCACGGTCACGTCCATGCGGCCGGGCAGGTTGGGGTCGTCGAACTTGTCGGTGTAGCGGAGCTTCTCGTTCGGCACGAGCTCGAGATATTCGCCGCCGAAGGAATGGCCGTTGCCGGTGGTGAAGTTGCGGAACGACATGCGGAACGTGCCGCCGACCTTCGCCTCCATGTGATGCACGGTCGCGGCGAAGCCGTTGGGCGGCAGCCATTTCGCCATCGCATCGGCTTCGAGGAAGGCGCGGTAGATCTTCTCGGGCGTGGTGGCGACGACGCGGTGCAGACGGACGGTGCCGGGCATGATTGCTCTCCTTATTATTTCGAATTCGACGTTCAACGGCCGGGGATCGGCATCACCGGCATGACCTCGACGCCTTCGCCGGGGAAGATCGTGAAATGCGGATGCTTCTCGAACATCCTGGCCGCGGCGTCGTGCGACTCAGCGCGGACCACGACGAAGCCGCCCATGTTGTTGGAGACGTCCGCGATGCCGCCGGCCGACACGCGCTTGGTCTTGCCCAGCGGGCCGCCTTCGCCCACGACGACGTCCTTGTGCTTTTCCATCCACGCGCCCCAGGCGGCGATGCCTTCCTGCTCCTTCGCCTTGCGCTCGGCGTCGGACATTTTCATCCATTCGGCCATGCGGGGGTTGTCTTTGGCTCCGACGAAGACCGCGAGATAGTTGCTCATGACGCATTCCTTCCTTTGGGGGCTTGAAACAGAAGCTCGACATAGCGGCGCAGGTGATCGACGCTCGAGACGGCGATGTCGGCGCCGCCCTTGGCCTTGGCCAGGATGAAGGCGCCCTGCAGCACCGCCTGGGTATGCAGCGCCAGGCTCTTCGCCGTCCAGCCCGCCCGGATGCCGTGACGCTGCATGGCGTCGGCGATGTCGGCCTCGACCGTTTCGGCATGGCCGCTGATGCTCAGATCGCAGGCGTCGCGGATGGCGGGGTGGGTGTCGTAGATTTCCTGCACCATCGTGCCGACGAGACAGGTGAATTCGGGCACCTTCCCTTCGAGAATCGAGCGGCGGAATTCGATATAGCCGAGCACGCGCTCGAGCGGGTCGGTATGCGCGTGATAGGGCGCGGATGCGAAGAACGCGCCGGTCTGTTCGGACCAATAGCGCGCGGCCGCAACGGCCAGCGCTTCCTTGTCGTCGAAATGATGGAAGAACGAGCCCTTCGCCACGCCGGCCCTGGCGCAGAGCTCGTCCACCGTGGTGGCGACGTAGCCTTTCTCGCGGATCACGGCCAGCGCCGCATCCAGAAGCTTCTGCCGGGCGGGCGCCATGCGGGTCTGAAGGGGGGTGTCGCTCATGGGTTTCTTATACCGACTAGTCGGTCTAATTGTCAAGGGTGATCTGGCCGGCTCCTTGGCATACCCCGTTGGCGAACCGGCCATCGGCGAAAAAACGGCCCATTGGCCAGGGGACGCCCGGTACGCCAAGCTTCGAAAAAGGACGATGCGATGACCAATCCGACGGAAAACCTTCTGCTTTGCACGCTGATGTTCGCGGCCGGCATCGGCATCCCGATCATGGCCGCGCTCAATGCCAATCTCGGCGCGCGGCTGGGCAGCCCCTGGGCCGCGGGGTTCCTGCTTTGCGTGGTCAGCGCCGCGATATGCGCGGCGGCGATGGCGGCGCTGGGTTTGCCCAAGCAAGGCTGGTTCACAGCGCCGCCGCTGTTCTATGCCGGCGGCGTGCTGGTGGCGTTCTACGTCCTGTCCATCACCTGGAGCGCGCCGCGCATCGGTGTCGCCAATGCCGTCTTCTTCGTGCTGGTCGGACAGATCGTCGCCGCCGGGCTGATCGACCAGTTCGGCCTTTTCGGCGCGGTGCGGTCGCCGCTCACCTGGCAGCGCGCGCTGGGCATGGCGCTGATGCTGGCGGGGACGTTCCTGGCGCGCCGCACAGCGTGATCAGAACCGCAGCGACCCTTGCGCCGGGGCGCCGAGGCTCACGCCCTCGAGCGCGAGCATCCTGCGCTTGGTTTCGGTGCCGCCGGGCGCCGAGAAGCCGCCCATCTTGCCGCCGGCCGCAAGGACGCGATGGCAGGGGATGATCAGCGGCACGGGATTCTTCGCCATCGCCTGACCGACGTCGCGCGCCGCTTCCCAGCCTTGCGAGCCCATCTCCTTGGCGAGGCCGCCATAGGTGGTCGTGCGTCCCCAGCCGATCCGCCGCGCGGCGTCGTAGATCTTCAGGAACGGCGCGTCCTGTCCGTCGAGGTCGAGCGGCACGTCGAAAAACTCGATCCGCTCGCCGTCGAAATAGCGCTTCGCCGCGGCGACGGCTTCGGCCACGGCCGGCGGCGGGGTCGCGGGCATCGCCTCGGGCAGGCGGCGCAGCATGCCGCGCGCGCTCGCCTCGGCTTTCGCTTCCGGCAGGCGGAAACGCGTGACGCCGTCGCCGCTCCAGGCGATGGCGCAGACGCCCTGCGCGGTCTCGAACACGTGATAGTGCTGTTCCATGCCCATAAAATCGTGCTCTACGGCTCCGAGTTCAACCCGGTTCTTGCGCCATGCCCCCGTCCCATCTTCTCGACCGCCCGATCTGGAGCGCGCTCACCACGCGCCAGGCGCATCTCGCCGAGACCGGCGGCAAGGTACGGCGCTATCCTGCCGACATCGCGCCTTTCGCCGACATGGAGGATGTCTCGCCCGAAAGCTTTGCCGCGCTGCACGCGATGATGCGTTCCGGCGAGCCGGCGGTGATGTTCACGCCCGATCCCGTCACGCCGCCGCCCGAGTTCGAGACCGTGATGGCCGCGACGGGCGAGCAGATGATCGGCACGCCTGCGGACGCCGCGTGTTCCGAACCGCTGGCCGTGCTCGGCGACGAGGACGCGGCCGCCATGCGCGAGCTGGTCGCGCTCACCAATCCGGGGCCGTTCGGTCCGCGCACGCATCTTCTCGGCCGCTTCCTCGGCATCAGGGTCGACGGCCGATTGGTGGCGATGACCGGCGAGCGCATGGCGCCGGGACCCTATACCGAGATGACGGCCGTCTGCGTGCATCCCGATTTCCGCGGCCGCGGATTTGCGCAGGCGCTGCTGGCGGCGGTGTCGCGCGGCATCCTGGACCGCGGCGAGATCCCGTTCCTGCACGTCTTTTCGGAGAACGCTCCGGCGATCGCGCTCTACAAGCGCCAGGGCATGACGACGCGCCGGCGCCTGCACGTGACGGCGCTGGGCCGCATGGGCGACAATCTGGGTGAGGGCCTGAAACACAAGCTGCCGCACTAACGATCCAGCAGCGACAGCAGCACCGCGGCCTGGTTCATCTCGGGGTCGCGCGCGCCGTAGAGCAGGGTGACGGTCCGGCCCTGGCCCAGCTTGCGGAGCTCGGCGAGCGCATCCTTGGAAAGCTCTTTGCGATAGCGGCGCTTGAATTCGGCGAACTTGTCCGGTTCGTGCCCGAACCAGCGGCGGAGCTCGGCGCTGGGCGCGACCTCCTTCATCCAGCGATCGAGCCTGGCGTCGGTCTTCTTCAGGCCCCGCGGCCACAGCCGGTCGACGAGGACGCGCAGGCCGTCCGCTTTCGCCGGCTTGTCGTAGACGCGCTTGATGCGGAAGCTCATCGCCGCTCTCTCGGGATTGCGCTACAGTCGATCATGCCCGCCAAGCGTCCGCGCCGCAAATTCGGACCGTCGCAGAAGGATCGCATCTTCTTCGCCGCCTTGCCGGACGGCGAAACGGCGGCGCGCATCCACGCGCTCGCGGCGAAGCTCAAGGACGCCAACGGCTTCACCGGCACGCAAATACTGCCCGAGCACCTGCACGTCACGCTGTTCCATCTGGGCGATTGGGCGGCGCTGCCCATGCCCATCGTCGAGGCGGCCCAGCGCGCCGCCGAGGACGTGGCCGCGGCCGCGGCGCCGTTCGAGGTCGCGTTCGCGCGCTCGGAAAGCTTCCGCAATTCGACCGGCGTCTATCCCTTCGTGCTCTCGGGCGACGCGGCGCAGTGGCGCGGCCTGCACGACGGGCTCGCAGCGGCCTTGACGCGCGCAGGGCTGGGCGGCGCGACCAAGGGCGATTTCAAGCCGCACATCACCCTTTTGCGCGACGAGGGGCGCGCCAAGCCGCTGCCCATCGCACCCATCGCCTGGCAGGTCGCAGATTTCGTGCTGGTTCATTCGCTGCTCGGCAAGACCACGCATATCCATCTTGGCCGCTGGCGGCTCAAGCGCTAGAGAGACCGGGTCAAGCACGCGGGGGCGGCGATGGACGGCGAAGACGAGAAGCTGACATTCGGCACGATCTGGGCCGTCGGCGCGGCGGCGCTGCTCTCGTCGGTCCTGAGCCTCGCGGCGCTGCTCCAGAGAGGCAGCATAGGCGACGGCGAGCAGGCCACGATCCGCATCGCGGTGCATCTGATCGTCACCTGCGGGATCATCAGCACGCTGATGTGGGCCGTGCTCCATTTCGGCTTCGTGCGCTGGGTGGCGCGCTACAAGACCGCGACCTTCTTCCTGGTCGTATGGGGAGCGACGGTGCTGATCAACGGCGCGGCGATCGGTGTGGGCTTTTGGTGGGTCAAGCAGAACGTCGCCCATGCCGACGGCGAGATGGCCAAGGCCAATGCCGAGCTCTCCACCGCCTTCGACGCGAACGGCGCGCCGCGCGACATGCGCGTGCGCTCGTCCGGCGAAGCGGGCGAGATCGTCAGGCTGTTCAAGACCCAGGCCGCGGGAGAGGCCGGCGCCGCCGCCGCCTATCGCGCCGCCCTGCAGGCACTCGACTATCCGGCGTTCATGCAGCCGGGACGGCTCGCCGCCGACCGCGCCTTCAAGCAGGCCCGTTCCAAACTCGACAAGGGCCGCGCCGCGCTCAAGACCTATCGCGACGCAATCGCCGCGAACGATGCCGCGTTCCGCGCGGGGCTCGCCGGATCCCGCATGGCGCAGATGCTGAAGGAAGCCGTGCTCAGAAGCTACAACGCCAGGACGGTCGAGGCCGGCGAACGGCGCACGCGCCAGATCGCGGCCGAAACCGCGATCATGGCGGAATGCGGCTACGAGCTGGACGATCTCTCCCACGCCTATGGGCACTGGTCCGGAGCGGGAAAGAAGATGTCCTTCACCAACCGGCACGACCTGGATATCTTCAACGATCACTTGGCCAATCTGCGCGCCTATGCGCAAAACGACCGGTAGCCTATCGCGATGACCGATCTCTCCTCCTTCCCCATCATCAAGCGCTGGCCGGCGCAGCATCCCGACCGGCTTCAGCTCTATTCGCTGCCCACGCCCAACGGCGTGAAGGTCTCGATCATGCTGGAGGAGACCCAGTTGCCGTACGAGCCGCACCTGGTCGACATCATGAAGAACGAGAGCTGGACGCAGGAATTCCTCTCGCTCAATCCGAACGGCAAGATTCCCGCGATCGTCGATCCCGATGGGCCCGGCGGCAAGCCGCTCGGGCTCTTCGAATCCGGCGCGATCCTGGTCTATCTCGCCGAGAAGACCGGCAAGCTCATCCCATCCGATGCGGCGCGCCGCTACGAGACCCTCGAATGGGTGTTCTTCCAGATGGCGGCGGTGGGACCGATGTTCGGCCAGGTCGGCTTCTTCCACAAATTCGCCGGCCGCGAATACGAGGACAAGCGGCCGCTCAAGCGCTACGTCGACGAATCCAAGCGACTGCTCAAGGTGATCGAGACGCGCCTCGAAGGCCGCGACTGGATCATGGACGACTATTCCATCGCCGACGTCTCGATGCTGGGCTGGGTGCGCAACCTGATCGGCTTCTACGGCGCGCGCGAGATCGTCGAATACGACGCGTTGAAACGCGTGCCGGCCTGGCTCGAGCGCGCGCTGGCGCGGCCCGCGGTGCAGCGCGGGCTGGAGATCCCCAAGCGGACCTAGACGGGCTTGCGGATCGCGCGGAAGACAGTCTCGTTGCCCACCTCCTCGAAGTCCATCTCCTTCAACGCCTGCGCATGGAAGTAGCGGATGGGCGCGGCGCGGCTCGTGAGCATGGCGTCGAGCATCTGCGGCGTGCAGCGGGTTTCGTTGAAGCGGATGGCGTGGTCGGGATCGTCCTTCTGCATGTTCTCGAACACGATCAGGATGCCGCCGGGTCTCAAGTTCTCCCACGCGCTTTCGAGCAGCGGCTCGCGGTTCTCCTCGCCCACGATCGAGAGCACGCCGCTGATGAGCGCCGCGTCGGCCGGCCGTCCGCGGTAATCCTGCGCCGGGCCGCCCGCGAGCGCGACCTTGCCGCGCACGCGTTCGCCCAGCCAGTCGTAGAGCGCCGCGATCGCCCAGTGGTAGTTGTAGTTGAGCTCGACCATGGTGACCGTGCCCACGCCGCCCGGATTGAGCAGCAGCTCGAGGGAATTGAAGCCGCTGCCCGCGCCCAGGTCGACGAGGTGCAGGTCGCGCCGGCCGGGGAAGTGGAGCGACACGATGTATTCCACAAGCGCCGATTTCGTGCGCGCGCTGCAGGCGCGATAGGACTGGCTCTGCAGCCGCGCCAGCGGATCGGCATCGTCGTGCGGCGGCGGGCTGGCGCGCGGGATGCCGAGCGCGCGCACGACATTGGCGAGGCGCGGATCGAACTTGTCGCGCAGCAGCGTGTCGCTCAGCGCCCAATAGGCGTCGAGCGTCGAGATCGCGGCTTCGGGCGGACGCACGAGCCCGCCTTGCGCCTTGGCGAAGGCGAGATGCCGCGCGTCCGCATGGACCGGACGGGCGGCGAAAAGCCGTTCGAGACCGGCGCGCGGGATCTGCTCGGGCCCCGCAGAGACCAGCACCGTGCCGCGCTCCGCCAGCATCGAGTTCAGGCGGTCGAGCAAGGCATAGCTCCAGGAATGCTCGAACAGCGCGATGCGGTGGTGCAGCACGATGCAGTCGTAAGGGGTGCGCGGCGCATCGTCGAGAAAGCTCATGACGACGCCGTCTTCGCGCCGGTAGGGTAGCATCGTCGGCAGGATGTCGACGGTCGCACCGCGCCGTTCCGCGTCGGCGATCCAGCCGGCCGTCTTGGCATCGGCCCGGGTGCGTCCCACGAAGGCGATGCGACGCGCATCCTTGATCGCTTCGGCCAGCGTGTTCACCGGGCGCGGCGCGGAAAGATGTCGCAGCTTGCGAGCGACCCTGCCGAGCAGGCCCAGACGGGCGTTCATGGTGGTCTCTCCGGGATGGGCGTCTATACTAGCCATATGGCGCGCACGGTCACCCTCCACGGCATCAAGAACTGCGACACGATGAAGAAGGCGCGCGCCTGGCTGGACGGTCACGGCATCGCTTACGTCTTCCGCGACTACAAGGTCGCGGGCGTGGCGCGCGACGAACTGGAGGGCTGGGCGAAACAGATGGGATGGGAGACGCTGCTCAACCGCGCCGGCACCACCTTCAAGACGCTCCCCGACAAGGACAAGGAGGGGATCGGCGAGCAGAAGGCGCTGGCGCTGATGCTGGCTCAGCCGTCGATGATCAAACGGCCGGTCCTGGAAGCCGGAACCAGGCTGATCGTCGGCTTCAAGCCGGACGTCTACGAGAAATTTTTCGGTGGCCGGCACGGAACTTGAGTTCTATATTTGTTCCTGTGGAGCGAATCGCTTCGCCGTTGTCCTCCAAGGCTCGTTTCAGTTGAGTGAGCCTTAAGAGAGAGCGAGCGCAGAACCTTGAACATCGACGTCTTGAACCTTCGCCCCGTGGCCGTCGAGCTCGAAGTCGAGCAGGCGATCCTCGGCGCGGTCCTGGTCGACAACCGCCGCCTCGAAGCGCTCACGACCTTGCTGCGCGAGGAGGATTTCTCCGAGCCGCTGCACCAGCGCACCTATGCCACCATGCTCAAGGTCTGGGAGCAGGGCCGCGCCGTCACGCCGCTGACCTTGAAGGCGGTGATGCAGAACGATCCGGGCCTGGCCGAGATCGGGCTCGACTATTTCGTGACCCTGGCGCAGGCCGCGCCCGCGATCACGAACATCAAGGAGCTGGCGCGCATCGTCCACGACGCGGCGATCCGGCGCGAGCTGTTCCGCATCGGCGAGCAGCTCTCCAACGATGCGATCGAGGTGAACGTCGACCAGCCGCCGCGCGCCATCGTCGAGAATGCCGAGAAGGCGCTCTACCGCGTCGCCGAGAACTCGAAATACGGCGAAGGGCCGCTCGACTTCGCCGAGAGCCTGCGCCGCGCCGTCGAGCATGCCGAGCGCGCGCAGCTGCGCGGCGGGCGCATCTCGGGGATCACCTCGGGCTTCACCGACATCGACAATTTGCTGGGCGGGCTGCAGCCGTCGGACCTGCTCATCATCGCCGGCCGTCCGGGCATGGGTAAGACCGCGCTCGGCACCAACATGGCGTTCAACGCCGCGCGCATCTACCAGCAGGACCTGATGGCGGGCGAGGAAACGCCGCGCGGCGCGCCGGTCCTGTTCTTCTCGCTCGAAATGGCCGCCCAGCAGCTCTCGGCGCGTATCCTTTCGCAGGAGACCGAGATCGAGATGGGCCATATCCGCAACGGCCGCTTCTCGGACCAGGAATGGGACCGGTTCGTCAATACGATGACGCAGCTGTCGACCATCCCGCTCTATATCGACGACACCGGCGGCATCTCCATCGCCCAGATCGCGGCGCGCGCGCGCCGGCTGAAGCGCGAGAAGAACATCGGCGTGATCATGATCGACTATCTCCAGCTCGTGGAGCCGTCGCGGCGCCAGGAGAACCGCGTGCAGGAGATCACCGAGGTGACCAAGGGGCTCAAGGCGCTGGCCAAGGAGCTCAACGTGCCGGTGATCGCGCTGTCGCAGCTCTCGCGCGGCGTCGACAGCCGCGACGACAAGCGCCCGGTGCTGTCGGACCTGCGCGAATCCGGCTCGATCGAGCAGGACGCCGACGTGGTGATGTTCGTCTATCGCGAGGAGTACTACCTCAAATCGCGCGAGCCCGACGTGAATACGCCCGAGCACGCGAAATGGATGGAGAAGCTCGAGCGTGCTACGAATCAGGCAGAGGTGCTTGTTGAGAAGCACCGCCACGGCGCCACGCGCCCAATCGAACTTACTTTCGAAGGCCGATTCACACGTTTCAGCAATAAGGCTGAAGATCGGCCCGAATACGGTCGCTGACCAGTCTTACCGCCTGTCGCAATCCGAGTTCCAGCCGCGCCACGGCTTGCGGCGCAGATGCTCGTCCTCGGCACTGAGCGCGCCCGGATTGTCGTCGGGCGTCGCAACGGCATAGTGCTCGCGGCCATAGCCGTCGACCCACACCTCGCCATGCGCTTGCGCGGCGGCGGAGTGCTCGTAGGATTCCCGGGCCTCGTCGCCGCCGCCGTCGTAATCGTTTTCGCTGTCGCCCGACTGCGTGTAGGAGGCGGATTCGCTCTCGCTATAGGAGTCGTATGACCGGGTGACGGCGTAGTGGTGGCGGTGATACCGCACGCGATGCGCCGCTTCGACCACCGGCGCGGGGGGCGGAGGCGGCGGGGGCGGGACGGCTGCGGGCGGCGGCGTCACGGTGACGGGCGTCTGCACCGCCACCTGCTGCTGGCGATTGCAGCCGAACAACCCCACCGCGAGGAAGATCGAGGCGACCACCATGAACATTGCGCGCATGTCATTCCCCAAAAGGCTGAGCCGAGGGCCGGGCATTCGAAGCCTGCCGCGGCCGAACGTCGATTTCCGCCCCATTTTGGCGCAACACGCGTCGCAACCCGCGAAACTTCTCTCGGGCTGGTTAACGTTGCAGGTCACGAAAACCTGCTAGGATGGCTTATGTAGGCTGGGCGGCGCGGACAGGCGCGCCCACGATGCCGCCCGATCCGCCGGAACCGAAAGTCTTGGTGTCAGACGATAGCGCTTTCGACGTGTCCCTCGCCCTGATTGGCGGCGAGCGCTTGCGTGCGACCGAGGCCCAGCGCGAGCGCACGCTGAAGCGCATCGCCGCCGGCATCGCGGTCGCGCTGGTGCACGTGCTGATCCTGGCGGCGCTGCTCACGCGCATCGTCGACGTCACGACGACGCATGCGCCCAAGGAGATCGTCTTCGTCCTGCCGCCGCTCCAGACCAAGACGCGGCCGTCCGAGCCCGTCGTCGCGCCGCCGGTCCCCACCATCCGTCCCGATCAGTCCATCCCGCGTACCATCACCCTGCCGCCGGTCGTCCCCAAGGCGCAGACGCAGACGCAGCAGGAGACCGACGTCATGAAGGAGATCGGCAAGGAGCTCGCCTGCGGCGCCGGGCCATGGGAACACCTGACCCAGGCGCAGCGCGAGGCCTGCAAGCGCAATCCGTGGAAGTTCAAGAAGAACGACAAGGGCGTGATCGTGATGGACGTCAACAAGGCGCCAGTCCCGCCCGACGAGCCCACCTCGGGCGCCGATGCCGAGCTGCATATCCAGCAGACCGCCGATCCGTGCCTCGCCGCCGGCCATACCCACAGCGAATGCATCCACAAATCCATTTTCGGGCGCTGAAGGCCGCGTTTTCCGCAGGCCGGGCATGCGGCTCCGCGGACTTTGACGCCGCGGGCCCGGGCCTGCATTGTGCCTTCAAATGAGCGGATCGGACTTCGAAGCGGCGCGCCTGACGGTGCGGTTGGGCGCGGTGAACGCGAATTTTCGCGCCTGCCGGCACATGTGCGGCCCGGCAGCGGTCGCAGGCGTGGTCAAGGCCGAGGCCTATGGCATGGGCATGATCCCCGTCGCCAGGAGCCTGGCCGCGATCGGCTGCGACACCTTCTTCGTCGCCCGGCTGGAAGAGGGCGTGAAGCTGCGCCCCGAAGTGCCCGAGGCGCGTATCTTCGTGCTCGACGGCGCACAGCCCGATGCGGTGCCGGCGCTGGTCGGCCATCGCCTCACCCCGGTCTTGAACTCGCTGGCCGAGGTCGCGGCGTGGAGCGCGGCCGCGCGCACGCTGCGCACCGACCTCGACGCCGCCGTCCATATCGACACCGGCATGAACCGGCTGGGCCTGCCGGGCGCCGAGCTTGCCGTGCTCGCCGCGGAATCGAAGACGCGGCTCGCCGGTCTGCGCGTCGTGCTGTGGATGAGCCATCTGGCCTGCGCCGAAGACCCGCAAGCGCGCATGAACCGCATCCAGCTCGACCGGTTCCACACCGCGCTCGCCATGCTGCCCGCGGCGCCGGCGAGCTTCGCGTCGTCGGCCGGCATCATGCTGGGCAAGGACTATGCCTTCGACATGGTGCGGCCGGGCGTCGGCCTCTATGGCGGCAACCCGCAGCCCTCCCGCCCGAACCCGTTCGCGACGGTGGCGGTGCTGACGGGCCGGATCCTCCAGATGCGCCATATCGAGCCGGGGGAGAGTGCCGGCTATGGCGCGACGTTCAGGCCCACGCGGCCGAGCGTGCTTGCGACCTGCGGGTTGGGCTATACCGACGGCCTGATGCGCGCGCTCGCCGGGCGCGGTTTCGGGGCGATCGACGGCAAGCGGGTGCCGGTTGCGGGGCGAGTATCGATGGACCTGATCACCTTGGACGTGACCGACGCGCCGTCCGCGAAAGTGGGCGGCGACGTCGAGTTCATCGGCGACCACATCGCGCTGGAAGAGATCGCGGCCGCCTCGGGCACTGCGTCCTACGAGATACTGACGTCGCTTGCGCGCCGCGTGCCGCGCCACTACGAGGGCGCGCCATGAACGTGTTCGCCCATATCGGCCGCGTCTTCCTGAAGTTCCTGGAAGAGACGGGACGGCTCGCCGTCTTCACCCTGGACGCGGTGACCGACACGATCCGCCCGCCCGTCTATTGGTCGCTGATCCTGCGCCAGATGATGCGCATCGGCTATTTCTCGCTGCCGGTGGTGGGCCTGACCGCGTTCTTCACCGGCGGCGTGCTGGCGCTGCAGATCTACAATGGCGCCAGCCGCTACGGCGCGGAGACCTTCGTGCCGGTGGTGGTGCTGGTCGGCATCACGCGCGAGCTCGGCCCGGTGATCGCGGGCCTCATGGTCGCGGGCCGCGTCGCTGCGGCCATCGCCGCCGAGATCGGCACCATGCGCGTGACCGAGCAGATCGACGCGCTGACGACGCTCGCCACCAACCCGGTCAAATACCTCGTCGTGCCGCGCTTGGTCGCAGCCGTGATCTCGATGCCGATCCTGGTCGCCATCGCGGACTCCATCGGCGTGTTCGGCGGCTATGTCGCCTCGACCCAGGCGCTGGGCTTCAACGGGCCGATCTATCTCAACAACACGATGAACGGCGTCACCTACGACGACGTGTCGTCGGGCCTGATCAAGGCGGCGGTGTTCGGCTTCATCATCGCTCTGATGGGCTGCTACAACGGCTTCCATTCCAAGGGCGGTGCGCAAGGCGTGGGCGCGGCGACGACCAATGCGGTGGTCAGCGCCTCGATCCTGGTGCTGGCGGCGAACTACATCCTCACCTCGGTGATCTTCTCCCATGGCTGAGATCTCCATACCGAAGGTCGAGCTCAAGGGCGTGAAGAAGCGCTTCGGAGCTAAGGTCGTGCTCGATGGGCTCGACCTCACGCTCGGCCGCGGCGAGTCGCTGGTCGTGATCGGCGGCTCGGGAACCGGCAAGTCGGTGATGATCAAATGCGTGCTCGGGATCCTGAAGCCCGATGCCGGCCAGGTCTTCGTCGACGGCAAGGAGGTCACGCACTTGCGCGGCCGCGCGCGCGACGAGATGCTGAAGAAGTTCTCGATGCTGTTCCAGGGCGCGGCGCTGTTCGACAGCCTGACGGTCTGGGAGAACGTCGCCTTCGGCCTGATCCAGGGCCGCGGCATGGGCCGGGCCAGGGCGCGCGACATCGCGGTCGAGAAGCTCGCCAAGGTGGGCCTGGGCGCGGAAGTGGCGCAGCTCTCGCCGGCGGAGCTCTCCGGCGGCATGCAGAAGCGCGTGGGCCTCGCGCGCGCCATCGCGGCAGACCCCGAGATCATCTTCTTCGACGAGCCGACCACCGGCCTCGACCCGATCATGGCCGACGTGATCAACGACCTGATCGTCGACACGGTGCGCGACGTGGGATGCAGCGCGCTGTCGATCACGCACGACATGGTCAGCGCGCGCAAGATCTCGAACCGCATCGCCATGCTCTATCGCGGCAAGATCATCTGGCAGGGCCCGACCGCCGACATCGACCACACCGGCAACCCCTATGTCGACCAGTTCATCCACGGCCGCGCCGAAGGCCCGATCAAGATGGAAGTGCGGAAGTGATCTTATCCTCCCCTGCGAAGCGGAGGCGGCCGTCTGCGCCGCTGTCGCGGCGCATCCACCTCCCCCGTGAACGGGGGAGGACAAGAGCTCCTTGACACCCGTGCTATGATCGACTCATGGCCAAGTCCCAAGTCTCCTTCGCCTGCCAGTCCTGCGGCGCCGTCCATTCGAAATGGTCGGGGCGCTGCGACGCTTGCGGCGGCTGGAACACCATCGTGGAGGAAGGCGCGGCCCCGCCGATCGGCGGCGACGCACGCAAGCGCACGCGCGGGCGGCCCTTCGCGCTCGAAGACCTCAAGACCGACGACGAGCATCCGCCGCGGCGCCCGACCGGCATCGCCGAGTTCGACCGGGTGTGCGGCGGCGGCTTGGTGCCGGGCTCGGCCCTGCTCGTCGGCGGCGATCCGGGCATCGGCAAGTCGACGCTGATCCTCCAGGCGCTGGCGGCCTATGCCAATGTGGGCGGCCGCTCGGTCTACATCTCGGGCGAGGAGGCGATGGCGCAGGTACGCCTGCGCGCCGCGCGCATGGGCTTGTCCGATGCGCCGGTCGCGCTGGGCTCGGCCACCTGCGTCGAAGACATCCTCTCCACGCTCGACAGTGGCCCCGCGCCGTCGATCATCGCCATCGACTCCATCCAGACGATCTGGACCTCGGCGCTCGAGGCCGCGCCCGGCACGATCGCGCAGGTGCGCACCGCCTCGTTCGATCTGGTGCGCTATGCCAAGTCGACGGGCGCGGCGCTGATCCTGGTCGGTCACGTGACGAAGGACGGCCAGATCGCGGGCCCGAAGGCGGTCGAGCATCTGGTCGACGCGGTGCTTTATTTCGAAGGCGAGCGCGGGCATCACTTCAGGCTGCTACGCGCGGTCAAGAACCGCTTCGGGCCGACCGACGAGATCGGCGTGTTCGAGATGACGGGCAAGGGCCTGGCCGAGATCCCCAACCCGTCGGCGCTGTTCCTGGGCGATCGCAGTTCGCTCTCGCCGGGCACCGCCGTCTTCGCCGCGATCGAAGGCACGCGGCCGCTGCTGATGGAGATCCAGGCGCTGACCGCGCAGACCGGTTACGGCACGCCGCGGCGCGCGGTGGTGGGCTGGGACACGGGCAGGCTGGCGATGATCCTGGCGGTGCTGGATGCGCGCGGCGGACTGGGCATGGGCGGCCACGACGTCTACCTGAACGTGGCGGGAGGCTTGAAGATCGGCGAGCCGGCGGCGGATCTCGCGGCCGCGGCGGCGCTGATCTCGTCCTTCCACGGCCGGGCGCTGCCCAAGGATACCGTGTTTTTCGGCGAGATCAGCCTGTCGGGCGACGTACGCCCGGCGCCGCAGGCCGAGCTTCGCCTGAAAGAGGCCGCAAAGTTGGGCTTTACCAAGGCCTATGTGCCGCCCGGTACGCGGGCGGAAGGGTTGGCGGCGACGGAGGTCAAGGACATCGCGGAGCTTCTGGCGCTGATCGGAGCGCCGCGTGCCGCGCGTCCCCAAGCCGTCCGTGGTAGAATGGAATCATGAGCGCGCTGGGCGTCACGATCATCGATCCCATCGTGTTGGTCGTCGTCTTCATCTCGGCGGTCTACGCGACCTATCGCGGCTTCGTCTCCGAGACGCTTTCGATCTTCGCCTGGGCGGCGGCCGCGTTCGCGACGCTGTTCTTCGGCCCCAAGCTCGCGCCCGTCGCGCGCGGGTTGTTCGCCTCGCCGCTGCTCGGCGTGCTGGCGGGCTATGCGGCGATCTTCCTCGTGGTGCTGCTGCCGCTGTCGTTCATGAGCTTCCGCTTCGCGCAGTCGGTGAAGAACAGCCAGGTCGGCACGCTCGACCGCTCGCTGGGGGCGGTCTTCGGCGTCGTGCGCGGACTCGCGATCATCGGGCTCGCCTATATCGCCTTCTCGAGCGTGATCCCGGTCCGCCACCAGCCCGATTGGGTCGCGGGTGCCAAGACCCTGCCGCTCATCCAGGTGAGCGCCGAGGCGCTGCTGTCGCTGGTGCCCGACCAGCATCTGGGCGACCGGCGCGAGCAGGCCGCGGCGCCGCCGGTGCAACCGCAGGCCGAGCCCCAAACGAAGCCCGCGACGAACGTGCCGCAGCCCACGCCCAAGCCTGCGGTCAAATCCGCGGCGAAAAAACGCGGGCAAAAAGCCTATGGCGCCAAGGAACGCAGCGAGCTAGACAGGCTCATCGAGACCACCGGCGGAAACGGCAACCCATGACGGGTCTTCCCGGACAAGACACGCTCGACGGCGACACGCTGCACGAGGAATGCGCGGTTTTCGGCATCTTCGGCCACGAGGACGCCGCGGCCTTGAGCGTGCTCGGGCTGCACGCGCTGCAGCATCGCGGCCAGGAGGCGTCGGGAATCGCCACCAACGACAACGGCCAGTTCATGTGCGAGCGGCATGTCGGCCTGGTCGGCGACATCTTCGGCGGCAAGCATTCCGACCGCCTTGCCAATCTCAGGGGCGCCGCCGCCATCGGCCACAACCGCTATTCGACCGCGGGCGGCTCTGGCGCGCGCAACATCCAGCCGATGTTCGCCGACCTCGCCGGCGGCGGCATCGCCATCGCCCATAACGGCAACCTCACCAACGCGCTGTCGCTGCGCGACGAGCTGGTGCGGCACGGCGCGATCTTCCAGTCGACCTCGGACACCGAGGTGATCATTCACCTGACCGCGCGCAGCCCCTATCCGCGCGTCGTCGACAAGCTGGTCGACGCGCTGAAGCAGGTCGAGGGCGCCTATTCGCTGGTCGCGCTGACGTCGAAGAAGCTGATCGGCGTGCGCGATCCGTGGGGCGTGCGGCCGCTGGTGCTGGGACGGCTGGGCGAGGCCTGGCTTCTGGCGTCGGAGACCTGCGCGCTCGACATCGTCGGCGCCACCTTCGAGCGCGACGTCGAGCCGGGCGAGGTCCTCGTCATCGACAAGGACGGGATGAACTCCTACTACCCGTTCAAGAAGCAGCCCGAGCGCTTCTGCATCTTCGAATACGTCTATTTCTCGCGGCCGGATTCGGTGGTCGAGGGCCGCAACGTCTACGAGGTGCGCAAGCGCATCGGCGAGGAGCTGGCGCGCGAATATCCGGCCCAAGCCGACCTCGTCGTGCCGGTGCCCGACAGCGGCGTGCCGGCGGCGCTCGGCTACGCCAATGCCTCGGGCCTGCCCTTCGATCTCGGCATCATCCGCAACCATTACGTCGGGCGCACCTTCATCGAGCCCAGCGACGGCATCCGCAACTTCTCGGTCAAGAAGAAGCACAATCCCAACCGCGCCATGCTGAGCGGCAAGCGCGTCGTCCTGATCGACGATTCCATCGTGCGCGGCACGACGTCCAAGAAGATCGTGCAGATGGTGCGCGACGCCGGCGCGGTCGAGGTGCATTTCCGCGTCGCCAGCCCGCCGACGACGCATTCCTGCTTCTATGGCGTCGACACGCCGTATACGGAGGATCTGCTGGCGCACCGCATGGACGTGGAGGAGATGCGCCGCTTCATCGGCGCGGACAGCCTCAGGTTCGTTTCGATGAAGGGACTCTACCGCGCCACGGGCGAGGCGGGGCGCAACTCGCCGCCGCAGTTCTGCGATGCCTGCTTCTCGGGCGACTATCCGATTACGCTCACCGACCAGAAGGGCGGCAAGTCGGACAGCCAGCTCTCGCTGCTCGCCGACGTGGCATGAGCAAGCCGCTCGAAGACCGTATCGCGCTCGTCACCGGCGCGTCCCGCGGCATCGGGCGCGCCGCGGCTTTGGCGCTCGCCGCTGCGGGCGCGCATGTCATCCTGGTGGCGCGCACGGTGGGCGGGCTCGAGGACGCCGACGACGAGATCCAGAAGGCCGGCGGCAAGGCGACCTTGGTGCCGCTCGACCTCAAGAACGCAGCCGCGCTCGACCAATTGGGCGCGCTGATCTTCGAGCGCTGGGGCAGGCTGGACGCCTTTCTCGGCAACGCCGGCTCGCTCGGCGCCGTGTCGCCGCTCACCCATCTGGAACCGAAAGTCTTCCAGGAGTTGCTCGACGTGAACGTGACGGCCAATTGGCGGCTGATCCGCTCGCTCGATCCGCTGCTGCGCCGCTCGGATGCCGGACGCGCGCTGTTCGTGACCTCGGGTGCGGCGCGCAAGCACACGCCTTATTGGGGCGGCTATGCGATGGCGAAGGCGGCGCTGGAATCGCTGGCGCTCACCTATGCGGCGGAATGCGAGGGCGGCAGCATCAAGGTGAACCTGCTCAGCCCCGGCCCCCTGCGCACCGCGATGCGCGCCCGCGCCATGCCGGGCGAGGACCCGCAGACGCTCGAACCGCCCGACGCGGTCGCGCCGCTGATCGTCGAGATGCTGTCGCCGGGCTACGACAGGAACGCAGAGCTGGTCCAGTACAAGCGCTGATTATTCCGCATACGGATTGTTTCCGCCGCGCAGCCTCAGCCGGATCGGCGTGCCGGCCAGGTCGAAGGCATCGCGCAGATTGTTCGTGAGATAGCGCAGGTAATCGTCGGGCAGGGCGGCCAGCTGGTTGCCGAACAGCGCGAAGGTCGGCGGGCGGACCTTGGGCTGGGTCATGTAGCGGATGCGCACGCGGCGTCCGCGGATCGCTGGCGGGGCATGGCGCGACAGCGCCTCTTCCAGGAAGCGGTTCAGCGCCGAGGTCGGCACGTGCTTGTTCCAGGCGCGGTCGGCTTCGAGCACCGCCGGCAGCAGGCGGTCGATGCCTTCGCCGGTGCGCGCCGAGATCGCGATCAGCGGCGCGCCTTTGAGCTGCGGCAGCGACTCGTCGAGCTTGAGGCGCAGCTTGCCGATCGCGCCGCCGCGGTTCTCGATCACGTCCCACTTGTTGACGGCGAAGACGACCGCGCGGCCTTCCTTCTCGATCAGGTCGGCGATGGTCAGGTCCTGCTTCTCGAAGGGCTGGGTGGCGTCGATCACCACGATCACGCAATCGGCGAAGCGGATGGCGTCGAGCGTGCTGCCGACGGAGAGCTGCTCGAGCGCATGCCCCGCGGCGCGCGCGGATTTGCGCAGGCCCGCGGTATCGTGCAGCAGGATGGCGCGGCCATGCGCCTCCCAGGGCGCCGCGATGGCGTCGCGCGTCAGCCCGGGCTCCGGCCCGGTCAGCGAGCGCTCAGCTCCCAGGATGTGGTTGAAAAGGCTCGATTTGCCGACATTGGGGCGGCCGACGATGGCCAGATGCATCGGGCGGTCGGGGATGTACTGGGCGGGGCCGTCCTCGCCGGCAGAATCGTCCGCGGCTTCGCCGTCGGTGTCATCGATTTCGGCGGCTTCGTCTTCGCTTTCTTCGCCGGCGTCTTCCGTCTCCGGCGCGCCCAGCGCCTCGATCAATTCCGCGATACCGAGATTGTGCTCGGCCGAGACGGTGAGCGCCTCGCCGAAGCCCAGGCGGTAGGCATCGGCCACGGTATCGGCGGCACCGCGGCCTTCGCTCTTGTTCGCGGCCAGGATCACGGGCTTGCCCGAGCGGCGCAGCGTCTCGGCGATGATCTCGTCGCCCGCGGTGATGCCGTCGCGCGCGTCGATGACGAAGAGACAGACCTCCGCTTCGGCGATCGCGGCCATGGTCTGCGCGGTCATGCGCCGGGCGAGGCTGCCCTCGAGGCCTTCCTCGAAGCCGGCGGTATCGATGAGCTTGAGGCCGCCCGCAAGCGCCTCGCGCCGGTCGCGGGTCACGCCCGGCGTGTCGTGCACCAGCGCGAGCTTCTTGCCCGCAAGGCGGTTGAACAGCGTCGACTTGCCCACGTTCGGGCGGCCGACGATGGCGACGGTGAGCGGCATGGCACCGCTCTACCTAAGCGCCACGAGCTGCGCGTCGTTGGTCCACAGATAGAGCGTGTCGTTGGCGACGACGGGCGCGATATAGGCCGCGGCCGGGATCTCGACGCGGCCCATCACCTTGCCGGTATAGGGCGACAGCGACACCGCATAGCCCTGCGACGACACCACGATCAGCCGGTCGGAGACGAGCACCGGCCCGGCCCAGACGATCGGGTCTTCCTTCTTCTCCATGTCCTCGAAGCGCGCCATCTGGTGCATCCATTTCACGCGGCCGTCCTTGCGCGTGAGGCAGAGCACCTGCTGGTCGGTGGAAAGCACATAGACGTAGTCGCCCGCGGCCCACGGCGTCTGGATGCCCCCGACGTCGCGCGACCACGAGCGGTCGCCGGTCGCGAGGTTGATGGCGACCATCACGCCGGAATGGCTGATGGCATAGACGAGGCCGCGGTCGACCACCGGCCGTCCCGCGATGTCGTCGAGCTCGGACAGCGCGGTGACGTTGCCGGAGCTCGTCAGCATGTCGTTCCAGGCCGGGCGGCCGTTCTGGATGCGCAGCGCGAAGAGCTCGCCCGAGGTATAGGGCGCGATCACTGAGTCGCCGGCGACCGCGGCGCTGGTGCTTTCCAGGATGCCGGCGGATTCGGCGATGCCCTGATGGTCCCAGAGCTTGCGGCCGTCGGTTTGGGCCAGCGCGTAGAAATGGTTGTCCTGCGAGGACACGAACACGCGGCCGCCCGAGGCGACCGGCGCGTTGACGATGGGCACGCCCAGGTTCTTCGTCCAGACGCGCTTGCCGCCGCGCGCTTCCATCGCGATGACGTCGCCGAAGCCGGTGGTGGCGTAGATCTTGCCGTCGTCGAAGGCCAGCCCGCCGCCGAAGCCCTTGGTCGGATCGATCGAGCTGTCCTTGCCGAACATGCCCAGGCTCAGCGCATGCAGCGTGCTGCTCTCGCCCTGCGGCGCGAGCTCGCGGTGCCAGCGCGGCTGGCCGTTCTTGGCGTCGAAGGCATAGACGGTCGCCTGCGCATCCAGCACGAACACCTTGCCGTCGGCGACGATGGGCGGCGCGGTGAGCCGCGAGCTGCTGTCCGAGCCCTTGCCGGCTTCCTGCGACCACACCTGGCGCAGCGGGCCGGAAGCCTCGAGATGATAGAGCGCGTTGGAGGGATAGCCGCCCGGCTGCGCCCAATCGTCGTTCCTGTAAGGCGCGGGCAGCACGACCTCGGTGTCGCCGAGCGTGGGATCGGGCTGCAGCGACTGGTCGAGCGACATGACGGGGATGCGTTCGCCCTTGAGCTCGGACTTGCGCGTGGTGGTGTCGAACAGATCGCTGACCTGGTCGACCACGCTGCAGCCGCCGAGCAGGATCGCGGCGACGCCGAAGGCCGCGGCGAGTTGAACCTGGCGCATGGTCATGGGTTGGGCTGGCCTTGAGGAGCGCCTTGCGGACCGGGAGCGCCTTGCGGACCGGGAGCGCCCGGCTGGTTGGGAGCGGCCGCGCCCTGTGGCTTCTGCTGTTGCTGCTGCTGGATGGCCTGCTGGATCTGCTGCTGCAGCTCCGGCGGCACGCCTTCGATCGCCGGCGCCGCGGGCTTGGGCACCGTGCCGAAATTCCTGTCGCCGCCGGCCTTGATGAAGATCGCCATCGCGTTGCTGCGGCCGCGCACGCCGCTCGGCGCATCCTTGTCGTCGGCGAGATGACGGAACTCGGTCTCAGCCGATGCGAGCTGGCCGGCGCGATAGTCGGCATAGGCCAGAACCTCGCGCGCCATGTAGCGCCAGGCATTGCTCTCGACGTTGAGCGGCGCGAGCCAGGCTTCGACGTCGGACTTGGGCGACGTCTCGACCATGATCCAGGCCGCGCGGATGCGCGCCACGGGGCCGAGCTGCGAGCCGTCCTTCTCGGCGACCGACTTGTAGATCGTCAGCGCCTCGGCCTTGTTGTCGGTGGCGAGCTGGCTGTTGGCCTGGCCGAGCTTGGCCACGGTCGCATAGCCGCCCGGTCCGGAGGTGACGACCTTGCCGAAGGTCGCCGTCGCCGCCTGCACGTTGCCGGTGTTCGCGTCCTGCTCGGCCTGCATGAAGGTCCGCGAGGCTTCGAGGCGCTGCTGATACTGGTACTTGTCCCAGAGCTTGTAGCCCGCGACGCCGACCGCGATCGCGGCCACGCCGGCGATGATGTAGTCGCCGTACTGCTTCCACATCTTCTCGAAGCGTTCGCGGCGAACGTCTTCTTCGACTTCCTGGAAGATGTCGGTCACGGGAAAATCCTTTTCGGCGGCCAGCCGCCAAACCTTTGACGGGCCGGGATAATTAGCCGGACCGGCCCGGATTGGCAACTTGCTTGTCTGTAAGGCCGCCGGGCGGCCGCGGCCCGGCTCAAATGGTCGAACCCCGGTTCAGGCCGTCTTCTTCATCGAATAGACGTTCTCCTTGCCCGGGAAAGCGCGCTCGCGCACGTCCTTGGCATAGGCTTTGACGGCGGTCTCGATGTCGGGGCCGAGGTTGGCATATCGGCGCACGAACTTCGGGGGGTTGGGATTGAGGCCCAGCATGTCCTCCATCACCAGGATCTGGCCGTCGCATTCCGCCGAGGCGCCGATGCCGATGGTCGGGACCTGGATCTCGCGCGTGATCTTGACGGCGAGCGGCTCGGCCATGCCTTCGAGCACGATGGCGAAGGCGCCGGCCTCGGCCACCGCCTTGGCATCGGCCTCGATGGCCGGCCATTCGGCCTCGGTGCGGCCCTGGGTCTTGAAGCCGCCCATGACCTGGATCATCTGCGGGGTCAGGCCGATATGGCCCATCACCGGGATGCCGCGCTCGGAGAGATAGCGCACGGTCTCGGCGATGCGCTTGCCGCCCTCCATCTTGACCGCGGTGCAGCCGGTTTCCTGGATGACGCGGGCGGCGTTGCGGAACGCGACCTGCGGGCTTTCCTCATACGAGCCGAACGGCATGTCGACGACGACCAGCGCGTGCCTGGAGCCGCGCATCACCGCCTTGCCGTGGGTGATCATCATGTCGAGCGTCACGCCCAGCGTGTTATCCATGCCGTGCATGACCATGCCGAGGCTGTCGCCGACCAGCATCAGGTCGACATGGTTGTCGAGCAGCCGCGCGGTGTGGGCGTGATAGCAGGTCAGGCACACGACCGGCTTGGCGTTCTTGTGGGCGCGGATTTCGGGGACGGTGACGCGCTTGGTCTCGACGACGGCCGACATGGGTTCCTCCCAAAGGAAGGGCACTATAGCCCATGCTGCAGTTGCGAAGAAGAGGCCGGAAAAATACCAAATGGTATGGTCAAGGGTCGCTCACCTTGTGGTAGACAGACTTTTGAGAGATTTGAGCATTACCAATTGGCAATGGCCGACCCCAACGTTGAATTCGACCCCGACAGCGAAGAGCCGCTGCTGCTCGAATTCCTCCGCGACTATTGGCAGCGGCAGCGCGGCGCGGCCGCCCTGCCCCGCCGCCAGGACATCCGCCCGTCCGACATGAAGGCGCAGCTGCCGCACATCCTGCTCGCCGACGTGATCGCGGACGGGGCGGATTTCCGCTACCGGCTGGTGGGCGGCGAGCTGCAGCGCTATTTCAAGTCCAATCCCAGCGGCAAGCTGATGAGCGAGGCGCTGATGCCGTTCGGTACCGACACCGTGCGGCGGACCATCGAGACCTATGCGACGGTTGTGACGCGGCGCGCGCCGTTGCGCATCTTCGGCACCGGCGCGCTCTACGACCAGGCGGCCAAGTATTTCGACGCCCTGCTGACGCCGCTGTCCGACGACGGCGAGAGCGTGAACATGGTGCTGGGCACTTTCGTGTTCGCCTGGGACACCAAGGCGGTCAAGGCCATGCCGGGCATCATGGAGCCCGACGAGGTCGCGCTGGCGCGCGCGCTGTACGGGCAGAAGTGACAGCTCTGCCTCCCGCCGTTATCGTGGCGAGATGAAGGGATTTGCCGCAGCCGCTTTCATCTTTGTGCTTCATGCTGCGCCGGCTTGGAGCTCCGATCTCTCGGAGCAGCCGGTCGATGCGCTGGTCGGCATGTTGACGAGCATCGATGCCGATGCGCCCGGCATCGACGATGCGGGGATGTATGACAGCTTTCTCGCCGACGATGCGCCGCCGCAATTCCGGGTCGGACAGCTTCCGTTGCATCCGCCGACGATCCATCCCGCCATGCGAGAGCTGGTGCGCCGCGGCGCCGCGGCATTGCCGGCGCTGCTGGCCCATCTTGACGATGTGCGCCCGACGCGGCTCGCGATCGGACGCGAGATCGAGCCGCTCGACGTCTTCGGCGGACAGTTTTTCGCCGACGAATACGATCCGCGCCGGCCCGGAGAACGCATTCATGAATGTCCTATGGACAACACCTGCCGCAGCTTCGATCACCCCTATCGCGTCAGGGTCGGCGACGTCTGCGAGGTGTTGATCGGGCAGATCGTCAATCGCCGCCTCTATGCCGTGCGCTATCAGCCGACGCAAATCGTCTACGTCAATTCGCCGGTCGAGACGCCTGCGCTCGCTGCGCTCATCCGCAAGGATTGGACGGGCGTGGACTCCGCGGCGCTGGCAGCCTCGCTTCGCGAGGATCTCCATGGGGATCGCGCCGAAGGCGCGCTGAGGCGGCTGCGGTTCTACTACCCCAGAACGTAAAGCAAAACGCCCGCGGTTTCCCGCGGGCGCTTCGCATTGCTTGGATCGTGAAGGCGATCAGGCCTCGGCTTCGCCTTCGGCCGCTTCCTCGCCGCCTACCGCCGGACCCGCGCCTTCCTCGAAGACTTCCTCGGCCGCGGCTTGCGCCTCGTTGGCCTCGGTCTGCTCGGCGAGCACGTCCTCGCCGCGCGCGATGCGCTCGGCTTCGTCCTCGGTGCGGGCGACGACGAGATAGACCTTCACGCGGACCTCGGGATGGAGGACGACGTTGACCTCGATCTTGCCGATGTCCTTGATGGCCTTGTCGAGCGGCACCTGGGTGCGGCTGACCGAATAGCCGCCATTGGTGATGACCTCGGCGATGTCGCGCGGCGAGACCGAGCCGTAGAGCTGGCCGCGGTCGCCGGCCTGGCGCAGCAGCGAGAAGGTCTTGCCTTCGAGCTTCTGGGCGACCTTCTCAGCCTCGGACTTGCGCTCGAGGTTGCGCGCTTCGAGCTGCGCCTTCTGGGTCTGGAAGAACTCGCGGTTCGCCTTGTTGGCGCGCAGCGCCTTCTTCTGGGGCAGCAGGTAATTGCGGGCGAAGCCGTCCTTCACCTTCACCTCGTCGCCCATCTGGCCGAGCTTCTCGACGCGTTCGAGCAGGATCACTTGCATGGTCGCTCTCCTACTTCACGACGTAAGGCAGCAGCGCCATGAAGCGCGCGCGCTTGATGGCGACGGCCAGCTCGCGCTGCTTGCGCGTCGACACCGCGGTGATGCGGCTCGGCACGATCTTGCCGCGCTCCGAGATGAAGCGCTGCAGCAGCTTGGTGTCCTTGTAGTCGATCTTCGGCGCATTGGCGCCCGAGAACGGGCAGGTCTTCTTGCGGCGGAAGAACGGACGGCGCTTGTCGCCGCCCTCGCGGGCTCCGGAATGGCTCATGACTGGGTCTCCTCGCCTTCGGGCTTGCTGTCGCTGCGGTCGTCGCGGCGGCTCTTGCTCGAGGACTGCTCGAAGGCATCGACCTTCACGGTGATGTAGCGCAGCACGTCTTCGTTGATCTTGTTCTGGCGTTCCAGCTCGACGATCGCGTTCGACGGCGCGTTGATGTTGAGGAGCACATAGTGCCCCTTGCGGTTCTTCTTGATGCGGTAGGCAAGTCCGCGCAGGCCCCAATATTCCTGCTTCTCGACCTTGCCGCCTTCGCCTTCGACGATGGTCTTGAGGTGGGTCGCCAGTGCGTCCACCTGCTGCGCGCTGATGTCCTGGCGCGCGATCAGGAGATGCTCGTACAGAGCCATCCCGTCAACTCCCTGTTTTGGCTACGGAATCCGGAGCGGCGGGATGCCGTCCGGACTGTGGTTCGACGGGCAGGACAAGGCGCCCATACGACCGCGGCCGACGTTGAGGCGCGGCTTATAGGGGAAGGGCAGGGGCGGGGCAAGGCCGGCGGGCAAGACCGGGCCTCGCCGCCGCAGCAAGGCGGGCCTGGCCTCGCGGCCGCGGTCATGGCCTAGCGAAAATCGGCCTTGGTCAGGACGTCGAGCCCGCTCGCGCCCACCAGGTCCATCACGTAGTCCTCGCCCGCCTGGTAGCCGGCGACGCCGTTGGCGTCGACGATCAGGAAGACGTGGCCCGCCAGATCGCCGCTGTCCGGCGTGAACAGGACGGCATGCTGCGCGCCCAGATGCGCGGCATCGACCGCCGCCGCCAGCTCCTGGTTGAACAGCGCGCCGCCGGTATCGTCGAGCGCGCCGCCCATGATATGCGCATCGACGTCCTTGACGCCGACGTTCATGTCGAAGATGTCGCGCGTGGCCGCGAAGCCGTCGATCGTGTCGTAATGGATGCCGGTCGAGTCGGTCACCGCCTTGTACACGAAGCGGTCGTTGCCGCCGTCGCCGCCGTCGAGCGTATCGCTGGCGCCGCCGCCCCTGAGCGTGTCGTTGCGCATTCCGCCGACGAGAACGTCCTGGCCCTGGCCGCCGTTCATGTTGCTCGGCCTGTCGCCGCCGATCAGCACGTCGTCGCCGGCGCCGCCGATCAGCACGAAAAGACCGTCGCTCTCCGCCGAGCCGTCGAAATGCAGCGACTGGCCCGCGTCGAGGGTCGAGCCGTCGACCGTCAGGGTGGCGCCTTTGGACACCGTGGCGTCGGTCGCGGTGAAGCTGTAGCTGTGACCGTCCGCAAGGATCAGCTTGCCGGCGTTGATGTTGGCGAGCGAGACGCCCGCGGAATAGTCGCCGTCGAGGAACAGCGTCGCGGTGGTCTGGATGTTGTCGTTCGCGTCGAGGCTGGCGCCCATCCAGAAGGCGGCGGTGCCGCCGAAGATCTCCACCTGAGCGCTGCTTTCCAGATGGACGGTGCCGTCGACGAAGTCGACGCTGGAATTGCCGGTGCCACCGAAGATGGTTCCCGAGCAATGGGAGAAGACGGCGCCCATGTCCGCCGTGAGCGTGCCGCTGCAATTGTCGAACCTGGCGCTGCCGTCTGCGGTGAGCGTGCCGCTGCTGTGATCGAAATGGTCGAAGCCGCTGCCGCTGTCGATGGTTCCGGTCAGGCCGTTGAAAACGTCGTTGCCCGCGCCCGTCCGGATGTCCGCGGTGCCTTTCAGCAGGTCGAAGGCGAAGGCGCCGTCGGTCTCGGCCGATCCGTCGAAGGTGAAGTCGTAGGTGCCGTTGTTGCCGACGAAATCGGTCTGGCGCCCGGCGCCGACGAAGCTGTCGGTGGTCGTGAGATCGTAGGTGCCGGCGGTTTTCAGGTTGATGGTGTCGATGTTGGTGATCCACGCGCCGTCCAGCGTGAGGGGGCCGGTGATGCCCTTTTGCAGGGTGAGCGTGTTGGCGCCCCCGCCCATGTCGATATGGTCTGCGGAGGATGAAATCTCGCGGCCGGCGAGCGTCAGCGTGTCGTTTCCGCCGCCGCCGATGAAGGTGACGTGTCCGGCTGCGTTGAGCGGAACGACCACCGCGCCCGCAGTCGCCGATGCGTCGAGGAACAGCGAGTCCGACGGCCCGAGCCGGATCGCGTCGACCGTCATCGTGATGCCCGACCCGACAGTGGTCTGGTTGAAGGTGAAATCGTAGCTGTGGCCCGTGGCGAGCTGGAGCTTGGCCACGTTGGTCATCGTCGCGGCGCCGAACACGACGCCCGCTGAGTAGTCGCCGTCGAGCGTGACCGTGGCCGAGCCGCCGCCGTCGACGCTGTCCGCGGCCGTGAACGCCGTGCGGAAATTGATCAGGTCCGCCCCGCCGCCGCCGTGAACGGTGTCGTTGCCGCCCTGGAACATGTTGAAGACGTCGTCGTGCCCGGAGCCGGTGAAATTGTCGTCGCCAGCCGTGCCTCTGAAATGCGCCATCGCCGTCTTCACCTCGCAATGCGAACCAATTCTACGCGAACTCCTACATCTGTTCTATCAACCTAAAGGAGCGTCAAGTCCCGCACTTATCGGGGGTAGCTGTTCGATCCAGCGCGTGTCGCGCTCATAGCCCAGTTGTATCAAGCTGCCGCCCAAGCGCGCGGCGAAAGCCTCGCCGAGCGTTCGATCGAATACGGTCCGCCACTGCTCGGGCGCGCCGGAGCGCACATGCGCGAGCTGGCCTTTGAGATGCGCGCTGCCGCCGAACAGTGCGTGCTGCCAGAAGACGCCGCGGCATGTCTCGACCTCGTCCGGCGTAAAGCCCAGGTGCCGCGCGATCCGCGCGAAGAGCTCGCCCTCGGTGTCGCGCATCAGCTCTTCGTAGCGCGTCTCGAAGCTCTTGGGATCGCTCCAGGCGAGCATCGCCGCCACGACGTCGGCGGTGGAATGCTCCATCTCGAAGAGATAGCGCGCGCGCGGCGTGGTGAGCGCCGCCAGCGCTTCGCGATAGCTGTGTCCGCCGAACCTGTCGCTCGGCCGCGCGAGCCACTTCTCCTGCGCATGCCCGTGATAGTGCATGCTCGAGATCAGCACGTCGCGCGGATCGCGCACCACGTGCAGCGCGCGCACGCGCCCGTCTTCCATCAGCCTGGGATATTTGTCGAGCTTGGAATTGGCCGCGAGCAGGATCAGCGGCGGCGCAAGCTCCTCTTCGCCGAGCACGGCGTCGCGGCCCACATTGACCACGCGCAGCGACAGCGCCTCGCCGATCTTGCGGAAGGTGTGGTTGAGCCAGACCGTGCCGCTCTTGTGATGCGTCGCGATGACCGCGATCCGGTCCATTTCTCCGCCTCGATGCGTCGAAGATTTGCTATACACGAGGGGCGGGAGGTTGGGGAGCAGGCATGGGGGACGCGGTTTTCGCCAAGGCGGCGTGGCGGATCATTCCGTTCATGATGCTGCTCTATGTCGCCAATTTCCTCGACCGCGTGAACGTCGGCTTCGCGGCGCTGACGATGAACCGCGACCTCGGCATCGACGCGACCGCCTTCGGCATCGTCGGCGGCACCTTCTTCCTGGGCTATTTCCTGTTCGAGGTGCCGTCGAACGTGGTGCTGGAGAAGGTCGGCGCGCGGCGCTGGATATTCCGCATCATGCTCACCTGGGGCCTGGTCTCGATGGCGACGGCCTTTGCGCAAGGGGTGCAGAGCCTGTCGGCGATGCGCTTCCTTCTGGGCGTCGCCGAGGCCGGGTTCTTCCCCGGCATCGTCTTCTATTTGAGCCTGTGGTTCCCGGCCGAGCTGCGCGCCCGCATGGTGGGCTTCTTCCTGTGTTCGATCTCGCTCGCCAATATCGTGGGCGCTCCGCTGTCGGGATGGGTGCTGGGCTTCGACGGCTTGGGCGGGCTGCACGGCTGGCAGTGGTTGTTCCTGATCGAAGGCGCGCCGTCGGTGCTGCTGGCCTTCGCCGTGCTCTTTTATCTGCCGGACGGCCCCGAAACCGCGAGCTGGCTGAGCGAAGGCGACCGCGCGGCGATCGAGGCCGGCGTCGCGGCCGAGCCGTCGCATATCCACCACTCGTTCTGGACCATGATCGGCGATGCGCGCGTCTGGGCGTTGGCGCTCCCCGATTTCGGCATCGTGCTGTCGACCTATGGGCTGGGGCTCTGGCTGCCGCAGATCGTCAAGGGCTTGAGCTTCTCCAATTTCGACACCGGCGTGGCGGTCGGGCTCGTCTATGTCGCGAGCAGCGTCGTCTCGGTCCTGTGGTGCCTGTCGAGCGACCGCAGCGGCGAGCGCGTGCGCCATGTCGCGGTGGCGGCCGTGATCGGCGCGTGCGGGCTGTTCGCGGCGGCGTTCCTCCAAGGCACGATCTGGTGCGTCGCGGCCCTCGGCGTCGCCATGGCCGGGACCCTGGCCGCGATCTCGGTGTTCTGGGCGCTGCCGTCCAGCTTCCTGCGCGGCACCGCGGCCGCGGGCGGCATCGCCCTCATCAACTCGCTCGCCAATCTGGGCGGCTTCGCCGGACCCTATCTCATGGGCGGGCTGAAGACCTGGAGCGGCGGCTATTCGCTGGGCTTCGTCGCGCTGGGCCTGGGCCTGGTCATGACCGCAGCGACGATCCTGTTGCTGGGCCGTTCGCTGGGCTTCGCGCGCCGCGCCCAGCGCTTCGACAAGTTCGCGCCGCCGGTGTGACGATGATCGCGGGCAACGCGCTCGGCGACGCGATCGACAGGGCCTATCCGGCTTTTGCGCGCTATGGGTTTCCGCACAAGCTCGAAGCCGCGCCGACGCGCGACGGCGCCGCCATCCTTCGCACCTTGGGCTCCGCACCGCTGCGCGAGCTGTGCGGCGAGGCGCTCGGCCCCTATGCCGGATATGCGATGACGACGGTCGGCGGCGTGGGCGACTACAAGCACTTCCTTCCCCGCATCCTGGAGCTCGCGATCCTGGAGCCGATCTGGTTGGGCACGACCCCCCGGGTCGTCGCGGAGAAGATCGTATACGGCCAGTGGCGAGCTTGGCCCGACAGGGAGCGCGAAGCGGTCCTCGCGGTCTTCGACGCGGCGTGGATGCAGGCCCGCAACGAGCATCCCGAGGCCGTCAATGCATTGGACTGGCTCGAAGGCTGCGTGACGCTCGGCCTGGATGCCACCGCCTTGCTGGAGGCATGGCTGCCGTCGCTGAACGCGGACGGTGCGTTGCAGCTGGCATCTCTCGTGCACCGAGAGAGCCAGCCCCCGGACCCTCCGGCAAAGCCCTTGCCGGCGCGACCGTGGCTGGCGAGCGACGCGGTCGCCGAAGCTTTGCGCCGCTTCGCCGGCTCGGTCGCGCCCGAGGACGAATGGCTGCTGCAAGCGGGCTTGAAAGCGCACGCCGCGCTTGACAGCTAGGGCGCGGTGGTCAATCTCCCCGCCCCATGACCCGCGCATTCATCTTTCCCGGCCAGGGAAGCCAGGCCGTCGGCATGGGCAAGCCGCTCGCCGATGCCTTCGCCTCCGCCCGCGACGTCTTCCAGGAGGTCGACGACGCGCTGTCGCAGAACCTGTCGAAGCTGATGTGGGAGGGGCCCGAGAGCGACCTCGTGCTCACAGAGAACGCGCAGCCCGCGATCATGGCGGCGAGCCTGGCGGTGGTGCGCGTGCTGGAGCGCGAATGCGGTATCGATCTGGCCAAGCATGCGCGGCTCGTCGCCGGCCATTCGCTCGGCGAGTATTCGGCGCTCGCGGCTGCGGGCGCCTTCGCGCTCGCCGATGCCGCAAGGCTGCTGAAAGTCCGCGGCCAGGCGATGCAGCGGGCCGTGCCGGTCGGCGAGGGCGGCATGAGCGCGCTGCTCGGCGCCGAAATCGATCAGGCCGAAGCGCTCGCCAAAGAGTGCGCTTCCGCGACCGGCGGCGTCTGCGTCGTCGCCAACGACAACGCACCGGGCCAGGTCGTCATCTCGGGCACCAAGCCCGCGATCGACAAGGCGCCGGAGATCGCCAAGAGCATGGGCATCAAGCGCGCGATGACGCTGAACGTCTCCGCGCCGTTCCATTCGCCGATGATGAAGCCCGCCGCCGATGCGATGGCCGAGGCGCTGGCAAAGGTGACGATCCGGCCGCCCGCGGTGCCCGTCGTCGCCAACGTCACCGCCGCCGCGGTGGCCGAGCCCGACACGATCCGCCGGCTGCTGGTGGAACAGGTGACCGGCCGGGTGCGTTGGCGGGAGAGCGTGCTGGCGCTGCGCACTTTGGGCATAGGCCAGACGGTCGAGGCCGGCGGCGCCAAGGTGCTGACCGGCATGGTCAAGCGCATCGACAAGGAACTGCAGACCGTGACGCTCGACACCCCGTCCGACATCGAAGCTTTCGCGAGGACACTGTGATGTTCGATCTGACAGGCAAGAACGCGCTCGTCACCGGCGCTTCCGGCGGCATCGGCAACGCGATCGCCAAGACGCTGCATGCGCAAGGCGCGACCGTCGTGCTCTCGGGCACGCGCGCCGAAGCGTTGGAGGCGCTCAAGGCCGAGCTGGGCGACCGCGTCCATATCGCGACCTGCAATCTCGCCGACGGCGCGTCGGTCGAGGCGCTGCCCAAGGCGGCCGAAGCGGCGCTGGGCGGCCCGGTCGACATCCTGATCAACAATGCCGGCATCACCCGCGACAACCTCTTCATGCGCATGAAGGACGACGAGTGGGACCAGGTCATCGCGGTCGATCTCACCGCTCCCTTCCGGCTGGCGCGCGGCGTGCTGCGCGGCATGATGAAGAAGCGCTGGGGACGGATCATCTCGGTCACCTCGGTGGTGGCCGGCATGGGCAATGCGGGCCAGGGCAACTATGCCGCCGCCAAGGCCGGCCTGACCGGCATGACCAAGTCGCTCGCCGCCGAGGTCGCCTCGCGCAACATCACGGTGAACTGCATCGCCCCGGGCTTCATCGCCACCCCCATGACCGACGCCCTGAACGAGGGGCAGAAGGCAGCACTTTTCGGCCGGATCCCGGCCGGGCGATTCGGCGTGCCTGCCGATATCGGCGCCGCGGTGGCCTATGTGGCGAGCGAGGAGGCGGGCTATATGACCGGCCAAACCCTCCATGTAAACGGCGGCATGGTGATGTTCTGACAGTAAAATCAAGCACTTACATCGCGTATGGCGGGCGGGAAAGCATTGTGTTACGAAGCAGAACTTTCCAACCCCGCACACGTTGAGCTAGGTGCGGGCCTTGCCGCAGGCCCAAAGACAAGATCAAAGCCGGCGGATGCACACAACGAGAGGTTTCTGACCCCATGAGCGATACTGCCGAGCGCGTGAAGAAGATCGTCGTCGACCACCTGAACGTGGATGCCGACAAGGTCGTCGACAACGCCTCCTTCATTGAAGATCTGGGCGCCGACAGCCTCGACACCGTCGAGCTGGTGATGGCGTTCGAGGAAGAATTCGGCATCGAGATCCCCGACGACGCGGCGGAGTCCATCGTCACCGTAGGCGACGCCGTCAAGTACATCGACAAGCAGCAAGCGGCCTAAGCAGTCGCGATGGCGTCCATGCGTCGAGTGGTCGTCACAGGTCTGGGGCTCGTCACGCCGCTTGCCTGCGGCGTCGAGGAGACTTGGTCGCGTCTCGTCGCCGGTCAGTCCGGCGCGGGCCGTCTTCAGGGCTTCGAGATCGAGGACCTGGCGACCAAGATCGGCTGCCAGGTCCCTCGCGGCGACGGCACCAACGGCACCTTCAATCCGGACCAGTGGATGGATCCGAAGGAGCAGCGCCGCGTCGACGACTTCATCCTTTACGGGATCGCGGCCGCCAAGCAGGCGGTCGCCGATTCCGGCTGGGAGCCCAAGACCGAAGAGGATCGCTGCCGCACCGGCGTGCTGATCGGATCGGGCATCGGCGGGCTCAACGGCATCGCCGAGACGGCGCTGCTGATGAAGGAAAAGGGGCCGCGCCGCGTCTCGCCGTTCTTCATCCCCGGACGGCTGATCAACCTGGCTTCCGGCTATGCCTCGATCGAGTTCGGCTACAAGGGTCCGAACCACTCCGTGGTGACGGCCTGCGCCACCGGCGCGCATGCCATCGGCGACGCGGCGCGGCTGATCGCGCTCGACGATGCGGACCTGATGCTGGCCGGCGGGGCGGAAGCCGCGATCGGTCGCATCGGCATCGCGGGCTTCAATGCCTGCCGCGCGCTCTGCACCGCGTTCAACGACAGCCCTGAGAAGGCGTCGCGGCCTTACGACAAGGACCGCGACGGCTTCGTGATGGGCGAGGGCGCGGGCGTGGTGATGCTCGAGGAGTACGAGCACGCCAAGGCGCGCGGCGCGAAGATCTACGGCGAAGTGTCGGGCTACGGGCTTTCCGGCGACGCCTTCCATATCACGGCGCCTTCGGAAGACGGCGACGGCGGCTATCGCGCGATGCAGATGGCGCTGAAGCGCGCAGGCCTCACGCCGTCGGACATCGACTACGTCAACGCACACGGCACCTCGACCATGGCCGACGGCATCGAGCTCGGCGCGGTCGAGCGGCTGATGGGCAACGCGGCGGCCAAGGTGTCGATGTCGTCGACCAAGTCGTCGATCGGGCATCTGCTCGGCGCGGCCGGCGCGGTCGAGGCGATCTTCTGCCTGCTGGCGATGCGCGACCAGGTCGTGCCGCCGACCTTGAACCTCGACAATCCCGACGTCGAGACCAAGATAGATCTCGTCCCCAAGGTCGCCCGCAAGCGCGAGGTGAAGACGACGATGTCCAACTCCTTCGGCTTCGGCGGCACCAATGCCGCCTTGATCCTGACGCAACCGCAGTGACCCGGATGCGGAAGGCGTCGACCAAGCTCGTCCGTGAGAGCAGGTTCGCCGCAGAGGTCGACGTCGAGCTGATCGAAGAGCGGGGTGGCTGGTCGCCGTATCTTTCCGCCACGGATGCGACCAGGCTGGACGCGATGCGCAAGGCGCTGCGCGACGGCGATCTCGCTTCTGCCGCAAAACTCGGTCATGTTTTCGAGCTGACGCCCGTTTCCGGTTGATCTTACGTGAAGCGCTTCCTCCTGATCGTCGTCGTCCTCGCGCTGGCCCTGGCGGGCGCATGGTATTACGAGCAGTGGAACTGGTCGCAGCCCGGCCCATCGCCGGCCTATAAGGTCGTGATGGTCGAGCCCGGCGATCACGTCTCGACCATCGCGCAGCACCTGGCCGATGCGGGCGTGGTCTCGAACGCCGACCTGTTCCGCGTCGGCTTGCGCATCCGCAGCCTGCAGGGCGAGCTCAAGGCCGGCGAATACGGTTTCCCGGCGCATGTCAGCATGGCCGACGTCGCGGGCATCGTCGCCAGCGGCAAGTCGATCCAGCACAAGCTCACCGCCGCCGAAGGCCTCACCAGCCAGATGATCTACGACCTGGTGAAGAAGGATCCGGTGCTGGTCGGCGATCCGGGCGCGCTTCCCGACGAAGGCACGCTGCTGCCCGAGACTTATCTCTTCACGCGCGGCACCACGCGCAAGGAACTGCTCGCGCGCATGGCCAGGGCACAGGCGGTGCTGCTGAAGAAACTGTGGCCCAAGCGCGCCGACGGCTTGCCCGTAAAGACGACGGAGCAGGCGATCACGCTGGCCTCCATCGTCGAGAAGGAGACCGCGCTGGCGGCGGAGCGCCGCCACGTCGCCGCGATCTTCGTCAACCGCCTCAAGCTCGGCATGAAGCTGCAGAGCGACCCCACGATCATCTACGACATCACGCGCGGCTATCCGCTCGGCCGCGGCATCCGCGAGAGCGAGCTGATGCGTGCTTCGCCCCACAACACCTATGCGATCGCCGGCCTGCCGCCGTCGCCGATCTGCAATCCCGGCAAGGATTCGATCGACGCGGTGCTCAATCCGGGCACCACCAACGACCTCTATTTCGTCGCCAACGGCAAGGGCGGCCACGTGTTCTCGGCCACCGATGCCGAGCAGAGCAAGAACGTCGCGGCTTGGCGGAAAATAGAGCAGCTCCAGAAACAGCTGGTTCCGCTTCCGCCGCCGGTTCTGCGGAAGTAAGCTTCCGTCGAATCCGAAAAGGCTTTGAGAATGGCGCTCGTCAGCATGACCGGCTTCTCCGACGCGCAAGGCGCGGGCGGTGGCGTGCGCTGGCGCTGGGAGGTCAAGAGCGTCAACGGCCGCGGCTTCGATCTTCGCCTGCGCATGCCGCCGGGCTTCGAGGGCATCGAGCCCGCCGCGCGCGTGCTGGCATCGGAGCGCGTCCGCCGCGGCTCGATCCAGGCGACCTTGACGCTCGAGGCTTCCGACGGCGTGCGGGGATTGCGTATCGACGCGGCGGCGCTGGCCTCGGCGGTGCGCATCGCCAAGGAGGTCGCGGCCGAGACGGGCCTCGCGCCCGCCAGCATCGACGGGCTGCTCGCGCTCAAGGGCGTCATCGTGCAGGACGACGGGCTTCCGACCGACGACGCCGCGCGCGCCCAGCGCGACGCCGCGGTCCTCGAAAGCCTGGCGAGCGCGTTCGACGCGCTCTCGCGCGCGCGCAAGAGCGAGGGGCTGAAGCTCGGCGCGCTGCTCGAAGCCCAGATCGCCGACATCGCAAGGCTGACGGCCGAAGCGGGCGCGCTCGCGGCCACGCAGCCGCAGGCGATGCGCGACAGGCTCGCCATCCAGCTCAGGGAACTGCTCGAGTCCAACCAGGTCGCCGAGGACCGCCTGGCGCAGGAAGTCGCGCTTCTGGCGCTGCGCGGCGACGTGCGGGAGGAGCTCGACCGGCTCGGCGCCCATGTGCAGGAGGCGCGCGCGCTGCTGGGCTCGGGCGAGGCGGTCGGGCGCAAGCTCGACTTCCTGGCGCAGGAGTTCAACCGCGAGGCCAATACGCTGTGCTCGAAATCGGCCGACATCGCGCTGACCCGCGTGGGCCTCGCGCTCAAGGCCGCGATCGATCAGTTCCGCGAGCAGGCGCAGAATGTGGAATAGGCAGTCGGGGCGAATGAGAAGTCGGGACGAATGAGAAGTCGGGCGAATGAGAAGTCGGGACGAATGAGAAGCCGGGGGGAATGACCAGCGAGATCAAGCGCCGCGGGCTGATGCTGGTCCTGTCCTCGCCGTCGGGCGCGGGCAAGACGACGATCTCGCGCCGGCTCCTGCAAAGCGATCCGGACATCATCATGTCGGTGTCGACGACGACGCGCCCGCCGCGGCCGAACGAGATCGACGGCCAGGACTATTTCTTCGCCTCGCCCGAAGATTTCGAGCGTGCCGTGAAGGACGGCGAGTTCCTCGAGCACGCGACCGTCTTCGGCAACCGCTACGGCACGCCGCGCGGCCCCGTCGAGCGCGCGCTGGCGCAAGGCAAGGACGTCCTGTTCGACATCGACTGGCAGGGCACCCAGCAGCTCCGCCAGCAGGCCCGCGACGACATGGTCAGCGTCTTCATCTTCCCGCCGTCGAAGAATGAGCTCGAGCGCCGCTTGCGCATCCGCGCCCAGGACAGCGAGGACGTCGTGCGTCAGCGGATGTCCAAGGCGGCGGACGAGCTCAGCCATTGGGCCGAGTACGATTACCTTGTGAAGAACGAGGACATCCAGCGCGCGCTCGGCGAGGTCGAGGAGATCCTGCACGTCGAGCGCCGCCGCCGCGCGCGCCAGCCCGGACAGGCCGCATTCATCCAGAAGCTGATGCGCGAATAGGCGGAACCGCGCCGCTCCCGCGCCGTTACGCCTGTATGTCCTTCGAAACGCTCCTCGGCGCCTTCGCGGCGCTGTGCTCCACGGCGAGCTTCGCGCCGCAAGCGATCAAGATCATCCGCACGCGCGAGACCAAGGACATCTCGCTGTGGATGTACCTGCTCACGGTCACCGGCTTCGCGGCGTGGACGGGATACGGCGCGGCGCTCGGACGATGGCCGCTGATCGCCGCCAACGGCATCTGTCTCGCGCTCGCGGCCTTCATCCTGGCGATGAAGCTTCTGCCGCGCGACAAGAAGGACAAGGTTGCGGACGCGCTGACGCCGAAGGCTTAGGCGAACGTCTCTCCCACCATCGCCTCGCTCTTGGCCCAGAGCGCCTTGGCGCGGTCCGGATCGAGCGCATAGCTGCGCACGCCGCTGCGGGCGTTCGGGTTCTCCTGCAGCTCGGCGACATGGCAGTCCTCGCAATACTTGCCGCCGACCTCGTCCGCGGAGGCGACGAAGCCCGACCACACCGTCGTGGCGGCGCCCTGCGGGATGGACTTGAAGGTGAACGGCGCCGCGCCGCTCGCCTTGTTGGCGTCCTCGATGTTCTTCATCATCGCGGCGCGCAGCTCCGGCGTCATGTGGCGGCCGAGCTCGGTCATGATTCCGCCGGGATGCACCGCGGTCGCGCGCACGCCGCGCGCCCTATGGCGCCGGTCGAACTCCACCGCGAAGAGGACGTTCGCGGTCTTGGAGCGGCCATAGGCGCCGAACTCGGTATAGGGCGTGCGCTCGAAATTCGGGTCGTCGAGATCGACGTCGGCGAAGCGGTGTCCCGCCGACGACAGGTTCACCAGCCGCGCGCCGCCGTTCATCAGCCTGGCGATGCGGTTCACCAGCACGAAGTGACCCAGGTGATTGGTGCCGAACTGGGTCTCGAAGCCGTCCGCCGTGGTGCCCTGGGGGCAGGCCATGACGCCGGCGTTGCAGATCACCGCGTCGAACGGCTTGCCCGCCTCGACCAGCGCATCGGCGCAGGCGCGCACGCTTTTCAGCGAGGCCAGGTCCAGCGCGACCAGCTCGAGGCTTCCGCCCCCGGCCGCGTCGTTGCGCACCGCTTCGGTCGCGCGATGCGCCTTGTCGAGATCGCGCGCCGCGCCGACGACGGTGGCGCCGTGGGCGGCGAGAACGCGCGCGGTCTCCACGCCCAGGCCGGCCGAGGCGCCGGTCACCAGCACGCGCCTGCCGGCGAGGTTCACGCCGCTGAGAACTTCGTCGGTCGTCGACGTTGCGCCGAATGCCATGGATATCTCCTTCAACCGATCGCCAACCGATAGACCTTCTTCGCCGTGCCGCTGAACAGCGCCGTCTTCTCGGACGCAGAACAATCGGCGGCCAGGCGCTTGAACGCGTTCCACAGCGCGACGTAATCCGCGCCGAAGCGGTCGACCGGGAAGTTGCTCTCGAACATCCCGCGCGCCGGTCCGAAGGCCTCGATGCAGGTTTCGATATAGGGCTTCCATTGCTCGGCCAGCGTCTGCGACGTCGGCAGCGGCTCGGCCATGCGCTTGCGCCAGCCCGCGAAGGGCATCGGCAGGCCGCCGAGCTTCACATGGACGTTGGGGCATTGCGCCAGCGTCTTGATGTTGCCGCGCCAGGCGTCGAAGCGCTCGTCGCGCCTGCCGTCATAGGCGCCGATGCCGAGCGGCGTGCCGACATGGTCGAGCACGATGGTGGTGCCGGGGAAGGCGCGCGCCAGGTCGATCAGGTCGGGCAATTGCGGCTCGAGCAGCCAGGCGTCGAACGAGAGGCCCAGCTTCTCCAAGGCGCGGAAGCCTTCGCGGAACTTAGGCTCGCGATAGAGGCCCTCGGGCACGCGGCCGTGCAGCGGGCCGAGGACGCCCGGATCGGCGTCCCAGGAGCAGCTCTGGCGGATGCCGCGGAAGCGGCCATGGCCCGCCGCGATATGCGAGCGCAGCACGTCCTCGACGCCGTCGATACGGAAATCGACATGGCCGACGATGCCGGCGCAGGCGCGCACCTCGCCATAGATGCCGCTCGCGCTCATCGCGGCGATGCCGTTGACGAACTCCGTCTCGCCGACGCAGCGCAGATGCTCCGGCCCGTCGGCGCGGTACATCGCGCCGCATTCCATATAGACCGTGCCGATCACCTTGTGACCGGCGTTCAGATCGTCGAGCAGCTCGTCGAGCAGGTAGCGCGGGATGTCGCGGATGATGTCCATGAAGCCGTGGTCGGACGGCGGCAGGTTCTTCAGGATCGCGGTCGGCCGGTCCCACAGGTGATGATGCGGGTCGATGATGGGCAGCTCGGGCTCGAGGATCGGTTCGGACATCTCACAACTCCGCGATGATCAGGCGATAGCCATAGTCCATTTCGGCGCGGTCCAGAAGCTCGGCATTGCGCCGCGCCCAGCTGCCGTCGTCGATGTCGCGCCTCAGACGGGCGAGCGTTGCGGAAACGTCGCCCAGCCGCGCGAAGCTCGAGATCGCGGCCCGCGCGCCGCCGTCGAGATACATCCGCGGCCGCCGCCAATAAGCGCAGAGAAACCCGTCGCTGCAGTCGTGCGGCACCGGCACGGCGCGCGTCTCGAAGCGTGCGAAAACCTCGCGGTATGGCGCAAGCGAGAACTGCTTGCGGTCGTGCTCCAGGATTTCGGGAAAATAGTCGCGCGTCAGCCAGAACGGCGTTTCGGGAACATCCCAGGTGAAGATCACGACGCGCTTGCACGCCGCGCGCATCATCTCGCGCAAGCCGGCGCGGATGTCCGGCCAGTGATGCACGGTCAGCAGCGCCATCGCCGCGTCGAAGCTTTTGTCGGAGAAGGGCAGGGCAGAGGCCGAGCCTTGCACCACCGGCGCCGCGCCGCGGCTGCGCTGCGCGATCATCACCTGCGACGGCTCGACGGCGGCGACGGCGCGGTCGCGCGGCTCGTAGGACCCTGCGCCGGCGCCGACATTCACCACGCTCTTCGCATCGCCCAGCGCCGCGTCGATCGCGGCTTGGATGCGCGGGTCGGGCCTGCGCCAGTCCGCATAGCCCTTGCCCAGCGTATCGTAGAGCGCACGCACGACGGCGCTTCAGGGGGTGAGCACCACGCGGCCGACGATACGGCCCTCGCGCAGGTCGTTCAGCGTGTCGTTGGCGGCGCTCAAGGGGCGCTTGGTCACCGGCACGGCATCGACCTTGCCGGCGCGCACCAGCTCCATCATCTCCTGCGTGTCGGAGAGCGAACCCACCATCGATCCCTGGATGCCGATGGCGCGGAACGGGAACATCGGCAGCGGCATCTGCATCGCGCCGCCGAACAGGCCGACGATGATCACCTTGCCGCCGCGGCGCACGCTCTGGCTGGCGAAGGCGAAGCTTTTCTCCGAGCCCACGAAATCGACGACGGCATAGGCGCCGCCGCCGGTCTCGGCCATCAGCCGCTTGGCCTCGCCGTCCTTCGTGGGATTGTAGGTCGCCGAAGCGCCGGCCTTCTTCGCGGCTTCCAGATGGCTGTCGACGATGTCGGCGGCGAGCGGACCCTTCCCGAACATCGCGCGCGCGAACTGCACGCCCATCATGCCGACGCCGCCGCAGCCCAGCACCAGCACCTGGTCGTTGGGACCGAGGTGGCCGACCTTCTTCATCGCCGCATAGGCGGTCAGGCCCGAGCACATATAGGCCGCGCCCAGCGCCGGATCGGTCTTGCCGTAATCGATCAGGTATTTGGGATGCGGGATGACGACATGCGTCGCATAGCCGCCGGCGCAGCCGTTGTTGCAGCCGAGCTGGCGCGGCCCGCCGACGCAGATGTTCTCTTCCCCGCGCGCGCAGGACGGGCACTTGCCGCAGCCGATCCAAGGGAACGCCGCATAGCGCGCGCCGACCTTGATGTCCTTCACGTCCGGCCCGACGGCGACGACCTCGCCTTCGATCTCGTGGCCGAGCGTGTGCGGAAGCTGGATGTTCGCCATCGGCAGCTTGTTGCCGCCGCCGAGATCGAAATAGCCGTCATGAATGTGCACGTCGCTGTGGCACACGCCGGCGTGGTGCACCTTGAGCAGCACTTCGGTGCCGGTGGGCGTGGGCGTCGGCGTCTCGATTTCCTTCAAGGGGGCGCCGAATTCGACGACGGCCTGGCTCAGCATGCGCATTCTCCGTGGGGTCTGACTGCCAATGACGAATTGTCAGTGTGGCATGGCGCTTGACGAAAAGGGAAGCGCGTGGTTACTTTACTAGATGGTAAAGTATGAAGAGGCCGGCCTGACACGCACGTTTTCGGCGCTCGCCGATCCGACGCGGCGCGCCATCCTCGCGCGGTTGAGCGACGAAGGCGGACGTAGCGTCAGCGAGCTCGCCCGGCCGTTCGGCGTCACCTTGCCGGCGATCCTCAAGCACCTCGCGGTGCTGGAAGACGCCGGCCTGATCGCGCGCGAGAAGACGGGCCGCACCGTGTCGTGCCGGCTCACCGCCGAAAGCATGGAGGACGCCGTGCAGTGGCTGAACAAATATCAACGGTTCTGGACGCGGCAGCTCGACCGGCTCGCCGCCTTTGTGGAGGAAGACGAATGTCCGCCATCGCCGAAGTCAAACCCAGCCTCACCCTCAGGCGCCGCATCGCCGCCGCGCCGGCAAAGGTCTTCGCGGCCTGGACGAAGCCCGAAAAGATAATGGGCTGGTGGGGGACCAAGGACGCGACGACCCTGCGCGCCGAGGTCGACCTCAAGCCCGGCGGTCGCTTCGCAGTGGCTTTTCGCACTCCCGACGGCGAGGAGCACAACGTGTCGGGCGTCTATCGCGAGATCGTGGCCGACGCCAAGCTCGTCTTCACCTGGGCCTGGAAGTCGACGCCGGAGCGCGAGTCGCTGGTGACGATCACCATCCGCCCCGACGGCGACGGCGCGATGCTCACCCTGCATCACGAGAATTTCTTCGACCGGACCGCGCGCGACAACCACGAAGGCGGCTGGAGAAGTTCGCTCGACCGATTGGAGGCGTTCGTTGAAGCCGCTTGAGTTCTATATGCAGCCCGTGGCGCCCAAGCACGCGGCGCTGCTCGACGCGCTGCCGGGCGACATCGCGTCGCTCGCGAACATCGTTCCGGGCCTGATGCTGCACCAGCATATCGGGCCGGCCTATGGCGAGCCGATCGCGCCTGCGCGGCTGGAGGAGGCGCATATCCGCGCGGCCGACGACGTGCTCGATTGCGTGCTGGGTCACGACGGCGCGCCGCTGACCGAGCCGCGGCACTTGTCCAGGCGCGCCGTCGGCAACTGCCGCCATTTCACCTTGCTGCTGGTGGCGATGCTGCGCCACAAGAAGATTCCGGCGCGCTCGCGCTGCGGCTTCGCGGCCTATTTCGAGCGCGGCAAATATCTCGACCACTGGGTGGCCGAGGCGTGGGACGGCGCGCGCTGGGTGATGGTCGACGCCCAGCTCGACGCGGTGCAGAGGAAGCTGTTCCGCATCCCGTTCGATCCCCTCGACGTGCCGCGCGACGAATTCCTGGTCGCGGGGGACGCATGGTCCCGCTGCCGCGCGGCGGATCTCGATCCGGATGCCTTCGGGCTGATGGACATGCACGGCTGGTGGTTCATCGCGGGCAACGTGGTGCGCGACATCGCGTCCCTGAACGATCGCGAGATGCTGCCCTGGGACGTGTGGGGCGCCATGCCACAGCCGGGCGAAGAGCCCGACGCCGCGACTTTCGACACATGGGCCGCGCTCACCCTCGATCCCGACGCGCATTTCGACGAATTGCGCGAGCTCTACGCCAGCGATGCCGTCAAGGTGCCGAAGACGGTGTTCAACGCCGTGCGGCAAAGGCCCGAGCAAGTTTAGCGAACTCGGCGACCTGCAGCGTCTCGGCGCGTCGCGTGGGATCGATGCCGGCGGCTTCGATGCTTGCTTCGGCGAGCAAGGGCTTCAGGCTCTGGCGCAGCATCTTGCGGCGCTGGCCGAAGGCGGCTTCGGTGACGCGTTCCAGATCGGCGAGATCCGCTTCCGCGACCGGCGCAGGCAGCGGCTCGACGCGCAGGATCGACGAGGTCACTTTCGGCGGCGGCGTGAAGGCGCGGGGGCTGACGTCGAACAGTATCTTGGGCACGCTGCGCCACTGCGCCAGCACCGACAGGCGGCCATAGGCACTCGTGCCCGGCTTGGCTGTGACGCGCTCGGCGACCTCGCGCTGGAACATCAAGGTCAGGCTGTCCCAGAAGAACGTCTCGGCGGTCAGCCATTTCACCAGCAAGGCGGTTCCGACGTTGTAGGGCAGGTTGGCGGCGACGCGCACGCGCCTGCCCGCGAACAGCGCCGCCTCGTCGAGGGCGAGCGCATCGGCTTCGATCACCTCGAGGCGACCCGGCCAGGCGGCGGCGATCTCGGCAAGCGCGGGCAGGCAGCGCGTGTCGCGCTCGACGGCGACGACCTTGTTCGCGCCTTCGGCCAGCAGCGCCCGTGTCAGCCCGCCGGGGCCCGGCCCCACTTCGTAGACGAGGTCGAGCGGCCCCGCGGAGCGCGCGATGCGGCGCGTGAGATTCAGGTCGAACAGGAAGTTCTGGCCGAGCGACTTCTTCGCCGAAAGGCCGTGCGCGGCGATCACTTCGCGCAGCGGCGGCAGCGGATCAACCAGCTCTGGCATCGGCGATCTCGGCCGCCATCCGGATCGCGGCGATCATGCTGCGCGGATCGGCCTTGCCCGTCCCCGCGATGTCGAAGGCGGTGCCGTGATCGGGCGAGGTGCGCACGATGGGAAGGCCCAAGGTCACGTTCACGCCGTCCCAGAACGACAGCGTCTTGATCGGGATCAGCGCCTGGTCGTGATACATGCACAGCGCCGCGTCATAGGCCTTGCGCGCCTCGTCGTGGAACAGCGTGTCGGCGGGCAGCGGGCCGCGCACGGCATGGCCCTTCGCGACGAGCTCGGCGACCGCGGGGGCGATGAGGCGGCCGTCCTCGTCGCCGAACTCGCCGGGATGCGGATTGAGGCCGGCGATCGCGAGGCGCGGTCCGGCTATGCCGAAGTCCTTCTTCAGCGCGGCGAGCGTGATCTCCGCGGTCTCGACGATGGCGGCGGTGGTGATCGCGCGCGGCACATCGGCGATGGGCATGTGAACGGTCAGCGGCACGACGCGCAGCCTGTCGCTGGCCAGCATCATGACCGGGCGCGGCGCGGCGGTGAGGTGGCCCAGGAACTCGGTGTGCCCTGGAAAGCCGAAGCCCGCCTGCATCAGCACGGCCTTGTTGATCGGCGCGGTGACGACGGCCGCCGCTTCGCCGGCCATGCAGGCACGCACCGCGCGCTCGATGGCGCCGGTCACCGCGCCTGCATTCGCCGGATCGGGCCTGCCCGGCACGCGGCGTTCGAGCACCTTGGCATCGCCTATGAACTCCAGCGGATGGCCGCCGACGCGCCCGCCGAGCGCGTCGATGGCGGCGGCGGCGATTTCCGGTCCGATCCCGGCCGGCTCGCCCATGGTCAGGAGAACGGGTAGGCCGCGCGCGTGCTCAGCGCGTCTCGACATTGGCTTCGCGCCTGAGGTCGCGGATATAGCGACGGGCCAGCATGGAGATCTGCTGCTGGAACAGGCGGCGCTCCACCTCGTCGCGCGTCGGCGTCTTGTAGGGAGGCGGCGCGGCGATGACTTCCTGCGGTTTGGGCGCCTGCTTGTCGCAGCGGCCCAGGATCTCGATGCCGGCCGAGGACCGGAACGGCACCGTGGCCTCGCCCGACTCCGTCTTGGCGAGCTCGCCCTGGATCTCGGGGCTCAGGTCCGCCAGATGCATCTCGCCCAGGTTCATGAACACCGAGCCCTTGATGGTCGCGGCGATCTTCTGGAGCATCGCGCAGGTCGGGTTCTGCGCGCGGATCTGGCCGGCCACGCCGGCGACCTTGTCGACATAATCCTTGGGGGCCTTGGGCGGCAGCGGCAGAAGGAAGCGCGCGAGCGGCAGATAGCCCGGATGCTTCGGCGGCTCAGGCGCGGGCGGCGGAGGCGGTGGGGGGGCCGGAGCGACCTTGGTGCCTTCGCCTTCCTGGCGCTGGCGCAGCGCCAGAATATAATAGCCGCCGCTCGAGCGGACCGGCGGGCTGACGCCGCCGGGCTTGAGCTGGCTCACCGCGGCGTTGAGCTCGGGGGCGAGCTGGCCGTCATGCACCCAGCCGATGTCGCCGCCTTCCGCCGCCGAAGGGCTCTGGCTGAACTGGCGCGCGATGCTGGGGAACGGCGCGCCGTTCTGCATCTGTGTGACCAGGTCTTCGGCGCTCTTCTTGACCTTGTCGTCCTGGTCGGGAGCTTCGACGGGAAGGAAGATCTCCGACACCAGGTAGTGCGGCTTGTCGGCGCCTTCCTTGGCGCGGGCGAGCTCGTCGTCGATGTCCTGCGGCGTGATGTTGATGCGGTCGCCGTATTCGTCCTCGATCGCCTTCTGCCAGGCGAGCTGGACGGCGATCTGGGTGCGCAAGGTCTCCATCGCGACGTTGGACTTGCCGAGGATCTGCTTGAGCTGATCCATCGTCAGCTTGTTGTCGGTGAGGATGCCCTCGATCTCCTTGTCGACCTCGGTCGGCGACACGGTGATGTTCTTGCGCTGCGCCTCGATCAGCTCGAGCTTCTCGGTCTTGAGCTGCTCGAGGACCTGGGGACGGAAGCGCTTGGCGTTCGCCGGCGTCGGCGGCAGGCCGGAGGTCGACATCACCAGCTGGACGCGCTGGCGCAGATCGTATTCCGAGACCACCTGGTCGTTGACGATCGCGGCCACGCCGTTGGCGTCCTGATCGTCGTCGCTGTCCGCCTCGGCATCGGGAGCCGGCGCCGTGGCCGCCTGCGGCTCGGTCTTGGCCACCTGGTTCGCGGGCGCGGGTTTGGGCTTGGCCGGCGCGTGATGCGGCGCAGCCGCGACCGGCGCGGCCCCGCCCGGCACGGCCATGACCAGCGCGGACAACAGCAATAAGGAGAGGATTCGGCTCTTCGGCAGTGTTCTCACAAGGATTTTCCCGGCTTCAGCCCCGCCCCAGGCCTGCCTAACCAGCGGCGCACAATAAGCAATTTGCTTTCCGGTTCAAGGACGCAAGGCGTTAAATGGTTGATGGCCGGGGTCGATACCCCATAACCCGTCAATACCTGTTGTAGGTGAATATGTCCTGGTGGAATAGGCTGAAGGGCTGGATCGGCTGGTCGCCGGTCTTGAGCCCGATTCGGAGCAGGATCGCGGTCGAGGGCGGCAGGCTGGGCTCGCTGGTGTATTTGCGGCGGTAGGCCAGCGAGATCGCCAGGCAGTCGTCCTCGTATCCGAAGCCGTATTCGGTGTTGATCATCTCGCCCGCGATCAGGTCGCGCTGGATGGCGGCGAAGGCCTGCCAGTACTTGAACAGGTTCACGTCGAACTGGGCGTTGATTTCCTCGCGCGAGTTCAGACCCAAGGTCACCGCCGACGGCGCCAGCTGCACATAGGACACCTGCATCGCCGAGCGGCCATAGGTGCCGGTCAGATAGACTTCGTTGCGGCGGACGGTGCCGGTGTCCTCGTCGAAGTCGATCCGGTGCGTCAGATCGATATAGGGCGGGAACTTGATCGAGAAGCGGCCGACGATGTCGGACGAGGTCCCGTCGAGGCCGGTATCGGAGGCGAAGATCGGGTCGGGCTTCCAGCGGAAGCTCTCTCCCACCAGCGCCTCGACATGGCCGTAGGGGAAGATCGCGTCGGCGCGCAAACCGGCATTGGCATGCGGCCCATCCTCGACCAGGTCGTGACCGGGAAGCTGGTCGAAGCTGAACAGGTTGTTCTCGTCGAGCTCGATGTCGTTGCTGTCCTCGTTGGGGATGCCCGGCGGATTGCCGCCATAGGGCGCATAGACGATCTGGCCGATGGGCTCGAGAACGAAGGAGTGGCCGTTGCTGCCGGACGAGACGAACGGCCAGCGCCAGTCGAGCGCGACGTAAGGAATGCCGCGCTCGATGAAGCGGTCGTTGGCGGGCAGGGGCGCCGGATCGGTGATGTGATAGACGTCGCCGCGCGCGTCGGCCTGCAGGGTGATCAGCATGCCGTTGCCGGTGATGAAGGGCTTGCGCCAGCGCAGCTCGGCGCTGGCGCGCTGGTCGTCGGTGCCCATGTCGCGCGTCAGCGCCACGCTCGAGAAGTCGAAGCGGAACTGGCCGAGATCCGAGCGCTGTTCGGGGATGTAGGTCAGCTGCATCAGCGGCAGCGGCACGGGGAAGGTGCGGTTGTCGTCGGTGGGACGCAAGCCTTGAAAGAAATAGCCGTCGACTGAGAAGCGGCTGCGCCCGCTCTCGCCCTGCACGAACAGATCGGTCGTGAGGCGGTCGAGCATCGAGATGTCGTAGCGCTTCAGATAGGTCTGGTCCGAGGTCAGCTGGACGTCGAAGCCCGTCGACCACTGATTGTCGATCGGAATGCGGCCCGAGCCGAACAGGTGGCTGTAGACCTGGTCCTGGGTGAGCGAGATGCCGCCGTTCGGATTGAACCCGACGCTGCCCTGCAGCCACATGCCGCCCTGCATCCAGCGCTCGCGGTATTCGCCTTCCAGCACCTCGCCGCCATGGGTGGAGACGAGCGGCTCGATCGTGGCGTCCTGCGACGGCGACATGGCGATGTAATAGGGAATCTTGGCGAAATAGCCGATGGTGCTCGAGGTGCCGACGTCGGGCATCAGCAGGCCCGAGGTGTAGCGCACCGTCGGATCGGGCTGGCTGAGATAGGGCGTGTAGAGCACCGGCACGCCCAACACCTCCAGCGTCGCATCGTGGAACTTGATGCGGTGCTTCAGCTGGTCGTGGACGATGCGGTAGGACTTGACCTCCCACAGCGGCGTGCGCTGGCCGGGCTTGTTGCAGATCTTGCAGGGCGTGTATGCGGCGCGATAGGCGGTGGTGAAGCGGCCCTCCTCGCGCGTCGCCTTCACCGCGGCGAGCCGGCCGTTGGTGCCGATCAGGGCCTTGAAGCCTTCCAGCGCGCCGTCGCGCATCTTGTCGGTCATCGTCACGTGGTTGGCGAAGGCGACGTTGCCCTTGGCGTCCATCACGCTGACATGGCCGCTCGCCGTCATGACGTCGGTGTTCTGGTCGTAGCTGAGCTGGTCCGCCATCAGGATGCGGCCGTCGTAGTCGACCTCGACGCGACCGTGCGCGGTGACGATCTTGTTGTTGACGTCGTATTCGGCCTGGTCGGCCTGCAGCAGCACGTCGCCGCCCAGCTGCTTCTGCTCGGCGGCCTCCACGGCCGACGCGATGAGCGTGGCGGCCGCCAGGGCCGAGAGCGCGCGGTTCATCCGTCCTCCTGGTGGAAGACGAGGGTCATGCCGATGAGGATCGACGCCAGCGCCGGCGCGGTCGCCGCCAGGGTGATGGGCAGGATGCCCGAGGTGCCCAGCGCGCGCGTCAGGTCGCTGAAGAAATAGACGCCGAAGCCCGACAGCGCGCTGATCAGGACGACGCGGCCGAGCCCGCCGCCGCGCCCGAGCCTGAGCGAGAAGCTCGCCGCCATGAACACCATCGCCGCGAAGAGCAGCGGCATCGCCAGCAGCGTGTAGAAATAGAGCTCGTAGCGGGTCGCGGCGAAGCCCGCGTTCTGCGCCGAGCGGATGAAGCCCGGCAGCGCCCAGAACGACAGCGTGTCCGGCGAGGCGAAGCTCTCCTGGATCTGCTGCGGCGTCATGGTGGTGGGCACCTGATAGACGTCGTGATGCTGCGGGTTGCCGTCGATGGTGCTGACCCAGGCGTCGTGCAGCAGCCAGTGGCCGGGACGCAGCTCGGCCGAGCGCGCGCCGATGCGGCCCAGGAACCGGTCGTTGGGTCCATAGAGGAAGACGTCGACGTCGTCCATGCGCACGCCCTGGTCGGCGACGCGCTGGGCGTGGATGACCGACTGGTGCTGCTCGTCGCCCTGGCGCAGCCACGGCCCGTTCATCGACACCGCGAGCTGGCTTTCCTCGCCGCGGATGTATTTGGCCTCGAGCGCCGCGAACTGAGCGAGAAGGCGCGAGGAGATCGGCGTGAAGACGAGCACGGCGAAGCAGCCGATCAGGACGGCCACGACCAGCGGCGGCGCCAGGAAGTCCCAGGCCGACAGGCCCGCGGCGCGCGTCGCCACCAGCTCCTGGTTGCGCGACAGCCGCGCGAAGGCGAAGACGCCGCCCAAGAGCACCGCGAAGGGCAGCAGCTTCTGGCCGAGGTTCGGCAGCTGCAGCATCGCCATGCCGATGATGACGCCCGAGGTCACGCTGTGGCCCGCGGTGCGGTTGATGAGATCGACGACGTCGATCGAGAAGGCCAGCATCAGGAAGGTGGCGTAGACGATGCCCACCCCGATCAGGAAGCGCAGCGCCAGGTACTTGTAGAGCGTCCACGACCAGCTCATGCCGCGCTCTCCACGGCGGGCTGCCTGCCGCGGAGCATCTCCAGCGGATCGAAGCCCATCAGCACGGCGATGGCGCCGCCGGCGCCCAGGAACGGGATCATGTAGAACAACACGCAGAGCGAGGGGTGATGCGTCGCCAGCCCCTGGATGCCGTAGCCTGCGATGCGCAGCAACGCGGCGATGACGACGGCGACGGTGATGCGCAGCGCCTGCGCCCCGCGCGCGCGCCGGCCGCGCATGATGACGGCGAGCGCGATCAGCCCGAAGACGATGCAATAGAGCGGCTGGGCCAGCCGGTTGTGGCCTTCGGCGTAATAGGCCGCGCGCGCGCTGCCCTTGACCGAGGCGTCGGGCCAGAACAGCTCGCTCAGATAGCGCTCGCTGGTGGCGCGGCCGGTGGTGCGCGCCGGGCCCGTGAACTGGTCCAGGTCGAAGATGTAGCTCTTGAACTTGAGCACCGAGAGCTTGGCGCCGTTGTCCGAGGACTGCTCGATCGTGCCGTCATACATCAAGAGCCGCGCGCCGGCCGGCGTCTGGGCGAGCAGCCCGCTCTGCGCCAGATAGGTCACCGGATGCTTCTTGTTGCGGCTGTCGTGCACGAACACGCCCTCGAAGCGGCCGTCGGAATTGATCGAGCGGATGAAGACGGTGAGGCCCTGCGCGGGCGTGTTGAACTCGCCCTCGTCGAGCAGGGCGGTGCCGACGTCGGCGCGGATGTCGAGCACCTTGTCCTTCATCGCGCGCTGGCCCGCGGGCATCAAATAGAGGCCGCAGAGATAGGTGAGCGCCATGACGATTGCGGCTGCCGCCATCACCGGCGTCGCGAGCTGCGCGCGGCTGTAGCCGGCGGACGCCATCACCACCAGCTCGCTGTCCTGGTTGAGCTTGGTGAGCGAATAGAGCGTTCCGGCGAAATAGGCGATGGGAAGGATGATGACCAGCAGGCTCGGCAGGATCAGGACGGTAAGGTAGACGAAGGTCGTCGCCGACTGGCCGCGATTGATCACCAGGTCCAGCAGGCGCAGCGACTGCGTCAACCAGACCACCACGGTCATCAGGAATGCGAATAGCGCCGTCGGCCCGATGAGCTGGACCAGGACATAGTAGGACAGTCGCGGCACCCGCGGCCAAGCCACGCTTTGCCCCCTTTGACGATTCGGCCTAAACTAGCACTCCATGACCCTGCCGCCGCAACCCGGTTTCAGCAAATAAAATCAACACGCTACTTTGGAGAAAACCTCATGCAATTGTCCTTTGGCGCGCCCGCAACCGTCGGCTCGGGCAGCTGGGTCGTGGGCCTCGCGGAAGGGGCGGCGCTTTCCGGCGCGGCGGCCAAGGCCGACCAGGCGAGCGGCGGGGCGCTGAAGCGCGCGATTTCGGTCAGCCGTTTCACGGCCAAGCGCGGCCAGGCGGTCGAGGTTCTGGCGCCGGCCGGGCTCGAGGCCTCGCGGATCGTGCTCCTGGGACTGGGAAAGGCCGCGGATTTCGACGGCAACGCCGCGGAGAACGCCGCCGCCGAGGCCGTCGGCCGGCTCTCCAAGGCGGGCGAGACCGAGGTCGTGCTCGAGATCGAGGCGCCGAAGGGCTCCAAGCTCAAGCCGGCCGCGCTCGCGGCGCATCTTGCCATGGGCGCCAAGCTCAAGAGCTATACCTTCAATCACTACCGCACCAAGGACCTCGCCGATCATGAGATGAAAGTGGCGAAGGTCGTGGTCGCCACCGCCGACGCGTCGGGCGCAAAGAAGCTGTGGCCCGCGCTCGACGCCGTGGCCGGCGGCATGTTCCTGGCGCGCGACCTGGTGAACGAGCCGCCGAACATCCTGTCGCCGGCCGAGTTCGCCAACCGGTGCCGGCAGCTTTCCAAGCTCGGCGTCAAGGTCGAGGTGCTGGGCGAGGCGCAGATGAAGAAGCTCGGCATGGGCGCGCTTCTGGGCGTCGGCCAGGGCAGCGAGCGCGAAAGCCAGCTCGTGGTGATGCAGTGGAACGGCGCGCGCGGCAAAGGCGGCGCGCCCGTCGCTTTCGTCGGCAAGGGCGTGTGTTTCGATTCCGGCGGCCTGTCGCTCAAGACCGGCGCCGGCATGATGGGCATGAAGGGCGACATGGGGGGCGCCGCGGCCGTGACCGGCGCGATCCGCTCGCTCGCGGCGCGCAAAGCCAAAGTCAACGCGGTCGGAGTCATCGGCCTGGTCGAGAACATGCCCAGCGGCACCGCGCAGCGTCCCGACGACGTGGTGACCTCGATGTCGGGCCAGACCATCGAGGTGCTCAACACCGACGCCGAAGGCCGCCTGGTGCTGGCCGATGCGCTCACCTACACGCAGCGCACCTTCAAGCCCAGGTTCGTCATCGACCTGGCGACGCTCACGGGCGCGATCATGGTCGCGCTGGGCGCCGAGAACGCCGGCCTGTTCTCCAACGACGACAAGCTCGCCAGGCGCATCCACGAGGCGGGCCAGGCCGTCGACGAGCCGGTGTGGCGCCTGCCGCTCGGCCCCGGCTACGACAAGATGATCCGCTCCAAGATCGCCGACATGAAGAACATCACCGGCACGACCAACGCGGGCTCCATCGCCGCGGCGCAGTTCCTCCAGCGCTTCGTCGAGAAGGACCAGGCCTGGGCGCATCTCGATATCGCCGGCACCGCCTGGCAGGACGGCGAGCAGAAGGCGCTCGCGCCCAGCTGGGGCGTCGGCTGGGGCGTGCGGCTTCTGGACCGGCTGGTGGCGGAGCATTACGAGGGGTGAGCAGGCGCGCTCTTCTTATCCTCCCCCGTTTACGGGGGAGGTGCCGAGCGCAGCGAGGCGGAGGGGGCCCCCTCCGTCTGCGCCGCGTTGCGGCGCATCCACCTCCCCGCTTCGCAGGGGAGGATAAGAGAACATGACCGAAACCCTGTTCTATCATCTCGAGCGCCGCGCGCTGGAGGACGTGCTGCCGGGCCTCGTCGAGCGCACGCTCGAGCGCGGCTGGCGGGCGCTGATCCGTTGCGAATCCGCCGAGCGCGCCGAGGCGCTCGACACCTTGTTGTGGACCTATGACGACGCGAGCTTCCTGCCCCATGCGCAAGCCGGCGACGGCGACAGCGCGCGCCAGCCGGTGCTGATCACCGTCGAGGACGACAACCCCAACGCGGCGGACGTCCTCTTCCTGGTCGGCGGCGCGGCGCAGGATTGGGGCGCGGCGGCGGCCTTCACGCGCGTCGTGACCATGTTCGACGGGCGCGATGCATCGATGCTCGCAGCCGCGCGCACGGCCTGGAAGGACGCCAGGTCCGCGGGCCACGACGTCACCTATTGGAAGGAAAGCGCCACGGGCAAGTTCGAGAAGCAGGGCTGAGGGAGAAAAGCGTGTTCGGACTGCTCGGCTATCTCACGTCTCCCATCGGCCTCATCGCGCTCGGGCTGCTCGTGCTCTGCGTGGTGCATTCGGTGCGCACCGGCAACGTCTTTCCGTGGATCTACGTGATGGTGTTCCTGCCCGGCATCGGGCCGCTGATCTATTTCTTCTTCGTCATCGTGCCCGAGCTTCTGCACGGCCGCCGCGCGCAGACCTTCCGCCGCGGCGCCGCGCGCGCCATCGACCCCAACAAGGACTATCGCGCCGCGATGCGCGAGGTGGAGATGGTAGGCAGCGTCGATGCCAAGCGCGCGCTGGCCGAGCAGCTCCTGCAGCGCGGGCAGTATGGCGACGCGATCGAGCTGTATCGCAATGCTTTGCAGGGCCAGTTCGCGACCGATCCGGCGCTGCTGGTGGGGCTGGCGCGGGCGCAGATGCTGAACGGCGACGGCGCCGGCGCGCAGGCCTCGCTCGACGCGCTGCAGAAGGCCGATCCGAGCTTCTCGTCGCAGGACGCGCATATGATCTATGCCCGCGCGCTCGAGCTGCAGGGCAAGGACGAAGAGGCCGTCGGCGAATACCAGCGGCTGGTGCCTTATTTCGCCGGCGAAGAGGCGCGGACGCGGCTCGGCCAGGCGCTCGACCGGCTGGGGCGCCGCGACGAGGCGCGCGCGGCCTATGCCCAGGTGCTCAAGAACCTCGACGGCGCGCCGCAGCGCTACCGCAAGGCGCAGCGCGAATGGGGCGACATCGCTTCGCGCGCGATGAGGGCTTGAAGAGAAGTCGTCATTCCCGGCGAGCATCGACGCTATCGCGCCGATGCTCGCCGGGGATGACAATGCTCCAGCCTATTCCGCCATCGCGGCTTCGTATTCCTCGCTCGCCGCCATCCAGCGCGTCTCGGCGGCTTCGAGCTTGCGCATCGCTTCGGCGCGCTTCTTCGAGACGGCGCTGCCCTTGGCCGGGTCCTTGGTGAAGAGCAGGGGATCGGCGAGCGACTTGTCGTATTTGGCGATCTCCTTGTTGAGCTCGGCCATCTGGCTTTCGGCGATCTCGATCTTCTCCTTGAGCGGCCGCAGCGCCTGGCGCCTGGCGGCGGCTTCGCGGCGCGCATCTTCCTTGGTCGGTTTCGGCGCCTCGGCGGCGCGCGCCATCGGAACGTTCTCGCCGGAGAGCAGGAAGCGGCGATAGTCGTCGAGGTCGCCTTCGAACGGCTCGACCTTGCCGTCGGCCACGAGCAGCAGGCGGTCCATCGTCGCTTCGATCAGGCGCCGGTCGTGGCTGACCAGGATCACCGCGCCCTCGAAATCGTTGAGCGCCATCAAGAGCTCCTCGCGCGCGTCGATATCGAGATGGTTGGTCGGCTCGTCGAGGATGAGCAGGTTCGGCCGGTCGAGCGTCGCCAAGGTCAGCATCAGCCGCGCCCGCTCGCCGCCCGACAGCGATCCCACCTGGGTCAGCGCCTTGTCGCCGGTGAGCCCCATGCTGCCCAGCCGCGTGCGCAGCTCGGTCTCGGTCATCTTCGGGCGGAAGCGCGCCAGCGTCTGAACCGGCGTGATCGACGGGTCCATCTCGTCGAGCTGGTGCTGCGCGAAATAGCCCGGGATCATCTTCCTGGAGCGCACGATCTCGCCGCCCATCTCGTCTAGCTTGCCGACCAGCAGCTTGGCGAGCGTCGACTTGCCGTTGCCGTTCTTGCCGAGCAGCGCGATGCGGTCGTCGGGATCGAAGCGCAGCGAGATCTCCGACAATATCGCGCGCCCGTCATAGCCGACCTGCGCCTTGTCGAGGGTGATCAGCGGCGGGCTCGCGTTCAGCGGCTTGGGCAGCTGGATCGGCGCGATGTACTCGTCCGGCGGCACCTCCACCTTCTGCAGCCGCTCGAGCATCTTCATGCGGCTCTGCGCCTGGCGCGCCTTGGACGCCTTGGCCTTGAAGCGGTCGACGAAGGCCTGCATGTGCTGGCGCGCGGCCTCCTGCTTCTTGGCGAAGGCGAGGTCGTTGGCGCGGCGCATCGCGCGCGTCTCGACGAAGGTGTCGTAGTTGCCGCTGTAGAGCGTCAGCTTCTGGTATTCCAGATGCAGGATGAACTCGGTGACCGCGTTCAGGAGGTCGCGGTCGTGGCTGACCACGATCACGCTGCCGCGATAGCGTTTCAAATAATCCTCGAGCCACAAGACGCCTTCGAGGTCGAGATAGTTCGTCGGCTCGTCGAGCAGCAAAAGATCGGGCGCGGAGAACAGGATCGCGGCCAGCGCCACGCGCATACGCCAGCCGCCCGAGAACTCCGAGCAGGGACGCAGCTGGTCCTGCGCGTCGAAGCCCAGGCCCGCCAGGATGCTCGCGGCCCGCGCCGGCGCGGCATAGGCGTCGATGGCCTCGAGCCGCGCATGGATGTCGCCGAGCTTGTGCGCGTCGTGCTCCGCTTCCGCGCGGGCGAGCAGGTGGGTGCGCTCTTTGTCCGCGGCGAGCACGGTGTCGAGCAGGCTGATCGGCCCGCTCGGCGCCTCCTGCGCCACCGCGCCGATGCGCCAGTCCTTGGGCCAGGTGATCTCGCCCTGGTCGGTCGAGAGGGTCCCCAAGATCACCTTCAGCAGGGTCGACTTGCCCGCGCCGTTGCGCCCGACCAGCCCGATGCGCCGGCCCGCCGGCAGGGTCGCGCCGGCGCCGTTCAGGATCTCGCGGCCCGCGATGCGGACGATGATGTTGTCGATGACCAGCATGGCGGGGCGGCGTATAGCACAAACCGCGCCGCAGGAGGCTAGAGCGAATTGGGGCACGCATTACTCCACCGCCGTCTTCGCGCGGCGGTCGACGTGCAGCGTGAAGACGTCGGGACGCGCGTAGTGGCCCGCGACGTCGAGATCGTATTTGCCGCGCGCGATGGCGCCCAGGTCGATCTCGGCCGTCAGCACCGCTTCGCGGCCATAGACGGGAGCGGCGAGCTCCTCGCCCAGCGGGCCGTAGATCGCGCTGCCGCCGCGGATCGGCGCGTTGCCTTGCGTGTATTGCACGGCGGTGAGCACGAAGCAGCGTCCCTCCAGCGCGATGTGGCGCATCGTCGTCTGCCAGCTGTCGCGGTCGTCGACGGTCGGCGCGCAATAGAGCTCGACGCCGCCCGCATACATCGCCATGCGCAGCATCGGCATGTAGTTCTCCCAGCAGATCACCGAGGCGACCTTGCCGTGCGGCGTCGCGATCACGTCGAGCGTCGAGCCGTCGCCCATGCCCCAGATGAGCCGCTCGCTCGCGGTCGGCATCAGCTTGCGGCGCCGTCCGATCAGCGCGCCGGTCTCGTCGAAATGCAGCACGGTGCAATAAAGCGTGCCGCCGTGGCGCTCGATCGCGCCGGTGACGATGTGGACGCCCAGCGCCGCCGCGGTCTCGCCGACGGCGGCGGTCTCGGGCCCCGGCACCGCGACGGCGCCGTCGAAATAGCGGCCGAACGCATCGCGGCCTTCCGGCGAGCGCGAGCCCACCACCGCGCCGAAGCTTTCGCCCTTGGGATAGCCGCCGACGAAGGCTTCCGGGAACAGGATCAGCCTGGCGCCTTCGGCGGCCGCGTCCCGCGCGAATTGTTGCAGTTTTTTCAACGTCGCCGGCGTGTCGAAAAGCACCGATCCGGCCTGCACCACGGCCACCTTGACCATCGATCCGCTCCCCTATAAGGCCACGCTTCCAACCACCTTCCGGAGACTAGCATGGCCGTCGAGCGCACGCTTTCCATCATCAAGCCGGATGCCACCCGGCGCAACCTGACCGGCGCCATCGTCGACCGGTTCGAGAAGGCGGGCCTGCGCGTCATCGCTTCGCGCCGCATGCGGCTGTCGACGGCACAGGCCGAGGCGTTCTACGGCGTGCACAGCGAGCGTCCGTTCTTCCGCAGCCTCGTCGATTTCATGACCTCGGGTCCGGTGGTGGTCCAGGTGCTGGAAGGCGACAGCGCCATCGCCAAGAACCGCGAAGTCATGGGCGCGACCAATCCGGCCAATGCCGCCGCGGGCACCATCCGCAAGGACTTCGCCGAGTCCATCGAGGCGAACTCGGTGCACGGCTCCGACGCGCCCGAGACCGCCGCGAACGAGATCAAGTTCTTCTTCTCGGATCTGGAGATCGTGGGCTGAGCAAGACCGTCGTCATCACGGGCGGCACCTCCGGCATCGGCGAGGTCGCCGCCATCCGGCTCGCGGAGCGGGGCGCGCGCATCGTGCTGATCGCGCGCGATCCCGAGCGCGTGACGGCGACCTTGGCCAAGCTTGCCGGCAGCGGTCACACCGCCCACATCGCCGACCTGTCGCGTCTCTCCGAGATGAAGCGCGTGGCCTCCGAGATCGAGGGCGAGGTCGACGTGCTGATCAACAATGCGGGGGCGCTGTTCGGCAAGCGCCAGGTCACGGCGGACGGTCTCGAGATGACCTTCGCCGTCAACCACATGGCTTATTTCACGGTCACGAACCTGCTGCTGCCCAAGATGAAGGCGGGCGGACGCATCGTCTCGACGGCGTCCGACGCGCATCGCGGCCAGCGGCTCGACTTCGACGACCTGCAGAGCGAGAGGCGCTACAGCGCATTCTCCGTCTACGGAAAATCGAAGCTCTGCAACATCCTGTTCAACCGCGAGCTCGCGCACCGGCTCGAAGGCAGCGGCATCGCCGCCAATTGCCTGCATCCTGGCTTCGTCGCCACGCGCTTCGGCGACTCGAGCGGCGGCCTCTTCCAGTTCGTCATCAAGCTCGGCAAGCCGACGGTGGCGCTGTCGCCGGAAGAGGGCGCCAAGACCATCGTCTACCTGGCGTCCTCGCCCGAGGTGGAGGGCAAGAGCGGCGGCTATTACGTCAAATGCAAGCCGGCGTCGCCCACCCGCGAGGCGCAGAGCGACGCCGATGCCAAGCGGCTGTGGGACGTCTCGGCGAAGATCGCCGGTGTGGGGCAATAGCGATGTCGGCTGAAGGTCACGTGCCCGCGCCGGCGGGCGATTTCGTCCTGCCCTTCGACCTTCCGGCGGCCGGCGTTCGCGGACGGCTGGTACGGCTCGACGCGGCTTCGGCGCGCGCCTTGAGCGCTCATGCGCTGCCCGAGGCGCCGTCGCGGGTGCTGGGCGAGACCTTGGCGCTGAGCGTGATCTTGGGCACCGCGCTCAAGCTCGACGGGCGATTGACGGTGCAGACCAAGAGCAACGGTCCGCTCGACCTCGTCGCGGCTGATTACTACGGCGCCGACGACGGCAGGCCCAAAGGCGTGCGCGGCTTCGCGCGCTTCCGGGACGGCGCGACCGAGACGGCGTTCGAGAAGCTCGTCGGCGCCGGCTCGCTCGCCATCACCATCGAGCCGCGCACCGGCGGACAGACCTATCAGGGCATCGTCGCGCTGGCGCCCGACGGCATCGCCGCGTCGGCGGAAGCCTATTTCATGCGCTCCGAGCAGCTGCCGACCGCGCTGCGCCTCGCCGCGGGGCCGCTCTACGAGGCGGGCAAGCAGGGTCCGCAATGGCGCGCCGCCGGCATCATGCTGCAGGTGACGCCCGACGCGAAACGCTCCGAGGACGATTGGGAGCGGCTGGTGATGCATCTGAAGACGACCGAGGATCTCGAGCTGCTCGACACCACGCTGCCCGGCGAAACGCTGCTGTGGCGGCTGTTCAACGAGGACGAGGTGCGCGTGCTGCCCGCCGAGAGGATCGCGTTCCGCTGCGAATGCGATCCCGAGCGCATCGCCACCGTGCTGCGCTCGTATACGCCGGAGGAGCGCGCCGGCCTCGCCGATCCCGACGGCGTGATCCGCGCGCGCTGCGAGTTCTGCGGCACGGTGCACGAGATCGAGCTATGATACTTGTCCTCCCTGCGAAGCGGGGCGGTGCCGAGCGCAGCGAGGCGGAGGGGCCCTCTCCGTGACGCGCGACCGATGTCGAGCGCGCCACCTCCCCGTGAACGGGGAGGATAAGACTGGCGCTTAATCCGCCGCCTTCGCCACGACCTTGCGCAGGAACGCGTCGCACGCCGCGAGCTCGCTCAAGGCCACGAACTCGTCGGCCTTGTGGGCCTGTTCGATGGAGCCGGGGCCACAGATGACCGAAGGGATGCCGGCGCGGGCGAAGTGTCCGGCCTCGGTGCCGTAGGCGGCGGTCTCGACGGCATTCGCGCCGCTGAGCTCGCGCGCCAGCGCCACCGCGGGCGAGTCCATGTCGAGCGCCAGGCCGGGATAGCTCGTCATCACGGTGGTGTCGAAGCCGGCCTCGGGCGCGCCTTTCGCATATTTCGGCAGGATGTCGCTCTCGACGATCTCGCGCATGCGCCCGACCACGGCCAGCGGATCGCGGCCGGGCAGCGGGCGGCATTCCCAGGTGACCGTCGCCTCGCGCGCCAGGATGTTGAGCGCGGTGCCGCCATGCACGACGTTCGCCTGCGTCGTGGTGTAGGGCGGATCGAAGCGCGCATCGGTGTCGCCTTGCAGCTCGACGCCGACGCGCGCGAGCGCGGCGATGAACTCGCCCGCCATCATCACCGCGCTGGCGCCCTTGTGCGGCGCGCTGGAATGGCCTTCGAGACCGCGGCAGCGCGTGCGCACCGAAGTGCCGCCCTTATGCGCGCCGACCACTTTCATGAGCGTCGGCTCGCCGATGATGGCGAGCGCGGGCTTCTCTTCCAGGTCCTCGATCAGCCGCGGCACGCCGGCGCAGCCCACCTCTTCGTCGTAGGAGAGCGCGAGGTGGATCGGCCGCTTCAGTTTGGCCGCCGCGATCTCGGGCACCAGCGCCAGCGCGCAGGCCACGAACCCCTTCATGTCGCAGGCGCCGCGGCCATAGAGCTTGTCGCCGCGCACTTCCGCCCTGAACGGATCGCTCGACCAGTCCTGGCCGTCGACCGGCACGACGTCGGTATGTCCTGAGAGCACGTAGCCGCCGTCGCCTTCCGGGCCGAAGGTCGCGAAAAGATTGGCCTTGGTCTTCTCGGCGTTGTAGGAGCGGCGGCAGCGCGCGCCGGCCGCTTCCAGCATCGCCTGCACGTCGTCGATCAGCGCGAGGTTGGAAAGCCTGCTCGTCGTGTCGAAGGCGATGAGACGCTTCAGGTGCCCAAGCGTATCCATCCCGGGCGCGTCCATCGCGTGGTCCTCAGCCGTCGACGCTGGAGGCCGGGTTGCCGATCACGCTCAGGAACTCGCGCCGCGTCAGCGGGTTCTTGCGGAACTCGCCGTGCATCGCCGAGGTCACCATCGAGACGCCGGTCTTGTGCACGCCGCGCGTCGTCATGCATTGATGCGTCGCCTCGATCACCACCGCCACGCCCTTGGGCTCGAGCACGTGCTGGATGCAATGGGCGATCTGCGCGTTCATCTTCTCCTGAACCTGGAGGCGTCGCGCATAGGCCTCGACCACGCGCGCGAGCTTGGAGATGCCGACCACCTTGTTGTTGGGCAGGTAGCCGACATGCACGCGGCCGATGATCGGCGCCAGGTGGTGCTCGCAATGGCTCTCGAAGCGGATGTCCTTGAGCACGATCATGTCGTCGTAGCCTTCGACTTCCTCGAAGGTGCGCTTCAGGAACTCTTCCGGGTCTTCGTCGTAGCCCGAGAACCAGTCCTCATAGGCGCGTGCGACGCGGGCGGGCGTGTCGCGCAGGCCCTCGCGCGCCGGGTCGTCGCCGGCCCAGAGCAGAAGCGTGCGGATGGCGCGTTCGGCCTCCTCGCGCGACGGGCGCGGCTCGGACGGCTTGGCCTGCTTGGTGCAGAAGGTCGTGACCTTGGGCGTGTCGTTCATTGCCTGATGAAACTCGGCACCGCCTAGTGAATTTGGCGGCGCTCGTGCGGACTTTCAAGCAGGAAAGCCGGGATCTCGGCCTCGAAGGCCTCGCCGGAGGCGGTGCGCATCTGGTAGCGGCCCATCATGTGGCCGGACGAGGTCGGCAGCGGACAACCGCTGGTGTATTCGAAGGCCTGGCCCGGCGCGATGACGGGCTGCGAGCCGACGACGCCCGGACCGCGCACTTCCTGCGCGCGGCCGAAGCCGTCGGTGATATGCCAGTAGCGCGAGAGCAGCTGGACCGGTTCCTGCCCCTTGTTCTCGATGGTGACCGTGTAGGACCAGAGGAACTGGCCTTCGTCGGGATCGGACTGATCGTCGAGGAAGGCCGGCCTCACCGCCACGCGGATGCCACGGGTCGAGCGTTCGTACATGAGGCCATTATCGCGCGCAGGTCCCACGCGGTGCAAGCGGCGGCAGGGTAGGCGGTTAACGTGACGTCACACCTGTGGCTCGACGGTCACTTGGGTCTTGACCGAGCTCGCGATGAAGCAGTCTTCGTGGGATTTGTGGTGGATGTGGTCGAGCGTGGCGGCATCGACCGTGGCGCCGGGTGCGAATGTGACGCGGGGCCTCAGCGTCACGCGCGTCATCCACAGCTTGCCGTCGGCGCCTTTCTCGAGCCAGCCCTCGGCGTCGTCGTCGTAGGATTCGACCGTGATGCGCTTGCGCGCGCAGATCGCCAGGAACGTCAGCATGTGGCAGGAGGACAGCGCGGCGACGAAGGCCTCCTCGGGATCGACGCGCTCGGCATCGCCCTTGAACGCGGGCGCGGAGGAGGCGGGCAGCACGATGGCGCCGGACTTGAAGCGCACCTCATGCGCGCGGTTGTAGGTGTCGTAGGTGAAGTCGGCCGACATACGCGTCCAGGCGATGGTGGCGTGGTGGGAGGACATGGGCAGATCCCGCTTGGAGTGTGGACGCAAAGCAATATAGCGTGACGGCGGGCTGAAGAAGGGTTGGGTCATGCGCTTCGGGGCTGTCGCTTGCGCGTTCCTTGCATGTTTGGTTGCCGGGGCCGCCGCGGCGGACCCGCCGCGGCAGCTTACGCCGCAGGAAAAGGCGCGGCTCGAGAAGCTGCAGCGGATCGGCGCGAGCCTGCATCCGCAATATGGCGAGGTGAAGGTCCCGGTTGCCGGGGCCACGCTGCATCTCGGCAAGGACTACTATTACATCGCGGGGGCCGAGGCGCGCAGCGTCCTGGTCGACGCGTGGGAAAATCCGCCCGACACCGCGATGGGTGTGCAAGGCATCGTCTTTCCCGCCGGCACGAACTTCATGAGCAACGGCTGGGCGGCCGTCATCAGCTACGAGGACAGCGGCTTCGTCGACGACAAGGACGCCAGGACGGCCGACTACGGCGCCATGCTGAAGCAGGCCAAGGACGCCGACGAGGACGACAACGCCGCGCGCAAGGAAAAGGGCTACGCGCCGCTGCATCTCGTCGGCTGGGCGCAGCCGCCCTATTACGACCAGAGCCACCACACCCTGGTCTGGGCGCGCGAGCTCGCCGTGGACGGCGCGCCTGAGCACACGCTGAACTACGACCTGCGCGCGCTCGGGCGCCGCGGCGTGCTCAGCATGAACATCCTGGCCGGGATGTCGCAGCTCGACGAGGTGCGTTCCGCCGCGGCCAGGCTGCAGAATATCGGGACCTTCGATCGGGGCGCGCGCTATCAGGACTACAAGGCCGGCAGCGACAAGCTCGCCGAATACGGCGTCGGCGGGCTGGTCGCGGCGGGCATCGGCGTGCTCGCGGCCAAGAAGCTCGGGCTGCTGGCGCTGGGGCTGGTGTTCGTCAAGAAGTTCTTCGCGATCATCCTGGCCGGGCTCGCAGGCGCCGGCGCGTGGTTCCGGCGGCTGTTCACGGGCAAGAGGGCCGAGCCGGCGGTTGCGACCGCCATTGCGGCGGATGCGCCCGCGCCGCTGCCGCCGCCGGAGGGGCCGGCGGCGTGACGAATTTCAAATCGGTTCGTCGGGGTCCAGTGCCATGAGCCGAGCCACCGATTTTCTCAGCTGTTCCGCATAGATCGGGCACAGCGGACTCGATCGGTTGTTGTACAGATCGATGAGGCAGGACTCGAAAAGTTGCCGTTCGGGCGTGGTGAGCGCTCGTCCCCCGTTTGCGAACGCGGAAAGCAGAGTTTCCAGCCGATGAAGCCGCAGGGACGCGTCGATAGACATGACCGGAATTCGATGTTGTGCCCGGTACAGGCGGTAATACAGGCGATATGCCGGATAGACGTAGTCCTGCTGCGGAATTTTCTGCGAAGGCGACGAGTGCGAATGCCGCTCGCCTTCGAACGAGGCAGGGAATTTCTTCGACGCACCGATGAAGCCCGCAGCTTCGACGAGCTTTCCGAAATGTCCCGGAACCTCGTCGATATGACTTGTCCATTCTTCCTCGAATCTCGCTCGCAGAGACTCGGGCAAACGCCGGACGGCGCGGTTCAAAAGACGCTGCACGAGCCACGGTGTCCACGCCTTGAACTCGTCGGTCAGCTGTTGAGACACCGCAGCGCAGACAATTCCGGTGACGATGGCTCCGATCCATATCGCTACGCCCATGACAGCCTCCCGAAGGCGGACTGCATGTCTTTGACGGCGGCTTTGGCTTTCTTCGCGCCCAGCGCGGTCACGCGATAGAACCGCCGGCGCGGGCGGCCGAGCTCGCTCGGGTCTTCGGTTTCCCAGCGGCTGGCGAGCCAGCCGGCACCTTCGAGGCGGAGCAGGATCGGATAGAGCGTGCCGGAGGCGAGCTTCGCGGCGCGGCCGATCTCGGCGCCGGACAGCTCGTCGCGCGGCGAGGACAGCAGCGCGGCCAGCACCTTCAATGTCGGACCGGTGATGCGCGGTTCGTCTCCCATGATAGAAACTCTACATAGGGTATCCGGGCTTGGCAAGGGAGGTCGCCGCGTCTCACAGCGCCTGAGCCGTGCCGGCCACCAGGATCGTGGCGGCTGCGGCCAAAATCATTTTGCGGAGCAATTGACTAGGCCAAGCCTCGACCTTAGCGTGAATTGGCGAAAACGGGGCTTGCGATGGGACGGAACGGTTGGTTGCGCGCGGCGGCTTGCGGCTTGCTTGCGGCTGCGATGTTGTCGGCGGGATCGGCGGATGCACGTCCGTCGAGTCGGGCGGCGACGCGGACTCCGCCGCCGGCCCAGACCAAGAAGTTCAAGACCACGGTCGACTACGTCGCGCATTTCTATCCGCTGTGGTTCACCTATTACCAATCCTCGCTGCTCGGCACCACGAACCGCCTCGCCGGCCCGGTCCGCGTCTCGCCGCTCTACCAGATCGTCGTGGCGATCAACGTCGACACCTATTACGCCAGCGCCTTCCTCGACATGACCGAGGGGCCGGCGATGCTGACCCAGCCATCCACCGATTTGAGCTATTCCATCCTGGTGCTCGACCCCTACGGCAACACCTATGACGTCGGCCTGCCAAAGGCCGGCGGCGTCTATGCGCTGACCGGTCCGAACTACACCGGCCGGATCCCGAAGAACACGACGCGGATCGATATGCCCTACGACCACATGATCCTGATCTTCCGCGTCGACAAGTTCTCCGGCACCACCAACGTCGAGAAGCAGGCGAGGGCGTTTCGTGCCGACCTGATGCTCCAGCCGCTCAAGGATTGGCGCAAGGACAAACAGGGCGGCAAGACCGCGATCTTGCCCGAGGTCGTCTTCGCCGCGCCGTTCAAGACGGTCGCCGACGCGCTCGCCACGCAGCAGCCGCTGACCTTCCTGCAGCAGCTCCAGGCCGCGGTGATGTCGCCCAACACGCCGCCCATGACGGCCGAGGAGCAGAAGCTGTCCGACGACTTCAACGCGCTGTTCGCCAAGAAGGGCGACAAGTTCGAGTTCGCGCTGGGCACGCAGTCGGCGCATCAGCTGATCGTCGACAACTACAAGACCCATACCGACAAGCACGGCTGGATCGACTTCACCAACATGGGCACCTGGAAGCCGGGCCAGTTCCTCGACCGCGCCTCGATCACCGAGTTCATCCAGTACGGCAACAACCACGCGGCCTCGGCCTATTACCACACCTTCACCGACGGCACGGGCGCGGCGCTGAACGGCGCCGGCGGCGCGGTCTACAAGCTGCATCTGTCGAAGGACCAGATCCCGCAGGCCGACCGCTTCTGGTCGTTCACCGCCTATACGCCGGAATCGGTCGAGCTGATCCACAACAAGGCCAAGGTCTACGACATCGCCAGCTACACGCCGCCCGTCTATGACGAGGACGGCGGCGTGACGCTTTACTTCTCGAAGACGCAGCCCGAGGGCGTGCCGGCGGCGAACTGGCTGCCGGTGTCGTCGCGGCCGTTCAACATCATGCTGCGCGTCTATGGGCCGGAAGGCACGGTCGCGGACGGCACCTACAAGCCGCCGGGAATTGTGAAGCAGTAGGGCGAGAAGCAGTAAGGCATCAAGCGGCGGCGGCGTTAAACCGCCGCCAGCGCGCGCTCGAGGTCGTCGCAGATATCGGCGGCGTCCTCGAGCCCGACCGACAGGCGCAGCAGGCCGGGCGCGATGCCGAGCTCCGCGCGCGCCTCCGGCGGGAGCTTCGAATGCGTCGTCGTCTCGGGATGCGTGATCAGGCTCTTGGCGTCGCCCAGGTTGTTGGAGATGTCGATCAGCGCGAGCGCGTCCTGCAGCGCGAAGGCGCCCTGCTTGCCGCCCTCGACCTCGAAGCTCACCACGCCGCCGCCGCCCGACATCTGCGCCTGCGCCAGCACATGCCGGGGATGCGAGGGCAGGAACGGATAGATCACGCGGCGGACCTGCTTGCGGCCGCTCAGGAATTCCGCGACGGCGAGCGCGTTGGCGCAATGCGCGCGCATGCGCAGGTCCAGCGTCTCCAGGCTCTTTAGGTGCACCCAGGCATTGAACGGGCTCATCACCGGGCCGGTGTTGCGGATGAAGCTCTGCAGGTGGTCTTTCAGGAAATCCTCGTGGCACAGGATCACGCCGCCGAGGCACCGTCCCTGGCCGTCGATCCATTTGGTCGTGGAATGCACGACGATATGCGCGCCGAGCTCCATCGGCCGCTGCAAGGCGGGGCTGGCGAAGGCGTTGTCGACGATGAGGCGCGCGCCGCGCTCGTCCGCGATCGCGGCGACCTGCCTGATGTCGACGATGTCGAGGGTCGGGTTCGACGGCGTCTCGAGGAACAGCATGCGAGTGTTCGGCCGCATCGCCTCGCGCCACGCGTTCAGGTCGCCGCCGTCGACGAGGGTATGCGTGACGCCGAAGCGCGGCAGGATCTCGGCGATCACCGTGCGGCACGAGCCGAACATCGCCTTGGCCGCGACGACATGGTCGCCGGACGAGACGCCGGCGAGCAGCGCCGTGCTCACCGCCGCCATGCCGCTAGCGGTGGCGCGCGCGACGGGGGCGCCTTCCAGCGCGGCCATGCGCGCCTCGAAGGTGTCGATGGTGGGATTGGAGAAGCGCGTATACTGGTAGCCTTCGTCCTCGCCGGTGAAGCGCCCCTGCGCCTGCGTCGCCGAGTCGTAGGCATAGCCCGATGTCAGGAACAGGCCTTCGGAGGTTTCCTGGAACGGCGAGCGCGCTTGTCCGCCGCGAACCGCCAGCGTCCGCGCGCGCCAATTGCCGGGCTTTTTGTTCGTCTCCATGCGGGTTTGTGACGCGTCTTGCCGCTAGGGGTCAAGTTTCTTATGGTCGCGCCGTCTTTTGGGATTTCGCGCATGAACGCCATCGGCCATCACACCGCTTTGATCTACGTCATGGTCGTCGTGGCGGCGTCCGACGGCGTCATCAGCGACAAGGAGCTCAAGACCATCGGCGGCCTTTCCAAGACGCTGCCGTGCTTCCGCGAGTTCGACCACGAGAAGCTGATCGCGACCGCGCAGGACTGCGGCGCCATCCTGCAGGAGCCCGACGGCCTCGACGCGGTGCTGGGCCTGGCCAAGGTCGCGCTGCCCGAGCCGTTGCGCGAGACCGCCTATTGGCTGGCGCTGGAAGTCGCGCTGTCCGACAGCCGCGTGATGCTGGAGGAGATCCGCATCCTCGACGCCATCCGCCGCGCGCTCGGCCTCGACCGCCTGGTCGCAGCCGCGCTCGAGCGCGGCGCGCGCGCCCGCTACCAGGTCGGGTGACGTGAAGCGTCTGCTGCTCCTGCGCCACGCCAAGGCGGAGCGCGAGACCGCCGACGACATCAAGCGCGGGCTGGAGAAGCGCGGCGAGAAGGACGCGGCGCGCATGGGCCGCTTCCTGCGCGACGACGCCTATGTGCCCGACCTCGTGCTCAGCTCGACTTCGATGCGCACGCGCAAGACCGTGGAGCTGCTGCTGCCAGAGCTCGGGGCCGCGCCCAGGATCGAATACCAGAGCGAGCTCTATCTCGCCGAGCCCGAGGTGATCCTGTCGCTGATCCGCCGCGTCCCGGACAAGGCGGGCGTGCTGATGGTGGTCGGCCACAATCCCGGGCTCGAGCAGCTCGCGCTCGCGCTGGCGGCCGTGCCGCTCGAGAAGAAGCTGCGCAAGCGCTACGACGTGATGGACGAGAAGTTCCCGACCACGGCGCTGGCGGTGATCGACTTCCACGTCACGCGCTGGATCGACCTGACGCCCGGCCGCGGCGAGCTCGACGCCTTCGTCAGGCCGAAGGATCTGGAAGACTGAATCACCGCGCCGTGCTGCGCTCGCCGACGGCGAGGCTCTTCCAGCCGAAGGCGACCTCGGGAACGGGATCGCCCATCATCCGCTCGGTGCGCTCGGCGACCAGCCGCCCGCCCATCGCCTCGTAGAAGAAGCGCGCGTTGTTCCGGGCATGGGCCCAGATCACGCAGGAGCGGCAGCCCTGGCGGCTCAATTGCGCGAAGGCGGCGGTGAGCAGCTTGCGGCCCGCGCCTTGTCCCAGGAACGACGGCGCGACGTAGAGCGTGTAGATTTCGCCGTCGAAGCCGATGGAGCGGTCGCGCACGGTGCCGAAGCTCGACATCGCGACGACGCCGTGCCTCTCGTGCTCGGCGACGAGCACGCTCTCGCCCTGGCAGATCGCCGCGCGCCAGCGCCCGGTCTGGCCGCCGATCGTCATGTTCGACAGCAGCACGTTGGACAGGCTGCCCGGATAGGTATCCTGCCAGGATTCGACATAGACGCGCGCGATCGCCGGCGCATCTGCCGGCCGCGCGGCGCGGATCGCAAGCGGCAGCTCTTCCATGCGCGGAGCTTCGCGCAACCGCGCACGCGCGGCAAGATGAAATCTATTCGTCGCGCAGCGCCCTGATCCCGGCGCGGATGAACAGCGCGCCGACCACGACGAAGGGGCCGCCGAAGACCAGCGCCATGATCAGGATGGCCGGCATGCCGCCGTCGTCCGTTCCCGCGATGAGGTTCCACGCCGCAGAGCCGCCGAGCGTGGCGGTGCACAGGCCCGAGGGAACGAAGATCAGCAGCCCGATGGCCGTGAGCGCGACACCGTGGAAGATCGCGCGGCTGCGGCCGGGACCGGCCATCTATCGGCCGCGCAGGTTCCGGACGCCCTGCCACACCAGGAAGCCGCCGAGCAGGACGAAGGGCCCGCCGAACAGCAGCGCCATGAACAGGATGCCGATTGCGTCGCCGCCGTTCTCGGGACGGGTCAGCATGTCGATCAGCGCGCCGCCGCCGAACAGTCCCGTGCACAGCCCCGACGGCACCAGGAACACCAGGCCGATGAACAGGAAGGCGATGCCGCTCGCGACATGGCGTTGCTTTTCCGGAGCGGGCGGCGGCGCAGGCATTTGATCAGACACGGGCGGCCTCGCGGAACCTGTCGACCAGCTTGTTGCGGTAGAACAGGTTGTAGGTGTCGAAAGGAATGATCTTCCTGCCCGGCGTCACGAAGTGGATGCAGGAGCGCTTCACCGCGGCGATGCAGAAGTTGTAGCGGTCCAGGAACGAGACGATCGCCACGCGGAACACCTTGTCGTAGCCCAGATCGTCGGGAACCTCGACCTGGGGCAGGCAGCAGAGCAGGTCGCCCAGCACTGTCTTCGTCCGTTCGCCCGACGATGCCAGCGACAGCAGGTCGAACAGCCGGTCGCGCAGCTGCGGATATTTTTCGAACGAGATCGTGTTGGGCGCGATGGCAAGCAGCTCGGCCTTGGGGATCAGCCGGGTGATCGGCGTAACCTTGGCGCCGTCGCGCAGGCCATACGCGATGGCGATGGCGTCGGGATTGCAGGGCAGCGGGATGACGTCGTCGGCGCCGAACACCTCGCCCGCCTGTTCATAGACCGCGCGGCGGATGTCGGTCAGCAGCATGCGGTCGCGGTTCTTGTCGAAGTCCAGGTTGCGGCCCGCGTCCTGCACCGGCTGGAAGGTGATGCCGCGCACGCATTTGTACGACAGCGCGTGGCGCACGATGTCGCCGACCTCGCCGTCGTTGACTCCCTTCTTCACCACGCAGACCAAGGTGGTGGAAATGCCGGCCTCTTCCAGGTTGGCCAGCGCCTGCTCGCGCACCTTGCGCAGGTCGGCGCCGCGGATGTTCTCGAGCGCCTCGCGCCTCATCGAGTCGAACTGGAGATAGACCTCGAAGCCGGGCTTCAGCGCCGCCAATTCCGCCGCGAACGCCTTGTCGCGGGCGATGCGGATGCCGTTGGTGTTGAGCATGATGTGGCGGATGGGCCGCGCCTTCGCCGCTTTCAGGATCGCGACGATGTCGGGATGGATCGTGGGTTCCCCGCCGCTGATCTGCACCAGGTCGGGGAAGCCCTCGCTCTCGACCAGTGTATCGAGCATGCCCTCGATCTCGGCGAGGCTCTTCTGCTCGGTGCGCGCCTGGCCGGACTCGGCGAAGCAGACCGGGCAGGTGAGGTTGCAGGCGTCGTTGACCTCGATCAGCGCCAGGCACGAATGCTGCTCGTGGTCGGGGCACAGCCCGCAGTCATAGGGGCAGCCGTATTCGGTACGGCTCTGGTGCTTCAGCGGCAGGTCGCCCGGCTTGATGAACTCCTTGGCAAGCTTGAAATAGGCGGCGTCGGTCGCGACCAAGGTCTTCTGCGCGCCATGCTCGCGGCAGCGCTTGAGGTAGAACACCTGGTCGCCCTCGATCGCGATCTTGGTGGGCACGAGCTTCAGGCAGGTCTCGCACAGCGAGGTCGTCTGTCCGTAGAAGCTGTAGTCCTTAGACGGCCTGACGAAGGTCATTGTTGCGCCCCAGCATGAACAGCGAATATGCGACGAGAACGATGCAGACGAAATGGAACAGGTTGAGCGGCCCGACGACGGCCGGATAGGGCTTGACGAATTCCCACGCGAAACGCTGAAGAGCATACCATCCGACGAAGAGATAGAAACCGTTGGCGCGCACGAATTCCGAGCCGCGCGCTATCCGCGTGAGATAGACGCCCAGGAACAGCAGCATCGCCGCGCTCTCGTAGATCTGTACCGGGTGGCGCGGCACGCCGTCGCCGAAATCGACGCCCCAGGGCAGCGCTGTCGGCGTGCCATAGGTGTAGTCGGGGAGCCCTGCGAAGAAGCATCCCAGCCGCCCGACCGCGATGCCGATGGCGAGCGGCGCCACGAACTGCGCGCCGGTCGAGCCCTTGATGCCGGCGAAGGGCTTGTAGATCTCGACCGCGACCACGCCGCCCACGATCGCGCCGGCGATGGAGTGGCCGAGCGTCCAGCGGCCAGCGAGCCCCATATTGGCGCTGCCGAACAGGATCGCACCCGCGATCGCGCCGAGCGCCAGCACGATGAAATAGAACGGATCGGAGCGCGGCGTTCGCACCGCCACGCCCAGCCATCTCCGCCGCGCGACGAACCATCCCATCAGCGCGGCCGAGATCCAGGCGAGAAGGTCGAAGCAGGTGTGGACGAGCATGCGCGAGATTGTCATCCCCGGCGAGCGCGAAGCAATGCTGCGCGCGAGGAAAGGGGATCCAGGACGCGGCAAAGCGATCGCAGGTTGCATCTGGATTCCCTTCCCCTCGCGCCGCTGTCGCGGCGCTCGGCCGGGAATGACAACTAGTACAATCCCAACCGCGACTGCGTCTCGGCGCCCGCGACGCCGTCGGCATCGACGCCGTTGGTCTTCTGATACGCCTTGACAGCATCGGCGGTGGGGCGGTCGTAGACCCCGGTGACCTTGCCCTTATAGAGGCCCTTGGCGAGGAGCGCCTGCTGCAGCCGCTCGACCGCGATGCCCTTGTCGCCCGGCTGCAGCGCGTCGCCGGCGCGGCTTCCGGTCTTGGCGAGATAAAGCCGCTGCTTCGACGCCTTGGCGTAGCCCGCCATCGCTTCCGGCGGCGCGGCCTGGGCGCGGGCGATCTGCTCCTGCTCGACGTTCAAGGCCTCGATCTTGCGCGCGATGCGCTCGTCCTTGAGCGTGGCGTTGCGCGCTTTCAGGTCGGCGATGATCGACGCGTTGGAAGCTTTGGCCTGGTCGGCGTGTCCTTCGCCCGCCAGCTTGACGTTGTCTGCCAGCTTGCGCTCGCTCTCGGCGAGCGAGGCCTCGACCGCGACGTCGTTGTTCAGCGAGCGCTCGGAAGCCGCGACGTCGTGGCCGACATCGACCCGGACGGGCAGGTCGATGGTGCCGCTGGCGCCGCTCTGCGCGTCCTTCCAGGCGACGTCGAAGCGGCCGAGCTCGAGCGGGCCCTCGCGATCCGCATCGACGTCGAGGCGCAGCATCACGCTGCGCGTCTCGCCGGCATAGAAGTCGGGCCAGTCGGCGGCGACGTCGTGGCCCGAGGCGCGCGAAAAGCCGATCAGCTCGGCGCCGCGGATCGCAGCCCCGCCATGGAAGGAGATGTGAACGTCGCGCGCGCAAGTCGCGAGCGCGCTCTTGAGCTCCTCCTCGAAGATGCGGGCGAGCTGCACCGGGCTCTCGACGTAATGGTACTTGCCGCCGCCGCCTTCGGCGATCGATTGCAGCAGATCCTCGTTGTAGTCGACGCCGAGCCCGATGCTCGACACGCGCACGCCGTCGCGACGCGCATCGGAGGCGATATGCGCGATCTCGCCTGCGTCGGTGACGCCGGTGTTCGCGAGGCCGTCGGTCAGGAGCAGCACGCGGCTGATCGTCGAGCCCGAAAGGCGCAACGCATCGCGCGCATGCTCGGCCTCGTCGATGCCGCGCTCCATGCCGCCCGCGAGATTGGTCGAGCCGCGCGGGGTCAGGTCGTCGATCGCGGCCTGCAGCCGCGCGGTGTCGTGGACGTGGCTCGCCGGCCACATCAAGGTGATGCGGTCGTCGAACTCCACGACCGAGACCGTGTCGCGCTCCGACAGGCGCCCGACCGCGAGCTTGGCGGCCCGGCGCAGGTAGTCGATCTTGCCCTTGTCCTCCATCGAGCCGGAGCGGTCGAGCACCAAGGACAGGTTGAGCGGCGGGCGCGCATTCGGCCTGACGTCGAGCTCGGGCGCCGAGAAATGCACCAGCACGTAGACGGGCCGCGTCCATCCTTTGGTAATGACGCCGCGCTCGATCTCGAAGCGCGAGGTGAGCGCCGGCTTCGCCTCCGCGCCCGTTCCCGCCATTGTGAATGCGATAAACCCTAACAATGACGTGAAGCCGAGCAGCTTCGCTCCCAGCTTTCCATTTGGCGACATGCGGTCCTCCCTGAGCACGAAATGGTGCGATGCCAGGGTCGAGCGCGATTGCGGCGTCTTGCGGCCGCGATCGTGGCGCGTTGCCGATTCAAGTGTGGCGTTTGTGGGACTCGCCGGAGCAAAACGTTTGTCGCGCTTTCGCAACGCGCTGAATCGGCGTATGATTCTCACCATAGAGCGGGACCGCCTTGGGCGGCGCGGATTGACACGAAAGGATTTGTTAGGAGTTGGACACGCGCCGCATTCGGCGCGCGCGGCCGCGCCTTCGTCGCAATTGGTTAAGCGTGCATTCATCGGGGGAGTGAGAAACTGGGCAGCCCAATAAGAACCAAGATGTTCGGTTCTTGTTGTCGCGATGACGAAGGGAGTAGGTCGCTATGACCACGCTTGATGTCTTCGACATGTTCACCCGCGATTACGCACGCGAGAAATTCGAGTCGATGTCGCTGCGCGACTGGCTGCTCGCGGCACGCGACGACAAGATGCTCTATGCCTCGCCCGCGGAGCGCATGGTCGGCGCCATCGGCGAGCCCGAGCTGGTCGACACCGCGCAGGACCCGCGTCTCGGCCGCCTGTTCTTCAACCGCACGATCAAGCTCTATCGCGCCTTCGACGGCTTCTACGGCATGGAAGACACCGTCGAGCGCATCGTCGGCTATTTCAAGCACGCGGCCCAGGGCTTGGAGGAGAAGCGCCAGATCCTCTACCTGCTCGGCCCCGTCGGCGGCGGCAAGTCCTCGCTCGCCGAGCGGCTGAAGGAGCTGATGGAGAAGCATCCGATCTACGTGCTCAAGGCCGGCAACGAGATCTCGCCGGTGTTCGAATCGCCGCTGGGTCTTTTTCGCTCCGGCGAGCTGACCGACCTGCTGAGCGAGAAGTACGGCATCGACAAGCATCGCCTGGGCAACGTCATGAGCCCGTGGGCGGTCAAGCGGCTGGACGAGTTCGGCGGCGACATCTCGCGGTTCGAGGTCGCGCGCCTCTACCCTTCCAAGCTGCGCCAGATCGCCATCGCCAAGACCGAGCCCGGCGACGAGAACAACCAGGACATCTCGTCGCTCGTGGGCAAGGTCGACATCCGCAAGCTCGAGCACTACAGCCAGAACGATCCGGACGCCTACGCCTTCTCGGGCGGGCTGTGCCGCGCCAACCAGGGCCTGCTCGAATTCGTCGAGATGTTCAAGGCGCCGATCAAGGTTCTGCACCCGCTGCTGACCGCGACGCAGGAAGGCAACTACATCGGCACGGAGACGCTGGGGCCGATCCCGTTCAACGGCACGATCCTGGCGCATTCCAACGAAGCCGAATGGACGGTGTTCAAGGCCAACAAGAACAACGAGGCCTTCCTCGACCGCATCTGCGTCGTGACCGTGCCCTATTGCCTGCGCGTCGCGGAGGAGACCTCTATCTATCGCAAGCTGATCGGCACCTCGAACCTGGGCGCCGCCTCCTGCGCGCCCGAGACGCTGGAGATGCTGGCCAAGTTCTGCGTCATGACGCGGCTCAAGGAGCACGAGAACTCCAACCTCGTCTCCAAGATGCGCGTCTATGACGGCGAGAAGCTCAAGGACACCGACCCTAAGGCCAAGACCCTGCAGGAATACAAGGACCAGGCCGGCATCGACGAAGGCATGACGGGCATCTCGACGCGCTTCGCCTACAAGACGCTGTCCGAGACCTTCAATTACGACGCCACCGAGATCACCGCCGATCCGGTGCACCTGATGTACGTGCTCGAGCAGGCGATCAAGCGCGAGCAATATGCCGACGACGTCGAGAAGAAATATCTCGAGTTCATCAAGGCGGAGCTGGCGCCGCGCTATGCCGAATTCATCGGCAAGGAGATCCAGAAGGCCTATCTCGAGAGCTATGGCGAGTACGGCCAGAACCTGTTCGACCGCTACATCGCCTATGCCGATGCCTGGATCGAGGACCAGGACTTCAAGGACGCCGACACCGGCCAGCTGCTCGACCGCAACGCGCTCGACAACGAGCTCTCCAAGGTCGAGAAGCCGGCGGGCATCGCCAACCCGAAGGACTTCCGCAACGAGGTCGTGAAGTTCGCCTTGCGCTACAGGGCGCAGCACGACGGCAAGAATCCGGCCTGGACGGCGTATGAGAAGATCCGCTCGGTGATCGAGAAGCGCATGTTCACCCAGGTCGAGGACCTGCTGCCGGTGATCTCGTTCGAATCCAAGAAGGACAGCGACACGCAGACCAAGCACAACGAGTTCGTCAAGCGCATGCTGACGCGCGGCTACACGCCCCGCCAGGTGCGCCGCCTCGTGGAATGGTACATGCGCGTCAACAAGGCGGGATAGGCGCCTCACGCGGTGACACACTTCGTCGACCGGCGCCTGAACCCCAAGGGCAAATCGCTCGGCAACCGCCAGCGCTTCCTGCGCCGCGCGCGCACGCAGATTCGCGAGGCGGTGCAGAAATCGCTGAAGGATTCCGCGGTCGCCGATCTCGCCAAGGACCGCAAGATCAAGATTTCGACCCGCGGCACCAAGGAGCCGCGCTTCCGCCTCGATCCGCGCGCGGCCGGAGAGCGCGATTTCGTGCTGCCGGGCAACCGCGAGTTCGACACCGGCGACGAGATCAAGAAGCCGCGCGCCGGCGAGGACGGCGGTTCGGGCAAGCAGGCCGCCGACAGCGGCGAGAGCGAGGACGACTTCGAGTTCACGATGACGCAGGACGAGGTCCTCGACATCTTCTTCGAGGACTTGGCGCTGCCGAACCTGGTGCGCACGACCTTGAAAGAGACGCCGAACAATGCTTGGCGCCGCGCCGGCATCACCACCACGGGCTCGCCGAACCAGATCAACCTGGTGCGCACCATGCGCGCGGCGCAAGGCAGGCGGCTGGCGCTGCGCCGTCCGAAGCTCGCGGACATCGGAGCGCTCGAGGCCGCGCTCGAAGCGGCGGAGCGCGAGGTCGCCGAAGGTCGGGGCGACGCGGCGCAGATCGCCTCGCTCAAGGAGCAGATCGCGCGCGCGCTCGCCAAGCGCAAATGGGTCGGCTTCATCGATCCCGTCGATGTGCGCTTCAACGCCTTCACCGAGCAGCCGGTGCCGACCAGCAAGGCGGTGATGTTCTGCCTGATGGACGTGTCGGGCTCGATGGGCGAGCGCGAGAAGGACCTGGCCAAGCGCTTCTACATGCTGCTGCACCTGTTCCTGCGCCGGCGCTACGAGAAGGTCGATGTCGTCTTCATCCGCCACACCCACGACGCGCAGGAGGTCGACGAGCAGGAGTTCTTCTATTCGCGCCAGTCGGGCGGCACGATCGTCTCGACCGCGCTGGACAAGATGCTCGAGATCCAGCGCGCGCGGTACGCGACGGCCGACTGGAACATCTATGCCGCGCAGGCGTCCGACGGCTACACGCAAACGGGCGACGCGCGGCACTGCGTCGATCTGTTGAACGGCGAGATCATGCCGCTGTGCCAGTACTACGCCTATATCGAGATCCTCGACGAGCGCGAGATGGAGGTCTTCGCGAGCGAGGATTCGGGCGCCGAGCTGTGGCGCGCCTACCGCACCGTGGCCGAGCTGTGGGAGAACTTCGCCACCAAGCGCATCGCGCGCCCGGCCGACATCTTTCCCGTCTTCCACGAGCTGTTCCGCAAGACCGAGGCGGCACAGTGAGCGGCCTCCTCTTCACCGGCTCGGAATGGGACTTTCCCACCCTCGACCGCGCCTATGCGGCGATCGAGAAGATCGCGCTCGAGGACCTCGGCCTCGACGTCTATCCCAACCAGATCGAGATCATCTCGTCGGAGCAGATGCTCGACGCCTATTCCTCGCTCGCCATGCCGCTGATGTACAACCATTGGAGCTTCGGCAAGCTGTTCGCGCGCGAGGAGGCGATGTACCGCGCCGGATACAGCGCGCTGGCCTACGAGATCGTCATCAATTCCAGCCCGTGCATCTCCTACCTGCTCGAGGAGAACACGATGACGATGCAGGCGCTGGTGATGGCGCATGCCGCCTTCGGCCACAACCATTTCTTCAAGAACAACTATCTCTTCCGCCAATGGACCAATGCGGAGAGCATTCTCGACTACCTGGCTTTCGCCAAGCGCTACGTCGCGGCCTGCGAGGAACGCTATGGCCGCGACGAGGTCGAGGCGACGCTGGACGCCGCGCATGCGCTGATGGACCAGGGTGTGTTCCGCTATCGCCGGCCGCCGCGTCCGTCGAAGGAGCGCGTGCTCGAGAAGCACCGGCTGCGCATGGCGCACGAGGAGAGCGCCTATAACGAGCTGTGGCGCACGCTGCCCGCGGGCATCGAGACGTCGGCGGCGCCGCCCGTGCCCGATCCCGACGACGAGTTCGAGCCCGATGCGCGCCTGCCGGAAGAGAACCTGCTCTATTTCCTCGAGAAGAACTCGCCGGCGCTCAAGCCCTGGCAGCGCGAGACGCTGCGCATCGTGCGCAACCTGGCGCAGTATTTCTATCCGCAGCGCCAGCTCAAGGTGATGAACGAGGGCTGCGCCACCTTCGTGCACTATACGATCATGAACACGCTCTACGACCGCGGGCTGATCGACGAGGGCGCGTGGCTCGAATTCGTGCACAGCCACACCAGCGTGGTGTTCCAGCCCGAGTTCGGCGACAAGCGCTATTACGGGATCAATCCCTATGCGCTGGGCTATGCGATGATGGACGACATCAAGCGCATCGCCGAGGCGCCGACCGACGAGGACCGCGAGTGGTTCCCGGGGCTCGCCGGCTCGGGCGACGCTTTCGCCGCGCTCAGATATGCCTGGGCGAACTATCGCGACGAGAGCTTCATCGAGCAGTATCTTTCGCCCAAGCTGATGCGCGACTTCCGCTTCTTCTCGCTGTTCGACAAAGCGGACCACGGCGCCTATCGCGTCGGCGCCATCCACAACGAGCGCGGCTATCGCGAGGTCAGGCGCAACCTGGCGCGCCAGTACGACACCTCAGGCGATCCCAACATCCAGGTCGCGGGCGCCAACCTGAAAGGCAACCGCACGCTGATGCTCGAGCACCGCATGAACCGCGGCGTGCCGCTGCATAACGGCGCCAAGGAAATGGTGCTGGCGCATGTCGAGTTCCTCTGGGGCCACGACGTCAAGCTGGAAGAGGTGGCGGGGTAGCCCTTCCTACGACGCGTGCGCCGGCGCGCTCTTCGCGACCGTATGCGTGACCGTCGCCGCGTGCGCGGCGGCCGTCGTCATATTGCGCTGGCTGGTGAAGTCCGTCGTCACCGCGACCAGCAAGCCGGCCACCACGGCCAGGATCGTCCACGTGAAGAACCGGGTGCCCGAGGTCTCGGTGTCGCCGGTCATCGTTGCGTTCATTTTCATCTGCCTCTCCATCGTTGTCGCGGGGTGTCCCGCTCCGACACGGGAGATGGGGAGGCTTTGCTGCACTGCAATTGCAGCGCGAACCCGGGCAGCCATGCGAAATTGGCATGCGTCGAAAGCTTGAAAACCGGCTGGGGCGTCACTAGCAGGGAGTTCATAATAGCTTCCGCGGCAGGCGATCCGCTTGGGCTTTTCCGTTGCGGCCAGATGCCCGCGCCGGTCGGTCCGGAGCCGGCGCCGCCCGAAAACGCGATATGGAGAACGAAGCCGCTGGAGGCTGCCGGACAATCTCGAACGCGAGCGTCTTGCGGCCAGCCCGCGCGGCGCCTCGCGCAACGAGCTCCAGGCCAAAATCGATTCAGGCGGCAATCTCCGAAAAGTTGAAGCAAGAGCAGCGCGCGCGAAACGGGTGCCCGAGATTGCCAGCGCTGCGGTTCGAGGACTAGGCTTCGCCCACTTTCAGGCTTGATCGTTGGGGTTTTCACTCAAGGGAGAGGGTTTGAAATGCTCAAGAACACATTCGTCATTCTGGCCGCGCTCGCTTTCCTGGGCACCACGGCCGATGCCGCCGGCGTAAACGGCGCCACCGTCAGCAAGGACAAGCTCACCACCCAGGCGCGACCGGGCTCGTCGCACTACGTGCCCGCGCCGCCGCCGTCACGCATGGACACCATCTTCAGCAACATCGGCACCAAGTATCCGAACGGCCTGTACTTCTGCTGCTTCGGCAACACGATCTCGGGCCCGAACAGCCTGATCGGTCAGACGATCTGGAACGCGGTCCAGTTCACGCCCGAGGGCGACGCCACCATCAAGGAGATCGACAGCGCGGTCGCGCTCGCCTCCGGCAACAACCGCATCGTGCTCAACATCGCCGAGGACAATGGCGGCGTTCCCGGCAACGTGCTGGGCTCGTTCCCGGTCTCCGGCGCCATGGGCGCGTTCGGCGACTGCTGCCAGCTGGTGACGACCGCGGCGCATATCCGCGTCACCGGCGGCACGCCGTACTGGTTCTTCATCTCGACCGACGACCAGAGCGCCAATACCTGGGCGGCATGGCCTTACAACTCGACCGACCAGGTCAACACGCTCAACGGCGCGGGCTATGACGGCAGCAGCTGGACCGCCTTCGGTCCGGGCCGCCCCGCGGTCTCGTTCGCGCTTTACGGCAAGCTGCACTAGCGGGCCGGCATAGCCTTCAAGGAATGGCCGGAGCTCCGCCTGAGGCTCCGGCCATTTTTTTGCCTCGGCCGAAATCGCTTTCCGCCCCAATCCCGCCCTTGGAGCGTCGGAATGCGCGCCCAGCCTTTTGGACGCGTTCATCCAAGGGGGACTTCGATGAGACTTCGACATTCGCTTCTTGTGGCGACCGCGCTGCTCGCGCTCGCGGCTTGCGACAACACCCGGCGCGAAGCGCCCGGCAAAACGACGGAAGTCACCGTCACGCTGAACAAGCCCGTGCAGACGGCAGACATGGCGGCGCCGGCGCCGCCTCCGCCGCCGATGATGTCGATGCCGAACGTCGGGCTGGCGCGCGGCGTCGTCGCGCCGTCGTCGCCGGGCCCCTATTGGCAGCCCGAGAACACCTCCAAGTTCCCGCAAGCCGAGGCTAACCCGATCAAGGTCGCGGCCGACGAGCCGGTCTCGACCTTCTCCATCGACGTCGACACCGCGTCCTACGGCGTGGTGCGCGACTACCTGCTGCAGCAGAACGCGATGCCGCCCGCCGACGCGGTGCGGGTCGAGGAGATGGTGAACTACTTCGACTATGCCTATCCGCTGCCCGACGACCGCAAGACGCCGTTCCGCGCCAGCACCGCGGTCTATCCCACGCCCTGGAACCCGGAGACCCGGATCCTGCACATCGGCATCAAGGGCTTCGATCTGCCGAAGACCAACCGTCCGCCGGCGAACCTGGTGTTCCTGATCGACACCTCGGGCTCGATGGCCGAGCCCAACAAGCTGCCGCTGCTGAAAAGCGCGTTCCATCTTCTCGTCGACCAGCTGGGCGAGAAGGACCGCGTCGCGATCGTGGCCTATGCGGGATCGGCCGGCGTGGTGCTGGAGCCGACCTCGGGCGCCGACAAGCGCAAGATCCTAGGGGCGCTCGACCGGCTCGAGGCCGGCGGCTCGACCGCCGGCGGCGAGGGCATCCGTCTCGCCTACCAGCTCGCGGAGCGGAGCGGGATCGCGGGCGGCGTCAACCGCGTGCTGCTCGCCACCGACGGCGACTTCAATGTGGGCATCACCGATCCCAAGGCGCTCGAGGGCTATGTGATCGGAGAGCGCGACAAAGGCGTCGATCTCACCTGCCTGGGCTTCGGCGACGACAACTACAACGACGCGATGATGCAGAAGATCGCGCAGGCCGGAAACGGCAACGCCGCCTTCATCGACACGATGAACGAGGCGCGCAAGGTCTTCGTCGAGCAGGTGGCGGGCACGCTTTTCACCATCGCCAAGGACGTCAAGATCCAGATCGAGTTCATCCCGGCGCGCGTGGCCGAGTACCGGCTGATCGGCTACGAGACGCGCCTCTTGAACCGCACCGACTTCAACAACGACAAGGTGGATGCGGGCGACATCGGCTCGGGCCACACCGTCACCGCGCTCTACGAGATCACGCCGGTGGGCTCGAAATCGGTGATGGCCGACCCGCTGCGTTACAAGGAGCGGGTGAAAGGCGACCCGTTCGGCGAACTCGCGTTCCTCAAGATCCGCTACAAGCGGCCGGGCGAGAGCGCGTCCCGGCTCATCACGACGCCGATCACCGATGCCGACGTGGTCGAGGATTTCGCGCGGCTGCCCACCGACATGCGCTTTGCCGCGGCGGTGGCGGGCTCGGCCGAGCTGCTGCGCCACGATCCTTACGTGAAGGACTTCGGCTTCGAGCGCGCCATCGCCATCGCGGAAGATGCCAAGGGCGACGACCGCTTCGGCTATCGCCGCGAGTTCATCGCGCTGCTGCGCGCGGCGGACAAGGCCGAGGGGATGAAGCCCCTGGATGGTTCACATTCTGGCGGCTGAGCCGCTGGGGTCACGCTGTGGCGGCTGAGCCGCCGGATCACGTTGGGCGGCTGAGCCGCCGGGGGCCGCATTCGGGCGGTCGACCCTCACGCCCGGCGATGTCGCCGTGGGACAAGAGTTTCGTCCTGCGGCGACATCGATGCGTCGCGCCAAGCCAATTTCCGGTTGCGCAATCCAAGACGCAAGCGAAGGTCGAGTTTAGCCTTCTATGGATCGATGGAGGACAGCATGAAGAACCTGTTTCTGGCTTTTGCATTGACCGCCGCCGCCGCGGGCGGCGCGCTCGCCGCGGACAACGGTTTCACGGCGGCCGACAGGGGCGTCAGCAGCCCGCCTTTCGGCACCGGCATGCGCGTCGCGCCGCCGCCGCCGCCCGGCGGCACGGTCACGGTGTTCAACAACATCGACTGGGCCCATCCGGCGGCGCTCTACAATTGCTGCAGCAACAGCTATGCGATCAGCGGCCCGAACAACCTGGTCGGCGCGCATCTGCTGTTCGACGCCATGGGCTTCACGCCGACGGTGTCGCTCCGGGTGACCGAGATCGACGTCGCGGCCGCGTACCACTCAGGCACCAACGAGTTCTCGCTGGCGCTCTACAGCGACAACGCCGGCGTGCCGGGCACGGCGCTCAAGGTGTGGAGCTTCACCAACCTGCCGCCCATCGGGTCGTGCTGCGCGCTCGCGCAGGCCGTCGACTCGGTCGGCATCCCGGTCGTCGCGGGCCACAGGTACTGGGTGGTGATGCGCACCGACCATTCCAGCCTGAAACACGACGATGTTCTGGGACACGACCTTGCTGAACCCGATGACGCCGCAGCCCTTCGCGCAATACTGCTCGAACGACGCGCAAGGCCCGGCCTGCTCGACGCCCAACGACCAGTGGTCGCCGATGAACATCGCGCCGGCGCTCGCCTTCGCCGTGTTCGGCAAGGGGTGAGGAGAGCGGGCACGCGGCGCGGGACGCGCGTCCAAGAGTCTGGGACGCACATGCAAGCAAAGCGGGAGCGCAATCTGTATCGTTCTCCGGTTGAATTCGAGCCGGGAGGATGCGATGACGGTTACGCTCCAGCAGCTTTGGACCCATCTCGACGAGAACCTGCCCGGGCAGGACAAGAAGCTGTTCGGCCTCGCCGACAAGAACCACATCGGCGCGGAAGCTGGCTATCTGTTCGGCACGCCCGAAGGCATCTGGAAGGACGCCGACGATGAGCCCGCCGGTTCGGCGCGGTTCCTGACGGCGATCTCGGACCTCGTCGCGTCGGCGAAATCCCATGTCGACATCCTGACCATGGAGCGGCCGAGAGGCCTGTTCTTCCGGGCGTTGACGCGCGCGTTCGAGCGTATCGCCGACGCCAAGCTGCCCAACGTCGTGACGGTGCGGCTGTTGATGGGCAAGATCGCGTCGCCCGACATCATCAACATCGAAGACATGCTGAACCAGATCGTCAAGGCGCTGGGCCCCAGCCGCGCGGGCCGGCTCGACATCTATGTCGGACAGACGCGCTGGGAGATGGCGTCGTGGAACCATGCCAAGGCGATCGCCGTCGACGAGGCGCGCATGCTGGTCGGCGGGCACAATATGTGGGACCACGACTATCTCCAGGCCGAGCCGGTGTGCGACGTCACGATGCGTGTCGACGGCCAGATCGCGGCCGGCGCGCACCGCTTCGCCGAAGAGCTGTGGGGCTTCGTGCGCAAATGGAACACCGTTTCCGGGTCGCATACCTTCTCCCACCGGCTCAATCCTTCGCTGACGATCGAGAAGAACACCACGCCGGGCTACAGGAGCTACGGCCCCGGCGCGCCGTCCGGATCGATGCCTGCGTTGTGGGTCACCTGTCCGGGTTGGGGCGTGTTCTTCGACGGCAACAACCGGCGCATCGTCAAGGACGGCAACCTGTTGTGCTTCGAGAAGGCGATGCTGAGCGCCACGCATTGCCGGATGTCGCTGCAGGATATCGGCTCCGACAAGCTGACCGACTACAGGGATTTCGAAGAGCACGCCTATGACGGCCATCCCTACCGGCTGATCGCCTGCCAGGGGTTCTTCTTCCAGCTCGAGCTCATCGACGCCTATGCGGAGTTCCTGTCGCGCAACTGGACCAACCGGCTGCACATCGTGCTGACCTCGCCGGCCGCCGGCGGCAGGGATTATTCCCACCTCGTGCCGCCTTCGGTCATCTACAACGTGCTGTCCTATCGCATGTGGAAGAAGCACGGCGTGAGCAAGGCGGATTGCCTGAAGAAGTTCAACCCGCCGACCTCGCAGCTCGTGCTCGGCGCCGTCTCGCTCAAGGACCGCAACACCTGGCCCGGGACGGGCAACCCGATCCGCAATCACGCCAAGTTCTGGATGGTGGACGGCAGGCTCATGTATGTGGGGTCCGGCAACTTCTATCCGCACGTCAAGCGCGTGATCACCGAGAACGCGCCCGGCCATCATCCCGAGTTCGGCATGACCGCGGACCTGCCGCTGGCCACCGCGCAGATGATCGCGGGCAGCTATTTCGACCCGATGCTGAAATACGCGCACAAGGTCGGGGCGGAGCTGAGCCACATGACCTGGAAGGAGGATGCAGCCGCCGCCGCCGAGTAGTTTACGGCGCGATCGTCCGTCGCGCACCTGCGGCGTGTTGTCTGGCGCGCGCCTACGGCGCGTTGTCTGGCGCGCGCCTACGGCGCGACCGGCGTGTCCTTCAGCCGCTCGAAGATATGCGCGCTGTGCTCGCCGCCCATCGCGAAGTGCTTGGCGCCGGTGAAGTCGCTGATCCTGGCCCAGTTGGCGGCGACCGTGTCGGCGGTCGCGCCGTGGCCCAGGTTGACGCCTGCGCTCTCCACGATCTGCGCGGACGAGAACACGCCCGCGCCGGCCGAGATGATGCAGCCCGTGGGCGCCTCTTCGCAGCTAAGGAACACGACCGCGGGCGTCACGAATTCGGGCTTGAGCATCTCGAGCATCTGCGGCGGCATCAGGTTCTCGGTCATGCGCGTGCCGGCGACGGGGCAGATGGCGTTGACCTTGATGTTGTCCTTGGCGCCTTCGAGCTTGAGCGTGTTCATGAAGCCGACGAGGCCGAGCTTCGCCGCGCCGTAATTTGTCTGGCCGAAATTGCCGTAGAGCCCGGTCGACGAGGTCGTCACGACGATGCGGCCGTATTGCTGCGCCTTCATGATCTCCCACGCCGCCTTGGCCGGCTTCACCGTGCCCATGACGTGGACCTGCATCACCGCCTCGAAGTCCTTGAGCTCCATCTTGCTGAAGCTCTTGTCGCGCAGGATGCCGGCGTTGGCGATCAGCACGTCGATGCGGCCGAAGGCGTCCATGGTCTGCTTGATCAGGTGGGCGACGCCCGCGTCGTCGGTGACCGAGGCGCCGTTGGCGATGGCGGTGCCGCCGGCGTCGGCGATCTCCTTCACCACGGCTTCGGCGGCGGCGGAGTTGCCGCCCGTGCCGTCGACCGCTCCGCCCAGATCGTTGATCACGACCTTGGCCCCGCGCCGCGCGAATTCCAGCGCGTGCTGGCGGCCCAATCCGCCGCCGGCGCCGGTGACGATGACGACCTTGCCGTCGAAGCGAATGGCCATGGGAAACTCCTTTTCAATAGCGCGCCCGAGTGATGGACGAAGGCGCCAAGCTGGTCAAGGCGCTCCGGTCAAGGCGCCAAGCCGGTCACGGCGCTCCGGTCACGGCGCTCCGGTCAAGGCGCTCTGCTCAAGGCGCTCTGGCCGGGCCCGGCGGGCGGACGCTGTCGAAGCCGTGGGTCATCACCAAAGTGCCGTTGCCGAACAGGGCGTAGAGATAGTCCAGCGCGTCGTCCAGGCAGTCCGAAAAGCGCTCCTTGTCGTTGACCGAGAGCATGAAGCCGCTCTTCGCCGCGATGCCGAAATCGCGGCTGGTCTCGGCCTCGAACGCATGCCGGAACGGCCTGGCGTCGGTGAGCAGCAGGACGGAGTCGAACCATTCCGGATGCGCCGCGCGCGCCTGTTCGATCAGCGCCGTCGCCGCCTTCGCGTCGCGGGTGGTGTGCCCGAAATAGTCGATCGACATGGGCGCAGTCTGCCCCCCGTTCGCCTGGCGTCAAGGCTGTGATATCAAGGCCCGACGGAGGCTCTCCCGATGGCATGGGACATCGCAGGCGCGCGCGCGGCGCTCGGCGCGCTCAGGCTGCACGGCGCGAACCTCGAGCTGGCGTCGCGCTGGCTGCAGCTGTGGCACGACGGCCGGCCGCCGAGCCTGGCGCGGTTCGACGCCCATCCGATCCCGTCGCATGTGCCGGCCGTCGCGGTGTTCGAGATCCGCGAGGGCGTGGCGCTCAACTGCATTCGCGCCGGCGATTATACGCGGCTCGCCATCGGCTTCGACCTGACGGGGCAGAGCGTGCTCGCCGTCACCAACAACGTGAATCGCGACGCGCGGCTCGACTGGTGCTGGAAGATCGTCGAAGGCGCCGCGACCGTCTCCTACCGCGCGTTCAAGTCGATGGGCGGCGGCACGGTCCGCGCGCAGGGCATGTCGCTGCCGCTTTCGGACCGCCGCGCCGACGGCACGCGCCTGTTCTTCATGCACAACAACTGGCGGCCGCAGGGCACCGACTGGATCGAAGGCAGCGTCAGCGGCGATCTGCAGACGCCGCCCGAGCGCGCGATGCGCAGCTTCGCCGCGCCCGCGCGCGACATCGCGCCGGAGATGGCCGGCGCCGGCTGGTTCTAGCGCCTGAGCAGCCGGTTCGCCGGAACCTCGACGAACCTGGTCAGCAGCGCGCCCCACACGGTGCAGACGGCGAGCAGCGCGAATGGCTCGATCCACCAGATCGCGCCCGGATCGACGTTCGGATACCAGCGCTGCTCGAAATAGCGGATGAGCTGCAGCCAGACGGTCTGGCCGATATAGATCGCATACGACCATTCGCCGAGCTTGAGCACCGGCGCGGCCGACAGCGCGCGCGCCAGCACGCCGCGATCGAAGGCCAGCGTGAAGATCAGCAGCGCCATGGCGAGCGCGACGTATATGTCTTCCGGCTTGTGCGCCCAGGCGGTGCGATAGATCGCGTCGAGCAGCAGCAGCATCGCGGCCGCCTGCGCCAGGGTGAACAGGCCGTCGGGCAACGCGGCGGCGCCGCGCGCCGTCGCCCCGCGATGGAGCATCGACAGGCCGACGCCGACGGCGAAGCCCGCCATGCCGCGGAAGACGCCGTCGTGGAAGGTGAGGTCGAGGCCGTGGCCCGAGGTCAGCGCCAGCCAGCGCAGCACGGCGCCGCCGACGACGATCAGAAGGACGCCGCGCCACCATCGGCCGCGCGACAGCCACAGATAGAGGGGGAACAGCAGGCAGAGCAGAAACTCGACGCTCACGAACCACGCCGCGCCGTTCCAGGTCAGGCTGGGAAGGATGTTCCAGGCCTGCACCAGGAACAGGTTGGCGACGAACGACCAGAAGGTGACGACCGGATGGTACTTCACGTCGTAGATCGAGACGTAGCCGCCCGCCTCGGCCAGCGCCCGCAAGCCGATCACCAGCGCGAGGATGACGAACAGCATGAACAGATGCAGCGGATAGAGCCGCGCCAGCCGCGCGCGCAGGAAGCTCCGATAGTCCAGCGCGCGCCCGCCATAGACGTGCACCAGGATGAAACCCGACAGCGCGAAGAAGAACTCGACCCAGAGATAGCCCTTGGCGACCAGCGCGTCGAACACGAACAGCCCGCGATAGCCGTGGCCCTCGCAGAAGTGATACAGCACCAGGATCAGCGGCGGGATCGCGCGCGCGCCGGACAGCGCTTTGATCTCGGCCGGTTTGGCGCTCACTTCGGATGTCTCTTGGCTTCGTCCGCGAGCATGGCCTTGTAGGCTCCGCGATAGCCGTGAAGCGAAATGGGAAGCTCGAAAACTTTCCCGCTTTCCGCCGTCACTTCTATGCCGAGACTGGAGGCTTCGGCCAGCTCTGCCAAGGTTGCGTCGTCCATGATCCGGATGCCGATGCAGCCGCTGGGAAGACAGGTCGCATAGGGAACGGGTTTGCGCTTGCCGTCGATACCGACCGCGAACCCGGGCTCCAGCCGCACCGTCAGCGGTACGGCGACGATCATTTCCGGCGCCGAGGTCTTGCCTGCGGCATAGCCGATGGTGATCTGCGCCAGCCTTCCCGGCGTCTGCCTGCTCCGGGACACCTCGCCGCCGGTTTCGCCCAGGGGGTCGGTCATGCGGATCGTGTCGCTCGAATCCAGGTTCTGCGGAACGGCGACACCGTTCTTGTCCGGCCCCATGAGCTCGGCGGTCATGATGCAATGGGTCTTGGCGTCCGTCGGGCAGGCCAGCCGCCAGTCGCCGTAGAGGGTGATGACGCCGGTAGGCGCGTCGTCGTCGGCCAGCGCCGGGAATGCCGCCATCATCAGTACAAGGATCAGCCGCCTCATTGCCCTTCGTCCGGTGCCCAGGAGCGAACCTATACCGGCTCCTGCGCGGAAGATCGACGGCTCCTTACACCCGGATGTTCCGGCCATTAAACTTATCCCGCGGCGGTTGAACTCGGTTTCGTGCCTTCCCATCTGCGCCGGAGGTGGCGTGCGCGAAAGGAGGCGCGGATTCTCGCGAAAGCCTGCAGATGTACAGAAGCGTCTTCCATCGGCGCGATTTATTCCGGCCTTTTCCGCGCGCGATCAAAGGGTTGAGCGAGGTCGTCGGAATTGAATTGGAAAAATCGATGTCCCTACGGACGTACAGACGCGATGAGGAACGGGGGGGGCATCTCGTCGAAACATGAGGTTCAAATGGGCAAGCGGATAGAAGGCAAGCGCGGCGCGCCGCTCTTCGCCCATGCCGGCGACGCGTTCGCCGCCGAGCGAGCCTGCGCCGCGATGCGGCCCCGGCTCCTCCCAGCCCCGCGCTTTTGCGCTAGGTATGGACGCTTCCGGGGGCCGAATCATGCTGCCGCATCTGCAATCCGCGCTGGGTATCGTCGTCATCGTCGTGCTGGCCTGGGCGTTGTCGGAAAACCGCCGCGCCTTCCCCTGGCGCACGGTGGCCGCGGGTCTCCTGCTGCAGGCCGCGATCGCGCTGTTCCTCTTGAAGGTGCCGGTGGCGCGCGACGGGCTGCTGGCGCTGAACGGCGCGGTCGATGCGTTGACCGGCGCGACCAGGGCGGGGACCTCCTTCGTCTTCGGCTTCGTGGGCGGCGGCGCGGCGCCCTTCGACGTCAAGAACCCCGCCGGCATGGTGAGCTTCGCGTTCCAGATCCTGCCGCTGGTGATCGTGATCTCCGCGCTGTCTGCGTTGCTCTGGCATTGGCGCATCCTGCCGGTGATCGTGAAGGCCGTCGCGCTCGGCCTGCGCAAGCTGATGAACATCGGCGGCGCGGTGGGCCTGGGCTCGGCGGCGACCGTCTTCCTCGGCATGGTCGAGGCGCCGCTGCTGATCCGCCCTTATCTCGAGCGGCTGACGCGCGCCGAGCTCTTCATCCTGATGACGGTGGGCCTGGCCTCGGTCGCGGGCACGGTGTTCTTCCTCTATGCGACGATCCTGGGGCCCGCCGTGCCGGGCGCGCTGGGTCACATCCTCATCGCCTCGATGATGTCGCTGCCGGCCGCGATCGTGATCGCGCGCGTGATGATCCCGGGCGAGGAAGGGATCGCGACGACGAGCGAGTCCGACCTCAAATACCGCTCGAGCATGGACGCGGTGGCGCGCGGCACCGAGGACGGCTTGAAGATCTATCTGCAGATCCTGGCCATGCTGATCGTAATGGTGGCGCTGGTCGCGCTGGCCGACACGATCTTGAGGAACCTGCCGTGGATCGGCGGCGCACCGCTCAGCCTGGAGCGCGTCTTCGGCTGGCTGTTCGCGCCGGTGGTGTGGCTGTTCGGGGTGCCCGCCGACCAGGCGCCGGCAGCGGGCAGTCTGATGGGCATCAAGACCATCCTGAACGAGCTCGTCGCCTATCTGAACCTGGCTGCGCTGCCCAAAGGCGCGCTCGATCCGCGTTCGACGCTGATCATGGTCTATGCCATGTGCGGCTTCGCCAATCTGGGCTCGGTCGGCATCATGATCGCGGGCATGAGCACCTTGATGCCCGAGCGCCGCGACGAGATCGTGCCGCTCGCCATGCGCGCGCTGCTGTCGGGAACCATGGCGAGCGGGCTTACCGGCGCGATGATCGGCCTTCTGCCCGTCGCGTGACCGGTCCGTCGCGAGACGCATTGTTACCCGTCGCGCGATCGGCCTATGATGCTGCTTCGAGTGGGGGCTCGTTTGAACGCCGAAACGCCTTTCCGATTGCGGTTCCTGCCCATCTTCTTCGCCGTCGTCATCGGCGTGGGGATCAACTGGCTTTCGGCCGAGCTCATGGACCAGGCGCGGCGCGTGTCGCGGCTGGTGCCGCCGATCGCCGATCAGCTGGGGCACCTCTACGCCGTCGGCGTCGCCGAGCTGGCGCTGGCGCTGATCGTCATCCTTGCGATGAAGTGGCTGGCGCCGGGCGACTACGGCCTGCACGCGCCGGAGGAGAAAAGCTATCTCGGCCCTGCGATCCTGTGGGGGCTCGTGATCGGCGCCTTGATGACGCTGGCGGATTATTGGCCCGATCTGGTCGCGCACACCGTGCCGCGCAACGGCGCGGAGCTTACGCGCTTAGGCTGGCTCGGCTATCAGGGCGGCTTCGCCGGCGTGGCGGACGAGGTGTTCTACCGCTCGCTGCTGGTGACCTATTTGAGCGTGGCGATGCCCGGCCGCGTGCATGTCCGGGGGCTGGCGATGAGCGGCGCGGGCCTCGTGGCGGCGGCGATCTTCGCGGTCTTCACCGCGAGCTTCGTCACCAAGCCGGTCGAGATCGCGCTCGGCGAGATGGTCGTGTCGTTCCTGGCGGGCGCGCTTTATGCGTACTGGCTCGAGAAATCGAAGAGCGTCGTCGCGCCGATCGTCGGCCACGACGTCGCGGGCGCGGTGCAGTTCTTCGCGCTGTTCGCGATCGTCAAGGCCTGGGGCTGAGCGCGAAGGCCTCGGCCAGCAGTTCATAGGACCGCAGGCGCGACGCGTAATCGTAGGTGATCGTCACGATCACCAGCTCCTCGGCGTCGTGCTCGCGGGCCAGCTGAAGCAGGTCGGCGCGGACCTGCGCCGGCGTGCCGACGACGGAACGGCGCCGCACGGTGCGCAGCAGGGCCTGTTCTTGATCCGTATACGGATAATCGCGCGACTCCTCCGGCGAGGGGAACGGGATCGGGCGTCCGGTAAGCAGCCGCACGACCCACAGGTTGCGCGATGCCGACAGCGCCTCGGCCTCGTCTTCGGTCTCCGCCGCGAGCGCCGCGACGCCGAGCGAGACGACGGGCCTTGGGCAGGCGGCGCTGGGCTTGAAGCGCTCGCGATAGGCGGCGACCGCGTCGTGGCTTCCTTCCGGGCTGATGAAATAAGCGTGGCTGAACGGCATGCCGAACTCGGCCGCATAGATCGCGCCGTGGATGCCCGAGCCCAGCATCCAGAGCTCCGGTCCCGCGCCCGTCGGCGCGCGCGGCATGGCATGGATGCCGCGATAGGGATGATCGTCGGGCAGGGGCGCGCGCTCCGCCGCGTCGTCGAGGAACTGGCGCAGCAGGTGCACCTGGCTCGGGAAAGCGTCGATGCCCCAGCCTTGCGGTCCGGCCTGCAGCGCCGCCGCGGTTCGCTGATCGGTGCCCGGCGCGCGGCCGAGCCCCAGGTCGATGCGGCCGGGGTTCAAGACCTCGAGCATGCGGAACTGCTCGGCCACCTTCAGCGGGCTGTAATGGGTGAGCATCACGCCGCCGGAGCCGACGCGGATGCTGTGCGTCTCGGACGCCACGCGTCCGATCAGGATCTCCGGCGCCGAGCCCGCGAAAGCGTTGGAGTTGTGATGCTCGGCCAGCCAATAGCGGTGATAGCCGAGCTTCTCGCAGGCCTTGGCCAGCGCCACGGTCTGCGCGATCGCGTCGGCGGCGCTGCCGCCCTTGCGGATCGGCGACTGGTCGAGGACGGAAAGGCGCATGCCCGACTATCGCACGGCGCCGCGGTAGCGCCATGGCTAATCGCAGGTTACGAAATACTTTACGATTCGAGTCGAAAATCGCGTCATGTCCCGAGCCGCCACAACCCTGGCCCCGCCGCCGCCGGCCGACGAGCTGGAAATCCCGCAATATTCCTCCGGCCGCATCCTCACGCTCGACATGCTCGAAAGCGCGGTGCTGCGCCAGGTCGCGGCTTATTGGCAGCGGCTCAAGGGCGAGCGGCGCTTTCCGTCGCGCAACGAGCTTCGGCCGCGCGAACTGGGCAGGCTTCTGCGCCACGTGATGCTGCTGCGCGTGCTGGACGACGACTACGAGTACCGCATCGTGGGCGACGTGCAGGTCCAGGCCTATGGCGAAAGCTGGCAGGGCATGCGCTTGAGCGAGGTGGCGCTGACGCATGCGAAGTTCGCGGAGGGCTTGAAGATATTCTACGACGGCGCGCGCATGGGCCGCGCGCCGTTCGGCTATCGCGGCTGGATCGGGCGCGACATGCCCGATACGCGCTATTCCTATCACGAGGTGGCGTTCTTCCCCTTCGGCGCGACCGGCGAGACGGTCGACCACATCCTCGTGGCCGGCATCTACGTGCCGCGCGGCGAGTTCCAGAGCGAGTAGGCGAAGCGGGGAGCCACCTGCTCGCTCTGGCGATCGATCCCGTCAGCCCTCGGGATCGATCCTCGCGCCCGCGTTGGTGCAGGCACCCCAGGAATCGATGCAGGGCCCGCCGCCGGCCACCACGATCGAAGTCAACAGCCACAGCAGCATGTCAGCCTCCATGTCCCTGTTTGCCGCCGACCGGGCACATTCCCGGGCCTTCATCGTCGAAGAACACCCGCCACAGCCATTTCAACATCGTCGCCTCCTTCTCTCGTCGTTGGATTTCAACCGTCGGGATCGACGCAGCTTCCGTTGTCGGTGCCGAGCACGAACATGCGCAACAGTCTCAGCATGTCGGTCCCCTCAGCCGTTGGGATCGAGGCCGGCGCCGCGATCGCCGTTCGGACCCATGCCGCCGCCGGAATCCGCGCCGCAGAGAAGCGCGAGGAAAAGTCTCAGCATCGCCGCCTCCCTCAGCCGTTGGGGTCGATGTTGCAACCCGCATCGCGACGAACGCCGCCCGGATCGATGCAGGAACCGGTCTCGGCTCCGAAGAGGAGCCTGAAGAGAAAGCGCAGCATGTCAGCCTCCGTTGGGATCGATGCAGACGCCCTGATCGGCGCCGAAGAACATCGCGAAGAGCGCTTTCAGCATGTCAGCCTCCGCGTCCGCCGTTGGGATCGATCAGCGGGCCCTGGTCGGGACCGAAGAGCAGCTTGAAGAGAAGTTTCAGCATGTTCGTCCTCCTCAGCCGTTGGGATCGACGCCGAGGCCTTTGTCGCCGCCGCCATTGCCGAGCAGGAAGGATAGGAATCGAAAGAACATCTCCGCCTCCGTTGTTTCAACCGCCGTGCGGGTCGATGCCGATGCCGTCGAGGAAGTTCAGGAACCAGGTGAGCATTGCGGGCATCGCCGCCTCCAGCCAATGATTGAATTGTCCACGAAACTCCTATTGGTAGAACTCACCTTTGCGTGTTTCACGCGGGCGTGAATGCGCTATCGTGGTTTCACACTACCGGAGAAGAAAATGCCGCTCGATCTGGAAACCCGCGCGCAGCTCATCGAAACGGTGCGCCGCTTCGTGCGCGAGACCTGCGTGCCGCTCGAGGCGAAAGTCTCCGAGGACGATCGCGTGCCCGATGCGATCGTGGACGAGATGCGCGCGCTCGGACTCTTCGGCATCTCGATCCCCGAAGAATACGGCGGCCTCGGGCTCACCATGGAGGAGGAGGTTCTGGTGGCGATGGAGCTCGGCCATACCTCGCCCGCCTTCCGCTCTGTGATCGGCACCAATGTCGGCATCGGAAGCCAGGGCGTGGTGATGTTCGGCACCGATGCGCAGAAGCGCGAATGGCTGCCCAAGCTCGCCAGCGGCGAGACGGTGTCGAGCTTCTGCCTGACCGAGCCGGGCGCGGGCTCGGACGCGGCGTCGCTCAAGACCACGGCGATCCGCGACGGCGACGCTTACGTCGTCAACGGCACAAAACGCTTCATCACCAACGCCAACCGCGCGGGCATGTTCACGCTCATGGCGCGCAGCGATCCTTCGCGCAAAGGCGCCGGCGGCATCTCGGCGTTCATCGTGCCTGCGGACACGCCCGGCATCCATGTAGGCAAGCCTGAGAAGAAGATGGGCCAGCAAGGCGCGCATATCTGCGACGTCGTGTTCGAGGATGCGCGCGTGCCGGCGCATCTGCGTCTCGGCGAAGAGGGCGAGGGCTTCAAGGTCGCGATGCAGGTGCTCGACCGCGGGCG
>JAFBAL010000007.1 GCA_019247845.1 Alphaproteobacteria bacterium | reverse complement strand
GGCGGAAGATGCGCTCCAAGGAGCTGGCCGAGATCGTCGGCATCACCGAGGCCAATCTCTCGCTGCTCAAATCGGGCAAGGTGAAGGGCGTGCGCTTCGCGACGCTCGACAAGATCTGCGGGGCGCTGGGGTGCCAGCCGGGCGAGATCCTCGAGCACCGCCCGGGCGCGTGAGCGCGCCGCGCGTCGCGGGAGCGGCCCTGGTCGCAGCGCTGCATGCGGCGATGCTGGCGCTCCTGCTGCAGGCGAGCTTCGCGCCGCGCGCGACGCCGCAGCCGCACGAGACGATCATCCATCTCACGCCGCCGAAGCCTCCGGCCGCGGACAGGCCCGCGCCGCCGCCGCGAGCGCCGGTGCCCGTCGTCCGCCTGCCTGCGCTCCGCACGATCCCGCTGCCGCGCGTGCCGGGCGTCGATCCCAAAGCGCTCGAAAGCTTCGGCCGCGCGCTCGTCGATTGCCGTCCGGAGAACATCGCCAGCCTTCCGCCGGAGGAGCGCCATCGCTGCGATGCGCTCTCGCTCAAGCCGCGCGACGGTGTCGACTTCGCCGACCACACCGACAAGCATTCGGCGGACGCCGCGCTCTGGGCCCGCGGCCGGATGCGCAAGAACGGCCCGCTGCTGCTGCCTTGCATGAACAACCAGGGTCTCGGCGTGGGCCTGGGCACGCTTCTCTGCCTGGGCAAAGGCCTCGCCAAAGGCTTCAAGCCCGACGAGCAGGCGCTCTACGGCGATGTCCCCGAGCAGATCCACGTCCCCAACAACGGCGATCCGCGCCCGCCTTACGTCGACCCAGACCATTATTGAAGGCTTCGCCGACAAGATGTAATGTCGCTTATAACGCGCGGAGCGCCTCCTTTGCTCAAACTTGAGATCATCGAGATCGATGGCGAGCTCGGCCTTGTTTTGCCGCCCCAAATGATCGAGGCCATGTCGCTCAAAGACGGTTCGACACTCATCGCCACTGCCGAGCCACGCGGATACCTTTTGAAGCCTGACGACAACGAGCCTAGCCAGCCGACCGGTCGCTGATAGACTTGAAGGCCTGATCGAGGGGCATCCATGGGCATCTACAGCCATTTCGTCCTGCCGCACCTGTTGAACGCGGCGATGGGCACCAAGCCGATCCGCTATCAGCGCAAGAAGGTCGTGCCGCGGGCGGAGGGGCGCGTGCTCGAGGTGGGCTTCGGGGCGGGGCACAACCTGCCGTTCTACGACGCGTCCAAAGTGAGCCATATCTGGGCGCTGGAGCCCGCCTCCGAGATGCGCGCGCGCGCGGCGGAGCGGGTGGCCGCGTCGCCGATCCCGCTCGAGTTCCTCGACCTGCCGGGCGAGCAGATCCCGCTCGACGACGAGAGCGCCGACACGATCCTGATCACCTATACGCTCTGCACCATCCCCGACGTGACGGCGGCGCTCGGCCAGATGCGCCGCGTGCTCAAGCCGGAAGGCCGCATGATCTTCTGCGAGCACGGCGAGGCGCCGGACGAAAGCGTGCGCACATGGCAGCGGCGGCTGACGCCGGCCTGGAAAGTCATCGGCGGCGGCTGTCACGTCGGCCGCGCCATCCCAAGGCTCATCGACCAGGGCGGCTTCCGGATCGAGGACATCGAGACCATGTACCTGCCAGGCACGCCGCGCTTCGCAGGCTTCAACTATTGGGGCTCGGCGGCGAAGAGGTAGCGATGACGACGATCGTCCCGGGACGCTTCACGGCGCAGACCGACAAGCCGGTGGTGCTGTTCCTCATCGGCATGCGGATCAACAACCTGCTCGCGCTCTCCGACATCGCCTTCATGTCCAAGACCATGCCCGCGATGCTCCAGGAGCTTTCGCAGAAGCAGGACAGCGGCATGCTCTGGTTCCGCACGCATGTATCGCTGCCCCGCTACATCAGCGTGCAGCAATACTGGGAATCCTTCGACAAGCTGCTGGCCTATGCGCACGACAAGGAGGGCCACCACTTCCCGATGTGGGCCGAATTCAACCGGCGCATCATGAAGTCGAGGAACATCGGCATCTGGCACGAGACCTATCTGGTCGAGCCCGGCAAGTTCGAATGCGTCTACGGCAACATGCCGCCGTTCGGGCTCGCCGCCGCGACGTCGCAGGTTCCGGCGGAAGGAAGGCTCGCGGGCGCGAAGGACCGTTTCGCGCCTTGACCGCGGGCGCGGAGGACCGCTTCGCGCCCTGACCGCTCAATGCGCTTCTGCCGCGCTCAGATAGAGCGTCTTCTCGTCATAGGCGATATAGAGGTGCAGCTGGCGCAGCACTCCGATGCCCAGCACCATCTCGGCGTCGCGCGTGTCGTTGCCGGTGTCGTAGATGACGATGTCGGGACTCCTGACCTCGATGCCCTCGAAGGTCAGCGACGCGAACGGCCAGCGATAGGTCGACGCGCCCGCCATGCCGTTGAGGCTCGCCGTGCCCGTCGCCTTGAGGCCGGGGTTCTTCGCGTCGATGCCGAACACGTGCTGCGCCGCCTTCAGGCTCAGGAAGGAGTTCTGCGCCCCCGTATCGATGGTCGCCGTCACCGGCTTGCCGTCGAGCATCGCCTCGACGCTGATATGGCCTGCGCGGTCGAGGGTCATGGGGACCTGCGCATAGGCGTCGTGCGTCCAATAGACGTCGTGGCCCGGGCAGGGGCTGGGCCCGAACAGGTTGAACTTCCCTTTCAGGAAATCGATCTCGAAATTGGTATCCGAGATGGCATGCGGCTGAATCTCGCCGATCAGGTTGGCGTCCATCATGCGGTCGGGCGCCACCAGGAACCAGATCCTGTGGAAGCTGAGCGGGCCCAGGTCGAAGCGGTCGGCGAAAACGCCGAAATCCAGCTGCGTGCCGCCGGGAAAGACGCCGCTGACGTTGGAGCGCTGGATGGGACCCGCGAGCTGCTTGGCGGTGCCCCAGCCGACCACGCCCGCCAGCCCGCCGGTATCGACCAGGAAGCCGCCCTTGTGGCCGTCGATGGCGCCCGGCAGAGCGATCATGCCTTCGGGCATGGTCGTGAAGTCGATCGAGGCGAGCTCGGGCAGCGAGCACGTTGCGGGCGGCGGCGGTGCGTCGCCGGCATGCGCGCTGCCGGCCAGAAGGGCGATCGTCAGGACCAGGCTGCGTCTCATGGCCCGAGCCTCGCGAGCTCGGTGCGCGAAATGAAGGATTCGGGCAGCTCGTCGCGGCAGGCCGCGGCCGCATCGCTCAGCAGGCTCCTCGCCGAAGCCGCGTCGGATCGGGACAGCTGCCATTCCGCGACGAAGAAGTCGGCCTCGCAGACACGGTCCTTTTGCGCATCCGCCTCGCCCTGCTTCGCGGCGGCGAAGACGTCGTCGGGCGCGGCTTGGCCGAGGAAGAGCTTCACGATCGGTCCCGGCCACGAGGCGAGGTCGAGCTTGGGCGCGTTCTGCGTGAAATCGTCGGCCGACGACCTGCGCTTGAGCGCGGTGAGATAGAGCCAGAGATAGGAGAACGCCGCGAGCTTCGGATCCGCCGCGCTGCGCGTGAAGTTGCGCGTCGCTTCGCGATAGCTGCCGTCGGCCCATTGCGCGATGCCGGCGGTCTCGCGCAGGCCCAGATTGTCGGGCTCCAGGTCGATCGCGTCCTCATAGTCCGATACGGCCGCATGAGTCTTGCCGGATTGCTGATAGGTCCTGGCCCTCAGGATATGGGCGGCGGTGTAGCGCGAGTGGTTGTCGACGACATAGGTGAAGTCCTTGATCGCCTCGTCGTAGCGTCCCGCCATTCTCAGCGCCTCGCCGCGCAGCACGATCAGGTCGGGATCGGCCGGCGAGACGACCAGGCCGTCGTTATAGTCCTTGAGCGCCTCGTCGTATTTCTTTTCGTCGAGATTCGCCTCGGCGTGGCTCGCATAGCCCGCCAGCAGGTCGGGCCGGCGCTTGATCGCGGCGGCGAAGTCGGCGCGCGCGGCGTCGTATTGCTTCTTCTCTCCGTACAAGGCCCCGCGCTCGATCAGCGAATTGTAGTCGTCCGGCACCAGCGCCAGCGCGCCGGTGTAGTCGGCGATGGCCAGATCCGGCTGCTTGAGCTCGACATAGGCCGTGGCGCGGTCGTGCAACGCCGTCGCGCGCAGGTGCTGCGGCAGGTCGGGGGCAGCCAGCGCGCGGCTCATGAAGCGCACGACGTCGTTGCCGTTGCGGTCGTTGCGCGCGTTGATCCCCGCGTTGAAATCGGAAAAGCCGCTCGCCGCCGCGCCGCTGATCGCAGCCGCCGCCAGGATGCCTGCAAGACGCAACGGTTTCATTTGAAAGCCCCAAGGCGAGTCTAGCGCGCGCGGCGGCCCGCGGCAACGCGCGGGGCGCTTACGCGCTCGACGCTCAAGGGAAGTTCACCGCCTCGATCTTGTTGCCGTCGGGATCGAAGACGAAGGCGCCGAAATACGTGGTAAACGCCGCCTGGCGCGGACCGGGCGCGCCCGCATCGCGGCCGCCGTTCGAAAGCGCCGCCGCGTGGAAGGCGCGCACCGCATCCTCGCTCGCCGCGCGCAGGCAGATATGCGTGCCCGTGGTCTCGGGCTGCGGCGCGAGACCGGGCCGCGCGTTCAACCACAGTTCCGGATAGCGCTTGCCGAAGCCGACGGTTGCGCCCTCGCGCGTGACGAGCTTCGTCAGCCCCAAGGGCGCCAGCACCGTCTCATAGAACGCGGCGGCGCGTCCCAGATCGGCGACGGCGAGCGAGACGTGGTCGATCACGCGAGCGGCTCTACGCCCTTGAACGGCTCGTCCAGGCTGAAGGACGGCGCGGTGAACCAGCGCGCCCCTTTGTCGTCCATGTAGAAATGGTCCTCGAGGCGGACGCCGAACCTGCCCGGCACCACGATCATCGGCTCGTTGGAGAAGCACATGCCCTGGGCCAGCGGCGTGCGGTCGCCGCGCACCAGGTTGGGCGCTTCGTGCACCTCCAGCCCGATGCCGTGGCCGGTGCGGTGCGGCAGGCCGGGCAGGCGATAGTCCGGCCCGAACCCCTCCTTGCCCATCGACGCGCGCGCGGCATTGTCGACGTTCTCGCACGGCGCGCCGATGCGTGCCGCCTCGAAGGCTGCGGCCTGGGCGCGCTTTTCCGCGTCCCATACCTGGCGCACCTCGTTCGTCGGCTCGCCGAAGACATAGGTGCGCGTGATGTCGGAGTTGTAGCCGTCGACCTGCGTGCCGGTGTCGATCAGCACCACGTCGCCCTCGGCCAGCGCGCGGTCGGTCTCGCCGCCATGCGGCAGCGACGTGTCCTCGCCGAACGAGACGATGCAGAAGGTGTTGCCGGCGCCTGCCAGCTTCCTGTGCTCGGCTTCGATGAAGGCCTCGACCTCGCTGGCGCGCACGCCGGCGACAAGGCTCTTCCAGGCGCGACGATGGACTTCGAGCGTGATGTCCTTGGCGTATTGCATCAGCGCCAGCTCGGCTTTGGACTTCTGCCGCCGCAGGCGGTTGATCAGCGCACCGCCGCCTTGCAGCCGCGCGTCGTCGATGGCGCCGCGAAGCCCGAACCAGGTGAACAGCGCGACCGACTCGTCGACCGCCATGCGCGCCTTGTTGCCCAGCCGGTCGGCGATGAGGCGATAAGGGCTCTCGTCCTCTTCCCAGGTATGGATGTCGCCTTCGATGCCGACGATCTGGGCGACCTTGTCGCGCTCGAAGCCCGGCGTGACGTATTCGACGCGGCCGGTCGCATGGATCAGCGCGCCGGTGAAGCGCTCCGACGGATGCCACGACATGCCGGTGAAATAGCGCAAGGACGCGGTCGGCCCGATGAGCACCGCGCCGATGCCCTGCTCGTCCATCAGGGCGCAAAGCCCGCGGATGCGCGCGCGGCGCTCTTCTTGTCCAATGTGCGCAGGTCTGTTCATCGGCTCATCAGGGCGTAAGGCCCGCCTTTCTCGATGCCGCGCCTATAGGCGGCGCGGTCCTGCATGCGCGCGCGGTACTTGCCGAGGTTGGGATAGGGCTCGAGCCGCGCGCCTGCCGCCTCGAGCACGAAGAGAAGCTGGATGTCGGCGCCGGTCAGGTCGTTTCCGACGAAGAACGGCCGCGTCCCCAGAGCGTTCTCCATATAGGCGAGGTTGTTGGCGATCTCGCTGTCGACGCGGGGTTTCAGCGCCGCTCCGGCCTCGCCCAGCATGGCGGTATAGAGCGCGAGCAGAAGCGGCAGCATCGCCGAGCCCTCGCCGTAGTGCATCCACTCCACGTATTTCCAATAATCCGAGCTCGCCGGCGCGGGCTTGAGGCGGCCGTCGCCATAGGTGTCGATCAGGTATTCGACGATGGCGCCGGACTCCGCGATGGTCTTGTCGCCGTCGGTGATGACGGGCGACTTGCCCAGGGGATGCACCGCTTTCAGCTCCGGCGGCGCCAGCGGCACCGGCGACATGCGCGTGTAGTGCACGATCTCGTAAGGCGTGCCCAGCTCTTCCAGAAGCCACAGGATGCGCTGCGAGCGCGAGTTGTTCAGATGATGGACTTTCAGCATCTATTTGACCTCTATGACCGCGATATCGTGCACGCCGCGCGCGGCATGGGCGTCGCCGGGAACGACCAGGCGCAATCCGTCGAACGCCACGCCGTCCTTCGCATAGGCGACGATCACGTGCTTGCCTTCGAGCTTGGGATCGATCTCGCCGTCCGACAGCGCGGTGGTGTAGCCGTCGGCGCCGCTGACGAAGATGGTGTGGCGCAGGTAAGCGTTCTTCTCCGGCCCGTCCACGGGGTCGGCTTGGCTGACCAGCGTCCACAGCAGCGCACCGCGGAAGGTGCCGGTCACCGGGCCCTTGTCGGTCTGCTGCGTCACCGTCACGTCGACGGGCGGCATCTTCATCAGCTCCTGCAGCGTGACCGCGCCGGGATTGTGCACCGCGCCGGTGATCGCGATCGTCTCGGGCGGCGGCGTGGTGCCGTCGGCCGTCATCGTCGCGCCAGGCTCGGCGGCCGACGTGGCATCGGGCTGCGCAACGCCCGGCTCCGCGGCGGACGCGCCGCTCGCGGACAACAGCAACGCCAGCGCTGCCGCCACGGTTCTCATCGCGCGTCCCGCCACATCGGCCAGAGCGTCGGGCCGTCCGGGATCTTGATCTCGCCCGTCACCTCGAAGCCGAAGCTGCGATAGACCGGGATGTTGGTGTCCTTGCTCGATTCCAGATAGCAGGACATGCCCTCCGCGTCGCTGCGCGCGAGCTGGTCGCGCATGATGGCGCTGGCGAAGCCTTTGCCCTGAGCGGGCGGATCGGTGCCGATCACCTGCAGGTAATAATGCGGCGTTTTCGGGTGCACCTTCTCGATGCGGTCCATGGTGCCGATGACGCTGAACACGTTGCCGCCGAAGATGCCCAGCATCTCCGGCCCGTTGACGACGTAGTCCCACGGCGACAGATGCCATTGCCCCGGCGGCTTCCAGATCGTCGCCGTCTCGTAGCCTTCGCTCACGCGGCACAGCCCGTGCGGCAACGCCATCTTGAGCAGCAGCCTGAAGATGCGCGGCAGCTTGGCCTCGCGCGCCGCCGCATCGGGCAGCATGAACATCATCACCGGATCGTCGTGGAAGGCGCGGGCGAGGGACGCGGCGATGGCCTGCGAGTCCGCCGCCGCGGCCGGACGCACGGCCGCGCTCAACGATTGAGCTCCCGCATCGCCCCGTCCAGCCCGCCCAGGGTCAGCGGGAACATGCGTCCGTTCATGATCTGCGAGATCAGGCCGATCGACGGCGTGTAGTCCCAGTGCTTCTGCGCCACGGGGTTCAGCCACACGCAGTGCTCGTAGATCTGCACCACGCGGTCGATCCACACCGCGCCGGCCTCTTCGTTCCAGTGCTCGACGCTGCCGCCGGGATAGGTGATCTCGTACGGGCTCATCGTCGCGTCGCCGACGAAGACGATCTTGTAGTCGTGCGGATATTTGTGCAGCACGTCCCAGGTCTGGATCTTCTCGGCATGGCGGCGCCGGTTGTCCTTCCACACGCTCTCATAGAGGCAGTTGTGGAAGTAGTAGAAATCCATGTGCTTGAACTCGGTCTTGGCGGCGCTGAACAGCTCTTCGCAGAGCTTGATATGCGCGTCCATCGAGCCGCCGATGTCGAAGAACAGCAGCACCTTCACCGTGTTGTGGCGCTCGGGGACGAGCTTCAGGTCGAGATAGCCTTTGTTGGCGGTATTGCGGATCGTGCCGGGCAGGTCGAGCTCGGTCTCCGCGCCCTCGCGCGCCCATTTGCGCAGCCGGCGCAGCGCCACCTTGATGTTGCGCGTGCCGAGCTCGACCGAGTCGTCGAGGTTCTTGTACTCGCGCTTGTCCCAGACCTTCACCGCCTTGCCGTGACGCGATTTGTCCTGGCCGATGCGCACGCCTTCGGGGTTGTAGCCGGAATTGCCGAACGGCGAGGTGCCGCCCGAGCCGATCATCTTCGAGCCGCCTTCGTGGCGCTTCTTCTGCTCCTCGAGACGCTGCTTGAGCGTCTCCATCAGCTTCTCCCAGCCGCCCAGGGCCTCGATCTGCTTCTTCTCTTCCTTGGTCAGGTATTTCTCGGTCAGGGCTTTGAGCCAGTCCTCGGGGATCTGCGCGAGCAGCGAGGCATCGAGGCCCTCGAGCCCCTTGAACACGTGCCCGAAGACGCGGTCGAACTTGTCGAGGTTGCGCTCGTCCTTCACCAGCGCTGTGCGCGACAGGTAATAGAACTCCTCGACCTTGAGATCGATGACGTCCTTCGACAGCGCGTCCATCAGCGCCAGATATTCCTTCAGCGTCACCGGAATGCGCGCGGCGCGAAGCTCGTCGAAGAACTGGAAGAACATGCGTTTTCGTCCAATGGCTATGCGCCGATGTTAGCGCATCTCGGAGGCTTCGGGTATAAGCTGGCATCGCCCTCGAGGTTGCCGCAATGTCAAGAACCGCAGCAGTTCTGGCCGTGCTCCTGCTGGTTCCGGCCGTGGGGCGGGCGGCCGTCAACATCTCCTCGGCTCCCACCAAGAACATGGCGTGCTCGGGCGCGGTCTGCACGCCCACCGCCAAGAACGCGGTGCTGAACGCAGGCGATCTCGCCGCCATGCTGGCGGCCTCCGACGTCACGGTGAAGACCGGCGCGGGCGCGGCGACCATCGAGCTCACCGCGCCGCTCTCCTGGGCCGGCACGCGCGGATTGACCTTGGACGCGAACCTCAACGTCAGCATCAAGGCCGAGATGGTGGTCGAAGGGGCGGGCGGCCTCGCGATCGTCACCGACGACGGCGGCACGGGCGGCGATCTGAACCTGTTTCCCGGCGGCAAGATCGATTTCTGGGACGACACGGGCAGTCTCGTCATCAACGGCCGAAGCTACCTGTTGGTTCGCGACGTCGCATCGCTGGCGGCCGCCGTCATCGACAACCCGTCGGGCAATTATGCGCTTTCGGCCGATTACGACGCGGGGCCCGACGGCGCCTATAACGGCGGCATCGTCCTGGTCGGCTTCGGCGGCACCTTGGAAGGCCTTGGCCACACGATCTCGAATCTCCATATCGACGGCCACAGCAGCAGCTCGGCCGGCATGTTCGTGTCGGCGGGCGGTATCCAGCGCGACTTGAACTTGGCCAATATCGACGTGATCAGCGGCGGCGATGCCGGGGCGCTGAGCGGCAGGGCGGTCAACAGCAGGGTGATCAACGTCACCGTCAGCGGCGCGGTCCAGGGCGGTTCCGCCGTCGGCGGCCTCATCGGCCATGTCAGCGGCAGCAACGGCATCGTGACGAAATCCTCCTCCAGCGTCACCGTCACGGGCGGCAGCCACTATGTCGGCGGGCTCGTCGGGCACCTGGAAGGGCCGCTCAGCCTCTCGCACGCCACCGGCGACGTCATGGGCGGCAAGGAGAGCACGACAGGCGGGCTGGTCGGATTCGCCGTCGCGCCGATCTCGCAATCCTATGCCACCGGCAACGTCTCCACGCATGGCCGCTCCGCTGCCGGCGGGCTGGTGGGCTCGACCAACACCGACGGCGCTCCGATCGTCGATTGCTATTCCAGGGGCTCGGTCGCGGCCGGAAGCACCAGCAGCCTGGGCGGGCTGATGGGCATCGGCGCGGTATCGGTATCGGATTCCTATACGACGTCGCTGGTGCTCTTCAGGGGCAAAGCGCCGGCAAGGCGGCCGCATTTCGGCGCCTTCATCGGGCATTACGGCTTCGGCGTGCTTGCAGAGGATTATTGGGACAAGGACTCCAGCGGCCAGAGCCGCGCCTGCGATGCCGGCTGCAGAAGCGGCGTCACGGGCTTGAGCGACGTGGCGCTGAAAGCGGCATTGCCGGCCGGCTTCGATCCCGCGGTCTGGGGGCAGAGCGCGGCGATCAACGACGGCTATCCCTATCTGCTGGCGAACCCGCCGGATTGAGCTCCGGCCGGTACTCGAAATGCATCGTGTCGTAGTGGTCCCAGCGGCCGCCCCAGATGAAGCCGTGGCGTTCGAAGATGTCCACGATCGCGCGCGGCATGCGGTTCCGCCAGCCGCCCGTCTCCCAGAGCCAATAGTCGGACGCGTGCAGGTTCAGGTCGATGGCCGCGCCATAGGCATGCATGGAGCGGCGGCCGGTATCCTTCACCGCGCGGCAGTTATAGGTGCCGGCGCTGGGCGCGGCCGCGCGCCGGATGGCGGGCGGGAGCTCGGCGATCTCGTCCGCGACGGCGCGCAGCTCCGGCGCCGCGAGACGCGCGAAGCTGACCGTCGTGCCGTCCACCCATTTGACCGCCACCAGGTCGGGCCGCGCGAGGCGGCAATTGCCGTAAAGCTTGTCGAAGAACGCTTCGTTGCGGAAACGGCCGGGATCGAAATCCTTCGCCGGCGCCCCGATCCCGGCGCCGCGCGGATAGGCGAGGCGGAACTGGTCGACGATCGTCGCGTCGCGCAGCAGGCTGTCGAAAGGTTTGGCGGGATCGTCCGTTCCCGCCGCCATGCGCGTGCCGTCGCGGAACACGATCCAGCCGCCGTCGATGCGCGCGATCTCATTTGGATAGGCGATCGCGAGCGCGTCGAGCGCGCCGGCAACTGCCTGGCCCGCGCCAAGCAGCAGCAGCAAAGCGAGGCTAGCGCCCCAGCGTCCTGAACGCGGCGGCATAGACCGTCTCGAGGAATTCGCGCTCGATCCTGTCGTCGCGCGGGCTCGCATATTCCATCGTCGCCTGCACGCTCCACGCGCCCGCGCCGCCCGCCGCGAACTGTACGCGGTAGTGGATGCTCGCGAGGCTCGAGGTCTGATAGGTGCGCGCATAGACGCTCGCGCCGGCGATCTTGATCGGGTCCTCCGCGATCTTCCGGCCGCCCGTGCCTTCCTGCTCCTCGAAATCGGAAGCCAGCGCCGCCTTGGGATCGTCGGTGCCGGAAAGCGGCGCCAGGGTGATCGTCCCGTACACGCCGTCGAGCGCGGAATAGGCGCAGAAATCGGCGCCCGCGGACGGATCGCGCTCGCCCACCGCGTCGCGCACGAAGATGCCGATCCTGGACGGGCACACGAAGCCCGACGCGACGTGACGCTTGGCGTTGCCGGGCGCGTCCGCGAAGACGTCGCCGGTCGTCTGCGCCGGCGCGAAGGCCGGAAACGCCATCGTTAAACAAAGAATGGAAAGGCGAAATCCCGGCATTTGCGGTTGGTTGTTCTCAATCCGTTTCTGCGGCAGGATAATGCCTATGAGTGAAGCGGCCAACAATCTGGTCCTGGAGCATTTGCGCCACATCCGCACGGCGGTGGATAACATTTACCGTGACGTCAAAGAGCTGCGGACACGGGTCAGCTTTTTGGAGGAGGGATATGTCCGGTTGGAAGCGCAATACGCCCATATTTCCTCGCGCATGGATCGTCTCGATATGCGCATGGAGCGGGTCGAGCGCCGGCTCGGCCTGACCGAGGCCTAGTTCCGGCTCTCCCGCCGCGCCAGGAATGCCAGCCGCTCGAACAGGTGCACATCCTGCTCGTTCTTGAGCAGCGCGCCGTGCAGCGGCGGGATCAGCTTGGTCGGGTCCTTCTCGCGCAGCGCCTCGGGCGGCACGTCCTCGTTCAAGAGCAGCTTCAGCCAGTCCAGAAGCTCCGACGTCGACGGCTTCTTCTTCAGGCCCGGCACGTCGCGGATCTGGTAGAAGACGTTCAGCGCCTCGCTGACCAGCTTCTGCTTGATGTCGGGATAGTGCACGTCGACGATCTTCTGCATCGTCTCGCGCTCGGGGAACTTGATGTAGTGGAAGAAGCAGCGGCGCAGGAATGCGTCGGGCAGCTCCTTCTCGTTGTTCGAGGTGATGAGGATGATCGGGCGCTGCCTGGCCTTGATCGTCTCGCCGGTCTCGTAGACGAAGAACTCCATGCGGTCGAGCTCGAGCAGAAGGTCGTTGGGGAACTCGATGTCGGCCTTGTCGATCTCGTCGATCAGCAGGACCGGGCGCTTCTCCATCACGAAGGCTTCCCACAGCTTGCCCTGCTTGATGTAGTTCTTGACGTCCTTGACGCGCGGATCGCCCAGCTGGCTGTCGCGCAGCCGCGTCACCGCGTCGTATTCGTAGAGGCCCTGCTGCGCCTTGGTCGTCGACTTGACGTGCCAGGTGATCAAGGGCGCCGCCAGCGCGTCGGCCACCTCATAGGCGAGCTGCGTCTTGCCGGTGCCCGGCTCGCCCTTGATGAGCAGCGGCCGCTCCAGGGTGATCGAGGCGTTGACGGCGATGCGCAGGTCGTCGGTGGCGACGTAGCGGTCGGTGCCCTGGAAACGCTTGTCTGACATGGGTCGAGGCTCTTTTTCCAAAATGGCGATTGCCTCAAGCCTATGGGGGCGCTTTGCGCTCCGCAAGGGAAGCGATAGTTTACGCTGCTGGCACTTAAGGGGGAGCGCATGTCCTGGATCGTTCTCGTCGCGGTTTTCGCCGCCGGCACCGTCTCGACCTTCACCGATTGGTATTTCATGGGCGTGCTGTTCCACGACCGTTACGGGCGGTACCCGGAGACCTGGTGGCCGCGCAGGGACGGCGAGCCGATGCCGATCCTCTATTCCTGCGCGCTCGGCTATATCACCGCGGCCTGCGTTTTCGCGCTCTGCGCGCTCGCAGGCGTGGACGGCATCGCGAGCGGCCTGAAGGTCGCGCTCATCGCCTGGCTCGCGGGCGCGTTCGTGCAGGTCGCGACCACGCAGATCTGGGTCCGGATCGATCCGGCCGTCAGCCTGGCGCACGGGCTGGGCTATCTGGCGCGGTTCCTGATCGCGGGGCTCGCCGCCGGAATCGCGCTGCCGATGCTTTGAGTTCTTCCTTCGGTTGCATATAGTCTGCGGACCACCGAAGGGGGAGCCGCATGACCGTCGCGCATGTCCATACCGTCGCGTTCCAGGGCATCGAGGCGCGCGAGGTCGACGTGCAGGTGCATATCGGCGACGGCGCAGGCGGCCAGTTCAACATCGTGGGCCTCGCCGACAAGGCGGTCGCCGAAAGCCGCGAGCGCGTCCGCGCCGCGCTGACGGCGATCGGGCTCGCGATGCCCTTCAAGCGCGTGACGGTGAACCTCGCCCCAGCCGACCTGCCGAAAGAGGGCAGCCATTACGACCTGCCCATCGCGCTCGGGCTTCTGGCGGCGATGGGCGTGCTTCCGGCGAGCGAGATGGCGGGCTATGTCGCGATGGGCGAGCTGTCGCTGGATGCGCAGATCACCGCGGTCGCGGGCGTCCTGCCCGCGGCGCTCGCGGCGTCGGAGCAGCATCGCGGCCTGATCTGTCCGGCGGCCTGCGGGCCGGAAGCCGCCTGGGCCGGCGGGATCGAGATCGTGGCCGCGCCGTCGCTGATCGCGCTCGTCAATCACATGAAGGGAACGCAGGTCTTGAGCCCGCCGGTGGCCAAGCTCGCCGCCGACGGCCGCGCCATTCCCGATCTCAAGGACGTGAAGGGGCAGGAGAGCGCCAAGCGCGCGCTCGAGATCGCGGCGGCCGGCGGGCACAACCTCTTGATGATCGGTCCGCCCGGCGCGGGCAAGTCTATGCTGGCGCAGCGCCTGCCCGGCCTGCTCCCGCCGCTCGACGCGCGCGAGGCGCTGGAGATCTCGATGGTGCAGTCGCTCGCGGGCGAGCTTCCAGGCGGCGCGATCTCGCGGCGGCGCCCGTTCCGCAACCCGCACCATTCCGCATCGATGCCGGCGCTGATCGGCGGCGGCAACCGGACGCGACCGGGTGAAATCAGTCTCGCGCATCTGGGCGTCCTGTTTCTCGACGAGCTTCCGGAATTCCAGCGCGGCGTGCTCGACTCGCTGCGCCAGCCGGTCGAGACCGGAGAGGCCGTCATCGCGCGCGTCAACGCGCATGTTCGCTATCCCGCCCGTTTCCAACTCGTCGCGGCCATGAACCCTTGCCGCTGCGGTTACCTGAGCGAGCCCGCGCAGGCTTGCGGCCGCGCGCCGAAATGCGCGCTCGACTATCAGGCGCGATTGTCGGGACCGCTGCTCGACCGCATCGACATCCATGTCGAGGTGGCGGGCGTGGCGGCGAGCGATCTCGCGCTCCCGCCGCCTGCCGAGGGCAGCGCCGAGGTGGCAAGCCGCGTCGCGCAAGCGCGCGACGTCCAGCGCAAGCGCTATGCCGGCCAAGCCATCCGCACCAACGCCGAGATCGAAGGCGAGGCGCTGGACGCGGTCGCCAAGCCCGATGCGGCGGGCGCGCGGCTGCTGCACGACGCGGCGGAGCGCATGCGGCTCACCGCGCGCGGCTATCACCGCGTGCTCAAGGTCGCGCGCACCATCGCCGACCTCGGCGGCGCCGGCCAGGTCCTGCGCCCGCACGTGGCCGAGGCATTGTCCTATCGGCGGCTATCGCACCTGCATTGAGACGGCGTCAGCACGCCGGCTCGCTGCGACTCGAAGCAAAGTCCATCAATCGGGAGCATTGCCGGTCAGGTAAGGGTATCCGTCATTGAGCGAACCCTTCTCTTTCCACACCTTCTTGCTGAAGCCGGGCGGCAACCCGGACTTCAGTGCCGAATCCGTCAAGCCGGTAAGGCCTGCGTCGTTCGTGGCATTGCCGGCACCCTTGGCCGGGTCGCTTATGCCGCTCGTATCCAAGTCCCAATAGACATCGCTGATGCCGGTGTTTGCGAGGTCCTGCCCCAGCACGCCTCCGACGCTCGTCGTGCCGCCGCCTGAAACCGCTCCTGTCGCGTAGGACGTCGTCAGTACGGGCAGCGGTGTCTGTGAATCCGCATCGGCGTATCTTCCGATAAGGCCTCCTGCGGAGGAACCGGTCGCGGTCGTCACTGACCCGGTCGAATAGCTGTCCTGGATCGTGCCGCCGTCGTCTTCTCCGATCAGCCCGCCGAGGGAACCTCCGCCCGAAACCGGCATCGTCGAAAAGCTCGATTGGATCAAGCCGGGATAGCCGGGGAAAACGGCCTGGTTCAAGCCGACCAGGCCTCCGGCGCCTGCGATCTGTTCGGGTCCGCTGACCGTCACCTCCGCGGAGCAATTGGAAATCGTACCTGCGCTCTCGCCGACAAGACCTCCCAGATAGGTTTGGGATATTCCGCCGGTCACTTGTCCACCAGCGCGGCTGTTCAGGATGGTTCCGATGTTGCCGCCCGCAAGGGCGCCTATACCTATGACTTGACCGTTCGCGGCGATCTGGACATCGACGAGGTTCACATCACGGACAACACCCGGAAGACCTACACTCGCAAATAGGCCGATAGCGTGGTTTTGATCGCCTATCGGCTGGTTGATCTTGAGGCTCGTTATCTTATTGCCGAGCCCTTCGAACGTTCCCTCGAACTCCCCGAAGGGGGACGCCATGAAGCTCTTACCGGGCGCGCGCCAAGTCTTTGCCTGAGCCAGATAGACTCCAAAGCCTCCCGAATTGCGAATTGCGCGTCGCAGCGTGTTCATGCTCGCGAACAGGTGGTATTTGTTTCCGTTGATGGTGAGCAGGCTGGTCACGTCCCAGAACTCGACATGCCCTTTCTTCACGAAATAAAAGTCGCCGTTCGAGCCGCCGACGTCGGTGGTGATGGTGAGCGCTGCGGTACCGGCGACGACGACGGGCGCTTTGAATTCGATGGAATGATAGGAGTCCAGAGCCAGGCGGCTGGTGCTCGTCCAGGAAAGCGCCGCTTCGACCTCGATATCCGGCGCCATGGCATTGCTTGCAACGGTCACGTCGCCGCTCGCCAGCATGCCCGCCAGGTCGTTGACGTTGAGCACTGCGCTCTTCGCGGTCGGAGAGCACACGCCAGCCGAACAGGCCACGTTTGCAGTCGCACCATCCGAAATCGTCATCGCGGCGCGGGCCCCGGTCACGAACGCCGTGCTTGCGATAAGCAGTCCGAAGAACGGCGCGGCCGATCTATGTTTGGGATTGGCCATGGCGCACAACCGTTCCGTTGCGGCAGCAATTGGTGGAACCACGCCGCGACCGGCAGGTTATCATGCGCGCGTAGACCGGTCAGTTGAAATCTTTCCCCTTGTGGTAGACATTTCCTGTCTGCCAGTCGGGGGACAAGATGCAGCGATTGTCCGTCCTGGGCGCCGTCTCGGCGCTATTTGTCCTGTTCTTCGCACAGGCGGCATGCGCCCAGCTTCCGACCGTGTGCAGCCACACCGATGTCGACTGTCTCCCCCGCCCCCCCACGGTGTCCTGGGTCCGAACCCATGACCTTTCGGCCGACGATTTCACGTCCTTCTACCTAGTCTCCTACGGCAACGGCACGACCATCACCCCGCAGGATGGCGCGGCGGGGCTCTTCGTGCGGGCGACAAGTTGCACGAGAGCGGATGACGGCGGGGCCGTTCTCCACGACAACCATGCAGGGCCGGACTGTTTTTATCGCCAGAATCTAAACGGGGACCTCCGGCAATGGGGCGTCACGCAAGGCTCGGCTTACGCAAGGAGGATCGTTAACTTGCGATTCAGCGCCGGTAAAAAACGCGACTTCCCCCACCTATTACACGCAACTTCCCGGCTCCATCATCCTTTCGCACGGAGCGTATCTGGATGCCACTTCGAAGGGCGACGTTGAAATACATCACTGCGCGGCGATCCTTCCGGAGTGGTACGTCAACCCATCGGTGACGACGACGCCGGGCTGGACCTGCACGATAGCCAGCGGCAACTGCGCCAAATCGGTCCACTCGCCGTTCACGACCTATGACGATCTCGAAGCGGCGCGCTCGAACATGCGCCCGCACGTGGCCGAGGCATTGTCCTACCGGCGGCTATCGCACCTGCATTAGGCGCGGCCACCGAGCGACCCGGCCGTCGCGGCGTAGGTCAGCGCGGCATCGCCCCGTCCAGCACGCCCACGGTGCCGTCCTGGGACGCGCCGCCGCGGATCGCGGTCGCGTAGATCCTGCCCGTCGCGTCGTCGCGCAGCGGCGGCGCCTGCGGCGTCATGCCGTCCTGGATCGTGTAGGTGTGCAGCACCTGGACGAGGCCTTTGACGTCGGCGCGATAGATGACGCCGCTGCGGTGCGGATCGTTGACCGGCAGGCCGCCCTTGCTCGCGGTGCCGTAGAAGTTGCCGTCGCCGGCGAGGACGAAGTTGCTTTCCGGATCGCCGCCGTCGCCTTCCGACGCCGAGAAGGAATGGATGGTCTTGACCTTGCCCCTCGCCGTCGCGCGGAAGATGGCGCCGTTCGAGGCCGAGCCGCCGCCGTTCGACGTGCCGTAGAACAGGCCGTTCGGCGCCTGGACCACGCCGTTCGGCCCGACCGCCTCGTTGCCGTTCAACGTCTTCGGTCCGAAGGTGAACAGGCGTTTCACCTTGCCCTTGAGCGACGCGCGCCAGAACGTGCCGCCGCCGTCGGAGTCGCTGCCGCTGCCGTGCAGCGGGCCGTCCTGTGCGCAGGTGCCGTAGAGCTTGCCGTCCGCGGCGATGACGACGCTGTTGGGATGCGAGCCGTCGATGTTCTCGCAGAAGGTATGCAGCACCGTGATCTCGCCGTTCTCGGTCATGCGGAACAAAGTGCCGTCGGCGTGATGCAGCGGACAGGCCTCGGGCCGGCCGAGATCCGAAGCGACGCCGTAGAAGCTGCCGTCGGCCGCGCGCGTCAGCCAGCTGGGGCCGAGACCTTCGCTGGACAGATCGAAGGAATGCAGCACCGTGTAGTGATCGTGCTCGTCGAGCCGGAACACCGTGCCGACCGATTGGGTGCCGCCCGAGCCGGTCGTGCCGTAGATCACGTCGCCCGGCGCGCTGAACAGGCGGATCGGCAGCGCGCCGTCCGGCGTGTCCGTGAAGGCGTGCACGATGGAATAGGTGCCGTCCGGCGCGATCTTGTAGAGCACGCCCAGGCCGGTGCTCTGGCCGTCACCGCCGAGCAGGGTCACGCCGTAGAGGGCGCCGTTGGATTTCCGCGCGAGCCAGCCGGGCTCGTCGCCGTCGGCGCGGTTGAAGTTGTGCAGGACGGTGAAGGCCGGGGCGGCCTGCGCCGCTAGGGCGAAAAGCGAAAAAGCGACAACGGTCGATACGCGCCGGAACATGATGACGGGCCTCTTGGATACGATTGCGTTTGCGCGACCCTAATCGGAAAGTTGCGGCGACAATGTGCTCGCTTGGTTCGCTTACAAACCTCGGAGCAATTATTTTTCATGTCCGCGAAACCGGTGCGTCCGCCGCGCGTTAGGGCGTGATCCTTCGTTGCGATTTTGATGGAGCCAATATGCGCGGTCTTACCCTGCTCGGCGTCGTGCTGATTCTCGTCGGCGTCGCCACGCTGGTCTTCGGGCACTTCTCCTATTCAGAGACCAAGCCGGTCGCCGATATCGGACCGGTGCACATCGATGCCCAGGAGGAGCATCACGTCTCGATACCGACCGTCGCCGGCATCGTGGTGGTGATTGCAGGCCTGGGCCTGGTGCTCGTGGGGCGGCGCTCCTCTTAACGCTCGCCCCTTTAACGCCTACCCATGAGCGTGATATTGATCCGGATATCACGGAACGGGGGTTTTCATGAGACAGATGTTGCGCGCGGTCTTTGCCGCAATCGTCCTGGCTGCCTTGACTCCGGCGGCAAAGGCCCAGGTCACCGTCTTCGCGGCCGCCTCGCTGAGCGACGCCTTCAAGCAGGCGGGCGACGTCTATAAAGCCAAGGGCGGACAGGCACCGGTCTTCTCCTTCGCGGCGTCTTCGGCGCTGGCGCGCCAGATCGAGGCCTCGGGCGGCGCCGACATCTTCATCTCCGCCGACCGCGACTGGATGGACTATCTCGACAACAAGGGGCTGATCGCCCACGACACGCGCAAGGACCTGCTCGGCAATCACCTGGTGCTGATCGCGCCGTCCTCGTCGTCCGTCGCCGTGAAGATCGCGCCGCATTTCGACCTTGCCGGCGCGCTCGGCGGCGGGCGGCTGTCGGTCGCCGACCCGGACTCGGTGCCGGCGGGGAAATATGCCCGAACCGCGCTCACCTCGCTGGGCGTCTGGAACACGGTCGTCGACCGACTGGTGCAGGCGGAGAACGTGCGCGTCGCGCTTGCCTATGTCGCGCGCGGCGAGGCGCCGCTCGGCATCGTCTACACGACCGATGCGATGGCCGACGCGAAGGTGAAGATCGTCGGCACCTTTCCCGACAATTCCCACGCGCCGATCGTCTATCCCATCGCGCTGACCAAGGACGCCAAGCCCGGCGCCAAGGCGTTCCTCGACTTCCTCGAAGGCCCCGACGCGGCGGCGATCTTCACGAAAGCGGGTTTCGTGGTCCTCAAGTAGTTCTGCGGCTCAGCACGAAGGCGATGGCGAGGCCGGCGACGAGGGCGCTCACGACCTCGATGACGATCTGCGCCATGGTGTAATCGAACGGGAAGCCGTACCAGTTCCAATACGAGATGTTGGTGGCGATGCCGGCCGCCAGCCCCATCGCCGTCACCGCCATCACGCGCGTCGAGAAACCGAAGGCGATCATCGACACGATCCAGGCGAAGATCAGAGACTCGACGAACTGCTTGGAAAATTCCTTGACCAGCATCGGCGTCATGCTTTCGCCCATGCCGTGGCCCGCGCCGCGATAGAGCAGCATGCCCGAGGGCCCGCTTTTCTCGAGCGCGGAATATTTCTGCATCATCTGCGGATCGTTGGGATCGACCCAGGGGAAGATGTAGAAGGCGTCCTTGCCGCCGATCGAAGTCTGCATCTGGCTGAGCACGGGCGCTTCGTTCGGAATCTGCTCGAAGCCGATCCGGCCCAAGGGCGTGGCCATATGGGCGATGGCAGTCCAGACGAACATGGCGACGGCGCCGGCGAGCGCGGCGAGAAGAATGCGCATGATGGGTCCCCCTCAAGGATCAGGGGCGGAGCATAGCCTGAAACTATTCGGCGGGCGACTGGACGGCCGCGGTCCCGGGCACGGGCACGGTCCCGATCGCGGGCACGGGCGCCGGCATCGCGGGTTGCGCCGCAGCCCACCGCGCCTTGATCGAATCCGAGGTCTCGCGGCTGCCGTCCGGCGACCAGCCCGGGGCGGCGAAGAGATAGAGCGCCGCGTGCTTCAGGCTCCGCGCGCGCCACAGGTCCGACCCCAGCGACACCCAGCCGTGGGCGGCGATGCGCAAGGGATTGAAGCTCCCGATCTGGCCGACGATGCCGTAGCGCGGCTTGTCGTCGTCGCGCTCGGCGACGAAGGTGCCGAACATCCTGTCCCAGACGATGAAGACGCCGGCATAGTTGGCGTCCAGATAGCGCGCATTGACGGCATGGTGCACGCGGTGATGCGACGGCGTGTTCATCACCGCTTCGAACCATTTGGGGAAGCGGCCGATGGATTCGGTGTGGATCCAGAACTGATAGACCAGGTTGATGCCGTGCACGAAGGCGATCATCGGCAGCGGAAAGCCGATCAGCACCAGCGGCGCCAGGAACATGAGGCCCGGCAGCGCCAGGAACCCGCCCCAGGGCTGGCGCAGCGCCGTCGACAGGTTGTAGTGCTGGCTCGAATGATGGTTGACGTGATCGGCCCACAGCCAGCGCACCCGGTGCGAGGCGCGGTGCCACCAGAAATAGCGCAGGTCGTCGAGAACGAAACACGCGATCGCGGCCGGCCACGACCAGCCGATATGGAACAGCGCGTAAGGCTGGATGAGCTTCGCGAAGCCCAAGAAGATGAAGGCGAAGGCCGTGCCCATGATCGTGCTGCCGAAGCCCATCATCAGGCTGGCGGCGGTATCCTTCGCCTCGAAGCGTCCGCGGCCGGTGAAGCGCACGAACAGCATCTCCGCGATCACCAGAAGCACGAAGGCCGGCGTCGCCAGCGCCACGGGATCGAAGGGCTTCATGGCGCGAGCCCTTTCAGCCGGGCTTCCCAATAGTCGGCATCGGCAAGCTGGAGATGCGCGCGCCGAAGCGTGAAGTCGCGCAGGCGGATCGTCAACGTGCCGCCGTCGCGCGCGACGCCGAGGCCCCGTGCCAGCTTGCGCGTCACCAGCCCGTCGCCCCGCGCCACGGCGAGATAGACCGCACCGTCGCGCGCATCCTCGATCAGGACCGCGCGCGTGTCGGGGCTGGCGCGCCCGGCCCGGAAGCCGGGCACCTCGCGCGCCAGCGCCTGCGCGACACGCTCCGCGTCGAGCGCGGCATCGCGCCAGCCGAACAGCCAGCCCGCCAGCGCCACGATGGCGGCGACCCCGATCAACGATCCGGCGAGATAGAGCAGCATCGGGCGGAACCTAGCGGGGCGGACGGTAAGGTTCAAATCTTGGCGGGGCGATCGCGCGGTCAGGCGGCGATTGCATGGGCGGGCGGCGATTGCCTAAGGTCCTTGCCGTCACCGGGGGCGCGCGATGGATCGACCGAAGAAACAGGGCTTTCGCCTTTCCTACCTGCTGCTGCTCCTGCCCTTCGCGGCGATGCTGTGGGTGCCGTCCTACAACCGCGTCGAGCCCGAGCTCGCCGGCATCCCGTTCTTCTATTGGTACCAGTTGATGTGGATCGTGCTCGGCGCGCTGATCTTGCTGCCGGTGTTTCTGGGTGAGCGCGAATGAGCCTCAACCCGGTCGCGGTCGCGATCTTCATCGCGCTCTTCGTCTTCGTCACGCTGCTGGGCTTCTGGGCGTCGCGCTGGCGCCGGGGCGACATGTCCCATCTGCACGAATGGGGGCTGGGCGGACGGCGCTTCGGCACGCTGGTGACCTGGTTCCTTCTGGGCGGCGATCTCTATACAGCTTACACCTTCGTCGCGGTGCCGGCCTTGATGTTCGGTGCCGGCGCCACCGGCTTTTTCGCCGTTCCCTACACGATCCTGGTCTATCCGATCCTCTTCGCGGTGTTCCCGCGATTGTGGTCGGTCGCGCACAAGCACGGCTATGTCACCGCGGCCGATTTCGTGCGCGGACGCTTCGGCAGCCGCTCGCTCGCGCTCGCCGTCGCGGTCACCGGCATCGTCGCCACCATGCCCTATATCGCGCTGCAGCTGGTCGGCATGGAAGTGGTGATCGCGGGGCTGGGCATTCCCACCACGCTCGCCATCGGCGGCATGGTCATTCCCGAAGCGCCTTTGCTGATCGCCTTCGTGGTGCTCGCGGCCTATACCTACAACAGCGGCCTGCGCGCGCCGGCGATGATCGCGGTGGTCAAGGACGCGCTGCTCTATATCACCGTGCTGGCGGCGGTGATCGTGATCCCGGCCGAGCTCGGCGGCTATGGCGCGATCTTCAAGGCGGTCGATCCGAAGACCTTGCTGCTGGGCGCGTCCACGCCCGGCAATCTCGGTCCGCAGGCGGCCTACGCGACGCTGGGCCTGGGCTCGGCGCTGGCGCTGCTGCTCTATCCCCATTCGGTGACGGGACTCTTGAGCTCGTCCAGCCGCGCGGCCGTGCAGCGCAACGCGGTGATCCTTCCGGCCTATTCCTTCGCGCTCGGGCTGATCGCGCTGCTCGGCTACATGGCGGTGGCGGCGGGCGTGAAGGCCGATCCCGCCTTCGCCTCGGGCTTCAAGGCCTTCGGCAACAATTTCGCGGTGCCGGCGCTGTTCCTGAAGAGCTTCCCGGCCTGGTTCGTCGGCGTGGCCTTCGCGGCGATCGCCATCGGCGCGCTGGTGCCGGCCGCGATCATGTCGATCGCCTGCGCCAATCTCTTCACCCGCAACATCTACAAGGAGTTCGTCGCGCCCGCCGCCAGCCACGCGCGCGAGACCGCCGTCGCCAAGATCGTCTCGCTCCTGGTCAAGCTCGGCGCCTTGTTCTTCATCATCGAGCTGCCGACGCAATACGCGATCCAGCTTCAGCTGCTCGGCGGCATCTGGATCATCCAGACCCTGCCCTCGGTGCTGCTCGGTCTCTACACGCGCAAGCTCCATCCGACCGCCTTGCTGATCGGCTGGGCGGCCGGCATCGGCGCGGGCACCGCCATGGCCTGGGCGAACGCGTTCAAGTCGTCGATCTATGCGCTCCATGTCTTCGGGCTCACGGTGCCGTGCTATGCCGCGCTGTCGTCGCTGATCCTCAACCTCGCGGTGGCGGCGGTGTTGAGCGCCGTCATCCGCACGCCGCATGCGGATGCGACCAAGGCGGAGGATTACGCCCTAGGGTGATTGCTCCGCCGCGACGGTCCCTCGGCGCGCGCCGGGGCGGAGATGGCGAGGCCGCCCGCCACGGCCATCGCGACCACGGCTGAGAACAGTTTCCGCATGGACGATGTGCCGATCCGCGATCGCGCCGTTTCTACCGCGTTGTTGTAGGCGTTGACGCCGTCGGACACGACCTTGGCTCCGCCGGCAGCGTCCAGCTCAACCCCGCGCATGACGGTCAGATCAAGTTCGACAGGCCGTTTGGCGCGCCCCTCAAGCGCAAATGGTCACAACTTCGTCGCGCGGCGGCGCCCGCTCAGCCGAAGCGGCCGGTGATGTACTGCTCGGTGCGCTTGTTCTCGGGCGCGGTGAAGATCTTCTCGGTCGTGCCGTACTCGACCAGCTCGCCCAGATACATGAAGGCGGTGTAGTCGCTGGTGCGCGAGGCCTGCTGCATGTTGTGGGTCACGATGACGATCGTGTACTCCTCGGACAGCTCGTCGATCAGCTCCTCGATCTTGGCGGTGGAGATCGGATCGAGCGCCGAGCACGGCTCGTCGAGCAGGATGACCTCGGGCTTGGTCGCGACGGTACGCGCGATGCAAAGGCGCTGCTGCTGGCCGCCGGAGAGGCTCAAGCCCGAATCCTTCAGCTTGTCCTTGACCTCGCTCCACAAGGCGGCGCGCTGCAGCGCGTCCTCGATGCGGCCGTCGAGCTCGGAACGCGGCATGCGCTCGTAGAGTTTGATGCCGAAGGCGATGTTGTCGTAGATCGTCATCGGGAACGGCGTCGGCTTCTGGAACACCATGCCGACGCGCGAGCGCAGCAGGTTGATGTCGGTGCCGCTGGAAAGGATGTTCTGGCCGTCCAGCATCACCTCGCCCTCGGCGCGCTGGCGCGGATAGAGCTCGTAGATGCGGTTCAGGATGCGCAGCAAGGTGGACTTGCCGCAGCCCGACGGGCCGATGAACGCCGTCACCTGCCGGTCGTGCAGCGGCATGGTGATGTTCTTCAAGGCTTTCGTGGCGCCGTAATAGAACGACAGGTCGCGGATATCGACCTTCACCTTGTCCTTGACGGCCGCGTCCATAGTCCTAGCTCCGCTTGCGTTCGAGAAGCCGCGCGGCCACGCTCAAGGAGAGCACGGTGGCGGTGATGAGCAATGCGCCCGCCCAAGCCAGGCGATGCAGGTTGTCATAGGCCGAGTTGGCATACTGGAAGATCGCCATCGGCAGGTTGGGCATCCAACCGCTCATGTCGGTGCTCCAGAACTGGTTGTTCAGCGCGGTGAACAGCAGCGGCGCGGTCTCGCCCGAGATGCGCGCGATGGCGAGCAGGACGCCGGTGACGATGCCCGCCCTTGCGGCGCGCCAGGTCACCGCGCGGATCACCGAGCTGCGCGGCGCGCCGAGCGCCGCGGCCGCCTCGCGCAATCCGTTGGGGACCAGAAGAAGCATGTTCTCGGTCGTGCGCACCACCACCGGGATGACGATCACGCCCAGCGCCACGGTGCCCGCCCAGCCCGAGAAGCCGTGCGTGGGGACGACGACGAACTCGTAGACGAAAAGGCCGACGATGATCGACGGCGCGCTGAGCAGGATGTCGTTGACGAAGCGCACCACGAAGGCCAGGCGCCCGTGCCGGCCGTATTCGGCGAGATAGGTGCCGGCCAGAAGGCCGATCGGGGTTCCGGCCACGACCGCAACCGAGCTCATCATCACGCTGCCGACGATGGCGTTGAGAAGGCCGCCGTCGGCGTCGCCCGCGGGCGTCATCTCGGTGAAGACGCGCGACGACATGCCCTCGAGGCCGCGCCAGCACAGCTCGCCCAGGATGAAGGCCAGCCAGATCAGCCCGAACACAGCCGCCAGCACCGACAACACCAGGAACATCCGGTTGAAGGCCTTGCGCCGCGTATAGAGGGCCATGTTCACGACGCGCCTCCCGACCGGCGCTCGAGCGTGCGCAGCATCAGCTGGGCGCTGGCCAGCACGATGAAGGTGATGGCGAAGAGGATCAGGCCGAGCTCGATCAGCGACGAGATGTAGAGGTCGCCCACGGCCTCGGCGAACTCGTTGGCGATGGTGGCCGAGATCGAGGTGCCGGGCGACAGCAGCGAGGTGTGGATGTGGTGCGAATTGCCGATGACGAAGGTCACCGCCATGGTCTCGCCCAGCGCCCGGCCCAGGGCCAGCATCGCGCCGCCGACGACGCCCGAACGCGTGAACGGCAGCACCACGCGCCACATCACTTCCCAGGTCGTGCAGCCGAGCCCGTAGGCGGCTTCCTTCAGCATGGGGGGCACGGTCTCGAACACGTCGCGCGTCACCGCCGAGATGAAGGGCAGGACCATGATCGACAGGATGAACGAGGCGGTGAAGATGCCGGTGCCGTAGGGCGGGCCTTCGAACAGCGCGCGCACCAGGGGAACGTTGCCCAGAAGATCGATCAGCCAAGGCTCGACCGTCTGCTGGAACTCGGGCGCGAAGACGAACAGGCCCCAGATGCCGTAGATGATGGACGGAATGCCGGCCAGAAGCTCGATGGCGATGCCGATCGGGCGGCGCAGCGGACGCGGGCAGATCTCGGTCAGGAAGATCGCGATGCCGATGCCGACCGGGACCGCGATCAGCATGGCCAGGAACGAGGTGACGAGCGTGCCGTAGATCGAGGCCAGCGCGCCGAACTTCTCGGTCACCGGGTTCCAGGCTTCGGTGGTGACGAAGCTCCAGCCGTAATGCTTGATCGAGGGCATCGCGCCCATGACCAGCGACCAGATCACGCCGGCGAAGACCAGCACCACCAGCAGCGCGGCCAGCCGCGTGAGCCAGCGGAAGCCTGCGTCGCGCATGCCGAAACGGCGGACGACGGCGGCACGGTCGGCGACGGCGGCGAGGTTCTCGGTCAAGGCGATATCGGCCATGGATGGGGCGCCGGTGTCTTAGAGGCAAGCGGTTGTGCGGCCAAGGAAGTTCTGCCCGCCGGTCGCCCGCCGTCATCCGCCCCCTTGGCGCTTTGAGGGCGCATAACGGCCGTCTTGAGTGCAACGCTCATCACAGTTCTGCAAAGCTTTTGTGACAACCCCTTTCCAGGGTGCCGGGCAAGGAAAAAGGCCGCGGACGGCGCCGTCCACGGCCCTTTCTCGAACATCGTTCGCGAACGCCGTTTGGAGCGGCGGCACTGTTGCCCGCCCGGCTCCGACACGCCGTTCAGCGCCCGGCGGTGATGGAAACGTCGAAGGTCTCGCCCTGGTCGTTGGTGACGCTCCAGCTTTCGCCGACATTGTGCTTCATCAGCGGCGTGCAGCTCATGGGCGGCGGATTGGGCAGGGTCGGCGACAGGCAGATCGTGGCGCCGCCGTCCTTGAGGGTCCATTTGCCCTGATAGGTCATGGGCTTGCCGTCCGGCCCCATGCCGTTGGCGCTGTAGGAACCGTCGGCATTGAACATCAGCTGGCCGGACATGCCCGTCTTCTGGCTCTTGGTGGTGACGGTATTGCCGTAGGTATTGGCCATCGGATCGTCGGCCCAAGCCCCTGTCGCGGTCGCGGCCAAGGCGAAAGCGCCGGCCAGGGCCAGCGTCGAAAAGCGCATGTTGTCCTCCCTTGATGGACTGAAATTTCGTGGTTGTGATCGCTTAAGGTTAACCCATTTTCGGGGCTTTACCAAAGCCGCCTTAAGCATTCCGCAAGCATCCCCGCGGCCTACTTGCCTGGATTTCGCAGGGGTCTTCACAGCTGACGCGAGGCTTGCGCATCTTCTTCGGCCTCGTCGCCTCCGCCATGCTCGTGGCGGGGCTGGGAGAGGTCGTGCTCACCGGCCAGCTCAACCTGATGCCCAGGCCCATCTTCGCCTGCCTGGTGGGGGTGGTGATCGCCTTCCTGCTGCACGACTATCTCCAGGCGCGCCGCCGCAGCGAGCTGCTCAACCGCCAGGCTGCCCAGCTCCAGGCCGTGGCCGGGCGCCTCGAAGCCTCGCTCGCCTCCTCCGCTGCCGCCAATGCCCAGCTCAATCAAAGCGAGGCGCGCTACAAAGGCCTCGTCGATGCGCAAGGCGACGCGATCTTCCGCCGCTCGGCCGACAGCCGGCTGACTTACGGCAACGACGCCTTCTTCAAGCTGTTCGGCCTGAACCCCAAGCACGCCATCGGCCGCCCCTTCGCGCCCGACCCGCACCCCGACAGCCGTGCGCCGCTGTTCGGAAGCTTCGCAGGTTTGGAAACGGGACGCGCGCGGGTGCGCTACGACCAGCATGTCCGCACGGCCTATGGCTGGCGCTGGCTTGCCTGGGAAGATTACGCGGTGCGCGACGGGCTCGGCCGCCTGGTCGAGGTGCAGAGCGTCGGCCGCGACATCACCGAGCGCAAGGCGCTGGAGGACGCGCTGACCGAGGCGCGCGACCGCGCCGAGGCCGGCAGCCGCGCGAAGTCGGGTTTCCTCGCCACCATGAGCCACGAAATCCGCACGCCTATGAACGGCGTGCTCGGCATGGCGCGGCTGCTGCTCGAGACCGACCTCAAGATCGAACAGCGTTCCTATGCCGAAGCCATCGCGCAATCGGGCGAGGCGCTGCTGGCGCTGATCGGCGACATCCTGGATTTCTCCAAGATCGAATCCGGCATGATGTCCTTCGACGAGGATGAGGTCGAGCTGCGCTCGGCGATCGAGCGCGTCATCGAGCTCCAGGCGCCGCGCGCCCATGCCAAGGACGTCGAGCTCGTCGCCATCACCGCGCCCGACGTGCCGCAGAGCGTGCGCACCGACGGCGTGCGGCTGATGCAGGTGCTCAACAACCTCATCGGCAACGCGATCAAGTTCACCGAGAAGGGCGGCGTGCGCATCGACGTGGCGATGGTCGAGGGCCGCGAGCGTCGCTTCCTGCGCTTCGAGGTGCGCGATACCGGCGTCGGCGTGCCGGCCGAAAAGCGCAAGGAGATCTTCCAGGAATTCGTCCAGGCCGATTCCAGCCATGCGCGCAAGTTCGGCGGCACCGGCCTCGGCCTTGCGATCTCCAAGCGCCTCATCGAAGGGCTGGGCGGCGAGATCGGCGTCGAGCCCGCGCTGGGCCAGGGCTCGGTGTTCTGGTTCACGCTGCCCGCCATCGTCGTTGCCGCCGCGCCCGCGGCGCCCGACCAGCGCCCGCTCGCCGATCTGCGCTTCGCCATCGTCACGCGCAACGCGCTGCTGCGCGAAGGCCTGACCGCCCAGCTGCGCGCGGCCGGCGGCGAGGTCGGCGCCTTCGCGGAGGACGGCGACGACGAGCTCACCTTCAACTACGTCCTGGTCGACGCCGGCACCGGCTCCATGCCCGATCCGCGCGCGGTCCCCGATCCCGACATTCCCTCTTTCGTGCTTCTGGCGCCGGCGGCGCGCGGCCGGCTCGACGAGCTGATGGTCAAGGGCTTTGCCGGCTATCTCGTCAAGCCCGTGCGCCAGGCGGCGCTGGCCGAGCGCTTCCCGACCCTGCTCGAGATCGCCTGCCCGGATAGCGTGCTCCAGCCCGTGGCGCCCGAGCCCGCCCCCAAGCAGGCCCCGGCCCTGCGCGGTTACAAGGTGCTTCTGGCCGAGGACAATCCGGTCAATGCGCTTTTGACGCGCGAGCTTCTGCGCCGCCGCGGCCACACGGTGCGCGAGGTGACGACCGGCGACCAGGCGGTCGCGGCCATGAACGAGGAGCGCTTCGATCTCGTGCTCACCGACATCCACATGCCCGGCATGGACGGCATCGAGGCGACCAAGGCGATCCGCGCCGACGAGCTCACCTTCGGCCGCGCGCGCACCCCCATCATCGCGCTCACCGCCGATGCGCTCGAAACCGGCAAGTGGGCTTGCAAGGACGCGGGCATGGATGGTTTCCTGACCAAGCCTGTCGACCCTGCTTTGCTGGATCAGATGTTCGAGACCTTTTTCCCCGTGGGCCTTCCCAGCGGCGCCGAATCCGCCGCCGCATGAGCGAAGCCGAAAAGCCCGACGCGGCGCCGTCCCGCGCCGGCGATGCCGCCACGACCGGTGCCGCCGCCCAAAACGCCGCTGCGAAACCTGCCGCGCCGCGCCGCAGCGCCGGCGCCGCGCTGCGCTCCTATCTCCAGCCTCGCACCGCGACGATGCTCGTGCTCGGCGCCAGTTGCGGCTTGCCGCTGCTGACGATCTCGAACGCGCTCGGGCTGTGGCTGACCGACGCCAAGGTCTCGATGACCGACATCGGGCTCTTCGCCTATACGCTGCTGCCCTATTCGTTCAAATTCGTCTGGGCGCCGATCCTGGACCAGGTGCGGCTGCCGGTGCTGCATCCGCTTCTGGGCAAGCGCCGCGCCTGGATGCTGGTGGCGCAGCTGGGCATCCTCATCGCCTTCATGGGGCTGTGGTTCAGCGATCCCCATACCCAGCTCGTCCAGGTCGCGCTCTTCGCGCTGCTGCTCGGCTTCTCGGGCGCGAGCCAGGACATCTCGGTCGACGCCTGGCGCATCGAGATCGCGCCGGCGGAAGAGCAGGGCACCATGCTCGGCGCCTATCAGCTCGGCTATCGCCTGACCGCGCTGGCCACGGGCGCGCTCGCGCCCTTCCTGGCGCAGGGAATGGGCTGGCATGCGAGCCTGATCTTCCTGGGGTGCCTGATCTTCCTCGGCATGGCGGCGACGATCTCCGCGCACCGGCCGCCCGAGCAGGACGCCAGCGAAGAGGTGCTGGCGGCCGAGAAGACGCTGAACGTCGGCGGCCGCATCGGTCGCGCCGTGGGCTGGCTCTATGGCGCGATCATCGCGCCTTTCGTCGACTTCTTCCGCCAGCACCGCTGGGTCGGGCTGCTGATCCTGGCGATGATCGGGCTCTACCGGCTTCCCGATTTCGTCATGGGCACGATGGCGCGCCCGATGTACCGCCAGTCCTTCTCGCTCGTCGAGATCGGGACCATGTCGGGTCTGATCGGCGTTTGGGTGACGATCGTCGGCGCCTTGATCGGCGGCTTCTTCGTCTTCCGCTTCGGCATCATGCGCTCGCTGTTCATCGGGCTCTTCGCGGTGATCGCGGGCAACCTGATGTATGCGTGGCTGGCGGCGAGCGGCCACGACCTCGCCATCTTCGCCGGCGCCATCGGGGTCGAGAACATCGCGGCGGGCTTCGCGGGCACCGCATTGCTCGCCTATATGTCCAGCCTCACCAACAAATCCTTCACCGCGACGCAATACGCGCTGTTCAGCTCGTTCTACGCATTGCCGGGCAAGCTGTTGGGCGGCATGTCGGGCCTCATGGTCGATTGGTTCGCGAGCCATCGCGCCGCGTTCGCAAGTCTGCTTCCGGTGCTCGCGTCGCTGCCGGACAAGGTCGTGGGCTTCGTTCCCTTTTTCGTGATGACGGCGCTTGCCGGGATTCCCGCGTTGCTTTTGCTGATCCTCGTGCATCGGCGCGAGCCTGCGAGCTTGTCCTAGGCAACCAATCTTCTTGAGCGGTTTGTCTTGAGCGTCACGCTCGGCTAAACTCGCGTGCAATCAAGGCTTTCGCGTCGAAGGGACGAAAGGTTGGTCAACATCCACGAGCCCGGACCCTTTGAAGGCCGCGCCGATCAATGGCCCGTGCTGGCCGCGACCGGCCCGCTGGAAGTGCGCCTGGCCGAGACCGATGCCGAGGTCGAGGCGGCGCAGCGCCTGCGCTATCAGGTCTTTTACGAAGAGATGTCGGCGATTCCGTCGCCCGAGATGCGGTCTTCGCGCCGCGATTTCGACCGCTTCGACGAATTCTGCGACCATCTGCTCGTCGTCGACCGCTCGGTGGCGGACGACGAGGGCCAGCCCAAGGTCGTCGGCACCTATCGCATGATCCGCGAGGTCTATGCGCAGAAGGCCGGCGGCTTCTACACCTCGACCGAATACGACCTGTCGCCGATGCTCGAGGCCTGGCCGGCCTCGACGCGCTATCTCGAGCTCGGCCGCTCCTGCATCCTGAAAGAGTGGCGCAGCAAGACCTCGACGATGCAGCTGTTGTGGCGCGGGCTGATGGCCTATTGCGCGCGCTTCTCGAGCGAAGTGATGTTCGGCTGCGCCTCGCTGCACGGCACCGATGCGCAAAAGCTCGCGCTGCCGCTGTCCTATCTCTACCACTATCACCGCATGGAGCCCGGCATGCGCGTGCGCGCGCGGCCCGAGCTCTATGCCGAGATGAACCTGATGCCGAAGGAAGCCGTCGACCTCAAGCAGGCGCTGCGCGAGCTGCCGCCGCTGGTGAAGGGCTATCTGCGCGCCGGCTGCCGCATCGGCGACGGCGCCTTCATCGACCGCCAGTTCGACACGACGGACGTGTTCATCTACCTGCCCGTCAAGGACATCGACCCGCGCTACAAGAGCCGGTTCGGCAGCGGGACGTAGGCATCCGCGACGAGCGGGTGTACATTTCCCGCGAGCGATTCGGGAAACGATATGGCAGAACTCGATGTCGAGCTGGCCGCGTACCGTTCGCAGCTGTTCGAACTTGAACAACAGTTCGTCGGGAAGTGGGTGGTTTTCCACGGCGAGGAGCGCGTCGGCATTTTCGACGTCTTCGAAGCGGCCGCAGGCGAGGCCATGAAGCGCTTCGGTCGCGGTCCCTATCTCATTCGCAAAATCGGCGCACCGCCAATAGCTTTGCCGGTATGCGTCGTGCAACGGCGAGCCGATGGACGAAGCTCTTTGCGGGTATGATCACGCGCCGAAGGGCGGCGAGCTGCTCGTACGCTTCGGCCCTTCGCTGAAGGTCGATATCGGCTTCGACTCCAAGTTCGTCGCCGGCTTTGGCGACCTTCCCGAGCCCGACCTTCAGGGCTTGGACGCATTGATCGATACCGGCGCATCGGAGTCCTACATCGATCGCCGGCTTGCAACTGAACTCAATTTGGTTCTGATCGACAAAGACGCGGTAGGTGCGCGCTCGGCACCGAGATTGTGGCGATATATATGGCTCAAATTCACATCGTTGCGCTCGACACGCTGATATTGGGCCGATTTGCTGCGGTGAACTTACGAGAGAACGGTATTGAATTCGACGTGCTGTTGGGGCGGAGCTTTCTGCAGAACCACCATTTTTCCTATGACGGCCCGACGGGCCGCGCCACCATCCGTAAGCCGGATCGCGGCCAGCCCTAGCCCTTCCGCTTCCTCTCGATCGCATCCCAGATGAGCGCCGCGATGTCGGCGCCCCCGAAGCGCTTGACCTCGTGGATGCCGGTGGGCGAGGTGACGTTGATCTCGGTCAGGTGATCGCCGATCACGTCGATGCCGGTGAAGATGAAGCCGCGGCGCTTGAGCTCGGGCCCGATCGTGCCGCAGATCTGCCGTTCGCGCGCGGTCAGGCTCGTGGCTTCGGGCCGTCCGCCGACATGCATGTTCGAGCGCGCCTCGCCGGCCGCAGGCACGCGGTTGATCGCGCCCGCGAACTCGCCGTCGACCAGGATGATGCGCTTGTCGCCCTGGCGCACCTCGGGCAGGTAGCGCTGCACGATCACCGGCTCGCGATAGAACTGGGTGAACATCTCGAGCAGCGAGCCCAGGTTCTCGTCATCCTGCTTGACGCGGAACACGCCCGCGCCGCCGTTGCCGTAAAGCGGCTTGAGGATGATGTCCTTGTGATGGCCGCGGAAGGCGTCGATCTCGGCGCGGTCGGTGGTGATCAGGGTCGGCGGCATCAGCTCCTTGAACTCGGTGACGAAGAGCTTCTCCGGCGCGTTGCGCACCTCGGCCGGATCGTTCACCACCAGGGTCTTCGGATGCAGCCGCTCCAGGATATGCGTCGCGGTGATGTAAGCCATGTCGAAGGGCGGGTCCTGGCGCATCAGGATCACGTCGGCCTGCGCCAGGTCGTAAACCGATGCCGGCCCGGCGGTGAAATGATCGCCCTTGGTCGCGCGCACGGCGAGCGGGTGCACGCGTGCCGTCACCTTGCCGTCGTTGAAGGAAAGCGCGCGCGGCCCGTAATAGAGCAAGCTGTGCCCGCGCGCCTGCGCTTCGAGCGCGAGCGCGAAGGTCGAATCGCCGTTGATGTCGATCTTCTCGATCGGGTCCATCTGGATCGCGACGGTGAGTGCCATGAGCGTCCCCTAATTGATCCGCCGCTTGAGGCCGTCGAGCCCAAGCGCGGCTTCGTTGTGCAGCATCTGGCCGGGGCGGGCGATGTCGAGGCACGCTTCATAGGCGCGCCGCGCATCGCCCAGGATTCCGTTGGCCTCGTTCAGCCGCGCAAGGTCGAGCCACAGCTCCGCCTTGCCGGGCCCGATCAGGATCATGCGCTTGGCGATCTCGAGCGCGCGGGCGCGGTCGCCGATATGCAGCGCGCGGACCTTCAGGTTGTTCTCCAGCCTGAGCAGCACGTCGACGTCGCTGACCGGCTGGGCCAGATGCCCGCCCTCGTGCCCGCCCATGCGCGGCGGTCCGCTGGCACGCTCGGGATCGAGCACCGCGCCGCCGTTGAACGGATCGATCAGCACCTCGGCGCGGCTCTTCGACAGCATCACCAGGAAATGCGCCGGCGTGTCGAGCCCGCTCGCGGCAAGTCCCGCCGCGCGCGCGGTGTGCATGTAGACGATGCCGAGCGCGACCGGCATGCCCCTGCGCCGCGCGATCACCTGGATGAGGTCGGCGTTGCGCGGGTCGTCATAGGTGAGACGGTCGCCGTCATAGCCGCAGCGTCCGGCCAGAAGGTTGGACAGCAGCCGCGCGCCGTCCTCGACATTGGTGATCAGCGCGCCCTCCGCGCGCGCGAGCCCCGTCAGCTCGTCGAGATGCGCCCGCGACGGGCCCAAGGGCACCGTCGGATGGTCGAGGCTCGACAGCATCAGCGCGGCCAGCGCGATGTCGTGCGGACCGTCGCCGGCCTGGCCCAGGCGGCGCAGGAATTCGAGAGGATTCTCGCCCATGCCTCGATCTTGTACCAAGGCAAAGGATTTTCTCAATCATCCGCGCGCCATGCATCCACGATATGGCGGGGCAGCCGTCCCGGTATGACGCTGATGACGTCGAAGCGCGCGCCTTTCGAAGCCAGGCCCGGCCGCGACGCAAGATAATGCGCTGCGGCGCGGGCGATGCGCGCCTGCTGGCGCGACGCGATCGCGTCCGAGGCCTGCATCTCGTCGCCGCGCGCCTTGACCTCGACGAAGCAGACCGGACCGAAGGGCGCGCGCGCGATCAGGTCGATCTCGCCCAGCGGCGTGCGCACGCGCCGGCCCAGGATGCGGTAGAGCTTCATTTGCAGAAGCAGCGCGGCGAAGGTTTCGCTGCGCCGCCCATGGCGCTCGGCTTGGCGCTTGTCGGGCGCGCCGCGGCCGGCTTTGCGCTCAGCCATCGGCCTTCTTCGCGAGCGCGCGCTCATAGACCGGCTTGCGCGGCGCCTCGAGCATCTCGGAAACCAGGTCGACGGCGGCGCGCAGCGGCATGAATTCCAGCGCCTTGTCCAGCGCCGCATCGATGCGCGCGGTATCGGCGGGGGCATCGTGCGGGGGCGAGACGATCACGGTGACCTCGCCCTTCGGCGCGCCTTGGCGGGCATAGTGCTCGGCCAGCCCGCCCAGCAGCCCGCGGCGCACCTCTTCGTGCAGCTTGGTCAACTCGCGCGCCACCGCCACGGTGCGAAGCCCGAAGACCTCCGCCATGTCGGCCAGGCTCTCGGACAGCCGCTGCGCCGATTCGAAGAACACCAGCGTCGCGCGGATGTCCTTGAGTTCCGCCAGCGCCGTCTTGCGCTCGCCGGAGCGCACGGGAAGGAAGCCCGCGAACAGGAAGCGGTCGGTCGGCAGGCCTGCCAGCGTCAGCCCCGTCATCACCGCCGAGGCGCCGGGGATGGCATGGACGGGCAGCCCCTCCTGGATCGCCTCGCGCACCAGCTTGAAGCCGGGGTCCGAGATCAGCGGCGTGCCGGCGTCGCTGACCAGCGCGATGCGCGCGCCCTGGCGCAGCCTGGCGATCAGCTTCGGCCGCTCGCGCACCGCATTGTGGTCGTTATAGGCGCCGAGCGGCTTGCGGATGCCGTGGATGGCCAGCAGCTTGCCCGTGACGCGCGTGTCCTCGGCCGCGATCAGGTCGCAATTTTTCAGCACCGTCAGCGCGCGCAGGGTGACGTCCTGCGCGTTGCCTATGGGCGTCGCGGTCACGTAAAGGCCCGGCGCCAAGTCGTCGCCCAGCCTGTCGTGCCGGTCGTCGCGCCGGTCGTCGCGCCGGGCCGATTTACCCGCCGCGTCCGAACCCGTAAGTTTGCCGCTCAAGAGGAGATGTCCATGCCGGTTCCCACCCGTCTTTGTGCCATCCTGGGCGCGCTTTCGATAGCGCTGCTGGCGGGCTGCCAGACGCCTCAGCCGGTCAAGGTGCTGCCGCCTCCTCCCCCGCCGCCGCCCGCGCCGACGGCGCCGCACCAGCTTTCGGCGGATTCCCCCACCTTCCTGCGCCTCGCCAACATGGACAAGGACAAGACGCCGCTGCGCGTCGGCGTGATCCTGCCGCTGTCGAATCCTTCCGCGCCGACGCGCACCTTGGCCAATGCCATGCTCAAGGCGGCGCAGCTCGCGCTCTACGATTCCGGCAACAAGGACATGGTGCTGATGACGGCCGACGAATCCGGCAAGCCGTCGGACGCGGCCTCGGCGGCCGAGCGGCTGCTCAACCAGGGCGCCGAGATCCTCATCGGTCCGCTCTTCGCCGGTTCGGTCAGCGCGGTAGCCCCGCTCGCGCGCGACCGCGGCGTGCCGGTGCTCGCCTTCTCGACCGACCGCAACGTCGCCGGCCGCGGCGTCTATCTCCTGAGCTTCCAGCCGCAGAACGAGGTCCGGCGCGTCGTCGCCTTTGCGGCGGCGCAGGGGCACAAGAATTTCGCAGCCCTGGTGCCGTCGACCTCCTATGGCCAGGTGAGCGAGCAGGCGTTCCGCGAAGAGGTCAAGGCCGCGGGCGGCACGGTAACCGCGGTCGAGCACTTCTCGGCCGGCAGCGGCGCGGTGACGACCCAGGCGTCCGCCATCGCCAAGACCGATGCCGACGCGGTGTTCATCGCGCAAGGCGGCACGCTTCTGCGCTCGATCGCGCCGAGCCTCGCCGCCAACGGCATCGACCTGGGCAAGGTGAAGCTCATGGGCACCGGGTTGTGGGACGATCTGGCGATCACCAAGGAAGCCACCTTGCGCGACGGCTGGTTCGCCGCCCCCGCGCCGGATGCGGATTCGAACTTCACGGCCAAATACCGCTCGACCTTCGGTTCGGCGCCGCCGCAGCTGGCGGCGCTGGCCTATGACGCGGTGTCGCTGATCGCCCTGCTCGGCAGCGGCCAGCCCTATCACCGCTTCACGCAAGCGACGCTCACCGATCCCAACGGCTTCTCAGGGGTGGACGGCATCTTCCGGTTCAACGCGGACGGCTCCATCGACCGCGGCCTGCCGGTGCTGGCGGTGCGTCCCGGCGGCTTCGCGGTGGTCAGCCCCGCCCCGACGACGTTCCAGGCGAAAGGAAGTTAGGGCGCCAGGGCCGCGATCAGCGCGTTCAGCACCAGCCGTCCGCGCGGCGTGGCGCGCAAGCGGTCGCCATCGATGGCGAGCAGGCCGTCGGGCACGCGCGACGCATCGGGCGACCAGCCCCAGCGCGCCTGGAAGCCGGCGAGGCTCAGCCCTTCCGCGAGACGCAGGTTCATCAACAGGTGCTCGCGTGCGGCGTCCTCGGGGGCGATTTCGCTCATGCGCATCGCGGCACCCAGCCAGCGCTCGGGCAGCCGCTCGGTCTCGGTGGCAACGCGCCGGCCGTCCAGGTCGAGGCGTCCATGCGCGCCGGGACCGACGCCGGCATAGCTGCCATAGCGCCAATAGATGAGGTTGTGGCGCGCCTCGGCGCCGGGCCGCGCGTGGTTGGAGATCTCATAGGCGGGTCGGCCGGCGGCCTCGGTCATCTCCTGCGTCAGCTCGTACAGCGCGGCGGCGCGGTCGTCGTCGGGGACGATCAGCTTGCCGGCGCGATGCAAGGTGGCGAAGGGCGTCGCGGGCTCGATGGTGAGCTGATAGAGCGAAAGGTGCTCGGTGCCGAACGACAGCGCCTCTTTCAGCTCGCTGCGCCAGGCTTCGGGCGTTTGCCGCGGGCGCGCATAGATCAGATCGAGCGAGACGCGCGCGAAGGTCTTCTGCGCCCAGTCCAGCGCGCGCTTCGCCTCGGCGACGTCGTGCAGGCGGCCCAGCATCTTCAGGTCGGCGTCGTTCAAGGCCTGCACGCCCAGCGACAGGCGGTCGACGCCCGCGGCGCGGTAGTCGGCGAAGCGCGCCGCGTCGGCGCTGGCCGGATTGGACTCGAGCGTGACTTCCAGGTCGTTTCCGCGCGGCCAAAGGCCCGCGATCTTGTCGAGCACGGTCCCCACCGCGCGCCCGCTCATCAGCGACGGCGTGCCGCCGCCGAAGAACACCGTCTGCACCGCCGGCCGCGCGCCGCCTTGCAGCGAAGCGACGTTTTCGAGCTCGCGCACGATGCCGCGTGTCCAGGCGTCCTCGTCGACGACGCTGCGCACATGGCTGTTGAAATCGCAGTACGGGCACTTCGCCGCGCAGAACGGCCAATGGACATAGACGCCGAAGCTCATAGGCTCTTCACGAACTTCTCGAACGCCTTGGCGCGGTGGCTGATCGAATGCTTGAGAGCGGGGTCGATCTCGCCGAAGGTCTCGCTCATCCCGTCGGCGACGAAGATCGGGTCATAGCCGAAGCCCTTGTCGCCGCGCGGCGGGAAGGCGAGGCGGCCGTGCACTTCGCCGCGGAAGGTCTGCACCGCCTCGCCCGGCTTGGCGAGCGCCAGCACGCAGACGAATTTCGCCTTGCTGTTGCGTCCGTGGAGCTCGCGCTCGACGCGCGCCATCGCCGCGCGGAAGTCCTTCGTCTCGCCCGCCCAGCGCGCGGAATAGATCCCGGGCGCGCCGTCCAGGGCTTCGACGCTCAAGCCGGAATCGTCGGCCAGCGCCGCCAGACCCGTCGCATCGCAGGCCGCGCGCGCCTTCAGGATCGCATTGTCCTCGAAGGTCGCGCCGGTCTCCTCCGGCTCTTCGAGGTTTTCGGCACCGACGATCTCGAAGCCCAGCGGCGCGAGCAACGCTTCGATCTCGCGGACCTTGCCCTTGTTGTGGCTGGCGACGACCAGCTTCATCCCAATGCCCGCTTCTGTGCCGCGACCAGCTCGCCGATTCCGGCGCGCGCCAGGCGCAGCATCTGCGTGAACTGTTCGTCCGTGAACGGAGCACCTTCGGCGGTGCCCTGGATCTCGACCAGCCCGCCCGCGCCGGTCATGACGAAGTTCGCGTCGGTCTCGGCGGTCGAGTCCTCGTCGTAGTCGAGGTCGAGCACGACCTCGCCCTTGACGATGCCGCAGCTGATCGCGGCGACATGGTCCTTGAGCGCCGGCCGCGTCACCGCGCCGGTCCTGGTCATGAACTTGATGCATTGCGCCAGCGCGACATAGGCGCCGGTGATCGACGCCGTGCGCGTGCCGCCGTCGGCCTGGAGCACGTCGCAATCGATCTGGATCTGGCGTTCGCCCAAGGCGGTCAGGTCGGTCACCGCGCGCAAGGACCGGCCGATCAGCCGCTGGATTTCCTGGGTGCGGCCGCTCTGCTTGCCCTGCGCCGCCTCTCTGCGTCCGCGGGTATGGGTGGCGCGGGGCAGCATGCCGTATTCGGCCGTGACCCAGCCCTTGCCCGAGCCGCGCAGGAAGCCCGGGACGCCTTCGTCCAGGCTGGCGGTCACCAGCACATGGGTATGGCCGAACTTGACCAGGCACGAACCCTCGGCATGGCGGGAAAAACCGGGCTCCAGGCTCACGGGTCGCAATTGATCGGACGCGCGGTCGCGCATGGTCTGGCCTTGATGTTTGGCGGTGACGCCGTTACCTAGCGGTCGGGCGGGGCGAGTGCAAATATGCTTATGTGCCCGAAGAATATGTAACCGGATCAGAGGTTTGGACTACAGGCAGAACAGCGGATTGGACGGACGGCCTCGGGAGGTGTTTCGCCACCTGGTGGAGGCGTACATCAGCTCGGGCGAGCCGGTGGGTTCGCGCACCCTGTCCCAGCGCCTGCCGACCCAGCTTTCGCCGGCCTCGATCCGCAACGTCATGGCCGATCTGGAGGCCATGGGCCTGCTTTATGCCCCGCATACCAGCGCCGGGCGGGTGCCGACCGAGCGGGGCCTGCGGCTCTTCGTCGACGGCCTCTTGGAGATCGGCCAGCTCGCTCCGGACGAGCGCGTCGCCATCGAGGCGCGCATCAACGGCTCGGGCCGCGGCATCGAAGAGGTGCTGACCCAGGCGACCACCCTGCTGTCGGGTCTGTCGCGCTGCGCCGGGCTCGTCGTCGCCGCCAAGCAGGATGCGGTCCTCAAGCATGTCGAGTTCGTCGCGGTGGCGCCCGGCAAGGCGCTGGTCGTCATCGTCGCCGAGGACGGCCAGGTCGAGAACAGGCTGATCGACGCGCCGACGGGCCTGCCGGTCTCGGCGCTGTCCGAGGCGTCCAACTATCTGAACGCGCGGCTGCGCGGCCGCACCCTGGAAGAGGCGCGGGCCGCGATCCGCAGCGAGCTGGACGACGAGCGCGCCGAGCTCGACGCGCTGACCGCGAAGGTCGTGGCCGAGGGCTTGGCGACGCTTGCGGGCCCGGAAAAGGTGCTGATCGTGCGCGGTACCTCGCACCTGCTCGACACCGTCGAGGCCCAGGCGGACCTCGAGCGCGTGCGCACCCTGTTCGACGACATCGAGCGCAAGGCCGACCTCATCCATCTGATGGAGCTGGCGCGCGAGGGCGACGGCGTGCGCATCTTCATCGGGTCGGAGAACCGGCTGTTCAGCCTCTCCGGCTCCTCCATCGTGGCCGCGCCTTACGCCAATGCCCAAGGCAAGATTGTTGGGGTTATTGGGGTGTTGGGGCCCACAAGGCTGAATTATGGCCGGATTATCCCCATGGTGGACCATACCGCCAAAGTCATTGGACGATTGCTCGCTTAGGGTTTATGGAGCGCGCGCAAACAGAGTGACCCCGTTATGAGTGACGAACCGACCCAATTGCCCGATTCCGAAAATCCGCATGCCGCGGAATTCGCCGTGCTGCAGGCGCTGCAGGACGAAGTGGCTTCGTTGAAAGACCAGCGGCTGCGCGCCCTGGCGGAAGCCGAGAATATCCGCCGCCGCGCCGA
>JAFBAL010000067.1 GCA_019247845.1 Alphaproteobacteria bacterium | reverse complement strand
CATCCGGCCCAGAGCCAAAGACGGCCTCTTCGACGTCTGCTTCGGTGCCTACAAAATCGCCGAGATAGACCTCAACAAACCTGTCAGCTATGTCTCCGAACAGGTGTCAACCATCTCCCCAGGCTGAACAATGCGCGGGCCATGACAGTGGGGCTGCTCAGTGCCCGCTCTTGGCCCGCACCGACTTGGCGGCCTGCTCGAGCACGCTGAGCACGCCGAGCGCCTCGTGGCCGTCGGTCAGGGGCTGGCGCCCGGTGGCGATGCAGGACAGGAAATGGCTCAGCTCCTCGCGCAGCGGCTCGCCCTCGGCAACCTTGGGCGAGACCGGCTCGGCCTTGCTGACCGACGGCGCCGCGGCCGAGAGCTCGATGCGGTGATCGTAGATCTGCAGCTTCTTCTCCCACGGCAGCGTGTCGTCGAACACCGCGTGCGCGTTGGAGCCGATGATGACGGTGCGCTGCTCCTTGGTCGGATTGAGCCACGACACCGAGATGCGCGCGGTGACGCCGCTGGGGAATCCCAGATGGATATTGGCGATGTCGGCGATGCCGGGCGTGATGATGCTCGTGGCCTCGCCCGACACATAGGTCGGCGTCTCGTTCAGCAGCGCCAGGATGATCGAGATGTCGTGCGGCGCGAAGGACCAGATCACGTCCTCTTCCGTGCGGATCTTGCCGAGCCCGAAGCGGCGCGAATAGACGTGCTTGATCTCGCCCAGCCGGCCCTTGCGCACCTCGTCCACCAGCGCGAGCACGATCGGGTGATAGCGCAGCACATGGCCGACCATCAGGATTCGGCCGCGGTCGCGCGCCAACTTGACCAGCGAATGGCCTTCGAAGAGCTGCAGCGCCAACGGCTTCTCGACGAAGACGTGCTTGCCCGCGGTCAGCGCGCGGCGCACATGCTCGCCATGCATCGCGGCCGGCGAGGCGATCGCCACGGCGTCGACCTCCGGGTCCTCGAGGATGGCCTCGAAGGTGTGGCCGGGAACGGTGAACTGGTTGGAGACTTCGGCCAGCGCGTCGGGCGAGACGTCGGCGACGGCATGCAGCGCGCCCAGGCTTGCCAGGTTGCGGGCGACCTTCTTGCCCCAATACCCGCAGCCGATACACGCGATGCGCGCAGGCGAGAAGCTCGGCAGAGTCGCGGCGGTGGCAGAATCGATCGGTTCGGCAACGGCAGAACGCGGGAGCCGCGATCCGCCAGCTTTGCCCCCCTCATGCAGCATGTGATCTACCCCCGACACCTAAGTACTCGGTCTATCCTTGGCCCCACCGAACACGCTGCAGCCCCAACTGCGTTTCGCCCCCTTGCGAAGTCCTGTCGGGGGGTAAGCTCTCACGTCCCGATCCGGGCCGCAAGGACCATAGGCCCCAGAGTGTTGATGGTATTTGGTCTTTTGGTTTTTTTTGGCCCTGCTATACCGGGAAGCCACAGGCCAAATTGCCTTAACTTTTAATGGTCCGGCCAGCGCCACTTCATGCATGTCCTTGTAGTAACTGACAACTTCGCGCCGGAGCGGAACGCCCCGGCGATCCGGACCTTCGCGCATGCCCGGCGCTGGGTGGCCGCCGGCACCCGCGTCACCGTCGTCACCTCGGCGCCCAACTTCCCCGCCGGCATCGTCCAGGACGGCTACAGGAACCGGCTGTTCCAGCGCGAGATCATGGACGGGGTCGAGGTCGCCAGGGTTTGGACCTATCTCGCGCCCAACCAGAAGGTGGTACGCCGCAGCCTCGACTTCCTGAGCTTCGCGGTCAGCGGCTTCTTTGCCGGGCTCGCCCAGCCGGCCGACGTGATCATGGCGACCTCGCCCCAGCTGCTCGCAGGGATGTCGGGGGCGCTGCTCGCCTTCGTGCGGCGCAAGCCCTGGCTGCTCGAGATCCGCGACCTGTGGCCGGATTCGATCGTCGCCCTCGACATGATGGCCGACAAGAACGTGTTCGTGCGGCTTCTGCGCTGGATCGAGAGCAGGCTCTATCGCTCGGCGCATCGCATCGTCACCACCAACGAGGGCCTGCGCGAGCGGTTGATCGCGCGCGGCGTGCCGGCGAACAAGATCGGCGTCGTGCCCAACGGCGTCGACGGCGCGCAGTTCACGCCGCGGCCGCGGCCGCAGGCCCTGCTCGACAAATACGGCCTCGCCGGCAAATTCGTCGTCGGCTATATCGGAACGCAAGGCCTCGCCCACGACCTGCAGAGCGTGGTCAAGGCGGCCGAGAAGCTCCGCGGCACCAATGTCGCGTTCCTCTTCGTCGGCGACGGCGCGCAGCACCAGGCGCTGGTGCGCCACGTCGAGCGCGCCAGGCTCGACGACTTCCACTTCGTGCGCAGCGTGCCGGCGGAAGAGGTGCCCGACCACATCGCCTGCTGCGACGTCCTTCTGGTGCCGATGAAGCGCACCGAGACCTTGAGCGACACCATGCCGTCCAAGATCTTCGAGATCGCGGCGATGGAGCGCCCCATCGTCATCGGCGCCGAGGGGATCGCTGCCGACCTCGTCACCGCGCACCGCGCCGGCCTCGCCGTCGAGCCCGAGAACGTCGCGGCGCTGACCGCCGCCATCGAGCGGCTCAAGGCCGAGCCCGAGCTCGGCCGCGCCATGCAGGACGGCTGCCGCGCGCTCGCCCGCGACTACAGCCGCGACAAGTTCGCCGCCGCCATGCTCGACGAGATCAAGCTCGCGGCGAAGGTGAAGCGGGCAAATCGTTAGAGGGCGGCGGCGGCGGCGGAATCCTCGTGTTCGAATGCCGAGGCCATGCGCTTGATCTCCGATCTGGACAGACCGGCGCCCAGCGCCTCTTCGCGCCAGCCCGCGCGCGCCTCTCCCACCTCCTTGACGATGGCGTGCGCGTCTTTCGGCTTGACCCCGAAATGCTTCGCGACATCGAGAGCGACATCGAGAGACGCGGCGTTCTCCGCCTCGTTGATCGCCAAGGTCAGGAACCGCGGCTTGAGATCGACCGGCATGGGATTGAGATCGTAAGCCGGCGCCAATCGCCAGCCGCGGCGGGTTCGATACAGCACGCCGTGATTGCGCAGATGGTCGTCCGTGTTGGAGACGAGGATATTGAAGACGATGCGCCGCCATAGCTGTGCGCAGTCCGCCTCGGGCGCAGCGCCGTGTTGGCGCAGCGCATCGGCGATTTCCATGTAGCTGTGCTCTTCGCCGTCGGCCGCACCGACGAGGCTCATGGCCGATAGGAAGGGGATGCGGACCGCGCCGTCCCTATCGAACCGGCGCAGGATCAGAACAGGCCTTTCGGCCACCGTCTGAAGACGCCATGCGGGAGTATCGATGCCGGCCTTGGCGGCCAGTCCAAGCGCCACCGCTTCCCAGGCCGGTACACTGATCGTGTCGTCGCTTTTGGGGAATTTCGCGATCGATAGCGTGCCGTCGTTGTCGATGACGGAAGCTTTCGGCCTTGCGCCGCCAAGCGAGGATCCCGGCGCGAGAAGCAGGCGAAGATCGTCGTCGGCAGCGACAGCATCGCCGCCGGCGTCGACCGCCATCGCGGCATCGAGAAGGCGCGGCAAGCGCACCAGCGGCGGGATGTCGTTTTCGCCGCCTTCGGCGAGGTAAGGTCCGCCTTCGGTCCGCGAAAACCGCAAAGCGCCCTGACGCGCGATATCGCTCACGCCCAACAGATAATCCGCTTCGTTCAGCGTGCGCGGAGGCCGCTTTGCTTCGCGCGCCCTGCGGCGCTCTTCGCGCTGGATCAGCCTGCGGCCCCAGCGGTCGGGGGCGGAATCGCCGATCGCGCCGAAGACCGCGCGGTTCGGCAGCGTATGGAGCGGCCCCGCGCCCAGTGCAAGCGCGGGTTCGAGCGCGAAGCGGCCGGGATTTTCGAGCCATGCCGGATCGTATTCGAAGGTCGCGCTCTCGCGCCCCCTGCTGGCCCGCGCCCAGAGCGTTCCCACGACATGGGTCCTGCCTTCCAGGTCGACGCTGACGAAGAGACGCGTCTCCATCACGGCGCCTTTCGCCCGCGCATGCGTATTTTCTGCGGCAGGTGGCCTTCCTCGAGCTGTAGACCGACCTCGTCCTCGCGCGCATCGGCGAGCTTTTCGAGATGCCCGGCGAGGCCGAGGACGAAGAGCACCGTCGCATAGATGCCGAGAGAGACGCCGGCGTCTCCATTCTCGACCTTGGCGAGCGTCGGCCGCGTGATGAAGGCGCGTTCCGCCATCACGCTGGCGCTGATGCGCCGGCGCAGCCGCGCGTTGCGGATGTCGCCGCCCAGCTTGGCAAGGATACGCTTGACCGGCAGCGGAAGGGGGGGCGTGGTGCGCATGCCGCTCTCCTGTATATTTTCTTATACAGTACAGGAGATATTGTAAACGAAAATATACAAAAGCGCGCGCTGGGAGCCGGCGATACCCTTCAGGACCCCTAGTTACTCCTGTTGATCACCGCGAGCGACGCCGCGGTGAGCGCGACCTTGCTGAGGATATCCGTGTAGGTCGACAGGAACGTCGTCAGGTTGAAGGGCTGCGGGTCGCGCGGCACCACGACGGTGGCGCCGGGCGGGATGCGCGTGCCGCCGCCGAACGACCACCAGCTGTTGTGGCTGGGCACCGCGGTGCCGTCGGGCATGATGATGAACACCATGCTGTCCTCGGCCGCGTCGGTCTCGCCGCCGGCAAGGTCGATATAGTCGTCGAGCGTCAGGCCGGGCTTCCAGGCGAAGGCGCCCTGGTTCAGCACCTCGCCGGTGACGGCCACGGTCGACGGCCGCTTGGGGATATAGATCGCGTCGCCGGTCTCGAGCAGCGGGTCGCGCTCGGGATGGGCGAGCAGGATCGCCGGATCGATCGAGATCGAGATGCGTCCCAAGGTCGGCTGATGCGCGAGCGTCGCCGCCATGGTCTGCAGATAGGAGAGGTTCGGCGGCGGGCTGCCCGTCGTGGTGGGCTGGGTCGCGAGCGTGGCGATCTCGTCGTTGAGCATGCGCGCTTCGCGCTGGTTGGCGTCGGCCTCGGCCGCCGCCGCGCTCAGCCGCGTGAACACCGCGCCATAGGCATAGGCTTCGTCGGTCAGGCCGCCCGCGCGCGCGATGACGGACGAGAGCTTCTCGTCGCGCGTCACCTCATAGGTGCCGGGATAGCGCACCTGGCCGTTGATGGTGATGCTTTCGCCGACGCGGTCCGAGAACACCGCGCGCACGGACACCGCGTCGAAGGGCCGGATCTCGATGCTGGCGAAATCGGTGTCCTTGCGCGAATAGGTGTTGCGCAGTGTGCGCGACAGCCCGCGCTCGGGATCGATGTCGGTCGAGGTGACGGTGACGCCGGAGAGGTCGGCCTGGCGCTGCATGCCGCCGGCTGCCGCGATCACCGAGGCCAGCGACGCGCCGTTGGCGGCGAGCAGCGGCCCGGGGTTCAGGACCTCGCCGTTCACCCACACCAGATAGTCGCTGGCGAGATTGGTCAGCGCCGTCGGCGTGACGCCGAGGCGGCCGGCGAGATTGTTGACCGCGTTCGGTCCCGGCGGCGGCGCCGCCACGGTGGTGGCGCCGGTCGAATTCTGCGCCGGCGGCGTCGCCGAGGGAGAGGCCGTCGCGGACGGCGCGGCCGAGCTGCCCGGTGCCGCGGTCGCGGCGCTGCCGGCCGGGCCATTGGCCTGCGCGGCTTGCGCCATCTGCGCGAGCGTCTGGCTCGACGGCGCGGTCGCGGTGCCGGGTCCGGTCGCGGTCGGATTGACGCTGCTCGGCGCCGAGCCGGGCTGCGCGCCCAGCTGCTGTTGCTGCTGCTGCAGGAGCTGCTGCTGCGCCACGACGCTGGGCGACTGGGCGGCGTTGTAGAGCTGGCTGGCCGCGACCTGCGCGAGGTTGGCGATCTCGCCCGTGGTGAAGACGTAGATCGAATCGTTGTCGACCAGCTTGATGTTCTGCGACTTGTCGAACACGCCCTGGATCGAGAACGGGATGAGCTTCTGGAAGTTCGTGCCGGGCTCGCGCCGCACGATCACCGCGAAAAGCGTATAGGCGTCGGGGCCCAGGTCGTCGGGATCGCGCAGCAGGCCCGACAGGGTCGAGGCGCCGCCCAGCGCATGCACGCCCGGCACCGCGACCTCGCCGTTCAAGGTCACGCGCGCCGAGGTCGAGGCGCGGTTGGCGTCGACGAACAACACCTCGCCGTTCGCCACAGTGCCCTCGCGCGGCAGCGACACCATGCGCGTGCGGCCGTCGGGCAGGAGCTCGATCTTCGACAGGCGCTTCAGGCCTGCGATGTCCTGGCCGCCGGCCAGCGCGATCAGCCCCGTGGCGTTGACGCGCGTGGCGCCGGCCGGAAGCTCGTAGATGCCGGGATGGCTGACCATGCCGGTGACGGCCACCGTCGGCCCGATCGGCGGCACCACGATGCGGTCGCCTTCGGTGAGCGCGCCGACGCTGTTCGACACGCCGCGGGTGATGATGCCGTAGAGGTCGAGCGGAATGCGCCGCGAGCCGCGCAGCACATAGACGTTGCGAAGCGAGCCCGTCTTCTTCACGCCGCCCGACAGCAGCAGCGCGTCGAGCGCGGTGTTGAGCGCGGTCAAGGTGCGCACGCCCGGCGTGTTCACCTCGCCCGTCACCAGCACCTGGATCTGGCGCACGCCGGCGACGGAGATGTAGCTCTTGGTGCCGAGGAACTGCTGCGAGATGCGCTGCGCGAGCTCGGCGCGAACCTCGCCAAGGGTGCGGCCCGCGGCCGTCACGGGCGGCAGGTTGAGCAGCACGATGCGGCCGTCGCGGTCGACGGTCAGCACATAGGTCGCGTTCTCGTGGCCGACCATCACGACCTGGATCTGGTCGCCGACGCCCAGGATATAGCTGTCCTGCGTGCCGCCGACCTGGCTGGCGGTGACCGAGCCCGCATTGCCGAACACGTCGTAGCCGAACTGGCGCAGCTGCACGCCGGCGCGGTCGCTGAAATGCTGCTCGAGCGTCGAGACCGTCTGGCTGACCGCGATGGTCGTGGCCGGCTGCATGGTCTGGGTCTGCGGGCTCAGCGCCTGGGTGCTCGACTGCTGCGTCGGCGTGGTGCCGGACGGCTGCTGGGCCACGCCCTGCAGGATCTGCTGGATGTCCGAGGCGCCCAGGGTCTGGGCCGAGACGTTGTCGACAACCGGCAGCGCCATCATGCCGAACAGCAACACGGCGCGCGAAAGAATCTTGAATCGCATATCCAGCCCTTGGCGCCGTTGCGGCGCAGGCGCGCCTTTTACCGCGCCAATTCGGGGCAGGGCAAGCGCAACGGCAGGCCTATCGCCTTGAAAAACCATCCGAACTCATCCCCAGCCCGGGGCTATGATTTGATCGGTCGGCAACCTTGCGTCCATGATCCGCGTTCCGACGGAAACGGCCCCGCCCCAACGTTCGAGTGAGACCATGAAAACTCCCCCCCTTATCCTTCTTGCTTCCGTCCTGGCCATCGGCATCTCGGGCTGCGACCGCCATGGCGGGTTCCGCGGCTTCGGCGGCGACCGCAAGACCGAGCGCACCGACGGCGACCGCGCCAATGGCGAGCGCGCCGGTGAGCGCGCCAATGGTGAACGTGCCGGCGAACGCAGGGGCCATGGCCTGCGCCGGGAATGCCGCAGCGAGCTCGAGCAGTACTGCGCGGCCAGCCAGCGCGGCCGCGAACGCGTCGAGTGCCTGCAGAATCACCGCGACAAGCTTTCCGACGCCTGCAAGACGGCGGTGGACGAGCGCGCCAACCGCCGCGGCGGCGGGCGCCGGCGCGACAGGGACGGCGGCGGCGCGGACGACAACGACTGAGCTGAAGGTTTCTAAGCTCGGGCAGCTTGCATCAGCGGCAACTCGTCGTCCTCGAAGGGGTTCTTCTGCAGATGCGCTTTGGCAAATCCGCTTCTCCAGAACAGTGTGGATCAGGGATCAAAACGGTCCTGGACATGATAAACTTCTTTGGCAGAGAAGAAATGCAGGATTTGCGCGCAAGAGATATTGAATTCCGCAATGTCGAGATCGAGCGTCAAGTGGAGCTGATCCGCCTGGGTCACATGGTAGAATAGAAGACCCAGATGGAGGCGCCCGGTTCTGTTGGTAGGATCGATTGCAAGACCTGCAAACTTCGGGGCTTCGGCATGGATTGAAAGCCCCAGTTCCTCGCGCACTTCTCGAACAACGCCGTTCAAGATCGTCTGCCAGGGATCAACTCCGTCCTTGTCCCCTTCGTCCACGTGCCCGCCGAATACGGATGTCCATTTGCTCACAAGCTCGCGCCGACTTGAATTGGCAGCGCGCTCGACGCAGAGCACTTTTGTGCCCCCCGTAGAAGCGGGCGACTGCACCGGACGAGATGCAAAGCACCTTGCCGCTCATGGCGCGCCGCTCAGCTTTTGGGAAAAGCAACCGAGCAGATCCGATGCAATTGCATAAGCTGAATTCTTTGCATCGTTGCCGCCGTTGGTATCGACTGCACGCACCGGATAGGCACCCAGTTCGCGCACAAGCGCCTGATACTTATCCAGGAGACTCGTCAACATAGCCTCATTCATGGCTGTGCCGGTCTTGACCGTCGGATCACCAAATGAGGCTTGTCCACGTTGTGATGAGACAGAAGCAGCTCGGAAATCGCGTAGTTGAGGCTCCAGGCGTTGAAGGCGACGAGATCGCGCTTGAGGATGTAGGGGGTTCTCTTGCTGGCCCCCTCGGTCGGCGCCCAAACCGTAAAGCCGGAGCGCTTGAAGAAATGCTGAACGATATCGATGTTGGTCGACTTTCCGGATTTCGGGCTGCCGGAGAACTCCACAATGAGCGGCGAGTTGAGACTATCGAGGCGCGTCAGAAGACCCTTGGCCTGGTCCCCCAGCTCCGCAAGCTGCACGTCGTTCGGCGTGGTCGTGATCGACAGCGGCTTCGCCATCACATCTCCTTCTAGCTTTGCGTGAGCACATATGATTCTGCAATCGCTTTCTCTGCTGATGGATTTTACCCACAGACAGCCAAAGAACAAGTGTGGAACATGCGGTTGTAATGCCCAGCCGCATCGGTTGGCTTCCACGGCCCCGCCCCGGTAGTGTCGCGCCATCATGGCGCCCTCGAACTACGTGCTCCTTACCAATGCCAAGCCGGACAAGGGCTACGACCTGATCCTCAAGGTCGCGGCGCTTCTGCCCGACGTGCCGTTCGTGGTGATCGCCAGCCAGTCGCCGCTGGGCGACGCGGTGCATGCCTATGAGACGGCGGGCCTGAAGAACGTCACGGCGATAGACCGCGCGTCCGACATGGCGCCGGTCTATCGGGGCGCGCGCGCCGTCGCGGTGCCCAGCTACCGCTTCCGCGAATCGTTCAGCCGGGTCTGCATCGAGGCGCAGCGCTTCGGACTTCCCGTGATCGGCTCGGACCGCGGCAACGTTCCCTACCTTCTCGAGCACAGCGGCGTCACCCTGCCCGAGGATGCGCAAGCCTGGGCGGCCGAGATCGAGCGGCTGTTCAACGAGCCGGACTACCACGCCGAGCGCGCGCGCAAGGCGAGCGAGAATTCGCAGCGCTATGCCTTCGCCGCCCAGGCGCAAGCGCTGGACAGCCTGGTCGCCGCGACCACGGCCCCGTTCCTGGTCGCGGTCGGCTCGGGTCTCGGCAACATGCTCCATACCACGCCGCTCATCCGCAACGTCGCGCTGCGCACCGGCGCGCCGGTCGACGTGGTCGTGGCCGAGGATCATGCGCGCAGCCTGTTCCTGGTGCACGACCCGCGCTACGTGAACGCGGTCTTCTCGCTCAAGCAGACCGTGCTGCGCCGCCGCTACAAGACGGTGTTCGTCACCCATTCCTTCGGGCTGGCGCGCGTCGCCTTCAACGCCGACCAGATCGCCTGGTCGCGCGACTGGGCGAACTTCGATCCCGCCGGCATGCACGAGACCTTGTTCAACCTGGAAGCCGCGCGGCGCCTGCTCGGCATCCGCTACGACGACGCGGACGCTTACGGATATTTCTGCGGCGACCTTTCCTGGCGCAGGCCGACCGAAGCCCTGATCGGCTTCCATGCCGGCTCGAAGACCGGGCCGTGGGCGACCAAGCGCTGGCCCTATTTCGCCGAGCTGGCGCAGCGCCTGCGCGCGCGCGGGCACAGGGTCGCCTCGTTCGGGACCGCCGACGAATACGTCGAAGGCACCGAGAACCGTACCGGCGGCTCGATCGCGGCGATGTGCGAATCCATGCTCGACTGCTCCTACTTCGTCGCCAACGACAGCGGCGTGATGAACATCGCCAATGCGCTGGGCATTCCCATGCTGGCGCTGTTCGCGCCGACCAATGCCGCGACGCGCCTGCCGCTGCGGCCGAGTTCCGAGGCCATCGTGCTCGACAAGGACTGCAGCCCCTGCGAGATCAAGGACGCCGAAGGCTTCATGCGCGGCCAGTGCCGCTGCATGGCCGACATCGCCGTCGACGAGGTCGAGGCGCGGCTGCTGGAGCGCGTCGGCGCCTTGGAGCCGGCATGAGAGAAAGACCATGACCCGCGCCGTCCAGGCCGCGATCTCCTTCGGCGAGGCCGCCGACAAGATCACCATCCTCACCATCAAGAGCGAGCGGCTCGCCGACGCCGAAAAGCTCGACAACGTGCGCAAGGAGCTCGCTCTCCTGGGCGCCGCCTTCCGCGCGCAGGCGCCGCAGGTTCCGGGCTTCGACGATCTCTTCGCCCAATTGAAGGCGGTCAACGAGACGCTCTGGGCGATCGAGGACGACATCCGCCATTGCGAGGCGCGCGGCGATTTCGGCGAAGGCTTCGTCGCGCTCGCCCGCGCCGTCTACAAGACCAACGACCGGCGCGCCCAGATCAAGCGCGCCATCGACGCGCTCCTGGGCTCGGAGATCCGCGAGGAGAAGTCGTATCGCGGCTGAGGCTTTCCTGCGCACGCTGTTCGACGCGGCCGTCGCGGCGGTGAAACCCGAGACGTGCGTCCCGCCCGCGCTACCCTGCCCACCGCGCGGCCGCACCCTGGTGCTGGGCTGCGGCAAGGCCTCGGCCGCGATGGCGCGCGCGGTCGAAGAACATTGGCCGGACGCGCGCAACCAGGCGCCCGACCACCCGCTCTCGGGCCTCGTCGTCACGCGCTACCGCCACGCCGTTCCATGCCGGAGGATAGAGATCGTCGAGGCCGGCCATCCGCATCCCGACGCGAGCGGCTTGGCCGCGGCGCGGGAGATGCTGCGCCTCGTCCACGGTCTCGGCGAAGACGATCTCGTGCTCGCGCTGATCTCGGGCGGCGGCTCGTCGCTGCTGCCCTGCCCCGCGCCCGGCCTGACGCTCGCCGACGAGCAGGCGCTGAACCGGCTGCTCGTCGACAGCGGCGCCTCGATCGGCGAGATGAACTGCGTGCGCAAGCATGTCTCCGCCATCAAGGGCGGCAGGCTGGCGCGCGCGGCCTGGCCGGCGCGCGTGCTGTCGCTCGTCATCTCGGACGTGCCGGGCGACACCGCGTCCGACGTCGCTTCGGGCCCGACCTTGGCCGACCCGACGACGGTCGCGGACGCGCTCGCCGTCATCGGGCGCCATCGCCTCGGGGTGCCCAAGCATGTGCTGACGCATCTTCAAGAGACCCCCAAACCCGGCGATCCTCAAATGGCCCGCGCCGGATACCGCATCGTCGCCCGCGCGCAGGACGCGCTCGATGCCGCCGCGGCGAAAGCCCGTGCCGCGGGCATGGAGGCCGTCGTCCTCGGCGACGCCGTCGAAGGCGAAGCCCGCGACGTCGCGCGCGAGCACGCGGCGTTCGCGAAAGACCTGGCCGCGCGGCGTCGCGCCGGCGGCCCGCCCTGCGTCATCCTCTCCGGCGGCGAAACCACCGTCACGGTGACCGGCAAGGGCCGCGGCGGGCGCAACGCGGAATATGCGCTGGCGCTGGCCCTGGCGCTGGACGGCGCGCCGGACATCCATGCCTTCGCCGCCGACACCGACGGCATCGACGGCACCGAGGACAATGCGGGTGCCGTGATTGCGCCCGACACGCTGACGCGCGCCCGCGCGCTCGGCCTCGATGCTCAAGCGCATCTCGCCGACAACGACGCTTACGGCCTGTTCGAAGCGCTGGGCGACCTGGTCGTGACCGGGCCGACACTGACCAACGTCAACGACTTCCGCGCCATCCTCGTCGCGTGACCGCGCGCCACCCTAGCGCGTGAACGCGATGTCCCATTGCAGGAGCTTGTGGCCGGTGGGGAACGCGTCGGTGCCGCCGCGATAGCTGAAGAAGCGCCCGTCCTTCGCGGCCCGCCCGGCGCGCGAATAGGTGAAGCCGGTGCGCACCTGGCTGTGCACATCGACGTCGAAGAGATGCACCAGCTGCGGCTCGTGCACGGCCTTGGGCATCAGGAAGACCCCGGGCATCTTCTCCTCCATCGTCGCGTCGGCGCGGTTGCAGCCCTGGGTCAGGATCACCAGGAAGTCGCCGACGTCGACCATGTTCCTGATCTGCCATTTCGAGCGGCCGACGACGGCGGGCATCAGCGTATCGGCGCAGACGCTGCGGAACATGCGGCTGCCCTGGACGTCGCCCTTGATGGCATAGAGAAAATCGTCGGTGCCCCAGATCACGTCGTTGTCCCACCAGGCGAGGTCGGTCAGCCGGAACAGCGTTTTGGGATAGAGCACGCCCCCGATCTCGACCGGCGTGCCGTAGGCCGCCGTCACGTCGTGCCAGCTCTCGCCGTGGTCCTTGGTGACCCAGACGCGCGACTCCAGCGCGCCGTCGCCCGAGGTCAGCCACCACTCGCCGGCATGACCCGGCCGCGCCTGGAGGAAATGGAAGTGGCGGATGTCGCGCGCCTCGAACACGACGTGCCAGGTGCGCCCGCGGTCGTGGCTGCGCCACACGCGCGAGGTGTCGCGCTGCTCCGGCGTCGCATTGGGGATCTCGTGCGGATATTCGGCATACATCAGCACGCCGTCCACGATGTCGACCGAGCGGCAGCCGTGCCACAGCGACGCCGCCAGGCGGTTCGCGGCCAGCACCGCGCCCTGCTCGTCCACCACCAGCACGTCGACCTCGCGCGGGCCCGAGCGGTCGGGGATGCGCTCGGTCACCTGCAGCAGGTATTCGCCCTCGCCCAGATGCTTGACGTGCACCACGCGCTTGTCGGCCTGGCCCTCGACCTTCACATAGGTCCAGCTTTTCCCGAGGTCGCGGCTGATGCCGAAGCCGCCCATGGCCGAGGCCAGCACCAGATCGGTCGCGCGCCCCTCAGCGTCGACGACGTGCTCGGCGAACTCCAGATGCGGGCGCGGCGGAATGGCCGGCACCGAGATGCGGATCTCCACGGCGCGCGCCGGGTAGCCGGGCGGCAGGCCCACATCATATGTGCGCGCATAGACCGGGATCTCGGCCGCCTTGACCGTCTTGCCGCTGACGCCGCGCATGGCGAAGCGGTTGCCGAGCCGCGTGCTCAACAGGAACTTGCCGACGATGCGCGGGATGGCGCGCACGCCCTGGCGCGCGACCGCGCCCAAGAACGACCTCCACAGATCGGCGATCCTCTTCAAGCCCATTCGGCGATCCTGTTCACACCCATCGTTGCGCTCCTCAGGCCGCGCCACTAAGTTCCGCCCCGCGCGGACGTGTCAAGGCAGCGAGTGGAAAACTTCTTCATCAACGAAAGGGTGCTGCCCCGGGCGGGCGACGCGAACGCGCTCATCGTCCATCCGCACGCCCAGCGCACCGGCGGCAACACCATGCGCCGCATCGTCTTCGCCAAGGTCTATGGCGGCGAACGCGTCTACAGCCGCATGTACCGCAAGGACCCGCCGGTGTGGAAGGAGGTGAGCGACGCCGACCTCGAAGGCGTCAAGGTGTTCTGCGACCATTTCGATTTCCGCAGCAACCCGAAGGTCACCCGCCCCCTTTTGCCGGTGGCCGTCATCCGTCACCCGCTCTATCGCACCGTCTCGCTCTATCATTTCGTGCGGCGCAAGAAGACGCATCGCGAGCATGCGCTGGCCCGCGACCTCGACCTCGAGGCGTTCTACGACAAGGCCTCGACGGCGAACCCGCGCTATTACCGCAACCTGCAATGCCGGCGCATCTGCGGCGCCGACGACGCGCGCATGGCGCTGGAATGGATCGACGAGAAGTATCTGGGCGTCGGCTATACCGAGCAGCTCGACGAATTCGTCGCGGCTCTCGGAAAAATCTTCGGCTGGCCCAGGCTCGACGTCCGCGGCGCCCAGCCCGACGCCGCGCGCTACGACGCGCTGATCACGCCGGCCTTTCGCGAGCGCGTGCTGGCGGACAACGCCGAAGACCTGGCTCTGTGGGAGACGATGAAGAAGGGCCCGCCCCACACGCTGCCCATCCGCGCGCCCAAGGACGAGGCGCGGACGATCGTCAACCGCGCGAAAGCCTGGGCGAAGGGGTTGTTGGGGAGGTAGGGGCGAAGGGGTTGTTGGGGAGGTAGGGGCGATCAGCGAGTCTTGACGAACTCGCTATATAACCCCCATATAGAGATGGAAATGGATTGGGGTTATCCCGGTCGGCAAGGGGCCTCGGCGTAAGCCGGGGCCTTTGGCTTTTCAGGGAAATACCTTGAGACCCCAGCCGTCAATCTCGCCCTTTGTCGACGTTCTGAAACGACGAGCGACAAAATGGTAAGCCGGGTTCGCCGCGCCGGCGTTGATGACGTGGCGCGCGATGGGATAAGCGGCCAGATCGGCGATCTGCAGCCCCGGCATGTTCTGCTGTTTGCTGGCGAAGACCAACCCGAACGGCAGCTTGCGCTTCCACATATTGCCGCCGTCGCAGACCGCACGAAAAGTTTCCGCCAGCTGGCGGTCCTCGACGGGGCCGCGCTGCTCGAACACGCAGTAGACAGTGCGGAGATCCGCTTTGCGGTCCAGCAAGAGACCGAAAAGGCTCTCGAGGCAGAACACGAGCGCGATCCCGTAGGGATCGTCGGGTAAACGGCAATGGGCCTTGTGCAGGTCTTTGCGGATCGCAGCAGCGATCAGGGTGACGACCGAGTTGTCGAAGAAGGCCGATATTCGATCCAGGAATTCGGTGCGCATCGCGGCCTTCTTTAAGATATCGAAAGGCCTCTCACGCTTTCGAATGCGGTAGGAATGCATCACCACCGCATCGTGTCCAAACGTCGCGAATTTGATCCGGGAAAACGCAGGTGCGTCCGCTTGCAGATATTCCTCGATGCGATAGACGCAGCCGCAAAGGACGAAAGCCGGAAACGACGGATCGATGGTCGCCAGACCGTGATCCCCGCTTTCATCGAAGTAGGCTACGTATTCCGCTTCCACAACGACGTTTATATACTAACGGAAAATAGAAGCAACGCCTCACCCACCAGCCCGCCCCGCCGTCAGATAGCTCCGCGTCGCGGCGCCCACCCAGTAGTCGAGGATCGAGCCGAGGTCGAGCGCGACGGCGCCGCGCGCCTTGGCGGCCTGGATGACGACCTTGCCGGCGTAGCCGGCGCCGACGATGACGAGGCGGCCGGAGAGATCGGCGGGGAGCCCAGCGATCGCGGCGTCGAGCGTTTCGGGCAATATCTTCGGGCCCATTTCCATGCCGAAGCTGGCGAGCGAGGCGTGGCGCGGGGGGATGACGATGGTTTGCGCGACGGGCGGCGGGAGCTTGGCGTGGCACGACACCGCGACCACCTCGTGGCCGTCGAACAACGCGCGATAGAGATCCCATTTTTCAAGGTCGTGTTGAATGTGCGCGGACGTCGCGAGCGGCGCCTTCAGCGTGCCCGCCGCGAGCGCCTCCATCACCGTTCGCAACCCGCGGCCGGCGCGGCCCGCGGAAAGGTATTCGCGCCGCTCCAGCCGCACGTCGCGCAGCAGGCGCTCGAGCGTCGGAACGCCCAGCGCGTCGGCATCGTCGATCGCTGCGCGCACGCGCGCGTTCAGCGCCGCGCGGTCCGCCTCGCCCAAGGCGCGGCCCCACCACACGACCTCGCGCTCGGCCGCGTCGCTTGGCGCGAAGCGCGCGATGTCGGCCGCATAAGCAAAAGCGTTGCTCTCGCCGTCGCCGATCCGGATGAACGACCATGGCGTTTTCGATGACAGCTTGTCCCGGACGACGGCGATGAACCGCTCGCATTCGTCGCGCCGGATGTCGGTGTCGGCGAGCGTGCCGTCGAGCGCATCCATCGCGCGCTCGAGGAACCCGCGCGCCGCGGCATCGACCGGCGCGTGACGCAGCATCGCGCGCGTGTTCCTGGCCGACACCACCGGCGTCTTCGCGAAGGCGGCAAAGATCGCGCGGCTGAGCCGGATGCCCAGGCGCCGGTAATCCGACGTGCCGCGGAAGCGCCTCAGATACGTCCTGATCAGCGCGCGTGGATCGCAGCCCTCCAGCCCGCGGCCGTCCAGGCCGCCCCCCAAATTCATCAGCCCGATGACGAAGTTCACGTCGCTGGCCCGCAGCAAGGTGCCGGCGAACAGCTCGTCCAGCGCGGCGCGCGCCTCGTCCACTTTGCCGTCGCGCAGCGCGGCATGGAGATACTTGCGCAGGAAATCCGCATTGTCCGGCCAGGCGCCATGCGCGGCGCGCCAGAATTCGCTGTGCCCGCGCCCGGGCGCGCGCTCGGCGAGCAGCTGCCCTTCGAGCCGCAAGCCGTTCTGCGGATCGCTGGCCTTCAGCTTGGCGATCAGCGCCTCGCATTCCTCGAAGCGGTGCGCGACGACGAGTGCCGCGCCGAGGTCGCGCCAATACTGCGTCACCTGCGAGAACTTGCCCGTCAGGATGCGCCGCTGCCGCACCGCCTCGTCGAGATCGCCCTGGGCCGTCGCCATCTCGGCCAGGACCTGGATCGCGGCCGGATTGTCGGGCGCCACCATCGCGAGCTTGTCGGCGCATGCCTTCGCTTCGCCGTACGAGCCGCGCGCGATCATCAGCCGCGCCAGCCGGATCAGCGCCTGGCTGCGCGAAGGTTGAATCTCGAGCACGCGGCGCCAGCCGGCGATGGCGCCGTCTTCGTCGCCATGCTCCTCGGCCAGCCGCGCGCGCACGGTGGGCCCGTTCTCGTCCGCCGGCCATTTCGCTATCAGCTCGTCGGCAAGCCGCGCGGCCTCGTCCAGCTTGCCGTTATAGACGAGCACCTGCGCCAGGCCGGCAGTCGCCGCGCGCTCGCCGGGCTCGGCCTCCAGCGCCTTGCGCCACAGGCTCTCGGCCAGGGCCCAGTTCTTCGCAGCTTGGGCGGTGCGCGCGTTTTGCCGCAGTTGCGCCGCGCCGCGCTTGTCGAAGGCCCGTTTGGCGCCTTCGGCGGCTCGCATCAACCGATCGTGAGGATTGGGCTTTTGCGCCACCCTTCGTCTCTATATAAGGCGCCTTCCGCCAGTTAAGGATAAATCACCGGTCGGTTGCAAGTTTGCGTTTGGATTCAGCAATATAGACCGTCCGCCGAAGGGGTCCCATGTCGTCGCGTCTGTCCCATCTGAAGCGCCTGGAAGCCGAGAGCATTCACATCATCCGCGAGGTTGCGGCCGAGTTCCGCAACCCGGTGATGCTGTACTCGATCGGCAAGGATTCGGGCGTCATGCTGCATCTGGCCGTCAAGGCGTTCTATCCGTCCAAGCCGCCCTTCCCGCTGATGCATGTCGACACGACGTGGAAGTTCAAGGAGATGATCACCTTCCGCGATGCGCGCATCAAAGCGCTCGGACTCGACCTCCTCGTCTACACCAACGCGGAAGGGATCGCGCGCGGTATCAACCCGTTCGTACATGGCTCGGATGTTCATACCGATATCATGAAGACACAGGCGCTGCGCCAAGCACTCAATAAATACGAGTTCGACGCTGCGATCGGCGGTGCAAGGCGGGACGAGGAGGTCTCGCGCGCCAAGGAGCGCGTCTTCTCCCTGCGAAGCGCACGTCACGGCTGGGATCCAAAGCGTCAAAGGCCCGAACCGTGGCGCCTTTACAATGGTCGGAAGCGCAAGGGCGAAAGTATGCGCGTTTTCCCGCTCTCGAATTGGACCGAGCGCGATATCTGGCTTTACATCTACCAAGAGAAAATTCCGATTGTGCCGCTCTACTTCGCGGCTAAGCGCCCGGTCGTGACGCGCGCCGGCACGCTCATCATGGTCGACGACGAGCGGCTGCGGCTGGAACCAGGCGAGACGCCTCAAATACGCTCGGTCAGATTTCGAACGCTAGGCTGTTATCCACT
>JAFBAL010000027.1 GCA_019247845.1 Alphaproteobacteria bacterium | reverse complement strand
GGCGGTCGGCCTGGACCTTCGCGGTCTCGGCCCAGGGATCGCCGAGCTCGGCGGAAAGCTTCTTGTCCTTGGCGACGCGGTCGCGCAGATCGGCGTCGAACTTGCGCTTGGCCGTGATCAGCGCCGGGTCGACCAGCGCCTCTTCCTGGCCGTGCAGCGCCTTATAACTGTTCTCGACGCTGAACAGGTCCTCGTTGGCGATGCGCGCATGCTCCGCGCTGGTCGCGCCGAACTGGATCAGGCGGCCGCGCAGCTCGGCGAAGACGAGAAGCGTGTCGGGCAGCGACACGTCGCGGATGGTCTCGAGCTGCTCGGCCGTGAGCAGACGCTGGGTCGAGCCCGGATTGCCGGAGAAGAACATCGGATCGCCGTCCTTGGGCGCAGTGGTGCGCCACTTCAGGTGCGCGGGCGTCGACGCCGGCTTGCCGTTCTCGTAGAGCCGCACGAACGAGCAATCGAGGTCGTAGCGCGGGAAATTGAAGTTGTCGGGATCGCCGCCGAAGAACGCCATCATCTGTTCCGGCGCGAAGACGAGGCGGACGTCGGCATATTTGCGGTAGGTGTAGAGCTTGTACTGGCCGCCCTGATAGAGCGTGATCACCTGGCAGCGGTTGACCGCTTCGTGGCCGGCGCAGCCTTCCTTCTCGACCGCTGCGATCTCGGCGTCGCGCGCCTTGACGAAGTCCTGGCCGGTCTTGCCTTTGGCGGCGTTGGAGACGCGATCGGTGACGTCGGAGATCGAGCTCAGGATCTCGGCCTGCATGCCGGGGCAGAGCTTCTCGTCCTCGCGCCTGGCCGCCGCGAAGCCGTCCTTCACATAGTCGACCTGGGCGGTGGAGAGGTTCTGGGCGCAGTCGCGCACGCAATGATGGTTGGTCAGCACCAGCGCGTCCTTGGTGACGATCGAGGCCGAGCAGCCCGAGGACAGCCGGACCGCGGCGCCGCGCACCGTGTCGAGCCAGGCCTGGTCGATGTCGACGCCGTACTTGGCCTTGACCTTGGCGGAGGGGAAATTGTCGAAGGTCCACATGCCTTCGTCCGCCGACGCGCCGGTGGTCCATGCCGCAGTCGACACGCAGAACGTAGCGGCGGCAAAGGCCGCGATCAGATAGCTCTTCACGAAGTCCCCTTTGAGCGTTCCCGGCGTCCGGCGGCGGCCGGCCCGGAGTTATTGTTGGGGGGCATTTAAGACCCTAAGCCCGCCGATTCCAACGGCTGTCAGTGGAAATCACGCGATTTTGGGACCACGCGGACGTTGCGGGGATGGTGGTGGCGCGCGGCCCCCTGGGAGCGGAAAGACGGCGCGTCGCCCCTCGTTTGGTCTTCGCTATCCTCGGACAGACGCTCCAATTCCGCCGTCCGGTCGACGATCCGCTCTGCGACGAGATGCACCACCCCTTCCGGGCTCTTCTGCACCTTGCCTTCGACCAGGAGCAGCCGCCCGCCCATGATCTCGCGCCGGAACGGTTCGACCAGGCGGGGCCAGACCACGACGTTGCAGATCGCGGTCTCGTCGCTCAGCGTGATGAAGACGACGCCGGCGTCGCCGGGCATCTGGCGCGTCAGCACGATGCCGGCGCAGGCGGCCGTGTCGCCGTCGCTGCAGGTGGCGCCCTCGCCGTCGCGGTCGCCGCCGATCTCCAGACAGCTCTTCACGCCCTCGGCGCGGAACATCTCGCGCAGGAAGGCCATCAGATGCGCGCGCAGCGACAGGCGCAGCATGCGGTAATCGGCGAGCACGTGCTCGCTCAAGGGCATGACGGGGAGCGGGGCGATGTCCTCTTCCGGCTGCTCCTCGACGAAATGATGGGCGAAGAGCGGCAGCGCGTCGTCGTCGGCGAGGCGGCGGATGTCCCACAGCGTCTCGCGGCGGTCGGTGCTCTGCGACTGGAAGCAGTCGGCCTCGGCCAGGATGATCAGCGCGCGCTTGGGCAGCCGCGCGCGCCGCGCCACGTCGCCGACGCTGCCGTAGCGGTTGCCCCGCGCCTTCACCAGCACCTCCGCCCACTTCTCTTGAAATCCGTCGACCTGGCGCAGGCCCAGGCGCAGCGCGAGCCCGCCCGCGCCGTCGCTCTCCAGCGTGTTGTCCCAGTCGCTGAAGTTCACGTCGACATGGCGCACCTCGACGCCGTGCTCGCGCGCGTCGCGCACGATCTCGGCCGGCGCATAGAAGCCCATCGGCTGCGAGTTGAGCAGCGCGCAGGCGAACGCCGCCGGATGGAAACATTTGATATAGGCCGAGACATAGACGAGCAGCGCGAAGCTCGCCGCGTGGCTTTCGGGAAAGCCATAGGAGCCGAAGCCTTCGATCTGCTTGAAGCAGCGTTCGGCGAAGTCGCGCTCATAGCCGCGCTCGACCATGCGGCCGACGAACTTTTCCTTGAAGGTGTCGATGGTGCCGAGATTGCGGAACGTCGCCATGGCGCGTCTGAGGCCGTTGGCCTCTGGCGGGGTGAACCTGGCCGCGACCATGGCGAGCTTCATCGCCTGCTCCTGGAACAGCGGCACGCCCAAGGTCTTTCCCAGCACCGACACGAGCTCGTCCGGCTTGCCGTGCTCCGGCGCGGGCGAGGGATACACCACGTCTTCGAGCCCCGCGCGGCGGCGCAGATAAGGGTGCACCATGCCGCCCTGGATCGGGCCGGGGCGCACGATCGCGACCTCGATGACCAGATGATAGAATTCCCGCGGCTTGAGGCGCGGCAGCATGCTCATCTGCGCGCGGCTCTCGACCTGGAACACGCCGACGGCGTCGGCCTTGCACAGCATGTCGTAGACCCGTTCGTCCTCCTGCGGCACGTTCGCGAGGTCGAAGGCGCGGCCCTCGTGCTTCTTGATCAGGTCGAAGGCCTTGCGCACGCAGGTGAGCATCCCCAAGCCCAGCACGTCGACCTTCATCATCCTGACCGCGTCGATGTCGTCCTTGTCCCATTCGATGAAGTGGCGGTCCTCCATCGTCGCCGGGCTGATGGGCACGCATTCGTCGAGCCGGTCGTTGGTCAGCACGAAGCCGCCGACGTGCTGCGACAGATGCCGCGGGAAGCCGATCAGCTCGTTGGCGATCAGGACCGTGCGGGCGACGAGGCTGTTGAACGGGTCCTTGCCGCCCTGGCGCACCTGGGCCTCGCTCAAGCGGCTCCCCCAGCTTCCCCACACGCCGCTGGCCAGATCGGCGCCGACGTCCTCGCTGAGGCCGAAGACCTTGGCGACCTCGCGGATGGCGCTGCGCGGGCGGTAATGGATCACGGTCGCGGCCAGCGCCGCGCGGTGATGGCCGTAGCGGCGATAGATGTACTGGATCACCTCCTCGCGCCGCTCGTGCTCGAAATCGACGTCGATGTCGGGCGGCTCCTTGCGCTCCTCGCTGACGAAGCGCTCGAACAGCAGGTCCATCTGCACCGGATCGATGGAGGTGATGCCCAGCATGTAGCACACCGCCGAGTTCGCGGCCGAGCCGCGCCCCTGGCAGAGGATCGGCGGCTTGTCGTCCTGTCCCTGCCGCGCAAAATGCACGATGTCGTGCACGGTCAGGAAATACTGCGCGATCTCCATCTTCTCGATCAGCGCGAGCTCTTTCTTCAGGATCGCATCGACGTTCTCGGGGATGATGCCGTTGTAGCGCGCCGCCGCGCCCGCCCAGGCGAGGTCCTCCAGATGGCGCTGCGGCGTCTTGCCCGGCGGCACGGGCTCGTCGGGGTAGTTGTACTTGAGCTGCGACAGCGAGAACGAGATGCGTTCGGCAAGGCGCACGGTTTCAGCGATCGCCTCCGGCGCGGCTTCGAACAGCGCGGCCATGTCGGACGCGTGCTTCAGGTACCGCTCGCCATTGGCTTCGAGCCGCCGGCCCGCCTCGTTCAAGGTGACGCCCTCGCGGATGCAGGTGACGACGTCCTGCAGCGCGCGCCGCCCGGGTTCGTGATAGAGCACGTCGTTGGTGGCGATGAGCGGCACGCCGGCGCGCGCGGCCACCGCGCGCCAGACTTGCAGCCGCCGCGCGTCGTCGCCCATCAAGGGCTGCACCGCGCCCAGCCAGGTGCGCTCGCGCGGCAACTGCGCGATCAGCGCGACGACGTCGTCGGGCGCGGCGCGAACCTGCGCCTCGTATTTCTCTTTAGGAATGGGATCGGGCGAGAGCGGATCGTTCCACACCTTCTCCTGCAGCCCGATGCTCGTCGCCATGCGGCGCGGATGCGGCGGCAGCACGACCAGAAGCAGGCCCTCCTGCCACCTGAGAAGATCGCTCAAGGTGAGCAGGCATTCGCCCTTGGGCGCGCGCAGCTTGCCATCGCTGAGCAAGCGGCACAGCCGGCCGTAAGCGTCGCGGTCTACCGGATAGGCCAGGATGTCCGGCGTCCCGTCGACGAAGGCCAGCCGGCAGCCGATCAGCAGTTTCGGCAGCGCGCCCGCCGCCACCTGCTCCTTCAGCTCCTCATGCGCGCTATAGGCGCGCACGACGCCGGCCAGCGTGTTGCGGTCGGCGATGCCGATGGCGGCATAGCCGAGTCCGGCCGCCTGCGCGACCATCTCGCGCGGATGCGATGCGCCGCGCAGGAACGAGAAGTTGGTGGTGACGGCGAGTTCGGCGAAGGCGGTCATGGACAAGACGCCGAGCAGCGCGATGCGCTTTCGCGCATGGCCGACGATCTTGATGTCGATGAAGACATTCGCCGCTTGGAAACTTTCGACCGAGACCGGCTCGGCGTTCCCCTGGACGACGTGATGGCATGGGTGCGCAGTTGGGGAACGGCGAACGAGCTGCCGCCGCCGGTTCCACGCAAAATTTGAATTTCCGGTGCCGTGCGCGAAAGCGTCACCTGGATGGCCCGCATCCGCGGACCATGACAACAGGGGCTCACGCGAACGCTCCGTGTACGCACCATTGCGCGGTCAGCGTGTCGCGGAACAGCCAGAGCCTGCGCCCCGTCTCGTCCTCGACGCGGAAATAGTCGCGGGCGGGGACGGCGTCCTGGTGACGCCACCATTCCATGGCGATGCGCTCGGGGCCTTCGGCGCGGGTCAGCACGCGCTGGGCGCCGCGCCAGCGCATGTGGAAGGCATGGCTTCCCGGCACCGCGCGCAACAGGCTGGCGGGTTCCGGCCTCGCGAACAGGCGCACGGGGCGGCGCGGCGGCTCGCCCGTCCCGCGCACGCGCTCCCACGCAGACTTGAAATCGCCCGCGCGCTGCGCGGGAAGCGCGGTCCAGGCGGCTTCGGGGACATGGGTGTCGCACGGCACGAAAGCGAGCACGCGTTCGGCCCCGAAGCGCGCGGCGAGGCGGTCGACGAGGAAGCGGACCTCGCGCCTGGCATGGGCATCGCTGTCGAAGTCGCACGCCTGCGCTTCCGCGCGCTCGGCACGGTCGGCGCTCAGGCGGATCAGATCGAAGCCGAAGCCCGGATCGAGCGGATCGACGAGCGCGTCGAGCTTCTCGCGGAACAGCCGCTCGACGACTTGTGCGTCGCGCACCGGCGTGCCGGTCTCGACCGCGATGCGGCGCAAGGTTCCGTCGGCGCGGAAGAAGCTCGCCTCCAGGCGCCGCGCGCCTTCGCCCCGGCTTTCGAGCACCTCGCCGAGCGAGCCCGCGAGCCCGACCAGGGTCGCGCGGATCGTCTCTTCGGTCGCGACCGGCTCGGCGAAGGCGCGCTCGACGCGATAGTCGGGCAGCGGCTGGCGCGGCGAGATCGGGCTTTCCGCGCGGGCGAAGGCCGTGTCGATGAGATAGACGAGGCGCGCGCCGAACCGCGCGGTCAGCTCGCGCCGGTCGCGCGACGCGGCCTGGCCGATGGTCTTGAGGCCCGCGCGGCGGAAGGCATGGGTGGTGACGGGATCGAGGTTGAGCGCGTCGATGGGAAGCTTCGCGATCGCCTCGCCGTCGGCGCCGGGGGCCGCGACCGTGCCGCTTCGCATCCGCGCCAGCGCCATCGCGGCCAAAGGCGTCGCCGCCAGCGCGCCCCGCACCGCGAATCCCTGCGCGCCGAGATCGCTCAAGATTCGTTTCAGCATCGCCTGCTCGGAGCCGAAAAGATGCACGGCCCCCGTCACGTCGAGCAGAAGGCCGCGCGGCGGCTCGAGCGCGACGAACGGCGTGTAGCGGTCGCACCAGTCGGCGATGCGGCCCAAGAGCTTCAGGTCGGCATCCGGGTTGGCGCCCACCACCTTGAGCGCGGGCAGCATGGCGCGCGCATTGGCGAGCGGCTGGCCGACCTTGATCCCCTGCGCCGAGGCCTTGCGGTCCAGCGCGGCGACGACCAGCGCGCCCTTCTCCTTGGCGGCGACGACGAGGGGAAGAGGGGCGAGCGGCGGCGCGTCAGGCGGCGGTTCGGCGATTTTGCGCCAGCGCCGCTGCAGCCGGTCGGTCGCAAGGCGCGGGAACCACAGCGCCACGATCCGTTTCCGCTGCGCGGCCTGGTGCTTCGCGGAAGATTCCATCGTCACAACTCCACTCCATGACCCAACGTCCCGTGCCGCCCTGGCGGTTGCGCACGAGCTCAGCTTCGAAAACCGGTTGGCCCCAGTTCTCTTCGTTTTCGGGAGAGGCCTGCGCCTTCACGACCCAGCGCGTCTCGGCGCTGCTGGCATCGGGCTCGGCGCCGAAGCGCAGCAGGAGCGCGGTCACGCCGTTCTCCGCGCACGCCAGAGTGAGACGCCGGCTGGCGGTGAGGTCGAGGACCTTGGCCGTGCCCGCGAGCTCGACCACCACCGCGCCCAGCGCGGCACAGGAGAGCGCATCCGACGCCGCGCGCAACGCGTCCTCGGGCTTGGCCACGCGCAGCAGCAGCACGCGCGACGGATCGATGCCGAGGTCGAGCAATCCGCTCGCGGCGATCTCGCCGAACTCGAGCGCGGAATAATCCTGGCGGATCCAGAGCACGGTCTTGGCCGAAGCGGCGCGCCAGGCGAGCGCGGCCGCGAAACCCGTCGCCGCGGTCTCGTGCCCGCGGCGGGCGAAGACCTCGTGCAAGGCGCCGCGCTTGAGCCCGCCGCCCAAGGCGCCGTCGGCGACGCCGAGCGTTACGCGGGCGCACTTATCGCCAAGCGGTTTGGCGAGCTTGGCACGGAGCCTGGCGAGGGTTTCGCTCTGCATGGCTCATGCGGCGCGCGCCGCCTCCACGCGTTGCAGGCAGAGCCCCGAAAGCACGCAGCGCCGGCAATCGGCATGCGGCTGGGTGCAGACGCGCTGGCCGAGCCGCTTCAAGTGCCAGTGGAGCTCGTAGAAGTCGTCGGCATCGAAACCCTCTGCCGCCGCCATCACCGCGTCATAGGCCTGTTCCGTCGTGGCGCCCATGCGCACGAAGCCGAAGCGCTCGAGCACGCGCAGGATGTGCGTCTCGACCACGAAAGCGGGCTTCCTCAAGGTGCTGAAGTTCAAGGTCGCCGCGGCGATCTTGCGTCCCACCCCGTGCAGGGTCTCGAGCCAGCGCAAGGCATGCTGTACGGAAAGACCTTCGAGGAAATTCAAATTCAATTCGCCCGCCCGCGCCCGGATGGTGCGCAGGGCCTCCTTCAGCTCCGGCGCCTTCTTTTCGGGATGGGTGACGCCGACGAGCAGCGCCTCGATCTCGGCCACCGGGGCATCGGCCAGGGCGTCCCAGGTCTCGAACCGCCGGGTGAGCCGCCAGAAAGCCTCCCACGAATCGCGGTCGTGGGTGCGGCTGGCGATGAAGCTGCGGACGAACTGGCTGACCGGGTCCAGCCGCCGCGCGTCGCGGATGCGCCCGCCCATCGCCTGGAGACGGTCCTGCAGTGCCTTGAGGTCGCCCGTGGGGCCGGAGAAAAGGTTCGCTTGCATGGCCACAGTTGAGAACAAAAGCGGAACATCTGTCAAGAGCAAAGACAAGAGGGGGCCGAAAAAGGCTAGGATCGGGCGAATTCCGGGACCGGACACGATGCGCGACCTGACCAAGTTCCATATCGGCGGCGCCTGGGTGGCCCCGCTCTCGCCCAGGCCGTTCGAGGTCGTCGACCCGGCGACCGAGGACCCCTTCGCGCGCATCTCGCTGGGCGCGGAAGGCGACGTCGACCGCGCGGTGGCCGCCGCCCGCAAGGCCTTCGAGACCTGGGGCACCGCCTCGCGCGACGAGCGCCTGGCGCTGATGAACCGGATCAGGGACGAATACGCCCGGCGCTATGACGACCTCGTCGACGCGGTGACGTCGGAGATGGGCGCGCCGACGGCGCTGTCGCGCGAGGCCCAGGTCGCGGCGGGCGCGCAGCACCTGGACGAGACCATCCGTGTGCTGAGCGAATTCGCATTCGAGGAGCAGAACGGACGCATCACCCTGGTCCATGAGCCGATCGGCGTGTGCGGGCTGATCACGCCGTGGAACTGGCCGCTGAACCAGATCGCGCTGAAGGTGTTCCCGGCGATCGCGGCGGGCTGCACGGTGGTGCTGAAGCCGAGCGAGCTTGCGCCGGTGAGCGGCATGATCGTCGCAGAGATCATCGATGCCGCGAAGGCGCCGGCGGGCGTGTTCAATCTGGTGAACGGCGACGGCCCGACCGTCGGCCAGGCGCTGGCCAAGCATCCCGACATCGACATGGTCTCGTTCACCGGCTCGACGCGCGGCGGCGTCGCGGTGACCAAGGCCGCCGCCGACACGGTGAAGCGCGTGACGCTGGAGCTGGGCGGCAAGTCGGCGAACGTCATCCTGGACGATGCCGATCTTGCCGCGGCGGTCGAGCGCGGCGTGCTGAACTGCTTCGGCAACACGGGACAGTCCTGCAACGCGCCGACGCGCATGCTGGTGCCGCGCAGGAAGCACGACGAGGCGATCGCCGCGGCACGTGCCGCCGCCGAGAGCGTCGTAGTAGGCCCTCCGCGCGCCGACGACACGACGATGGGTCCCCTTGCCCATCGCGCGCAGTTCGACAAGGTGCGCCGCATGATCCGCCAAGGCATCGAGGACGGCGCCACGCTGGTCGCGGGCGGCGCGGAGCCGGCGCGCGACAAAGGCTATTTCGTGCAGCCCACGGTCTTTGCCGGCGTCACCAACGACATGACCATCGCGCGCGAGGAGATCTTCGGGCCCGTGCTGTGCATCCTTCCTTACGACGGCGAGGACGACGCGGTGCGCATCGCCAACGACACGCCTTATGGCTTGGCGGCATACGTCGAATCCGGCGACGAGGCGCATGCGAAGAAGGTCGCGAGCCGGCTGCGCGCGGGCAACGTGCATATCAACGGCGCCTCGGAAGACCCGGCCGCGCCCTTCGGCGGCTATAAGCGCTCCGGCAACGGCCGCGAGGCCGGCGCGTTCGGTTTCAAAGAGTACCTGGAAGTGAAAGCCATCCTGACATGAAGCTCAAAGACGAATCCCTCCTGCGCCAGCTCTGCTATGTCGACGGCCAGTGGAAAGCCGCCGACAGCGGCGCCACCATCGACGTCACCAACCCCGCGACGGACGAAAAGCTCGGCACGGTGCCGAACGTCAAAGGCGCCGAGACGCGCGCGGCCATCGCCGCCGCCAAGCGCGCCTTCCCCGCCTGGGCCGCGAAGACGGCGGGCGAGCGCGCGAGCATCCTGCGCCGCTGGAACGATCTGATGCTGGCCAACGCCGACGACCTGGCGCTGATCATGACGCTCGAGCAGGGTAAGCCGCTGGCCGAGTCCAAGGGCGAGGTCGCCTATAGCGCCTCGTTCATCGAATGGTTCGCCGAGGAAGGAAAGCGCATCTATGGCGACGTGATCCCGAGCCACGCCGCGGACAAGCGCATCGTCGTTCTGAAGCAGCCCGTGGGCGTGGTCTGCGCCATCACGCCGTGGAATTTCCCGAGCGCGATGATCGGGCGCAAGGCCGGGCCGGCGCTGGCCGCCGGCTGCACCTTCGTCTGCAAGCCCGCGACGCAGACGCCGTTCTCGGCGCTGGCGCTCGGCGAGCTCGCTCAGCGCGCCGGCATCCCGCCCGGCGTGTTCAACGTGCTGACCGGCTCGGCGCGCGAGATCGGCCAAGAGATGACCTCGAGCCCCGACGTCGCCAAGCTCACCTTCACCGGCTCGACCGAGATCGGCCGCATGCTGCTCGCGCAATGCTCAGCCACGATCAAGAAGGTATCGATGGAACTGGGCGGCAACGCGCCGTTCATCGTCTTCGACGACGCCGACCTGGACGCCGCGGTCGAGGGCGCCATCGCGTCCAAATACCGCAACACCGGGCAGACCTGCGTCTGCGCCAACCGGCTCTATGTGCAGGCCGGCGTCCATGACGCGTTCCTGGAGAAGCTGAAGGCGGCGGTCGCCAAGCTGAAGGTCGGCCCCGGCATCGAGCCCGGCGTGACGCAAGGCCCGCTGATCGACCGGCACGCGGTCGCCAAGATGGAAGAGCACATCGCCGATGCTTTGGCCAAAGGCGCGCGTCTGGTCGCGGGCGGCCGTCCGCATGCGCTCGGCCACACCTTCTTCCAGCCCACCATCATCGCCGATGCGACCCAGGACATGCTGATCGCCAAGGAAGAGACCTTCGGTCCGCTGGCGCCGGTCATCAGGTTCGAGACCGACGACGACGCCATCCGCATGGGCAACGACACCGAGTTCGGACTCGCGGCCTATTTCTATTCGCAGAACTTGAAACGCGTGTGGCGCGTGGCCGAGGCGATCGAGGCCGGCATCGTCGGCATCAACACCGGATTGATCTCGACCGCGGTCGCGCCCTTCGGCGGCGTCAAGCAGTCGGGGCTCGGCCGCGAAGGCTCGAAATACGGCATCGACGATTATCTGGAGATCAAATACCTCTGCATGGGTGGGCTATGAGCAAACGGGGGGACAAGGGTCTCGGCATGGACCGGCCGATCGCGCGCCGGGATTTCCTGCAAGGCGCCGCGGTGAGCCTGACCGCGCTCGGCACCACGACGGGTGCGAGCGCCATTGAGGCGAACGCCACGGCGGCCGAGCCGCAAAACGCGCCCGGCTATTATCCGCCCACCCGGATGGGTATGCGCGGCAGCCATCCCGGCGCCTTCGAGGCGGCACATGAGGTGCGCGACGGCGCGTTCTGGGACAAGGCCCATGCGCTGGAAGACACGCACGAGACTTACGACCTCGTGATCGTGGGCGGCGGCATCAGCGGGCTTTCGGCGGCGCACTTCTATCGCGCGGCCAAGCCGAAGGCGCGCATCCTGATCCTGGAGAACCATGACGACTTCGGCGGCCACGCCAAGCGCAACGAGTTCCATGTGAACGGCCGCCTGGAGCTGATCAACGGCGGCACCTTGGAGATCGACAGCCCGACGCCCTATTCCAAAGTCGCGGGCGGGCTGCTCGCGACGCTGGGCATCGACCCCGTCAAGCTGTCGAAGGAATGCGACCATCCCGAAACCTATGAAAAGCACGGGTTGTCGCTCGGCGTGTTCTTCGACAAGGAAACCTTCGGCAAGGACCAGCTGGTCGCAACGGGCGCGAAGGGCCGGCGCTTCGAGGCGGCGCAGATGAAAACCTTCCTGCCCCGGACTCCGCTATCGCCGAAGGTGCGCGCCGACATCCTGCGCATCGAGGCGGGGACCGAGGACTACTATCCCGGCCTCACTTCTGCGCAGAAGAAGGACAAGCTCTCCCTCATCACCTATCAGGACTATCTGCTCAATGTGGTGAAGGCCGATCCGGGCGTGCTGTGGTTCTACCGCCATCACACCGATGAGGAATGGGCCTGCGGCATCGACGCGGTGTCGGCGCTGGATTGCTGGGGCTTCGGCCTGCCGGGGTTCGACGGGCTGAAGCTCGCGCCCGGCGGCACCGACCGCATGGGCGCGACGCCGAAGGGCTATTCGACGACTGGCGGCTCGGACACGTTCCACTTCCCGGACGGCAATGCGTCGATCGCGCGGCTCTTGGTGCGCAACCTGGTGCCCGAGGCGCTGCCCGGCCGCGACGCGCACGATATCGTGCTCGCCCAGTGCGACTACGCCAGGCTCGACAGGCCGGGCAACCCGGTGCGCATCCGGCTGAACAGCCTGGTCGTGCGCGCGCGCAACGTGAAGGACGGCGTCGAGATCGCCTATACGCGCGCCTCGGGCGGGGGCGCGGTCAAGCGCGTGCGCGCGAAGCATTGCGTGCTGGCGAGCTGGAACATGATGATCCCCTATCTGTGCCCGGAGATGCCGGAAGCGCAGAAGGAGGCGCTGCACGAGATCGTCAAGGCGCCGCTGATCTATTGCAACGTCGCGATCCGCAACTGGCGGAGCTTCGTGAAGCTGAAAGTGGACCGCGTCTATTGTCCCGGCATGTATTGGGTGGATTTCGGGCTCAACGCGCCGGTCGACATCGGCGGCTACAAGTCCCCGCGCTCGCCCGACGAGCCGATGCTGCTCAGGCTGGTGCGCACGCCGTCGAAAGCCGGCCTCGACGAATACGGCCAGAACCGCGCCGGCCGCGCCGAGCTTCTCAGCACCTCCTTTGAAACTTTCGAGCGCAACATCCGCGACCAGCTCGGGCGTTGCCTGGCCGGCGGCGGCTTCGATCCGGCGCGCGACATCGAGGGCATCGCGGTCAACCGCTGGCCGCACGGCTATGCGCCCGAATACAGCTATCTGTTCGACCGCGACAAGCCGCTCGACCGGCAGCCCTATCTGATCGGCCGCAAGAGGTTCGGCAACATCGCGATCGCCAACTCGGACTCCGGCTTCGCCGCCTATACCGACTGCGCCATCGACCAGGCGCATAGGGCGGTGGGCGAGCTGATCGGGTAAGCGCGCCGCTGTCATGGCCCGCGAATGCGGTCCACCCAGGTGAAGCGGCGCCACGCCGGCTAACCTGGATGGCCCGGTCAAGCCGGGCCATGACAGTTTGCCTCAATACCTGTACGTCGCCGTCAGCCCGAACGTCCTGGGTCTCAGCGTCGAGGCCTCGAACAGCAGCGTGTCGCTGTCCTGGTGGTTCAGGTCGAGCTGCGGGTTGGCGTTCAGCACGTTGTCCATGAACAGCGCGAACTGGATGTCGTGCACGGTGACGCCGCCGCGCAGCGAGAGCGTGCTGATCTGGGGCTCGGGCTCGAGATACTTGTCGAACAAGGTCGTGCCGTCGTTGGCGCTGCTCGGTCCGTGGCGCTCGGGCGTGAGCCCGGTCTCGCGGCTTTCGAACTCGTAGTCGACGCGGAAGAACGCGTCGTGGCCCCAGATCTTGTCGGCATACTGGCCGCCGAGCGAGAAGGTCCAGGGCGAGCCGGGCAGCTTGTCGCCCGGGAAGGCGAGGACCAGGCCGGCCGACGAGCTGGTGCTGGTGTAATGCGCGTCGGTATAGCCGAGGCTGAAATCGACATCGAGATTGTCGAGCACCAGCCACTCGCCTTCCAGGTCGAAGCCCTTGCTCTCGGCGGCGCCCTGGTTGGTGGTGTAGCGGAAGCCGCAGGACGGAAGCGCGACCACCTGCTGGATGTTGTTCCATTTGAGATAATAGACGCTGCCCGAGGCCTGCAGCCGCCCGCCGAAGAACTTGTTCTTGGCGCCGGCTTCGTAGCTCGTCACCGTGTCGGAATCGTAGGAGGTCGGCTCCTCGGTGATCTCCGAGCAGGCCTCGACCGGGAACAGCGGATTGGCGCCGCCGATGCGGTAGCCCTTGGCCGCGGTCGCATAGACCATCGCGTCGTCGTCGATCTGCCAGGAGATGCTGGCCATCGGCGTGAACGGCTTCTCGTCCTTCGAGCCCGGCTCGCCGGTCAGGAAGCCGAAATTCTGCGGCCCGTCGGAGAAGTTGTTGAAGTCGAAATGGGTCTGCGCCCAGCGCGCGCCGACCTGGAGCTTGACCGAGGGGATGATCGCATAGGTCGCATTGGCGAAGACCGCGGTCTGATGCTCGTGGCCGCGGGTGTGGTTGATGTAGTCGTCGCCGTTGGGCAGGAGCTCCTCGGTCCAGGCCTTGAGCATGTCCTCGCCCCAGAGATATTGCGTGAGCGCGGGCAGCTGCGGGTCGTTGATCTCTTCGATGCTCAGCTGGCTCTGGTTGGAATAGAACACGCCGACGATCCAGGTCAGCCGCGCGTCGGGATCGATCGACTGGAAGCGCACTTCCTGGGTGAAGTTGTCCTGGGTGTTGGTGACGTAGTTGTTCGACTCGTAATGCCCGAAGCCCGGCAGGTTGAACCCGGTCGGCGTCAGAAGCGGATAGAGCTCGGACTTGAACTTGCAGATCGGCTCGGCGGCGACGCAGCCGCGGCCGAAGGGATCGCGCGGGCCGCCCGGCTGGTCGGGATTCAATATCCCCTGGAAATAGGAAAGATTGTAGAGCGTGCCCGAATAGTCGTGCACCAGCTCGCTGCGGCTGAAGTAGGAGGTGTTCGAGATCATCTCGACATTGCCCAAGACCCAGTCGCCCTTGAGCGCCGCGAGCGTGAAGTGGTCGCGGTCGCCCATGTTCTCGGGCGTCGCGGTCCTGTAGTCGCCCTTGTCGGGATTGGAGATGCCGACCCAGTAGTCGTCGATGTTGTTCTGGTCGCGGTTCTGGTAGAACACGCTCGGCGTCAGCGACAGCGTCGGCATCGGCTTCCACGTCACCGCGGCGCGCACCACATAGGTGTCGACGTCGTTGGTGTTGGACTGCAGCACGTGGCTCGGGTCCATGTAGTCGACCTTGTCGATCCAGCCGCCGTCATGCCGTCCCCAGCCGCTGATGCGGAAGCCCAGCTTGTCGTCGATGATGCCGCCGCCGACCGCCGCGCCCAGCTCGTAGCTCGGCGCGCCGTCCTCAGTGCTCGCGACTTCCGATTTCACATAGGCGCTGTAGTCCGAGAGGCTGGGCTGCGGCGTGATGTAGCGCACCGTGCCGCCTTCCGAGCCCGCGCCGAACAGCGTTCCTTGCGGCCCGCGCAGCACCTCGACGCGCTCGAGGTCGAACACCGCCGGCAAGGTGTTGTCCGAGCCGAAGCCCAGGGTGCGCAGCTGGATGGGCGTGTCGTCGATATAGATGCCGGTGGTGGCGTCGCCCGCGGCCGAGTTCACGCCGCGGATCGAGATGCTCTTGCTGGTCTCGTCGAAATTCACGCCCGGCGTGAAAGCGACGAGGTCGGCGATGGATTTGGCGTCGAGCTGGTCCATGCGCTCGTTGGTGAAGGCGCTGACGCTTTCCGGCACCTTGGTGATGGCCTCGGCGCGGCGCGTCGCGGTGATGACGACGGTCTCGATGGCGCCGCCGCTGCTGCCGGTGCCGCCCTGGTCGCTCGCGGGCTGTTCCTGCGCTGCGGCAGGCAGGGCGAGCGCCAACGCGATCGCGGACATCGCCAGAGTGCGGGCCATCGTCAAATCCCCCGAAAGAATGGCCCGAATCTAGCAACCTTGGGCGGTTTCGAACAGGGCCGCGCACGTGCCGTCATGCCGCCGCGGCAGGACAGTCGCGACAGATCGCCAACAATTTCCGTTTTCCAACCGAGCGGGGCGCCGCTACCATCCCGCGCTTTCCGTACCGGGGGATGAGTCCATGAACCGCCTGCTCGCCTTGATCGCCGCGTCTCTGGTCGCCGCCGGCACGGGTGCCGCCTTGTCCGCCGGCGCGGACGGCATGGACCCGTCGCTCGAACAGCGCTTCGACGCCGGCATCAGCTCGAGCGAGATGTCGGACTGGATGAAGATCATGGCGTCGGAGCCCAACCATGTGAGCTCGCCGCACGACAAGGCGAACGCCGAGTGGGAGCTCAAGAAGTTCAAGGAGTTCGGCTGGGACGCGCATATCGAGGAGTTCCAGGTCCTCTACCCCACGCCCCTGGCCGAGACCGTCGAGCTGTTGGGCGGCAAGAAACCGTTCAAGGCGACGCTGCAGGAGAAGCCCATCAAAGGCGACACCAGCGCCACCGCGAAGGACAAGCCGCTTCCCGCCTATCTCGAATATCAAGGCGATGGCGACGTCACCGCGCCGCTGGTCTACGTCAATTACGGCATGCAGGACGACTACAAGGCGCTGCAGCGCATGGGCGTCGACGTCAAGGGCAAGATCGTCATCGCGCGCTACGGCGCGGGCTGGCGCGGATTGAAGCCGCGCCTCGCCGCCGACCACGGCGCGGTCGGCTGCATCATCTATTCCGATCCGGCCGACGACGGCTACGGCCACGACGCGACCTATCCGCAAGGCCCGGAGCGCCCGCCCCAGGGCTTCCAGCGCGGCTCGGTCGTCGACATGACGCTCTATGCCGGCGATCCGTTGACGCCGGGCGTCGGCGCCACCAAGGACGCCAAGCGCCTGACGCGCGAAGAGTCGCCCGTGGTGCTGAAGATCCCCGCGCTGCCCATCGGCTATGGCGACGCCAAGGTGCTGCTCGCGGCGCTGGGCGGCCAGGTCGTGCCGGAAAGCTGGCGTGGACAATTGCCGATCACCTATCGCGTCGGCCCGTCGGCGCCGAAGGTCCACCTGATGGTCAAGTCGGAATGGAGCCTGAAGACGATCTATGACGTCGTCGCGGTGATGAAGGGCTCGGAGCTGCCCGACGAATGGGTGCTGCGCGGCAACCATCACGATGGCTGGGTCGAGGGCGCGGCCGATCCACTGTCGGGCCAGGTGGCGCTTCTGGAGGAAGCCAAGATGCTGGGCGAGCTCGCCAAGCAGGGCTGGAAACCGAAACGCACCATCGTCTATCTGTCGTGGGACGCGGAGGAGCCCGGCCTGCTCGGCTCGACCGAATGGGCCGAGGCCCATGGCGACGAGCTGAAGCAGAAGGCGGTGCTCTACATCAACACCGACGGCAACGAGCGCGGCTTCCTCGACGTCGCGGGCAGCCACGATCTCGAGCATTTCGTGAACGCCGTGGCCCGGGACGTGAACGATCCCGAAAGCCGCGTCACCGTCGGCGACCGGCGCCGCGCCAAGATCCGCATGGAGGCCCTGTCGCCGTCGTCGCACGACCCTTCGGTCGTCGCGCGGCTGAAGGATCAGGCCAAGACCGCGGCCGATCCGTCGAAGGATTTCCCCATCGATGCGCTGGGCTCGGGCTCGGACTATTCGGCCTTCATCGAGCATCTGGGCGTGCCGGCGCTGAACGTGGCCTATGGCGACGAAGGCGAGAACGGCGGCATCTACCATTCGCGCTACGATACCTGGGAGCACTACTCGCGCTTCGAGGATCCGGGCTTCGTCTACGAGGCGGTGCTGGCCAAGACGGTCGGGCGGATGGTGCTGCGCGCCTCGGGCAGCGACCTGCCGATCCAGCAGGCCTGGAACTTCGCCGCCACGATGTGCACCTATGTGTCGGAGCTGAAGAAGCTCGCCGACAACAAGCGCGAAGCGGCGCAGACGCAAGGCAAGATGCTCACCGACCGCGTGTTCGAGATCTCGGCCGACCCGACCAAGAGCCACGGCGATCCGACCGCGCTGAAACCCGTGCCGGCCATCGACTTCAAGGCGCTGGACGCGGCGACCGACCGGCTGAAAGCGAGCGCGAAGGCCTATGACGACGCCTTCGCGGCGAACGCGGCCAGCCTTTCCGCCGACCGTAAAGCGCGCCTGCGCGAGCTGATGCGCTCCATCGACCAGACGCTGACGCCCGAGGTCGGCCTTCCCGTGCGCCCGTGGTTCAAGAACCTGATCTACGCGCCGGGGCGCTTCACCGGCTACGGCGCCAAGACCATGCCGGGCGTGCGCGAGGCCATCGAGGAAGAACGCTTCGACGACGCCAATCGCTATGCGGGCCTCACCGCCGGCGCGCTCAACGCGTACTCGGACCGGCTGGACCAGGCGGCGGCGGTGCTGGCGGGGAAGTAGCGCTGCAGCGGCAGCTCCTGCCGGCCACGCCGCTCAGAAGTTGTCCTTCCGCCGCCGCGTCTCGCCCAGCACGTCGACGTCGGACGCCGCCTCCATGCCCAGCGTCCGGCGCAACTCGGCCGAGCCCGGCCGGCAGAACGGGTTGGTCTTCTTCTCGAGCCCGATGGTCGACGGGATCGTGGGCAGGCCCTTGGCGCGCGCCATGTCGACGTCGCGCATGCGCTCCACGAGGTCGGTGTTGTTCGGCTCCATGGTCAGCGCGAAGCGGCCATTGCTCTGGGTGTATTCGTGGCCGCAATAGACGCGCGTGTCGTCGCGCAAGGTCATCAGCTTGGACAGGCTCGCCCACATCATCGCGGGCGTGCCCTCGAACAACCGCCCGCAACCCATCGCGAACATCGTGTCGCCGGTGAACACTGCGTCGTCCATCACGAAGGCGATGTGCGAGCTGGTATGTGCCGGGATCTCCAGCACGCGCACCGCCCGTCCGCCGAAGCTCCAACCCGTGCTCTCGTCGACGCCGGTGTCGAGGCCCTCGAAGCGCGCGCGGTCCTGGCCCGGGCCGACGATCTCGCAGCCGAACTCTTCCTTCAGCGGCAGGTTGCCGCCGGTATGGTCGAAATGGTGATGGGTGTTGAGGATATGGGTGAGCGTCCAGCCGCGCCTGGCCAGCGCCAGCTTGACCGGCGGCGCTTCCGACGGGTCGACCACGGCGCAGAGCCCGGCATCGGCATCGCGCACCAGATAGGCATAATTGTCGCTGAGGCAGGGGACGAGTTCGATCTCGAGCGGGCTCACATGTCTCTCCTTGCTGAAGGCCGGAGCCTAGCAGGGGACTGCTTGCCGTAGAACGGTCTTGGGGCTACGCCTTCGTCATGCAGCTCGACGCAGGTGAACTCCTCGCGTTCTACGAGTCCCCCGTGGGCCAGGTGGCGCGGCGCATCATCCTGCGCCGCATGCGGCAGCTGTGGCCGGCCGTCGACCGCGCGCGGGTCCTGGGCTACGGTTTCGCCACACCCTATCTGCGCGCCTTCCAGATCGAGGCCGAGCGTGCCGTATCCGTCATGCCGGCGCAGCAGGGCGTGGTGGGCTGGCCGACCGAACGGCCCCTGACGGCGCTCGCCGACGAGGACGCCCTGCCCTTTCCCGACGCGATGTTCGACCGCATCCTGGTGGTGCACGGGCTGGAAGGCGCCGACGCGGTGCGCCCCCTGATGCGCCAGCTCTGGCGCGTGCTGGCGCCCGAGGGCCGCATGCTGATCGTGGCGCCCAACCGCGCCAGCCTGTGGGCGCTGATCGAGCGCTCGCCTTTCGCGCAGGGACGCCCGTTCCATCGCGGCGAGCTCGACCGCCTCTTGCGCGGCGCGATGTTCGAACCGCTGCGCTGGGACTGCGCGCTCTATGGGCCGCCGGTCGGCGGACGCAAGCTGCTGCGCAACGGGGCTGGCTGGGAGAAGCTGGGACGCAGGTTCTGGCCCAGGCTGGGCGGCGTCCACGTCGTCGAAGCGTCGAAGTCGATCTACGCGCCAGCCTCCGTTCAGGCGCCGACCCAGGCCAAGAAGCGCACGGAGCCCGCGCTGGCGCGTGCCTGATGCATTCGCCACGCGCATATGACGCATGCGCGGCTGCACCTTTGTGCACTAGCGCGCACTTCCTGCGGCCGCGACTTCCTTGCAGGAAATTCATCGCACGCATCCCTTTTATCGCCGCATTCGCTTCCTAAGTGCGGCGTGGCTCGGGGGCCGCAAAAAGGAGGATGTCATGCGTTTCACGAAACTGTCGGCTTTGACCGTTGCTCTGTGCGTCGGCGCCGCGACGAGCGCCTTGGCGCGCGAAGAGAGCGCGGCCAGCTGCGCCAGCGCCGAAAGCCAGGTCGCGACCGCGATCTCGGCCTCGCAGAATGCCGACGCGACGAAGGAGCGGAGCCTCGGCCAGCGCTTCTGTCACGCCGGCTACTATCGCCAGGGCGTCGACCACTATGCCAAGGCGATGCAGCTGCTGGGCAACAAGCTCGCGCAGAACTAAAGAGGCTGGCGCGGCTTCAGCAGGAAGATCGCGCCTTCCGCGAAGCTGTTCGGGCCCCACGCATCCGAGCGCATCGGATGCGTGCGCCCGTCCGCTCGCAGGGCCAGCGCGCGCTCGATATCCGCACCCGCCTCCGCCGCCAGCGCGGTGAAGTCCGCGATGGTGCAGAGGTGGATATTGGGCGTGTCGTACCAGGGATAATCGAGCGCCCTGGTGCGCGGCATGCGGCCGTTGAGGGCCAGGCTCAAGCGCACCCGCCAATGCCCGAAGTTGGGCAGCGACACCGCCGTGCGCCGTCCGATGCGCAACAGGTGATCCAGCACCGCGCGCGGATTGCGCGTCGCCTGGATGGTCTGGCTCAGGATCACCACGTCGAAGACCTGCGAGGGATATTCGTGAAGGTCGGCGTCGGCATCGCCCTGGATGACGGCGAGCCCGCGCGCGACGCAGGCATTGACGTTCTGCTGCGACAGCTCGAGCCCGTGGCCGTCGACCTGCCTGGTGGTCTTGAGATGCTCGAGCAATTGCCCATCGCCGCAGCCGACGTCGAGCACGCGCGCGCCTTCGGGGATCATCTCGGCGATGGCCGCGAGATCGGGACGCAAGCTGCGCGCCATCACGCCCCCACCGACTGCGCGACCGAGTTCAGGAAGCCGCGCGCCGCCGCGAAGAGCTCGGGCTCGTCGAGCAGGAAGGCGTCGTGGCCGCGGTCGCTCTCGATCTCGACGAAGCTGACGGTCGCGGCGGCCGCGTTCAGCGCATGCGCGATGCGCTTGTTCTCGGGCGTCGGGAACAGCCAGTCGCTGGTGAAGGAGACGATGCAGAAGCGCGTGCGCGCGCCGCGGAATGCTTCGGCCAGAGTCCCGCCATAGTCCGCGGCGAGATCGAAATAGTCCATCGCCCGCGTGATATAGAGATAGGAATTCGCGTCGAAGCGGTCGACGAAGCTCGAGCCCTGATAGTGCAGATAGGATTCGACCTGGAAGTCGGGCGCGAAGCGGAACGAAATCTCGGCGCGGTCCTGAAGCTCGCGGCCGAACTTGCGCTGCAAGGCGGCTTCCGAAAGATAGGTGATATGCGCGGCCATGCGCGCGACCGCGAGTCCCTTGGACGGCTGCGTGCCCTCCGCCGCATAGCGTCCGCCGCGCCAGTCGGGATCAGCCATGATCGCCTGGCGCCCGACCTCGTGGAAGGCGATGTTCTGCGCCGAGTGCCGCGCGGCGGTCGCGATCGGCATGGCGCTGACCACGCGGTCGGGATAGGACGCCGCCCACTGCAGGACCTGCATGCCGCCCATCGAGCCGCCGGTCACGCAGAGCAGCTTCTCGATGCCGAGCGCGTCGAGCAGGGCCGCTTGCGCGCGCACCATGTCGCGCACGGTGACCAGCGGGAAGTCGAGGCCGTAGGGTTGGCCCGTCCTGGGATCGGTCTCGGCGGGGCCGCTCGAGCCCATGCAGCCCCCGACGACGTTGGCGCAGATGACGAAGAAGCGCTCGGTGTCGATCGGCTTGCCGGGGCCGACCATCGACGTCCACCAGCCGGGCTTGCCCGTCACCGGATGGCGGCCGATGACGAATTGGTCGCCGGTGAGCGCATGGCAGACCAGCACCGCGTTCGAGCGCGCCGCGTTCAAGCTGCCATATGTCATATAGGCGCAAGTCCAGGGCGCGATGCTGCGGCCGGCATCGAGGCCCAAGGGCGCGTCGAAGGTGATGGCGTGGCCGAGCTCGGCGCCGGGCGCGGCCAGCGGGCGCAAAAATCTGGGAGTCGCGGGTTCCGCCATGGCCGTTTGCTAAGGCCTTAGACCTTACGTATCAATACCGCCGCCATGAAACTAAGTCCCAAGCCCGGAATCCTGGACATCGCGCCCTATGTCGGCGGCCGCGCCGAAGTACCCGGCGCGGAGGTGCCGATCAAGCTGTCCTCGAACGAGAGCGCGCTGGGCCCCAGCCTCAAGGCCGTGGCCGCGTTCGGCGAGGCGGCGGTGGCTCTCGAATACTATCCGGAAGGAAGCGCCCAGGTCCTGCGCGAAGCGATCGCCGAGGCCTATGGCCTGGATGCGGCGCGCATCGTCTGCGGCAACGGCTCGGACGAGCTCTTGACCCTGCTGGCGCATGCCTATCTGCGGCCCGGCGACGAGGCGCTTTTCACCGAGCACGCTTTCCTGGTCTACAAGATCGCGACCCTCGCCAACAGCGCCGTGCCGGTTCTGGTGCCGGAGAAGGATCTGCACGCCGACGTCGATGCGATGCTGGCGGCGGTGACGCCGAAGACCCGCCTCGTCTATCTCGCCAATCCCAACAATCCGACCGGCGCGTATCTTCCGCATGGCGAGGTGCGCCGCCTGCATGCGGGCCTGCGCAGCGACATCCTACTGGTGATCGACGCGGCCTATGCCGAATACGTCCGGCGCAACGACTACGAGGCCGGCATCGAGCTGGTCGCCAACAATTCCAACGTCGTGATGACGCGCACCTTCTCCAAGGTCTACGGGCTGGCGGGGCTGCGCGTGGGCTGGGCCTATTGCCCCGCCGAGGTCGTCGACGTGCTGACCCGCATCCGCGGGCCGTTCAACGTTTCGACGCCGGCTCAGCAGGCGGCGGCGGCGGCGCTGAAGGACCGCGCCCATATCGAAACCGCGGTCGCGCACAACGAGACCTGGCGCGGCTGGCTGATCCAGAACATCCGCGCGCTGGGCCTGCGCTGCGACGACAGCGTCGGCAACTTCGTGCTGATCCATTTCGCCGATGCGAAGCAGCGCGCGGCCGCCGACGCGTTCCTCTGCGCGCGCGGACTGATCCTGCGCGGCGTCGCGGCCTATGGCTTGCCGAGCTGCCTGCGCCTCACCGTCGGCACGGAAGAGGCCAACCGCAGGGTCGTGGCCGCGCTGGCCGAGTTCATGAAATGACATACGAAAAAGTCGCCGTTCTGGGCCTGGGCCTGATCGGCTCGTCCTTGGCGCACGCGATGCGGCGCGCCGGCGGCATGGGCCATATCGCGGGTTATGAGCCGACCGCCGCCGTTCTCGAACGCGCGCGGGCGGCGGGCTTCGCGGATTCGCTGCATGACGACCTGGCCGCCTGCGTCGAGGGCGCCGATCTGGTCGTGCTGGCGACGCCGGTCGGTGCGTTCGGCGGGCTTGCGCGCGCGATGGCGCCGCACCTTGCGCCCGGCGCCACGGTCAGCGACGTCGGCTCGGTCAAGACCGCGGTGCTGCGCGACGTGGGCCCGCATATCCCGGCCGGCGTGCATTTCGTGCCGGCCCATCCCATCGCCGGCACCGAGCAGTCGGGCCCCGAGGCCGGCTTCGCGGAACTGTTCGACGGGCGCTGGTGCATCCTGACCCCGCCGGACGGCGCCGATCCGGACGCGGTGGCGAAGCTGGGCGCCTTCTGGGAGCGGCTGGGCAGCAAGGTCGACGTGATGGACGCGGGCCATCACGACCTGGTGCTTGCCATCACCAGCCACGTGCCGCATCTCATCGCCTACAACATCGTGGGCACCGCGGACGACCTCTCGGCCGTCACCAAGAGCGAGGTGATCAAGTATTCGGCCGGTGGCTTCCGCGACTTCACGCGCATCGCGGCCAGCGATCCCACCATGTGGCGCGACGTCTTCCTGAACAACAAGGACGCCGTGCTCGAGGTGCTGGGCCGCTTCAGCGAGGACCTGAGCGCCTTGCAGCGCGCCATCCGCTGGGGCGACGGCGACGCGCTGTTCACGCTTTTCACCCGCACCCGCGCGATCCGCCGCGGCATCATCGACGCCGGCCAGGACTCCGCGGCGCCGAACTTCGGGCGCAACAAGAAGGATCAGTAGAGCGGCGCAAGCGTGCCGACGGGCGCATCGCCGAGATACGCGATGCCGTCGCGGCTGCCCAGCACCACGCCCATCTTGCCTGCCTCGTTGCCGCCTGCCGCGCCGGCGCGCGCCTTGAGCGCATCGGCAAGCGCGCCGCGGTGCTCGCGCTGCAGCCACTGCGCCATGCCGGCGATCTTGAAATCGACGAGACCGGAGAGGCGATGCGCGTCGTCGAGGCGCAGGCCGCCCTGCCCCATGGCATCGAGCGGATCGGCTACGACGTGGAACGCGTCGACATGCGCGGCGCCGTTCGCCTGGCGCCAGGCCTCGAGCGCGCTCTGCCAGGTCACGCGGCCGGCGCGCAGCCCGTCGAATGCGCGCGGAGCCGAAGCGCTTGCCTGCACCATCGCCGTCTTGATCTGTTCGCCGCGCGGCATGCGCAGCTCGTCGGCGCTCGCGAAGACGTCGAGCGAGCCGTCGCGGCGCCGCAGATGAAGCTGCATATGGCCGGACGTGAACGCGCGCGAGCCGAAAGCCACCAGATCGAGATCGAACTGCTTCACGCCGCCAGCGTCGCGCAAGGCGCTGGCATGCAGGCTGCCGGCTTCGAAATCCAGCGCCCGGCCGCGGCCCCATTGCAGCGACTGACGCCCCGCCGCCTCGAAGATGGTGTCGTCCTTGCCATAGGCCAGGCGATGCAGGGCGAAATGCTCGGCGCGCCATGCGATCGGGCCGTCCTTCGTCGCGATCTCGACGCGGAAGCCGTCGAACACCGCGTCGACGCGGAACGGGAAGCCGCCGATCGACATGCTCTTGAAGCCCAGCCTGACGCCGGGCATCGCCTCCGCGCCGCCGTTCATCGCAACGAGGCTGCGGGACAAGGGCCGCGTGACGGCGTACCAGTTCGCGCCCGCCGCTGCGCCCAGGAGCAGCAGCAGCGCGAAGGGCGCATAGAGGAAGAACCGGCTGGAATAGTTCATGCGGCCCAGCATACCCACACTTCTAGCCGCATTTCGAATAGCCGCACGACACGCAAGAGTCGCAGCCTTCGATCCGAACGAAGGTCGGGCTGCCGCAGCGCGGGCAGGAGCGCGCGGGCGCGCCCTCCGCCGCCATGGCGACGGCGCGGCGCTCCTCCTTGGGCAGGATGGCGTCGCGCGGAGACATGAACCCGATGGAGATCAGGTGCTGCTCGATGGTCTCGCCGATGGCGGCGAGCAGCGACGGCACATAGCGCCCGCCCATCCATTGCCCGCCGCGCGGATCGAACACCGCCTTGAGCTCGTCGACCACGAACGAGACGTCGCCGCCGCGCCGGAACACCGCGCTGATCATGCGGGTGAGCGCGAGCGTCCAGGCATAGGCCTCCATATTCTTGGAGTTGATGAAGACCTCGAACGGGCGGCGGCGCCCCGCCGTCTCGATGTCGTTGACGGTGATGTAGAAGGCGTGGTCGCTGTCCAGCCATTTGATCTTGTAGGTCTGGCCGAGCAGCACGTCGGGCCGGTCGAAGGGCTTGCTCATATAGACGATCTCGCCGGTCGCGAAGGGCAGCAGCGGCTCCTCGTCGCGCGGCGGCGCGCCGGTTGCAGCGGCAGGGGCGGGCGCCTCGGCCTGGAGCACCGCGCCCGTCACCGGATTGGGACGATAGGTCGTGCAGCCTTTGCAACCCGTCTCATAGGCGCGCAGATAGACGCCCTTGAAGGCGTCGAAGGCGATGTCGACCGGCACGTTGATGGTCTTGGAGATCGAGCTGTCGATGTGCTTCTGCGCCGCGGCCTGTACCGCCAGGTGATCCTCGGGCGCGAGCGTCTGGGCGTTGACGAAATAGTCGGGCAGCGCCGCGTCCGCGCCGAAGCGCGCGCGGAAGGCGCGATAGGCGTAATCCTCCACCGTCTCTTCGCTGTGCGCGCCGTCCGGCTGCAGCACCCGGCGCGTGTAGGAATAGGCGAAGACCGGCTCGATGCCGCTCGACACGTTGCCGGCGAAGAGCGAGATCGTGCCCGTCGGCGCGATCGAGGTGAGCAGCCCGTTGCGGATGCCGTGCGCGGCGATCCGATCGCGGATCGCCTGCGGCAGCGCGCGGATATGCGGGCGGTCGAGATATTCGCGCGCGTCGAAGAGCGGAAACGCGCCCTTCTCTTTCGCGATATCGGCGGACGCCGCATAGGCCGCGTGGCTGAGGGTCGACAGCCAGCTTTCGATCAGTGCGATGCTCTCGGCCGAGCCGTAGCGCGCGCGGCAGAAGACGAGCGCGTCGGCGAGCCCCGTCACGCCCAGCCCGATGCGCCGCTTGGCCTTGGCTTCGTTCGCCTGCTCGGGCAGCGGGAAGCGCGAGATGTCGATGGCGTTGTCCAACAGGCGCACGGCGGTGCGGGTCAGCGCGGCCAGCTCGTCGAGATCGACATGCGCAGCCTCGCCGAACGGCTCGCGCACCAGCCTTGCCAGGTTGATCGAGCCGAGCAGGCAGGCGCCGTAGGGTGGTAGGGGCTGTTCGCCGCAATTGTGCGCCCAGAAGCCGTTGGCGTCGAAAGCGTTCAGACCGGGAATCGCGGCGTCGAACACTTCCGCCTCACCGGCGGGAACGATCTGCGACACCGTGGCCACGAAGGCCTCGCGATTCAATCCGCGCCGATAGCCACCGAGAAGGGCCGTCAGCCGTGCCGCCTTGTCCGTGTCGCTGAAACCTACTCGCTGGGCGAAGACGTCCAGATTCTCGCCGGAGACCACAAGCTCGTGCTGCGCGCGGATCGCATAGGTCTTCGATCCGCCGCGGCCATCGGGGAGCGCACGCTGTCCGGCAGGCCGGCGCTCGCGATAGATCGTGCTCGCGATACCCAGGCGCAGCAACATGCGTTGTGCCGCTTCCAGCAGACCCGGATCGCTCTGCGACAGACGCACGCTGACGCCCTTCTGCTGATTGCCTTGCACGCTGCCCTCGGTGTCGAAGAGCCCGCGGAGCAGCGCTGCCTGAAACGCGCTCGAACGGCGCTCGATCTTCGCTGTTATCGTCTTTCGCCCGGGCTCGAGCCCGTGCTCTTGCGCGAGGTTTCCCACGGCCACGGACTTGAGCCGCCATTCGCCGCGGCCGGCAACGGCCGTCCAGCCCTTGAAGTCCGCGCGATGACGAAAATGCATCAGAGCTTCGCTTGCGGCGCGCATCGTGCCGTGAACGCCCGCACGTTCATCGGTGCCGTTGGCTACGCGCTGCCCGGGCCAAACCGAAAGCACGGCGGTGTCGGCCTTGAGAACGCCATCGCCGATTAGAATTCCGAGCAGATAGCCCCCGGCGGAGTCGCGCCCCGCTAGCCGCGGCTCGCCCCAGGCGGAAATGCCGCGATGATCGTGAATGAGAAGCTCGTCGCCGGAGGCGCACGATCCCACCTCGACCCATTCCCATTCGCACGACCATCGTGTGCGGCGCGTAACCTTGCGCAGACGGTGATCGGCGGTGAGCCGCAGGCGATAACCCTCGCTCGTCTGCAAATCGACGACCGGCTTGTTGCCCCGGCTGAAGAAGCCCCGCGCATCGCTCGGCCATGACTTGCCGTCGGCGATGGCCGCGAAGGGACGCCCCACCAATTCGGCGATCTGCCGCGGACCTTCACCGGTCATGATCCAGCTGTCGCCCACGAGGCATGGATTGGTCGCCCGGATCGTCTCGCAATAGGCGAGATTGTTCTGCGTGTTGATCCGGTCGATGAAGATCACGCCGGGCTCGGCATAGTCGTAGGTCGCGCGCATGATGCGGTCCCACAGCTCGCGCGCGCGGATGGTCTTGTATACGCGGGTTTCGAAGACGAGGTCCCAAAGCGCGTCGCGCCCGACCGCTTCCATGAACGCGTCGCTGACGAGCACCGAGAGATTGAAGTTCGACAGCTTGCCCGGCGTCTGCTTGGCGGAAACGAAATCCTCGATGTCGGGATGGTCGCAAGCCAGCGTCGCCATCATCGCGCCGCGGCGGCTGCCGGCGCTCATGATGGTGCGGCACATCGCATCCCAGACGTCCATGAACGAGACCGGGCCGGAAGCGTCCGCGCCCATGCCCTTCACGGGTGCGCCTTTGGGCCGGAGCGTCGAGAAATCGTAGCCGATGCCGCCGCCCTGCTGCAGCGTCAGCGCCGCCTCGCGCAGGTGGCAGAAGATGCCGTCCATGGAATCGGGGATGGCGCCCATCACGAAGCAGTTGAACAGCGTCACGCTGCGCTCGGTGCCGGCGCCGGCGAGGATGCGGCCCGCGGGCAGGAAGCGGTGGCCGGCCAGCGCGGCGCCGAATTCCAGGGCCCATTCGCGCTTCCGCTCGGGCGCTTCGGCCTGGGCGGCCGCCAGCGCCACGCGCGCCCAGCTGTCCGCCACCTCGGCATCGATGGGCGTGCCGTCCGGCGCCTTCAGGCGGTACTTCATGTCCCAGATCTGGCGGGAAATGTCGGTCATGGCGCCTTTCGTCCGCCCTGGCCCGAGCGGTCCGAAGACGTATACGCGCGAACGGTTAAAGTCAAGGAATGTTCCCTGTCCGTTCCGGATGGAGGCCTTTAGTCCCGGCTCCGCAGGAAGCCGTGGTTGACGCCGTTCGCGTCGGTGAAATAGCCCATGACGACGCCGGCATCGCTGACGGCCTCGACGATGGTGCCCTTGTTGGCGTCGGTTCCCGCGCCCTCGATATCGATCGGCACGATCTCGCCCGACGCCTTCCTGAGGAAACCGTGATAGGCGAAATTGTCGTCGATGGCGAAGCCGCCGATCAGCCCGGACTTGTTGACGGCATAGCCGGTCGTGCCGGCGCCGGCGAGCGTGCCGCCGCTCGGCGCATCGAACGAAGCGAAGCCGCCGCCGGTGGTGCCCACCAAGCCGTGCCACACCTCGTCGGCATTGGTGTAGTAGCCGGTGATGACGCCGCCGTCGTTCATCGCCTGCGGCGAGGTCGCGGTAGCACCCGGATAGGCGAACTGCACCTGCCTGCGGCCGCTGGCGCTGCGGGTGAAGCCGAACTGTCCTGCCTGCGTGTCGAAGCTGTAGCCCACCAGGTGATCCTTGGCCGTCATGTTGGTGACGAAGGTGCCCTCGCCCGGATCGCGGCCCGCGCCCGGCGCGTCGTAGACGGCATAGGTGCCGTCGGGCGCGCGCAGGAAACCGTGCAGCACGCCCGCCACATCCTCGTAATAGCCGCCGATATTGCCGGCATCGTCGATGACCAGCGGCTCGGTGCCGTAGGAGCTGCCGCCGGAACCGGGCGGATCGAGCAGCGTGACGGCGCCGTCCGGAGTGCGCAGGAAGCCGCGCGGCACGCCACGCTCGGTCCTGACCACGCCCGTCACCGCGCGCGCGTCGTTGATCGCGAGCGGGAAGGTATGCGCGCGATGGCGCACGACGAAGGTGAGGTACTGGCCGTCGGCGGTGCGGATGAAGCCGTGGCGCACGCTCTTGGTGGTGTAATAGCCCGTGACGTCGCCGTTCTGGTTCATGCCGATCGGCGCGGTGCCGCCCTGGAAGACCTGCGTGGCGTGCGGCACGTCGAAGATCGTGATGACGGGCTTGGCCTCGGTCGAGGTCGCGACGGCCAGGACGCCGACGCACAACAGCGAAAGCCGCATGGAAACCTCCCGTAGATGAGCGGTTCCATCATCCCACGATCAAAGGCGAACCACAACGCACGGCAATCAAAGATTGAGATGCGCGCGTGCCTCTGCGACCAGCGCGTTGCTTGCCGTCTCGATGCGCGCTTCCAACAGCGTCATGAAATCGCGTGAGCGCAACCCCGGCGGGATCGGCTCGAGGAATTCCAGTACGATGGTACCAGGCCTCTTGATGAAGCCGGCCCAGAACACGCCCGAATTCAGCGCCGCGGGAACGCAGGCGACGCCGAGCTGTCCATAGAGGCCTGCGACACCGGGCTTGTAGTCGGGCGCCGCGGCCGGCTGCTTGCGCGTGCCTTCGGGGAAGATGAGGATCGAGCGGCCCTGCGCGATGACTTTCTTCGCCGCCGCCGCCATCGCGCGCAGCGACTGCGCGCCGCCCTTGCGGTCGATGGCGATGGAGCCCGCCTTGCTGACATACCAGCCGTAGAACGGGATGAGCGTCAGCCCACGCTTCAAGACCACCGCCGGATCGTCGAGCATGAGATAGAGCGCCAGCGTGTCCCACATGCTCATATGCTTGGACGCGACCAGCACGCCGTCCGGCGGACGCGGTCCGCGCACCTCGAAGCCCGTGCCGGCAAAGGCGCGCAAGCCCCAGAACACCAGCGCGCTCCATTGGCGCGACATCCACACCGTCGCTTTGCGCGGCATCGCGAGCACAGGCAGGAACAGGATCGCCATCGTCGCCGAGACGAGCGCGAACCAGGCGAAGAAGATCGCGGAGCGAAGGAAGGTCACGCGCGAGATTTGCCGCCCGGCTTTTTCGGGTCAAGGGGGCCGGGAGGCGCGGGGCGGATGACGGCGTTGCGCACGGTCGAGGCGACGTATTTGGCGTATTCGCCCTGCAGCACGCGCAGCGCCCGGAAGTCGTGCCACCAGCCCGCGAGATCGATGTCGACCGGCTGCACCGGATAGGGCTCGAGCTTGACGCCGGGCATCGCGGCCTGGAACTCGGTCAGGCTGCGCGGCATGTGATAGCTGGCCGTCACCACGATCAGGCTGTTGAAGCGGTGCGCGCGCGCCCAGTCGGCCGCCTCCTGCGCGTTGCCGCGCGTGTTCTCGGCCGCATAGCCGAGATCGGCGCAGCAGTCGAAGCGCGGACCGCCATGCGAGAGCAGCTTCAATTCCTGCTTTGTGGTCTTGGGGTGCACGCCGCTGATCAGCAGGCGCTGGCCGTGATTGGTCTCGAGCAGGTTGACCGCGGCCGAGAGCCGTTCGTCGCCGCCGGTCAGCGCGACGATGCCCTGCGCGGGCGCGGCCGAAGCTTTGGGCGCAGGCAGCATCGTGACGAAGATCACGAAGCCCGCGAGATAGAGGACGACGAGGACGGCGATCACCTTCCACATGCGTCCGAGTGTAGCCCGGAAAATGGTAAATTTCTGTCAGTAAATCTTGCGCAGCGCCGCCAGGACCGACAGCCGGGCGGTGGCCAGCGCGATGATTCCCGAGACCGCGGGCACCGCAAGAAGCCAGGGAACCTCGCTGAATTTCAGCGCCAGGGGCGGCAGGAACGGCACCGCCTCGACGCCCGCGAACTCGAGCGCGCCCGCGCCCAGATAGAACGCGGCCGCGAGCACCGCGCCGACCGACGCGGCCACCAGCGCCGACACGAAATAGTGCCGCTCGAAGGCGCGCGCGATGAAGCCCGACTGCGCGCCCATCTGGTGCAGCAGCTCGACCATCTCGTGATGCGCCTGAAGGCCGGCGCGCGTCGCGAAGGATACCGCGGCCGCGGTCGCGATCGCGATGAGCAGCAGGATGCCATAGGCCGACCAGGTGATCGCGTCGGCGAGACCCTTCAGCCGCGCGATCCAGCGCGCGTGATCGTCGAGCAGCGAGTCCGGCGCCACCTGTTTCAGCGTCCGCGACAGCGCGGCGAGATCGACCTCGGCGCCGGGCGTGATCGTCGCGTCGATCAGGCGCGGCAGCGGCAGATCGGCGACGAGCGCATCCTTGCCGATCCAGGGCTGCACCAGGTTGAGCGTCTGGTCCTGGGTGAGCGGCGCCGCATGGGCGATGCCGGGCGTGGCGCGCAGCACGCCGAGCGCCACGTCGACCTCTTCGTCCAGGCCCATCTTGTGCGTCGGCGGCACGATCTGCACCGTCAGCCGGTCCGACAGGCCCGCGCGCCAGCCGAGCGCGGTGCGGTCGGCGATCAGCGAGGCGCCGAGCGCCAACGCCGCCAGGAACGCCATCACCCCGATCACCAGGTCGAGCGGCGCCGCGCCCTTGTCGCGCGGCAGGATGGCGTTTGCCGCGATCATGCCGCGCGTCCCGTGCGCAGCTCGACCAGCCGGCCGTCGACGAGCCGCATCTCGCGCGCGCGCATGCCTTCGATCAGCGCGCGGTCGTGGGTGGCGATGAGCACGGTGGTGCCCAGCCGGTTGAGCTCGGCGAAGAGCCGCATCAGCCGCTGGCCGATCTCGGGATCGACGTTGCCGGTGGGCTCGTCGGCGATGAGCAGGTCGGGGCGCGCCACCACCGCGCGCGCGATGGCGATCCGCTGCTGCTCGCCGCCCGACAGCGTCGCCGGCCTCGCCTGCATGCGGTCGCCGAGCCCCACCCAGGACAAGAGCTCCTCCACGTCCTGGACGTATTCGTTCTCCTTGCGGCCGGCGAGGCGCAAGGGCAGCGCGACGTTGTCGAAAGCCGACAGGTGCGACAGCAGGCGGAAGTCCTGGAACACCACGCCGATACGCCGGCGCAGCGCCGGGAAGTCCGCGCGCTTGGTGATCGACAGGTCCTGGCCGAACAGGGTGACGAGGCCGCGCGACGGCGGCTCGGTCATGTTGATCAGCTTCAGGAGCGTGGTCTTGCCAGCGCCCGAAAGCCCGGTCAGGAAGGTGAACGAGCCCGCCTCCAGCACGAACGTCACGTCGCGCAGCACCTCGGGCCCGGCGCCGTAGCGCATGCCGACATTTTCGAAGCGAACCATTGCGGAGAGAACATAACGGTGCATGGACAAGAGCGCGAGCCTTGCCTGCGCGGAAGGCTTGCGCCATTTTCGTCGGCATGATCCTGACCTGCCCGAATTGCGCGACGCGCTATCAGGCCGACGCGGCGAAGTTCCAGCCGGCGGGCCGCAACGTGCGCTGCGCCAAGTGCAGCCATGTCTGGCACCAGGACGCGCCGTCGGACGAGGCGGTCGTTGTCCCCGAAGCCGCGTCCGGGTCCGCGGCCCAGCCGGAACCCGCCGCATCCTCGGCGGCGCCCGAACCTGCGCCTGCCGCGCCCATCCCGCCTCCACCCGAAGCGCTTGCGCCGGCGCCGCGGGTACAGGCCTTCGCGCCCAGCCCGATCATCGCGCGCGAGCCGGTCGTCGCGCCATCCGTCGCCGTTGCCCGGCCGCCACGCGAGCGCGGCCCGTCGCTTTGGCCGCGCCGGATCGCGCTGGCCTTCGGCTGGCTCGGCCTCGTCGCGATCGTGCTGTTGATCGGCTGGTCGGCGATGGCGTTCCGCGAGCAGATCGCGGTGGTGTGGCCGCAATCGGCGTCGGTCTATGCGGCGCTGGGCATGAAGACCAACACCAGCGGCATCGACATCCGCGATGCGCAGATCAAGCGCGGCAACGAGAACGGCCAGCCGGTGCTGGCGGTGTCGGGCGAGCTCGCCAACACGTCCAGCCACGAGCTGCCGGTGCCGCAGATCCGCGTCGCGCTGATCGACGACGAGAAGCGCGAGCTCTATCACTGGATGATCGTGCCCGGCACGATGACCCTGCATCCCGGCCAGACCACCAGCTTCAGCGGACGGCTCACCAATCCGCCGCAGGGCTTCAGCCATTTCGAGCTGCGCTTCGCGCGCGAGGGCGAGTGAGCGCGGAAGTCCTGTTCGGCGCGGATGAGATCGCCGAACGCCTCGAAGAACTGGCCGACGAAATCGTGGCGGCTGCGCCCAAGCCCGACATCGCGGCGCCGGTCTTGATCGGCGGCTTCGTCTTCGCCGCCGATCTGATGCGCGCGCTGGCGCGGCGAGGTCTTTCTCTTCCCGGCGAATTCCTCTGGCTGCGCTGCTACGACAAGCGCGAAGCGGGCGAGCAGGTGCAGGTGCTCGCCGGTCCGGGCGAGGCCGTGCGCGGCAAGACGGTGCTGCTGATCGACGGCGTCCTCGACCGCGGCACGACCGTCGAAACGGCCCGCGCGCTCCTCAAGGCGGCCGGCGCCGCCAAGGTGATCACCGTGGTCGCCGTCGACAAGCTGCGCGGCGACGCCGTCGCCCATGCCGACTTCGCCCTGTTCCACGGCGTCGCCGACTTTATCGCCGGCTATGGCATGGACGACGACGGCGGGAGCCGCGGATGTCCGGATATCGTCAGGGTTGGTTAGACGGCGCGCATCGCCAAAGGCGATGCGAGGGCGAAGCCCTCGCGCGAACTCAAGTTCGCGCGCGCCTGACGCTCAAAACTGCTTCAGCAGCCGGTCGATGTAATCGAGCTCCTGCTGCGGCCTTCCGCGCTCCGCGGCGCGCTTGCGCAGCTCCTTCAATATCTCGCGCGCACGTGCCAGGTCGGAGACACCGGGCACCTTGACGTCGCCGCCCATGCCGTTCTTGGTCGGGCCCGTCGTGCGGCCGAGCGGATCGGTGTCGCCCTGCTGTCCCTGCTGGCCGGACTTGCTCAGCAGCTTCTTGGCGAGGTCGCCCGCGCTCTTGCGCATCGCCTCGAGCGCGTTCTTCTGATCGATGGCGGCGTTGGGCAGGTCCTTGTTGCCGAGCTCGCCCTGGGCCTGGCCCATGGCGCGGCCGGCGTCGTCGAGGTCCTTGGGTTTTTGGTCGCCGAGGCCTTTGAGGATCTTGTCGAGCTGGTCGCGCAGCTGCTGTTGCTGCTGGGCGAGACCCTTGGGTCCGCCGTCCTTGGGGTCGCCCTTGCCCTGTTGCTCGCGGAAGGTCTTGTCGACGAGGCCGCGCTGCTTGCCCATCAGGTCGCCCAGGCCCTGGATCGCGTCGGACAGCGCCTTGTTCTCGGGCGACATCTGCCCGCTGCCCGAACCGCCCGCGCCCTGGGTCATGTGCAGGTTCTCGAGCAGGCTTTGCAGCAGCGCCAGCATCTGCGCGGCGCCCGCGCGGTCGCCGCTCTGCGCGAGCTGCTGGATCGCCTTGAGCAGCGCCTGGAGATCGGCCTCGCTCATCACCTTGGCGTCGGGCGACGGCGCCTGCGCGGTGTCGTCCGGCGGATTGGCCGCGAGCGCCTGAAGGTAGCGCTGCAACGCCTCCTGATAGCGCTCCAGCAGCGAGTCGATCACCTCCTGCGGCGCGCCCTGCGCGAAGGCCTGCGCGAGCATCTGCTGCAGCTTGCGCAATTCCTCAGCCGCGCTGAGCAACCCGCCGCGCTCGAGCCCGACCGCCGTCTGCCACAACAGGTCGCTGACATGGACGATGTCCTCGTCGTGCCCGGCGTGGCGCATGGTCCAATAGGCCTCGCGGATCGCGAGATACGGTCCGAGCTGGTCCTGATAGAACTTGTCCGGCGCGATGGTGAGCGCTTCGAGCGTCGCGGCCACGCGCGGGCGCAGGCGCACGTCGCCGGTGGCCAGCACCTGGCGCTGCTCGATCAGCGCGCGGGCCAGCGCGTTGGTGAAGATGCGCTGCGGCAGGGTGAAACGCTTCGACGCGCTGGTGCTTGTCTGGCCCGCGCCGTCGACCGCCTCGAGCCGGATGTCGACGTCGAGGCCGGCGTAAGGGTTCGCGGTGAGATCGCGAAAGCTCGTCTGCGTCAGTGTCTTGGCGGAGGGCTGGTCGAGCGGCAGATCGACGACGAGCGGCTTCCCGTAACGTCCGTGCGGCGTGATGATCGCGCGCGCCGCGGTCACGCCATAGTCGTCGCCCGCGGTGAAGGAGAGCTTCAACGCCTCGTGCTCGGTGCGCGCGGGATTGGCCGACCAGGCGATCATCGGCTTGTCGTCGGGCAACGCGCTCAGGCGCCAGTCGCCGACGGTGCGGCCGCCCGCGCGCACGCGCACGGTGGTATTCCCGGTGACGCGGGCGCTGGCCGCATATTCGCCCGAGCCGCCGGTGAACTCGGCGCCGTCGACCGAGACGTAAGGGGCGTGGCTCGCGCCGTGGACGCGCAGGTTCAAGACCGAGCCGGTCGGCACGGCGATGCGCCGCGTCTCGCTCTGCGAAAGATAGACCGGCGCCTCGCCCGTATACGCGGGCGGATCGATCCAGGCGTCGATGGAGACGTTCGCGGCCTCGCCCGCGCCGGGACCGAAGGCGGCGGCAAGGCGCGCCCGCCAGTCGCCGTTCGCCACCACCGCGCCTGCCGCGATCAGCAGCAGCACGACATAGCGCAGCGCCCGCGGATCGCGCTTGGCGAGATAAGAGCGCGGCCACGACACGCGCAAGTTCGGGATCGCCTTCAGCCGGCTTTCGGTATGGGCGCGCCACAGCGCCTCGCCGAGCGCGTCGCCGGCGCCGGCCGCGAGCACGTCCTCGCTTTCGGAAATGGGACGGTGCGCCAGGATCGAGTCGCGCTCGACGCGGCGCGCGCCGTCGCGCCAGGTGGGCGCGCGCACGCCCTCGAAGGCGAAAGCGAGCGACAGGCCCATCGCCGAGATCGTCACCGCCAGCAGCAGCGCATGCAGCGGCCAAGGCAGCAGCGTGGGCAGGCTGAGCAGCGCCGCCGCGACGAACACGCCGGCTATGCCGGTCGCGGGCCAGAGCGCCGGCCAGACGCGCTCCCAGCCGAGGGCTGCGCGCGCGGCCAGCACGAAGCGCTCGGTCTTACGGTCCGAGCCAGTGCGGAATTCTGTCGGCGGCGATAAGCGCGTCATCGGTCAGTCGCGGTCGAACCACACTCCATTCGCGCCCCTGGACCATGACCTCGGCCGCGGGCGGGCGGGCATTGTAAGCCGAGGCCATCACCGCACCATAGGCCCCGGCGTTCAGGAACGCGACCAAATCGCCCGCCTCCAGGGCCGGCATCTCATAGTCGCGGGCGAAAACGTCGGCGGATTCGCAGACCGGGCCCACGAGATCGTAAACGCCACGGCCTTCGCCGGTTCCCGTCACGCGCACGACATCGTGATGGGCGTCGTAGAGCGCCGGGCGGATGAGGTCGTTCATCCCGGCATCGAGGATCGCGAAGGTGCGCCCCTCGCCCGGCTTGACGTAGATCACCCGGGCGACCAGCACGCCGGCTTCGGCAACCAGCGCCCGTCCCGGCTCGAAGATGAGCTGGACGTCCAGCCCGGCCACCGCGCGCGCCGCGACCTTGCCATAGGATTTGGGGTCGGACGGCACGCCCAAGCCGCCGCCGAGGTCGAGACGCTCGATGGCGTGGCCGTCGGCGCGCAGCTGCTTGGTGAGGTCCACGATGCGCGCGAAAGCAGCCTCGAAGGGGCCGAGCGCGGTCACCTGGCTGCCGATATGGACGTCGACGCCGACGACACGGATGCCGGGCAGCGTCGCGGCCGTCGCATAGATGCCGCGGGCGCGGGCGATGGGCACGCCGAACTTGTTCTCGGACGTGCCGGTGGTGATCTTGGCATGAGTCTTGGCATCGACGTCGGGGTTGATGCGCAGCGCGACGGGCGCGCTTTTTCCCGTCGCGGCCGCGACGTCGTTCAATGCAAGAAGTTCCTGCTCGCTCTCGACGTTGAACTGATGGATGCCCGCGTCGAGGGCGAGCGTCATCTCCGCCTTGGTCTTGCCGACGCCGGAGAAGACGATGCGCGCGGCCGGAATGCCGGCGGCGAGCGCCTTCTTGAGCTCGCCGCCGGAGACCACGTCGGCGCCCGCGCCCATTTCCGCCAGCAACGTCAAGACCGCGAGATTGCCGTTGGCCTTGACCGAATAGGCGATCAGCGACCCGGCCGGCACCGCCAGCCCGAACATGGTATAGGCCCGGATCAGCGCCGCGACCGAATAGCAGTAGAACGGCGTGCCGACCGCCTCGGCCACCTCGGCCAGATCGACATTCTCGATGTGCCTCATTCGCCGATCGGCACCGTGGGCTTGGACGGATCGTGCTGGTTCTTGGCCGTCGGCTTGCCGTCGGGCAGCACGAGGTCGTTCTTCACGCCGCAGGAGGCGAGGAACAGGACGGCCGCGAGAAGGCTCAATATCCGGATCATTGAAGTGTCTCCCGCCAGAAGGCGATCTGCTCGCGCACACGCGCCGGTGCCGTGCCGCCCGGACTTTGGCGCGAATTGAGCGAAGCTTCCAGCGTCAGCACCGCGAAAACGTCGTTGGTGATGCGCGGCTCGACCGATTGCATGTCGGAGAGCGGCACCTTGTCCAGGCCCACGCCCAGCGTCTCGGCCTGGCGCACGATGCTGCCGGCGACGTGATGCGCGTCGCGGAACGGCATCTTCAGGACCCGAACCAGCCAGTCGGCGAGGTCGGTCGCGGTCGGGTAGCCCGCTTCCGCGGCGCGGCGCATCGCCTCGGCATTGACGGTCAGGTCCGCGATCATGCCCGCCATCGCGGCGAGCGACAGCTCCAGCGTATCGGCGGCGTCGAAGACGCGTTCCTTGTCTTCCTGCAGGTCGCTGCCGTAAGCGAGCGCCAGGCCCTTCACCACGACCGCGAGCGCCACGAAGTCGCCGAGCACGCGGCCCGTCTTGCCGCGCACCAGCTCGGCCGCGTCGGGGTTGCGCTTCTGCGGCATGATCGAGGAGCCGGTGGTGAAGGCGTCCGACAGCCGCACGAACCCGAAGCCGGGGCTCGTCCACTGCACCAGCTCGCCGGCGAGGCGCGACAGATGCGTCATCGAGATCGACGCGGCGCCCAGGAACTCCAAGGCGAAGTCGCGCGCCGACACCGCGTCGAGCGAATTGCGCATGGGCCGCGCGAAGCCGAGCGCCTTCGCGGTCGCCTCGCGGTCGATCGGGAACGAGGTGCCAGCCAGGGCCGCGGCGCCGAGCGGCGACTCGTTCAGCCGCATCCGCGCATCCGCGAAGCGTCCGCGGTCGCGCGACAGCATCTCGACATAGGCCAGGCAATGATGCGCGAAGGTGATCGGCTGGGCGGGCTGCATATGGGTGAAGCCCGGCATGATGGTCTCCACATGCGCTTCGGCCTGGCCGAGCAGCGCGCGCTGCAGCGCGTCCAGGCGATCGTCCATGCGCGAGCAGGCCCCGCGCAGCCAGAGCCGGAAGTCCGTCGCCACCTGGTCGTTGCGCGAGCGCGCGGTATGCAGCCGCCCCGCCGCATCGCCGATCAGCTCGGCCAGACGCGACTCGATGTTCAGATGGATATCCTCGAGCGCGCGCTTGAAGACGAAGCTGCCGCCGTCGATCTCCTTGCCGATCGCATCGAGGCCGCCCAGGATCGCGTCGCGGTCGGCCTCGGACACGATCCCCTGGGCCGCCAGCATGCGCACATGCGCCCGCGAGCCTTCCAGGTCCTCGCCCGCAAGGCGTTTGTCGAAATCGATGGAGGGCGTTATGTCCTCCATGACGGAGGCGGGGCCCTTCTCGAAGCGCCCGCCCCACATCTTGTTGGTGGTGCTCATGACCCGGACTTCAAGCGTTCTCGTGCTGGTGGCCGTCATAGCGGCGGCCGCGCTGGCCTACTTTCTATATGGGAACACGTCCGGGCCTGTCCACGCGCCTGCCACGCCGCCGCAGTCCCTGGCACGGCTGGTGCCGGGCAAGACGCCCGTCGCCGTCGCGCCGGCCGCCTTCACCGGCGCCGACGGCAAGCGCCACGCGCTCTCGGACTTCAAGGGACGTTACGTGCTGCTCAATCTCTGGGCGGTGTGGTGCGTGCCCTGCGTGAAGGAGCTTCCCGCGCTGGCCAAGCTCCAGGCCGGCGCGCCGGGGCTGACCGTGGTGCCGGTGGACGTGGCGCGCGGCACGCCGGCCGACGCGGCCGCCTTCCTGAAGGAGCATGGCGCGGCGAGCCTGCCCGCCTATATCGACACCGACTTGGCCTTGATGCGCACCTTCGGGGCTTACGGATTGCCGCTCACCATCCTGATCGACGACAAGGGCCGCGAGGTCGCGCGCGCCGTCGGTCCCGCCGAATGGGACGCGCCCGACGCCATCGACTATTTCAAGGCGCTGACCGCCAAGTCGTAATCCGCCCAGATCGGCGCACAATCGACGACCGCGCCTTCGCGCATCGCGCGGTCGACGGCCATGACCGTGAGGCCCGCCTCCAACGACTCCAGCGGCGTCACGGGGAACGCCGCGCGGCCCTCCAACGCATCGAGCAGGTCGCGCGCCATCGCCTGGTCGGCGCCGTTATGGGCGTCGGCGGTGCGCCCGCCATAGTCGATGCGTTCCGGCTTGCCGCGGTCGTGGGCGGTGCGAACCATCAGCCGGTTGCGCACAAGATCGGCGATCAAGGTGCCTTTGGTGCCGGCGACGTACCAGCGCCGCTCTGTCAGGCTGGTATGCGAGTTGGAATGGAACGACAACCGCATGCCGTTCGCATATTCGACCAGCACGACCTGGTGGTCGCTCACGTCCATGTCGGAGTGGAAGGCATCGTTGGCGCCGGCCCAGCCGGCATCCACCGCGTTGTAGGCCTCGTGCTCTGACGCGTGTTCGCTCGCGAATATCGTCTTGCCCCCGAAGCTCGCGACGCGCGCCGCGCGGCTCTTGGCGATGCGCCCGAAGATATCGAAATCGTGGCACACCTTGTCGAGCAGGAACGAACCGCCCCATTCCTCCTTGCGGCGCCAGTTGCGCGCCAGATAGGCGCCGTGCTCGGGCGGCAGATGCTCGGTCGCGTCCATCGAGACGATGGTGCCCAACTCGCCGCCGTCGACGCGCGCGATCACCTCGCGCACGATGGGCATCGAACGCATGACGAGCCCGATATAGAGCGGCGGCGCAGAACTCAGATGCCGCGCCAGCGCGAAAGTCTCGGCCTCGGTGCGCACGATGGGCTTCTCGGCGAAGACGGGATATCCCGCTTCGAACGCCGCCAGCAGATGCTCGTAATGCAGGTGATTGGGCGATCCGATCATCACCAGGTCGAACGGGCCGTCGGCCAGCAGCGCCGCGACGCTTGGGAAGACCGGCGCGCCGTTCGTGGGCGCGGGATCGGCCTGGCCCGCGATCTCGAAGTCCCAGCCCGCCTCGCGCATCGCCGCCAGCACCGCCGTGAGACGCTGGCCGAAGCCGATGACGGCGATGCGTTTGGTCACGCGCGGTCTCCGCTGTCGTAAAGACGGCCCAGGCTCACGCAGGCCGCGACCGCGGCGAAGCCCGAGGAAATGAGCAACGCCACCACGGGTGCCTGGCCCGGCAGACGCGCGAACAGCAGTGCCGCGAGCGCCGCGCCGGTCGTCTGGCCGAGGAGTCGCGCGGTGCCGAGCATGCCGCTGGCGCCGCCGCTGCGTTCCCTGGGTGCCGCGCTCAGCATCGCGCGGTTGTTGGGCGTCTGGAAGATGCCGAAGCCGAAGCCCGACATCGCCATGCGCCAGACGAGGTCGAAATGGCTGGGATGATCGGGGAGGAAGGCGAAGGACAGCAAACCGAGCGCGAACAGGAACAGCCCGATGCCCCCGAGCAAGCCGGCCGAATAGCGGTCGGACAGCCGGCCCGCCAAGGGCGCCGCGATGCAGATCGCCAGCGGCCAGGGCGTGATCATCAGCCCCGTCTCCACCGCGCTGAAATGCAGCGCGTTCTGGAACAGGAACGGCAGCGACACCAGCGCCAGCATCTGCGCCGCGAAGGACGAGATCGAGGTCGATACCGACAGCGTGAAGATCGGGATCTTGAGGAGATCGACCGGCAACAGCGGCGCGGGCAGCGACAGCTGCCGGCGCACCAGCACATATCCGATGCCGATCGTCGCGGCCATCTCGACGACGAACAGCGGGAAGCCTTCGCCATGGCCGAGCGCGTCGATGCTTCCGATCAACAGGCCGAAGGTTGCGGCGCTCAAGAGCGCGCTGGCGACGTCGAAGCCGTGCGGCGACGGCGCGGCGCGCGGCAGCGAGCGCCAGCCGACCAGCACCGCCGCGATTCCGATAGGCACGTTGACCGCGAAGAGCCACGGCCAGTTGGCGACCGCCAGGATCGCACCCGCCACCGTCGGTCCCACGGCCGAGGATACCGCGACGACCAGCGTGTTGATGCCGATGCCGCGGCCGAGCTGGGCATGCGGATAGATGAAGCGCAAGAGCGCGGTATTGACGCTCATGATGCCCGCCGCGCCGAAGCCCTGGACGACGCGCGCCGCAGCCAGCATCGGAAGGCTGGTGGCAAAGGCGCAAGCCAGCGACGCCACGGTGAAGAGCGCCAGCCCGGCCAGGTAGACGCGCCGGTAGCCCAGGATATCGCCCAGCGACGACAGCGGCAGCAGCGAGATGGTGATCGCGAGCTGGTAGCCGTTGACGATCCAGATCGACAGCGCCGGATCGGTGTGCAGGTCGGCCGCGATGGTCGGCAGCGCGACATTGGCGATCGCCGAATCGATCACGGCCAGGGTGACGCCGAGCCCGATGGCGACGATCGCCCAATAGCGCTGCGGGATTGGAAGGCCGTCTGCCGGAGCCGTCATGGGTTCCCGATACTGCGCCGCAGGCCCAGGCGCAACGGCCTCAGCGCAGCGCCTTGCGCACCGCAGCCACATAGGCGTCGTGAACGGCATAGCGCGGCACCGCGTCGGCTTCCGGCCAGGCGGAGTTGGTGACGATCACCAGCTTCTCTTTCGGCGCGATGAAGATCGACTGGCCGAAGATGCCCAGCGCCTCGTAGGTGCCGTCGTCGTGGATCCACCAGAAATAGCCGTAGCCGAGCCCGGCGAAGTCGCTCGGCGTCTGCTTGGACGAGGCCTGCGCCACCCAGTCCTTCGGCAGCACGCCGTGGCCGCCTTCCATGAAGAACAGCCCGAAGCGCGCAGTGTCGCGCAGGGTCATCGAGATGCAGCAGCCGCCGAGCTCGTCGCCGCCGCGATCGATCATCCAGGCGGCATCCTGCTCGGCGCCGATCTTGGACCAGATGCGCTCGGAGAGGTAATCCGCCAGGTGCTTGTGCACCGCGCGCGCGACCAGCACGCCGGCGAGGTTGGTCTCGCCGGTGTCGTAGTTGAAATGCGTGCCTGGCGGGTGCGCTCGCGGGAGCTTCTTCATGTAGTCGACGATCGGCTTGCCGTAGAAGCTGTTCACGTCGGACTTGGGATCGGCATAGTCCTCGTTCCACTTGACGCCCGAGCGCATGGTGATGAGGTCGCGCACGGTCACGCCGTCATAGGCGCTGCCTTTCAGCTCCGGCAGGAAGGTGGTGACCTGCGCGTCGAGGCTCTTGATATGGCCGTCGGCGATGGCGGCGCCGACCAGGGTCGAGGTCACCGACTTGCCGACCGAGAACGAGGTCCAGCGGTCGCCGGCCTTGCGTCCCAAGCCGTAGCGCTCAAGCACGATCCTGCCGTCCTTGACCACGAGCAGGCCCGAGACGCGGTTCTCCTTCATGAAGGCGTCGGTGTTCCAATGCTTGTTTTGATAGTCGTAAGCGACGTCGAAGCCGCCGCCGGCGCGCGGCAGCTCGCGCTTCGCCCCAGGGACTCCAGAGACGCCGCGGGAGACGGTGCGCACGGGAAAGATCTTCTCGATGTTGCGATAGCCGACCGCCTGCTCGGCCGGCGTCCAGAACAGGAACTTGTCCGGCGCAGGAAGCTTGTCGGCCGCCCAGGCCGCCGTTGCCGAGACCAATGCCAATACGATGATGTGAGCGCGCTTCATCGTTCTCCCGCTTCTTTCGCCTGTTTGAAACGTTACCGTATCGCACAGGGAGAGTCTCATGCGCCGCATTCTTGCCGCTACGACAGTGGCCGCTACGACATTGGCCGCTACGACATTGGCCGCTACGACATTGATTGCCCTCGGCGCGCTGCCGGCCATGGCGGCGCCCGCGGGCGGAAGCGATTCCGACAGCGCGACGATGATCCAGCCTTCGACCGACAACGCGAAGTATCAGCCCAAGAAAAAGCAGGACCAGAAGAAACAGCAGGACGAGCAGGACGCCAAGCCCGCCCCCGACAACAGCCAGCCGACCGCGGAAGAGCCCAACGTCACGCCGCAGGACCAGGACAAGTCGCAGACCCAGCCGATGCCGGGTCAGGAACCCTCACCGCGTCCTCATTGAGTTCTATCGGGTCGGAACCGGCTGCTCGCCGCGATAGTCGTAGAAGCCGCGGCCGGTCTTCTGCCCCAGCCAGCCTGCCTCGACATACTTCACCAGCAGCGGGCACGGGCGGTACTTTGAATCCGCGAGGCCTTCGTAGAGCACCTGCATCACGCTCAGGCAGGTGTCCAACCCGATGAAATCCGCAAGCTGAAGCGGGCCCATCGGATGGTTGGCGCCGAGCTTCATCGCGGTGTCGATCGCCTCGACGTTGCCCACGCCCTCGTACAGCGTATAGACCGCCTCGTTGATCATCGGCAGCAGGATGCGGTTGACGATGAAGGCCGGGAAATCTTCGGCATAGGCCGCCGTCTTGCCGGCGCGGCGCACGATCTCGAGCGCGGCCTGGAAGGTGGTGTCGTCGGTGGCGATGCCGCGGATGACCTCCACCAGCTGCATCATCGGCACCGGGTTCATGAAATGGATGCCGATGAAGTGCTCCGGCCGGTCGGTCGAGGCGGCGAGCCGCGTCACCGAGATCGACGAGGTGTTGGTCGCGATCAGCGTGTTCTTGCCGATGCGCGGACACAGGTCCTGGAAGATCTTGCGCTTGACGGCTTCGTCCTCGGTCGCGGCCTCGATGACGAGGTCGCGATCCTGCATGGCGTCGAGGTTCTGCGCGGTGTGGATGCGCTTCAGCGCCTGCTCGACCTGCTCGCTCTTGATCAGCCCGCGCGCCGCCTGGCGGTTCATGTTCTTGGTGATGCGCTCGATCGCCTTGCCGAGCTGCTCGGTGTTGACGTCCTCGAGCATCACGTCGAAACCCGCGAGCGACAGGACGTGGGCGATGCCGTTGCCCATCTGGCCCGCGCCGATTACGCCGATGCGTTCAATACTCATGACACGTCCTTTGCGATATCAATAGCCGAGCTTGGCGAGCTCTTCGTCCATCTCCGGCACAGCCTTGAAGAGGTCGGCGACCAGCCCATAGTCGGCGACCTGGAAGATGGGAGCTTCTTCGTCCTTGTTGATGGCGGCGATGACCTTGGAGTCCTTCATGCCCGCCAGATGCTGGATCGCGCCCGAGATTCCGACAGCGATGTAGAGTTCCGGCGCCACGACCTTGCCGGTCTGGCCGACCTGGTAGTCGTTAGGGACAAAGCCCGCATCGACGGCCGCACGAGACGCGCCGACGGCGGCGTGCAGGCGGTCGGCGATCTTCTCGAGCATGTGGAAGTTGTCGCCCGACTGCATGCCGCGGCCGCCGGAGATGACGATCTTGGCCGAGGTCAGCTCGGGACGCTCGGACTTCGACAGCTCCTCGCCGACGAACTTCGACAGGCCTGGATCGGACGCCGCGCCGATCTTCTCGATCGCCGCCGAGCCGCCCTCACCCGCTGCCTTGAAGGTCGTGGTGCGGACGGTGATGACCTTCTTGCCTGCCGACGCCTGCACCGTCGCAAGCGCGTTGCCCGCATAGATCGGACGCACGAAGGTGTCGGGCGAGACGACGCTCAGGATCTCGGAGACCTGCGGCACGTCGAGCTTGGCCGCGACGCGCGGCATATAGTTCTTACCGTTGGTGGTCGCTGCGCTAAGGATCGCGTCGTACTTGTCGGCGAGGGAGAGGATCAGCGTCTCCATCGTCTCGGCGACCATTTTGGCGTAGAGCGCGTCGTCGGCAACGAGCACCTTCTCGACGCCTGCCATCTTCGAGGCCGCGTCCGCGACGGCATCGCAGCCCTGGCCCGCGACGAGGACATGGACCGGACCGCCGATCTGGGTCGCAGCGGTGACGACCTTCGCGGTCGCGTCCTTGAGAGTCTTGTTGTCGTGTTCGGCGATGACGAGCGTGGCCATGTCAGATCACTCCCGCTTCGTTCTTGAGCTTGTCGAGCAGCTCGCTCACCGTCTTCACTTTGACGCCGGCCTTGCGCTTCTCGGGCTCGGTGGCGTTGACGGTCTTCAGGCGGGGTGCTGGGTCGACGCCGTAGTCCGCGGGCGTCTTCTCGTCGATCGGCTTCTTCTTGGCCTTCATGATGTTCGGCAGCGAGGC
>JAFBAL010000034.1 GCA_019247845.1 Alphaproteobacteria bacterium | reverse complement strand
GTGGCTTCCGTCCCGGTGGCGGCGCCCCCGGTGGTGGGAGCGGCGGTGGCGGCGGCGGAGCGCCCGCGGGCGGCTTCCGCGGTCGTCCCGGTGGCGGCGGTGGCCGCGGCCGTGGTGGCGGTGCCGCCGGTGCGTTCGGTCGCCCGGGTGGTCCCGCGCGCCGTGGCCGCAAGTCGAAGCGGCAGAAGCGCCAGGAGTTCGACAACATGCAGGCGCCGTCGGTCGGCGGCGTCCGCCTGCCCAAGGGCAAGGGCGAGACCGTCCGGCTGCCCCGCGGCGCCTCGCTGACCGACTTCGCCGAGAAGATCGACGCGAACCCGGCCTCGCTGGTGCAGGTGCTGTTCCACCTCGGCGAGATGGTCACGGCCACCCAGTCGGTGTCCGACGACATCCTCGAGCTGCTCGGCGGCGAGATGAACTACGACGTGCAGGTGGTGTCCCCCGAGGAGGAGGACCGCGAGCTGCTCGAGTCGTTCTCGATCAGCTACGGCTCCGACGAGGGCGGCGAGGAGGACCTCGAGGCCCGCCCGCCGGTCGTCACGGTCATGGGTCACGTCGACCACGGCAAGACGCGCCTGCTCGACACCATCCGCAAGACGCGGGTGGCCGAGTCCGAGGCGGGTGGCATCACCCAGCACATCGGCGCGTACCAGGTCGACACCGAGCTCGACGGCGTGGATCGCAAGATCACGTTCATCGACACCCCGGGTCACGAGGCGTTCACCGCCATGCGTGCCCGCGGCGCGAAGTCCACGGACATCGCGGTGATCGTGGTCGCGGCCGACGACGGCGTCATGCCGCAGACGGTCGAGGCGATCAACCACGCGCAGGCGGCCGACGTGCCGATCGTGGTGGCGGTCAACAAGATCGACAAGGAGGGCGCGGACCCGGCGAAGGTGCGCGGCCAGCTCACCGAGTACGGCCTGGTCGCCGAGGAGTACGGCGGCGACACGATGTTCGTGGACATCTCCGCCCGCGAGAACATCAACATCGACGGCCTGCTCGAGGCGGTCCTGCTCACCGCGGACGCCGCCCTGGACCTCAGGGCCAACCCGGACATGGAGGCCCAGGGTGTCGCGATCGAGGCCCACCTCGATCGCGGCCGCGGCCCGGTGGCGACGGTGCTGGTGCAGCGCGGGACCTTGAAGATCGGCGACATCGTGGTGGCGGGCTCGGAATGGGGCCGCGTGCGCGTGCTGCAGAACGATCGCGGCGAGCAGGTGACCAGCGCGGGACCGGCGACCCCCGTCGAGCTGCTGGGTCTCTCCGGCGCGCCGGAAGCCGGCGACGAATTCGTCGTCGTCGAATCCGATGCGCGCGCGCGTGAAGTCACCGAGTATCGCGCCCGCAAGCGCCGCGAGGCGCGCCAGGCCTCGTCGTCGCGCCAGACGCTCGATCAGCTGCTCAAGACGCGCGCCACCGGCGAGAAGCGCCTGCTTCCCATCGTGCTCAAGGCGGACGTGCAGGGCTCGGCCGAAGCCATCCAGGGTGCGCTCACCAAGCTTTCGACGGACGAGGTCGGCGCCCAGGTGCTGCAATCGGGCGTCGGCGGCATCACCGAAAGCGACATCATCCTGGCGCATGCCAGCGGTGCCGCGGTGATCGGCTTCAACGTGCGCGCGGATAAGCTCGCCCGTGAACGGGCGAAACGCGACGGCGTCGAGATCCGCTACTACAACATCATCTACAACGTCGTGGACGACGTGAAGGCGGCGCTGTCGGGCATGCTTGAGCCCGAGCTGCGCGAGAAGTTCCTCGGCAATGCCGAGATCCTGGAGGTGTTCACCATCACCAAGGTCGGCAAGGTGGCGGGCTGCCGCGTCACCGAAGGCGTGGTGCGGCGCGGCGCGAAGGTCCGCCTGATCCGCGACAACGTCGTGATCCACGAAGGCGAGCTCTCGACCTTGAAGCGCTTCAAGGACGAGGTGCGCGAGGTCCAGAACGGCCAGGAATGCGGCATGGCCTTCGCGAACTACCAGGACATGCAGAAGGGCGACGTGATCGAGGCCTTCGAGGTCGAGACCATCCAGCGCGCGCTCTAAGCATCCCGCGTCGCCCCCGATGCCCGCCGCCGCAGATTCGTCCCGCCAGCTTCAGGAGATCCTGAAAGCGGTCGAGGCTTTGCTGCGCTCGGGCGAGGTGACGCGCGCGGCCGAGGTGGCCAACCAGGCCGTGATGCGCGGCGCCGCCAATCCGAACCTGATGATCCTGGCGGCGCTGCACAACGTCGAGAACGGCGCACCCGGCCGCGCGCTGACCCTGGCGGCGCGCGCGCGCGAGCTGCTGCCCAAAAGCGGCGAGGCTTCGCAGATCATGGGCCTGGCGCTGGCGGCGCTGGGGCGGCCGCGCGAGGCGATCGAGGCCTTCGACGAAAGCCTCAAGCATCAGCCACGCACGGCCAATGTGCATCATCACAAAGGGCTGGCGCTCGAAGAGCTGCACGAATGGCACCAGGCGCAGGCGGCATACGAGGCCGCGCTGAAGGCGGAGCCCATGCATGCCGCCTCGCTGGCGCGGCTGGCCAGCCTGAAGCTGAGCGAGGGCGACGACGATGCCGCCCGCCGCCATGCCGAGCGCGCGCTCGGCGCGAAGGCCGGCCAGCCCGCGGCGAGCATCGTGCTGGCGCAGCTGGCGCTCAACGCGCGCGACACCGCCGCTGTGCGCGATCTCGTGGCCACGTTCCTGAGCGATCCTGCCGTCAGCCCCGTCAACCGCGCCATCGGCGAGAACCTGCTGGGCGACGCGCTCGATGCCGAGGGCCGTCCCGCCGAGGCCTTCGCGCACTACCGACGCTGCAACGATATCCTCAAAGATCATCACCGGCGGGAATACGAAGCGCCGGGTGCCGAACGCGGCACGGCGCGCGCGCGCCGCATCGGCGCCTATTTCGAAAGCGCCGATCTCGCGCGCTGGCGCGACTGCGATGCCGGCCGCACGCCCGCGCCGGTCGACGCCCACGTCTTCCTGGTCGGTTTTCCGCGCTCCGGCACCACGCTGCTGGAGCAGGTGCTGGCCAGCCACGGCGCGATCGAAAGCCTGGAAGAGCGCGACTGCCTGGCCGCGGCGATGAGCGAGTTCGTGCTGCCGCCGGGCGGGCTCGAGCGTCTCGCGGCGCTGGACGGCGACGCGCTGGAACGCTACCGCGAGGCCTATTGGCGCGAGGCCAGGGCCGGCGGCGCGGCGCTCGACAGACCGGTGTTTCTCGACAAGCTGCCGCTCAACGCGCTCAATCTGGGCGTCATCGCCAAGCTGTTCCCGCGCGCGAAGATTCTGCTCGCGCTGCGCGACCCGCGCGACGTGGTGCTCAGCTGCTTCCGCCGCCGCTTCGAGATGTCGCCCTATATGTACGAGATGCTGTCGCTCGACAGCGCCGCGTCGTTCTATGCCGCGACCATCGGCTTTTGCGATTTCGTGCAAGCCAACCTCACGCTTCCCGTCTTCGCGTCGCGCTACGAGGAGCTGGTCGGCGACTTCGAGGGCCGCACCCGCGCGCTTTGCGCCTTCCTGGGCCTCGCCTTCGACGAGAGCATGCGCGCCTTCGCCGAGCGTACGCGCGGCCGCATGATCCGCACGCCCAGCAAGGCGCAGGTGGCGCGCGGCCTCTACACCGGCGGCATGCAGCAATGGCGCGCCTATGAGCAGTTCCTCGCGCCCGCGATGCCTGCGCTCGGCCCCTGGATCGAGAAATTGGGTTACGTGTCATGAGAAGCCGCCGCACCTCCGATCATCATTCTCAAGCGGGTCCGTCGCAGCGCCAGCTGCGCGTCGGCGAGATGCTGCGCCATGCGCTGGCGACCATCCTGCTGCGCGGCGAGACGCGCGATCCCGACCTCGAAGGCGTATCGGTGACGGTGACGCAGGTCATCCCTTCCGGCGACATGCGCCATGCCACCGCTTTCGTCGAGCCCCTGGGCGGGCGCAACGCGGCCCAGGTCGTCTCGGCGCTGAACCGGCACAAGTCGTTCCTGCGCGGCGAGATGGGGCGGATGATCACGCTCAAGTTCACGCCCGAGCTCCGCTTCGTCGAGGACAAGTCGTTCGGCGAGGCGCAGAAGATCGAGACCCTGCTCAAATCCGAGCGCGTGCAGCGCGACCTCGAGTCGGGTGACGAAGCGGGCGATGGGACTGGCAATGGAGCCGGCGATGACGACGCCTGATCCGCGCCTGCGCGACATCCAGGCGGCGATGCGCATGGGCGACGTCGCCCGTGCCGGCGAGCTCGCCGAACGCGCGCTGGCCACCGGCCTGGATCATCCGCATGTGCTGACGCTGGCCGCCTATCGCCGCATGGGGGCGGGCGATCACGCCGGCGCCCTGCCGCTCGCCGAGCGCGCCAGCCTGCTCAGCCCGCGCAACATCGACGCCTTGAGCGCGGTGGGCACCTGTCTCATGCATCTTGACCGGCCGGGCGAAGCCGCCGCCGCCTTCGGCAAGGCGATCGCGATCGACGCGGGCGATCCGCAGCTTCATCTCGAGGCCGGCGCGGCGCTGGAAGCGGCGAAGGAATACAAGCGCGCGGTCGAGGAGTACGAGCGCGCCTTCGCCCTCGACCCCGCCAATGCCGACGCGGCGGCGCGCCTTGCCTTCCTGTCCTCGACGCGCGGCGACATGGTGAAGGCGCGCGAGGCCGGCCTGAAGGCCCTGGCGCTCGACCGCCGCCAGGCCTTCGCCAGCCTCGCCGTCGCGCTGGCCGATATCGACGCCGGCGCCTACGAGGCCGCGCGCAAGCGCCTTGAGGGCGTCGTCGCCTTTCCCAATGTCGGCAGGATCATGCAGGCCCTGGCGCTGAACGTGATGGGCGACGCGCTGGACGGCATGGGCCGCAGCGGCGACGCCTATGCGGCCTATGCGCAATCGGGCCGCATGCGCCACGAGATCTATCTGCCCGAGACCGCGAGCGCGGGCGAGACCGGCCTGCCGCGCGCGCGCCGCATCACCGACTACATGAAGCGCAGCACCGCGTCGTGGCCGGGCGATGGCGCGGACAAGGCGGGGCGCGGCTCACGCGTGAAGACGCATGCCTTCCTGGTCAGCTTCCCGCGCTCCGGCACCACGCTGCTGTCGCACGTGCTCGACGCGCATCCGAAGATCGTCTCGCTCGACGAGAAGCGCACGCTCGCCGATTCCATCCAGCTCACGACGACCGACCAAGGCCTCGACCGCCTGGCCGCGATGGGCGAGGACGAGCTCGAGCCGCTGCGCGAAGCCTATTGGCGGCGCGTCGAGGCGCACGGCTTCTCGGGTTCGCCGGACGTGCTGGTCGACAAGATGCCGCTCTATTCGGATCTGCTGTGCCTGGTCGCGCGGCTGTTCCCGCAAGCGAAGATCCTTTTCGCGCTGCGCGATCCGCGCGACGTGGTGTTCTCGTGCTTCCGCCGGCGCTTCTCGATGACGCGGCAGAACTTCGAGCTGCTGACCCTGGAAAGCACCAGCCGCTACTACGATGCGATCATGGGATTGAGCGATATATACCGCGACAAGGTTCCGCTGCCGTTCTTCGACACCCGCCACGAGGACCTGGTCGCCGATTTCGAGGGCCGCACCGAAGCGCTGTGCGACTTCCTGGGCGTGGGCTTCGACGCGCAGGTCAAGGACTTCGCCGCGCGTGCCCGCACGCGCGACATCGCCACCCCCAACGCCGCCGCCATCGGGCGCGGCATCAGCCGCGACAGAACCGAGCAATGGCGCGCCTATGCGCCGCATTTCGAACCGGTGATGCCGATCCTCAAGCCCTGGATCGCGCGGTTCGGCTATCCGAAGGATTGAAAGAGATGTCGGCCGATCCCAAGCTCGCCTTTTATCTGCGCACCGCCGACGAGGCCCTGCGCAGGCGCGACGTCACCCGGGCGGGCGAGATCGGCGCCCAGGCCGAGATGGCGGGCATCAAGGATGCGCGGCTCCTGGTCCTGGCGACGCACTATCACCTGAAGGCCAACGCCTATGGCCGCGCCGAATCGACCGCGGCCATGGCGGTCAAGCTCGCGCCGGACAGCGCCGACGCGCTCGGCGCCTATGGCTTCTGCCTGATCGCGACCGGCAGGGCGCGCGAGGCCATCGCCTATTTCGACCGTGCGCTCGCCATCGCGCCCAAATGGGCGCCGCTGCACTACAACAAGGGCTTCGCCCACGAATCCCTGGGCGAGGCCCGGCAGGCGCGCCGGCTTTACAAGGCCGCGATCGGCCTCGATCCGAACCATTCCGAGTCCTATGGCCAGGGCGCCTATCTCGCGGCGCTTCAGGGCGACTGGGACGAAGCGCGCGAGATGGCGGCGCGCGCGCACGCCATCGATCCCAGGAACGTCTCGGCCGCGTTCGCGCTCGCGCTCGGCGATATCGAGGCGGGGCGGCCGGGCGACGTCGAAGCGCGGCTCGCCTTCGTCATCGAGACGCCGTCGATCGATCCCAACGCGCGTTCGACGGCGCACGGCATCCTGGGCGACGCGCGCCATCTCATGGGCGAGCACGGCCGCGCCTTCGAAAGCTATGCGGCCAAGGGCGATCTGCTGCGCAATTTCTACCGGCCGGTCCAGGGCCTGGAGACCCAGCTGGAGCGCGTGCACCGGCTCAAGGACTATTTCACCAAGGCCGACCCGGCGCAGTGGCACGAAGCCGGTTCGGCGCCGCCGTCGCCGGTGCGCGCCCATGCCTTCGTGCTGGGCTTCGCGCGCAGCGGCACCACCCTGCTCGAGCAGGTGCTGGCAAGCCATCCCAGGATCGAGGCCATGGACGAACGCGATTGCTTCGCGCTGTCCTATCGCTTCACGGAGTCGAACGAAGCGCTCGACCGGCTGGCCGCGATGACGGGCGCCGAGCTCGACGCCTATCGCAAGGACTATTGGGATGCGGCGCGCGCCGCGGGCATGAAGCTCGACCGCGACGTCTTCGTCGACAAGGTGCCGCTCAACTCCGTGCTCCTGTGCCTGATCGCGAAGCTGTTTCCTGACGCCAAGATCGTGTTCGCGCTGCGCGATCCGCGCGACGTGGTGCTGTCCTGCTTCCGCCAGCGGTTCACCCTGACGCAGCAGCTCTACGAGGTGCTGACGCTGAGGGGGGCCGCGGCCTATTACGACGCGGTGATGTCGCTGGTCGAAGCCTATCGCGGCGTCCTGGCGCTCGATATCCGCGACCTGCGCTATGAAGACCTGGTCGCGAACTTCGACGCCGAATGCGCGGGCCTGTGCGAATTCCTCGGCGTCGAGCACGATCCGAAGATGGCCGATTTCGCCGAAGTCGCCCGCGGCCGCGACGTGGGCACGCCCAGCGCAACCCAGGTCGTGCGCGGCCTCTATGCCCAAGGTTCCGGGCAATGGCGCGCCTATGAGGCGCAGATGGCCGAGGTGATGCCGGTGCTGGCTCCCTGGCTCGAACGGTTCGGCTATGCCCCGTAGGAAGAAGGGCTCGCCCGTCCACGGCTGGGTGATCGTCGACAAGCCTTCGGGCGTCACCTCCACCCAGGTGGTGGGCGCGGTGCGCCGCGTGTTCGATGCGCGGAAGGCGGGCCATGCGGGCACGCTCGACCCGATGGCGACCGGCGTGCTCGCGGTCGCGCTCGGCGAGGCGACCAAGACCGTGCCTTACGCGATGGATGCCGAAAAGACCTATCGCTTCACCGCGACATGGGGCGAAGGCCGCGACAGCGACGACGCCGAGGGCGCGGTCACCGGCACCTCGCCCAAGCGCCCCACGCGCGACGAGATCGAGGCCGCCGTCCCGCGGCTGGTGGGGACGATCCTGCAGACACCGCCGGCTTACTCCGCCATCAAGGTCGACGGCGAGCGCGCTTACGATCTCGCCCGCGACGGCGAGGCGGTGGCGCTCGCGGCGCGCGAGGTCTTCGTCCGCTCGGTCGCGCTTCTGGAGATGCAGGATGCCGACCATGCCGTGTTCGAGATGGTCTGCGGCAAGGGCACCTATGTCCGGGCCTGGGTCCGGGATGTGGCCCTGGTGCTGGGCACTTTGGGATATGTTTCGCAGTTGCGCCGCACGGCGATAGGAAATTTCAAAGTTTCCACAGCGGTCGGGCTGGAAACCTTGAAGGGTTTTATGCATAGTCCCGCCGCTTTTGAGCACCTCAAGCCCCTTTCGACCGCGCTGGACGGCATCCCGGCGCTGGCCGTCACGGGGCAAGACGCGGTTCGCCTGAAAAGCGGCAATCCGATCCTGGTCCGGCCTCAGCTGTTCGCCAGGATCTCGGAAGCCGTGCAGGCGGACGATCTTCAGGGGCTCACGGTCTTCCTTTCGACCGGAGAGGGCGAGCCTGTGGCGCTCGCCGAATTCGCCGGAGGGGAATTGAGGCCGTTTCGCGTATTCAACTTCGGATGACCGAGAGAAAGACGACATGACGATCACCGCAGAGCGTAAGCAGGAATTGATGAAGCAGTACGGGACCGGCGAGGGCGATACCGGCTCCCCCGAGGTCCAGGTGGCCGTGCTCTCCGAGCGCATCTCCAACCTGACCGAGCACTTCAAGACCCACGGCAAGGACAACCATTCGCGCCGCGGCCTGATCCGCATGGTGTCGCAGCGCCGCCGGCTGCTCGACTATGTGAAGGCCAAGGACAGCAAGCGCTATGAAGCGCTGATCGGCAGCCTGGGTCTGCGCCGCTGAACCTCCGCCTACCCGTCCGTAAAAAGTTTCGCGCGAGGTCCGCGATGGTCGCGGGCCCGCGCATTGCGTTGTCTTGAGCAGGGCTCGAAGGCAACACCCCCGAGGGCAATCCGGCCCCGGGTACGAAGGAAGTGAAGAGAATGTTCAATATCGTCCGTGAGGAAATGGAATGGGGCGGGCGCAAGCTCACCCTCGAGACCGGCAGGGTCGCGCGTCAGGCTGACGGCGCGGTGGTTGCCACCTATGGCGAGACCGTGGTGCTCGCGACCGTCGTCGGCGCCAGCGCGCCGCGCGAGGGCGTGGATTTCTTCCCGCTCACCGTCAATTACCAGGAACGCTACTACGCCGCGGGCAAGATCCCGGGCGGCTATTTCAAGCGCGAGCGCGCGCCGACCGAGCGCGAGACCTTGATCTCGCGCCTCATCGACCGTCCGATCCGCCCGCTGTTCGCGGAAGGCTATCGCAACGAGACGCAGGTCGTCGTCCAGGTGCTTTCGCATGACATGGAAAACGATCCCGATGTCGTGGGCCTCGTCGCGGCTTCCGCGGCGCTCACCATCTCGGGCGTGCCCTTCATGGGTCCGATCGGAGCGGCGCGCGTCGGCTATATCGACGGCGAGTATCGTCTGAACACGCTGGTCGACGACATGCCGAACTCGAAGCTCGACCTCGTCGTCGCCGGCACGGCCGATGCGGTGCTGATGGTGGAGTCCGAGGCGCAGGAGCTCGACGAGCAGACCATGCTCGGCGCCGTCGTGTTCGGCCACAAGGCCATGCAGGACGTGATCAATATGATCATCCGCCTGGCCGAGAAGGGCGCGAAGGATCCGCGCCCGGTGCCGGAGGACATCCATGCGCCGATGCGCGAGATGCTGAAGAAGGAAGCGGGCCCCGAGCTTTCGTCCGCGTTCCAGATCCGCGAGAAGCATGCGCGCCGCGATGCGATCTCCGCCGTTCGCGCCAAGCTCGCCGAGAAGTACGTCGGCGAGGGCGATGCGCGCGTCGCCAAGAACACCTTCGGCAACCTGATGCACGACGTGGAAGCCCACGTCATGCGCAACGCGGTGCTCGACACCAAGAAGCGCATCGACGGCCGCGACCTCGTCACCGTGCGTCCGATCGTGGCCGAGGTCGGCGCGCTGCCGCGCACCCACGGCTCGGCGCTGTTCACCCGCGGCGAGACCCAGGCGCTGGTCATCGCGACCCTGGGCACCACCGAGGACGAGCAGTTCGTCGACACGCTGGAAGGCCTGCACAAGGAGCACTTCATGCTCCACTACAACTTCCCGCCGTACTCGGTCGGCGAGACGGGCCGCATGGGCGCGCCCGGCCGCCGCGAGATCGGCCACGGCAAGCTCGCCTGGCGCGCGATCCACCCGATGCTGCCGGACAAGAGCGAGTTCCCCTATACCATCCGCGTCGTCTCCGAGATCACCGAGTCCAACGGCTCGTCCTCGATGGCGACGGTGTGCGGCACCTCGCTGGCGCTGATGGATGCGGGCGTCCCGATCAAGAAGCCGACCGCGGGCATCGCCATGGGCCTGATCCTCGAGGGCGACCGCTACGTCGTTCTCTCGGACATCCTGGGCGACGAGGACCACCTGGGCGACATGGACTTCAAGGTCGCCGGCACCGCCGACGGCGTGACCTCGCTGCAGATGGACATCAAGATCGCCGGCATCACCGAAGAGATCATGCGGGTCGCGCTGGATCAGGCCAAGGGTGGGCGCATGCACATCCTGGGCGAGATGAACAAGGCGATCGGCCATGCGCGCGACCAGCTCGGCGAGCATGCGCCGCGCATCGAGCAGATCAAGATCCCGACCGACAAGATCCGCGAAGTGATCGGCACCGGCGGCAAGGTGATCCGCGAGATCGTCGAGAAGACCGGCGCCAAGATCAACGTCGAGGACGACGGCACGGTGAAGATCGCCTCGGCCGACGGCGAGTCGATCCGCGCCGCGCTCAAGTGGATCAAGGGCATCGTGGCCGAGCCCGAGATCGGCGAGATCTACGACGGCAAGGTCGTGAAGGTGATGGACTTCGGCGCCTTCGTGAACTTCTTCGGGCCCAAGGACGGCCTCGTCCACATCTCCGAGCTCGCGCCCAAGCGCGTCGCCAAGACCAGCGACGTGGTGAAGGAAGGCGACACCGTGAAGGTGAAGCTGCTCGGCTTCGACGACCGCGGCAAGGTCCGCCTGTCGATGAAGGTCGTCGACCAGCAGACCGGCGAGGACCTGTCCAAGAAGCAGGGCGACGCCAAGCCGGAAGAGGCGCAGCAGCAGTCCAACTGACGCAAGGCTGCGTAATAGTGTAAAAGACCGCCCGCGGGACCGTCTCCCGCGGGCGGTTTTGCTTTCGGCGATTGCGAGCGCCGCGCGGCTTAGCTAAGCTAAGGTCATGGAAAAGACGGTCAACATCCACGCGGCCAAGACGCATCTCTCCAGCCTGATCGCGGAAGCGGAGGCGGGGGTCGAGATCGTCATTGCGCGCGCCGGAAAGCCGGCCGTCAGGCTCGTGCCGGTCAAGAAAAAGGCTGCCAAAAAGACGAAGCCGCTCTTCGACCGCAAGCCGGGCTTCATGAAGGGCGAGATTCGTATCCTGAAGGGTTTCTACGATCCGTTGCCCGATGACATCCTGGCGGCATTTCGCGGCGAGGGCGATTGAAGCTGCTTCTGGATTCCCATCTGCTGCTGTGGTGGCCCATTGGATCGTCGCGGCTGGGACGCGAGGCTGCAGCTTTGATCGGCGCCCGAGATGCCGAGCTCTTCATGAGTGCCGCCAGCTGGTGGGGGCTTGGAATAAAGCGCGCGCTGGGCAAGCTGGATATCGACATCGGTGTCGCACGGCGCGGACTGGAGCAGCGCGGCGTGAGGATGTTGCCCATAACCGGCGAACACGCCGAGAGCGCAACGGCTCTGCCGGTCCTTCACAACGATCCGTTCGATCATATGCTGGTGGCGCAGGCAATCTGCGAAGGGCTGACTTTGCTCACCCGCGACCGCAAGCTGAAACGCTACGGTGCGGCCGTGCTTTGTACCTGACTTTTTGAGGGGGATGCGATGCGGTGGACGGCTTTTCTGGCAGGGTTGCTTCTGGCGATAGCGGCATCGGCCGGTCCGGCGGTCGCGGCCAATCCCGTCGCGGCGGCGGCAACTGCAAACCCGATCGCGACGGCGACACCCGCGCCGCTTGGGCCAAATCCTCCGGTTGCAAGCGCTGCGCCCGTGCCGGCGCATGAGCTGACGCAAGCCGACCTCAGCGCCTTCCTCGACGGCTTCCTGCCGACGGCGCTCGGGCGCGGCGACATCGCGGGCGCGGTGGTGGTCGTGGTCAGGGACGGCCATGTGCTGGTCGAGAAGGGCTACGGCGTTGCCGACATGAAGTCGGGCAAGCCTGTCGATCCCATGCGCACGATGTTCCGCCCGGGTTCGATCTCCAAGCTCTTCACCTGGACCGCGGTGATGCAGCAGGTCGAGCAGGGCAAGCTGAACCTCGACGCCGACGTGAACACCTATCTCGACTTCAAGATTCCGGGGAAGAAGGTCACGCTTCGCAACCTGATGACCCATACCTCGGGCTTCGAGGAGACGATCAAGCGGCTCTTCACCGAGGATCCCACGCATAACCAGAAGCTCGGCGAGGGGTTGAAGGCCTGGGTGCCGGAGCAGCTTTTCGCGCCGGGCACGACGCCCGCCTATTCCAACTATGGCGCGGCGCTGGCGGGCTATATCGTCGAGCGCGTCTCGGGCGAGACGTTCGAGGACTACGTCGCGCGCCATATCTTCCAGCCGCTCGGCATGACGCATTCGAGCTTCGTCCAGCCGCTGCCCAAGAACTTGTCGGGCGACATGTCCAGCGGTTACGACAAGGCCTCGGGCGACGCGAAGAAGTTCGAGATCATCTGGATGGCGCCGGCGGGCGCGCTGTCGGCCAGCGGCGACGACATCGCCAAGTTCATGATCGCCTATCTTTCGGGCGGCGGTGCGATCCTGAAACCCGAGACCGTCAAGCTGATGCACAGCGAGATCTATCAGCGCGATCCGATGCTGCCGGGCATCGGGCTCGGCTTCTATCACGAGGACACCAACGGCCATGTCGTGGTGGGCCATGCCGGCGACACGGTCGCGTTCCACAGCGACCTGCATCTGATTCCCGATGCCGGCATCGGCTTCTTCTATTCGCAGAACGGCGCGGGAAAAGAGAATTCCGGCATCTGGGGTCCGTTGTTCCGCGCTTTCATGGACCGCTATCTGCCCGGCCCCGCCCAAGCGGACGAGCCCACGCTCAAGACGGCGCACGCGCATGGCGTTGAGATCGCCGGCATGTACGACAACAGCCGCCGCTCGGATTCCAGCTTCTTCCGCGTCGCCAACCAGCAGTCTAAGGTCGCGCTGAACGACGACGACACGATCAGCGTCGGAGACTTTCCCGCTCTCAACGGCGAGCCGCGCAAGTGGCGCGAAGTCAGGCCCTATGTCTGGCGCGAGGTCGGCGGCCAGCATCTGCTGATCGCGAAGAGGAAGGACGGCAGGGTCGCCGAGATCGCGAGCGACCTCTATCCGCAGGTCTGGGTCTATTCGCCGTCGTCGTTCTGGGACTCGCAGGCCTGGAACATCCCGCTGCTCGTCGCCACCGTCGCGATGCTTTTGCTGACGGTCGCGTTCTGGCCGATCAAGGCGCTGCTGCGCTGGCGCTATCAGGCGCGCTTCCCATACGAAGGCCGTGCCGCGACCGTCTACCGGCTGACGCGCGTGGTGGCGCTGATCGACTTGGTTTTCCTGGGCGGCTTCTTCGCCGCGCTGCTCTATGGCTCGGAGCATCTGGCGTTCTTCGATCCCGCGAACGACTGGATCTTCTTCGGGCTCGAAGCGCTCGGCATCGTCGCGATCGTAAGTGTCGTCGTGCCGCTGTACGAGTTCATGCTGGCGCTGGGCGATAGCGAGCGGCCGTGGTGGACGAAGGTCACCGACCTGATGATCCTGGCTGCCGCCGTTGCCACGATCTGGTTCGCCGTCACGCTAAACTTCGTGAACTTCCATATGAACTATTGAGGCCGCGATGCCCAAGATCGACGTCAAGTCCCTGCCCGAGCGCCGCGGCTCGGCATACCCTGCGCCCTTCGACTCCATCGCCAAGGACCGTGTGCGCCAGAGGCTCGGCGACGCTGCGGGGCTGACCCAGTTCGGGGTGAACCTCTTGCAGCTGCCGCCGGGCGCGGCGTCGAGCCAGCGCCATTGGCACTCCGCCGAGGACGAGTTCGTCTACGTCGTCTCGGGCGAGGTGACGCTCGTCACCGACAAGGGCGAAGAGGTCCTGCGCGCCGGCGACTGCGCCGGGTTCCCGGCCAACAACGGCGACGGGCACCAGCTGATCAACAAGTCCGGCGCGATGGCGGTCTGCCTCGAGGTCGGCACGCGTACCGGCAACGACGTCTGCACCTATTCCGACATCGACATGGTGATCGGCCTGCGCATGGGCTACACGCGCAAGGACGGGACGCCGTATTGAGCAATGTCGAGCCGTCGGACCGCCGCCGCCCCGGTTAAGCATTGCGGCTGCGGTTTCTTGTAGAGCGGCCGGAGCGTGCTTAGGTTCTGCCCAAAGGGTATCCACGCTTGCGAACCGCGCTGCGCTTCCTGTCTCTCGTGCTGATCGTCACCGGGATCGTGCTTCTCGGAGCCGACGTGCTGACCTCGCTCGACCAGGGCGGCCAGATCACCGTGCGCTCGACCGAGGACGTCTGGACGATCCTGAACCCCGCCAGCCTCGCCGCGTTCAAGGCCTGGGCGCTGCAGAGCGCGCCCTGGGCCTTCGGCTTCGTGCAGGCGATGCTGCGGGTCTGGGGCTGGGCGCTGACCGGCATCCCCGGCGTCGTCCTGGCCTTCGTGCCGGGCAGGCCCGAAGCGGCCTGATTTTTGACGCGCAATTTTTCGGGCTGCATGCTGCGCATTACGCCCGATTGCGCTTACCGGCTGCCCCCCGGAAACCAGAGCACGTCCTTCGCACCCTTGTCGTTGACGAAGCGGCCGGCGACGAACAGGTGATCCGACAGGCGGTTGGCATAGCGCAGCGCCGCGGGATTGACCGGCTCGGCCGCCGCCAGCTCCACCATCAGCCGCTCGGCGCGGCGCGCGACGGTGCGCGCCAGGTGCAGATGCGCCGCGGCCGGCGTGCCGCCCGGCAGCACGAAAGAGGTGAGCGGCGAAAGCTCCGCGTTCATCGCGTCGATCTCGCGCTCCAGCCGCTCGACCTGCGCGTCGACGATGCGCAACCGGCCCTCGGCTCGCGCGGCGGTCTCCGGCACGCACAGATCGGCGCCCAGGTCGAACAGGTCGTTCTGGATGCGCGCCAGCATCGCGTCGACCTCGCCCGCGGTGGAGAGGCGCGCCAGGCCGATGGCCGCATTGGCCTCGTCCACCGTGCCGAAGGCGTGGAAGCGCAGGCCGCTCTTGGGCAGGCGCGTGCCGTCGCCCAGCGCGGTTTCGCCCCTGTCGCCGGTTTTGGTGTAGATGCGGTTGAGCGTGACCATAAGGGCTTATAGCACAGGGTTGCGGGCGGCGGGCGCACGGCTATTATCCGCCCCGCACCCCAACCGAGCCTTTTCCATGCCCGTCGAAGCGCCCGAAATCATCCAAGTCGACGACACGCGCGTCAAATGCGAAGGCTCGAGCGGCGCGCTCGGCCATCCGCGCGTCTATCTCGAGATGGGCGACGAGAGCTTCGTCGAATGCCCCTATTGCGACCGGCGCTTCGTGCTGAACGAGGGAGCGGGGCACCATTGAGTGCGCCGATCAAGAAAGGCGACCACCTCTACCTGATCGACGGTTCGGGCTACCTCTTCCGCGCCTATCACGCGCTGCCGCCGCTCACGCGCAAATCCGACGGCCTGCCGACCGGCGCGGTCTCGGGCTATTGCAACATGCTGTGGAAGCTGCTCGAGGACATGAAGGGTCCCGACGAGCCGACGCACCTGGCCGTGATCTTCGACGCGGGCGAGAAGACGTTCCGCAACGCGATCTATGGCCAGTACAAGGCCAATCGCCCGCCGCCGCCGGAAGACCTGATCCCGCAATTTCCGTTGGTGCGCGACGCGACGCGCGCCTTCAACGTCGCCTGCGTCGAGCTGGTCAACTATGAAGCCGACGACCTTATCGCGACCTATGCGCGGCTGGCGCGCGAAAAGGGCGCCCGCGTCACCATCGTCTCCTCCGACAAGGACCTGATGCAGCTGGTCGAGGACGGCGTCGTCACGCTTCTCGACACGATGAAGAACCGGCGGTTGGGCTCGGCCGAGGTGATGGAGAAGTTCGGCGTGCCGCCGTCCAAGGTCGTCGACGTCCAGTCGCTGGCCGGCGACTCCGTCGACAACGTGCCGGGCGTGCGCGGCATCGGAGTGAAGACCGCGGCCGAGCTGATCAACGAATACGGCGATCTCGAGACGCTGCTCAAGCGCGCAAGCGAGATCAAGCAGCCCAAGCGCCGCGAGAGCCTGATCGAGCAGGCCGACAACGCGCGCATCTCGATGAAGCTCGTCACCCTCGACGTCAACGCGCCGGTCAAGGAGTCGATCGACGCCTTCGCGGTGCGCGAGCCCGAGGCGGCACCGCTGATCGGCTTCTTGAAGGCGATGGAGTTCAACTCGCTCACCCGCCGCGCCGCGTCGCATTTCGGCGTCGAGGACCCGGACCTGATCACCGCCGACACGGTGCTGGCGGCCGCACCGAAGAAGGCAGCCGAGCCTGCGCCGGCCGCCGCGGCGCCGTCGGGCAAGGGCGGATGTTCCGGCGCGGTGATGGATCGCGGCGCCTTGATGAAACCGATCGATCACGACGCCTACGAGACCGTCACCGCGCTGCCGCGCCTCATGGAATGGATCGCGCGCGCGCGCGAGGCGGGCACCATCGCGGTCGACACCGAGACGACCTCGCTCGACCCGATGCAGGCCGGGCTCTGCGGCGTGTCGCTGGCGGTGGCGCCGGGCGAGGCCTGCTACATCCCCTGCGGCCATCGCAGCGGCGGCGACCTGATGTCGTCGAGCGCGGAAAAGCTCGTGCAGATCGCGGAAGCGGACGTCATCGCCGCGCTGAAGCCGCTGCTCGAGGACCCCGGCGTGATGAAGATCGCGCAGAACCTGAAATACGATTATCTCGTCTTCCTCAATCGCGGCATCCGCGTCGCGCCTTACGACGACACCATGCTGATGTCCTATGCGATCGAGGGCGGGCTGCACGGCCACGGCATGGACGAGCTGTCCGAGCTGCATCTCACGCATACGCCGATCCCCTTCGACAAGGTCGCGGGCAAGGGCAAGGACCGCGTCACCTTCGACAACGTCGCGCTGAAAGAGGCGACGCAGTACTCGGCCGAGGACGCCGACGTGACCTTGCGGCTTGGCCTGCTGCTCAAGCCGCGGCTCGCGGCGTGCGGCAAGCGCACGGTCTACGAGACGCTCGAGCGGCCGCTGGTCAGCGTGCTCGCCGACATGGAATATGCGGGCATCACCATCGATCCCGACCTGCTGCGCAAGCTGTCGAACGACTTCGCGCAGATCCAGGCGAAGATGGAGAAGCAGATCCACAAGCTGGCGGGCGGCGAGTTCAACATCGGCTCGCCCAAGCAGCTGGGCGACATCCTGTTCGGCACCTTCAAGCTGCCCGGCGGCAAGAAGACCAAGACCGGCGCCTGGTCGACCGATGCCGACATCCTCGAGGACCTCGCCGCGCAAGGCCACGACATCGCCAAAAAGGTGCTCGACTGGCGCCAGCTCGCCAAGCTGCGCGGCACCTATACCGACGCGCTGCCGACCTACATCAATCCCAAGACGGGGCGCGTACATACCTCTTACGCGATGGCGTCGACGTCGACGGGGCGGCTGGCCTCGACCGATCCAAACCTGCAGAACATCCCGATCCGCACCGAGGAAGGCCGCCGCATCCGCCAGGCCTTCGTCGCGCCCAAGGGGACGAAGCTGATCAGCGCCGACTACAGCCAGATCGAGCTTCGGCTGCTGGCCCATATCGCCGACATCCCGCAGCTCAAGAAGGCTTTCGCCGACGAGCTCGACATCCATGCCATGACCGCGTCGGAGATATTCTCCGTGCCGGTCAAGGGCATGCCGCCCGAGATCAGGCGGCGCGCCAAGGCGATCAATTTCGGCATCGTCTACGGGATTTCCGCGTTCGGTCTCGCCAACCAGCTCGGCATCGGGCGTGACGAGGCGGGCGACTACATCAAGAAATACTTCGCGCGCTTCCCCGGCATTCGCGACTACATGGAAGAGACCAAGCAGCTGGCGCGCGACAAGGGCTATGTCGAGACGCTGTTCGGCCGGCGCGTGCATATCCGCGAGATCAAGTCGACCATCCCCGCGCATCGCGGCGGCGCCGAGCGCGCCGCGATCAACGCGCCGATCCAGGGCACCGCCGCCGACATCATCCGCCGCGCCATGGTGCGCCTGCCCGATGCGCTCGCGGGAAAGAAGCTCAAGGCGACCCGGATGCTGCTCCAGGTACACGACGAGCTCGTCTTCGAGGCGCCCGATGCCGAGGTCGAGAAGAGCTGCGCGCTGGTCAAGGCCGTGATGGAGAAGGCCGCGCTGCCCGCGATCCAGCTCAGCGTGCCGCTCACCGTCGAGGTGCGCGCCGCCACCAACTGGGACGCGGCGCATTAGCGTGGTAGGCTCTGAACCATGAGTCAGGACCTGACCGTAAAGATCTCAGAGAAAGCGTGGCATTTGGCCGAGGAAAACGTTGCCCGCGAAGGCTACTCTTCCGTGGACGACGATGTCGACGCGCTGATTTTGGACAATAACACGGGATAAATGAAGCGGCATGTCGTCGTCACAGCCATCGCCGAGCAGGACGTCAGGGAAATAGCAGCCTATATTTTCAAGCGACGACGGAATTGCCGCCCGGCGTTTCCGCGAGGAGTGTACGCGGGCCATAGAGCGCCTTGGCGCTTTTCCTGGCACCGATATCCGCTTATCGACGGAGACCGCTCGATCTTGGGAATGCGCGTTTCTCACCGGTTCAGGCGCTACACGGTCGTTTACAAGCGCACTGCGGAACACAGGGTCGTCGTGCTTCGCGTCGTGCATAATGCGCGCGACATCCAGACAATCGTGGACCGGTTGTAGGCACAGCGTGGGACCGGCCTCGTGGGCGCCCCTAAGCCGCGATCGACTTCAGCCCCGTCTCGGCGCTGATGCCGGCCTTGCCCAGGGTCGTCATCAGCTCGCTCATCGCGGTCTCGGCATTGCCGTTGCCGCGCGCGGCATAGCCGGTGAGGAAACCGGGCTTGCCGAGCTGGGCGATGATCAGCTCGCGGGCGCGGGTCATCAGTCTTCCTTCGGTCAGCACCGCCCCCGTGCAGAGCCGAAGCAAGGTCGTCGCGCGGTCGACGGCGCCCGGCATGTTGGCCAGGATGCTTTCGAACAGCTTGGCGCGCATCTCGGCCTCGTTCGCGGTCTTGTCGAGCAGGCCCGCGATCTCCTGGCGCTCCTTGTCCTGCAGGCCCGAGCGCAGCACGCGCCCCTGCAACGCCGCCAAGGTCTGAAGCCGGTTCAGCACCGCGGTCTTGGCGTTCAGGAAATGGGCGTCGAAGCCCGGCGCGGTCAGGATCGGCACGATGAAGGCGGAAAGCTTTCGCTTGTTCTCCGCGCCGATGATGTTCTCTTCGACGAACAGCAGGCGGGCGACCTTCTCGTCCGGCGTCGTGGCGTCGGCAAGATGCTGGCTCAGCGTCTCATGCGTCACCAGCCGCTTGGAGCGCAGGGTGAACGCCGCGATCAGGTCCTCGTGGCTCAGATATTTGCCGACGCCGCGCACCAGCCGGTCGGCGATGCGGCGCAAGGTCTGGAACTCGTCGAACAGCGAGGCCGGCGAGAGCCGCTTGACGCTCTTGAACTCCGCCATCAGGCGCTGGGCGATGGCCGTGCGCGATTCCGGCAAGGCGTCGGCGGCGAAATGCTTCGCCAGCGCCGCAAGCCCCGCGCGGTCCTTGCCGGGATCGGTGCCGAGGAACAGCTCGACCAGCGCCGCCAGCTCCTGGCCGAAGTTCTCCTTCGGCCCGATCAGGTCGCGCAGCGCCGCCGATCCGCTCAACACCTCGGCGATGATGGAATCGATCGCGGTGAAGAGCAGGTCGCGGCCCGCGCCGCCCGCCTGCTCGACCAGGCGCAGCAGCCTGACCACCTTCTCGTCCCAGCCTTTGGCATCGGCCAGATGCAGCGCCAGCGCGCCGTTCAGCACATAGAGCCCGTCCGCCTGGCCGTTCAGCTTGGCCGCGAGCGCGTTGAAATCCTTCGTCGCCGGGAAGTAGCCCTTGCGATGGTCGCGATAGACGCGATGGATCGCGTTGTTGGTGAGCTCGTTCAGGCTCTTGACGATCTGCTGCACCGGCGTCGTCGTCGACGAGGCCTGGGCGACGGCGACCTTCTGGATCGCGTGCTGCAGCACGGTGCCGCTCGCTTCCAGCTTCTCCAGCGCGTCGGCGCGGTGGCTGAGCTCGGTCAAGGTGAGCTTGTGGCGCGCGAGATAGTCGGCCAGGAGGCGCGAGATCGTGGCGCGCGCGTGATAGGAATAGAGATCGTCCGGCTTGAAGCAGGGCAGCGCGTGCGGAACGTCCTCTTCCGCGGGCGCGGATTTGAACTGGTTGTGTCCGTCCTCGAAAATCTTGAGCGTCAGGTAGTCGCCGGTGTCCTCGTTATAGGTCTCTTTCACCACCTTGACGCCGGTCGCCTTGTCGTCGGCCATCAGCTGCTTGGCGAAGTCGATCGCCGCGTCGCGCTGGTCGCGCACGTCCAGCATTCGCCAGCCGCCCTTGGCGCCCTGCCGCGAGAAGATCTCGTAGTGAACTTCCTGAGCCATGCCTGCACTATTGCGCAAGCCGCTCTAACCGGGAGTTAAGCTTGTCCGCAGGTGGCGCAGGCCGGATCGCGCTTCAGCCGCACCTTGCGGAAGGTGGTCGTTAGCGCTTCGTAAATCAGCAGATGCCCGGACAGGCTTTCGCCGGTCCCTGCGACCTCCTTGATCGCCTCCAGCGCCTGCAAGGTCCCCATCACGCCGGCCGCGGCGCCCAGCACGCCGCTCTGCGAGCACGACGGCACGGTGCCGGGCGGCGGCGGCTCGGGATAGAGGCAGCGATAGCACGGGCCCTGCGGCTTGAAGGTCGCGAGCTGGCCGTCGAACTCGGTCACGGCGGCGGAGACCAGGGTGCGGCCTGTCGCCATGCAGGTGTCGTTGATCAGGAAGCGCGTCGCGAAATTGTCCGAGCCGTCGGCGATCACGTCATAGCGCGCGATCAGCGCCTGCGCATTGTCGTCGGTCAGCCGCAGCGCATGGGTCTCGACCGCGACCTCCGGGTTCAGCGCCTTCAGCGCATCCACGGCGGAGTCCGTCTTGAGCCGGCCTATATCGGCCGTGCGGTGGACGACCTGGCGCTGCAGGTTCGACAGGCTCACCGTGTCGTCGTCGACCAGGCCGATGGTGCCCACGCCCGCGGCCGCCAGGTAGAGCAGCACGGGCGAGCCCAAGCCTCCGGCGCCCACCACCAGCACGCGCGCCGCTTTCAGCTTCGCCTGTCCGGTGCCGCCCACCTCGCGCAGGACGATGTGACGGGCATAGCGCTCCAGCTCATGATCGCTCAGCCGCATGACAAGCCTTTGGGCAATAGTGTCGCTGTCAGCATAACCTTTTGTAATTGCTATAGAAATAGAAAGCCGTTTGAACACTTCCAAGCATTGCCGCACAATGGGCTTGGCCCTATGGTGCCCAAAAAACGGGATATCTCAATGTCGTCGAGCGCGCATGGGCTTGAAGCCCAAGGGTTTTCCAATCTCAAGGCGGTGCACTGGAACCTGTCCGTGCCCGAGCTTACCGAGGAGTCGATCCGGCGCGGCGAGGGCCATCTCTCCAAGGACGGCCCGCTGGTCGTGCTCACCGGCCAGCACACCGGCCGCTCGGCCAACGACAAGTTCGTCGTGCGCGACGCCGAGACCGAGGACAAGGTCTGGTGGGACAACAACAAGGCGATGACGCCGGCGCAGTTCGACGCGCTGCATGCCGACATGATGAAGTTCGCTGAAGGCCGCGAGCTCTTCGCGCGCGACCTGTTCGGCGGCGCCGATCTCGATCACCGCCTTCCCGTTCGCGTGGTCACCGAATATGCCTGGCACTCGCTGTTCATCAACCAGCTCCTGATCCGCCCGACGGCGGAGGAGCTGAAGAGCTTCAAGCCCGAATTCACCATCGTCGACCTGCCGAACTTCCGCGCCGATCCGGCGAAGCACGGCGCCGTGTCCGAGACAATCATCGCGGTCAACTTCGCCAGGAAGACGATCCTGATCGGCGGCACCTCCTATGCCGGCGAGATGAAGAAGTCGGTCTTCACGATCATGAACTACCTGCTGCCCGCCAAGCGCATCATGTCGATGCACTGCTCGGCCAATGTCGGCAAGGACGGCAAGGCCGCGATCTTCTTCGGCCTGTCGGGCACCGGCAAGACGACGCTGTCGGCCGACGCCTCGCGCACGCTGATCGGCGACGACGAGCACGGCTGGAGCGAGCACGGCGTCTTCAACATCGAAGGCGGCTGCTATGCCAAGGTGATCCGCCTGTCGCGCGAGGCCGAGCCCGAGATCTATTCGACGACCGAGCGCTTCGGCACCGTGCTCGAGAACGTCATGATGGACATGAAGACGCGCACGCTCGATCTCGACAGCGCGCATTACGCCGAGAACACGCGCGCCGCCTACCCGATCGACTTCATCCCCAACGCGTCGGACACCGGCCGCGGCGGGCACCCGAAGAACGTCATCATGCTGACCGCCGATGCCTTCGGCGTGCTGCCGCCGATCGCCAAGCTGACGCCCAGCCAGGCGATGTACCACTTCCTGTCGGGCTTCACGGCCAAGGTCGCCGGCACCGAGAAGGGCCTGGGCAAGGAGCCGCAGCCGACCTTCTCCACCTGCTTCGGCGCGCCGTTCATGCCGCGGCATCCATCCGAATACGGCAACCTGCTGCGCGACCTGATCGCGGAGCACGGCTCGGACTGCTGGCTGGTCAATACCGGCTGGACCGGCGGCGCGTTCGGCGAGGGCTCGCGCATGCCGATCAAGGCGACGCGCGCGCTGCTCGCCGCGGCGCTCGACGGCAGCCTCGCCAACGCCGAGATGCGGGTCGATCCGAACTTCGGCTTCCGCGTGCCGGTGGCGGTGCCCGGCGTGGATTCGAAGATCCTCAATCCGCGCGATACCTGGGCCGACAAGGAAGCCTATGACGCCCAGGCCAAGAAGCTGGTCTCGATGTTCCGCGACAACTTCAAGAAGTTCGAAGCCCATGTCGGCCGCGACGTCCTCGACGCCGCACCGGTGCTGGCGGTCGCGGCGGAGTAGTCGTCGGGAGAATTCCTGTTCCGTTTGCATGCTGTTCTCCCCGCCGGAGAATCACGACATAGTGGCGGAACGCCGATTCGTCACATGGCGCGCGGGGACGACGATGAACGGCAAGCTGAAGCGCGCTCTCAAGAAAGAGCTGTCCGACTACAAGTTCGATACTTCCGACTACATCATCCTGGACAGCAAGGTTCGGCGGGAAAGCTCCACGGGCCGGCTCGTTGTAGTCAAGAGCTCAGCCAAGAAGAGTGCTTCCAAAGACAAGTAGGCCGATGCCAAACGTCGCCATCGTTTGGGATTTCGACGGCACCTTGACGCGGAAGGACAGCACCACGCTCGTCGCGGAGTTCCTGCAAGACAGCAAGAGAGCCGGCGACGAGTTTTGGGATGAAATAAAGAGCCTGCGCGGCGACAAGAACCTGCCGAGGTGGGAACACGTGCTTGCCAGCGACGCACCCATATGGATGTACGCCCTTTCAAGGCTCGCTTTCAAAAAGCGAGTGCCTTTGAACGGCGAGTTCCTCTCAAAGTTCATCGCACCGTCGATCAAGCTCTACGACGGTGCGCTGACGCTGCTGAGGAAAATCAAGCTTCTGAAGGAGATGAAGCTCTACAAGCGTTCCGGTATTCTGCATGGACGAGACGACGAAGACGAGATCGTTGTTCGAGATTGCCAAAGGCTCGTCCTCTTCGAGGACCATGCCGTCAACAAGAGGCTTGCGGCCGAAGAGTATTGGGCGCCCTTCGCGAATATCGTCTATATCGGCGATGGCCCGACCGATGTGCCTGCGCTTTCTCTCGTCAGAAGCAATGGAGGCACCGGTATTGCGGTTTACGATCCTGCGGCTTCGGCGGCAAAGGTGAACAAGCGTCTGGAGGAGATGCGTCTCGACAGGCGTGCCGACCTGATAACCGCTGCGGATTGCTCGGAAGACGGGGAGCTCGCTCGATACCTCACGGCGTGTTGCGAGCGGATCCGTCTGCGCTATCGCGCGGAACAATCGGTATAGCTCAATACAGGCTCACGCCCGGCTTCGCGTCCGGTGTCGTGATGACGTAGTCGTAGCCCAAGACCACGAAGCGGGCGAAGGGCGCGAGCTTCTCGATGCCGGCGGTATCCAGGCTCTGGCGCACGCCCTCCATCGGGATCAGCGTCCAGCCGTCCTTGGGGAGCGCCGCCGCGTCCACGCCCAGCGCCTTGAAAAGCTCCTTCGTTTCGGGGCTGTCATAGGCTTCGACCGTGGTCGGGTTTCCCGGCTTCGGCGCGAAGGCGATGTTGCGGCCGCCCGCGGGCAGGAAGGCGATGCGCAGCGCGTCCATCCCGTCGGCGCGCGCCATCTCGGTCGCCAGCGTGCCGAGGTCGACGGTGTTGACCGTGGTGGTGCCGAGCGCCACGTGCTCCAGCCCCATCTTGAACACGATCTTTGGCCTGGCATCGGCGGCGGCGCGGTAGTCCGAGAGGAAGTTCTTCGCCAGCAGCCGCGCGCGGCGCGCGTTGTTCTCGTAGTTGCGGCCGCTCATCCAGAGCTGATAGATCGCGGCGCTTTCCTTCATCTCGGCTATGATGTTCCGACCTTCCGAGCTGCCTTTGAACGCGGCGGCGAGCGCGTCGAAATCGGCGTCCTTGAAGCGCGACAGCAGGAAGTCCTGCTGCGCGGCTTTCGCGGCCGCGTCCTGCTCCTCGCCCAGAAGCTTGGACGCGGCCGCTCGCGCCCGGTCGTCGGGCGCGGTTGCGACAAGCCGCTTCAGATGAAAGACGGGCGAGCCGATGAACTCCTGGTCGACGCCCCACAGATAAGGCGTGCCCTTGGCGTCGTGGCCGAGGAAATCCGACGCCAGCGCCGCATCGTCCTTGAGCGACAGGAAGGGGATGCCCAGCGGCACTTCGTGCACCAGCCTGTGCAGCCCGTCCTCGCCGTCGCGCGCCAGCGTATCGCGGATCATCCGCGTCGACAGCGGCCCGACCTCGACGACGTGATAGCGGAAGCCATAGGGCCGCGCGTCATGCGCGATGGCGCGCAGCACAAGCGGCGAATCCGCGAAGCCGTGGTCCTCGCCATAGAGAATGAACTGCGCATGGGCGAGGCGCTCTTCGATCAGCGGCGCGCCATTGCCGCCCAGCCCGCCGTCCGGCGCGATGACGAGCGAATAGGTCTGCGGCGCGGCCTCGGCGGCGGTCGCAAGGAGGAGTGCGGCGAGTAGGGCTCTTTTCAGCATGCGCCTGACATGGGCCGGCCGCTCTAGCGGCGCCAAGGCCGCGCCGCGGCCTAGCAGCCTTGCGGCGACCGGCAGGAGCAAAACTAGTGGGGAGCAGAAGGGGTTATGCCGCCTCGGCCCAGACGAGGCCGCTCGGCAGCAGGTCCGGCGGCGCGAATTCGACATGCAGCACGCGGCGATGGCCGGGCCGCGTCGCGGGCGACGAGGCATGCAGGATCAAGGGCCGCATCACAAGAGCGTCGCCGGCGCGGGCGGTCACGACGGTCTGGCTTGCGGTGCGCGCGCGGATTTCGTCGCGCGGCAGGATGCCGTGCGCATGCGATCCGGCGACGATGCGCAAGGGCCCGTTGTCCGCGCCGCAATCGTCCAGGTGCAGCCGCAGCGTCACCATACGCGCGAGCAGTCCGGCCGGCGGTTGCGCGTGATGGACACCGCGCTTGATCGACCAGTTGCTCCAGCCCCGCATCTCGCACCGTCCGGCGAGCGCGAGCGTCAGATCCTGGTGCCAGGGAACGGGCCAGTTGGCCGCTTCGGTCTTGTCGAAGAACAATCCGCGCACGGCCGCGAGGTCTCCGCCCACGATCTCGCGCAAAACGGGAAGGACATCGCGCACCGCGCTCACGCCAAGCAGGTTGCGTGCGCCATAGGTTTCGCCGTCGCGTTCTGAGCGCGCCATTGCGGCATCCATGAACACGGTTCTCAGGTGCGCGATCGTCGCGACATCGACGACGCGTTCGACAAGGACGAAGCCATCCCGTTCCAGGCTCATGCCCGTCGATACACCCACACCCGCGCGGGCGGCAAGTTCATCAAGACCAGGGCGGCGCGGGTGAGCTCCACGCCGCGCGGCGCGGGGATCGGCGGGCGCGTGCCATAGGACAGCTGCACGAAGGGGGCGCCGGGCTTGAGGCGCGCGAGCGCGTCCTCGATCAGCGTGCGGCGCCGTTCGACCGGATGGTTGAGCAGCGGCAGGCCCGAGACCACGCCGGCAAGCGAGGCGTGCTCAACAAACGACAGATCGAAGGCGTCGCCCTCGATCACGCGCACCTTCGGCAGGCGCGCGCGCACCATCCGGGCGAATTCCGGGTCGAACTCGATCGCCGTGATGCGCTCGGGCGCGATGCCGCGCTCGATCAGCGCTTCGGTGACGACGCCGGTGCCCGGACCGAGCTCCAGCACCGGGCCGCTCACATCCGGATCGACCTGCTCGGCGATGGCGCGCGCCAGCGCCGGGCTCGACGGCGTGATCGCCGCCACGTTCTTGGGATGCGCGAACAGCCCTTTGATGAAGTCCAGATGCTGGGCGGCGGAATTGCTGGCCATCGCGTCCCCTTTAGGTCGCGAATTCCAACGCGTGAGCGCCGTTCGGGTTGCGTCAAATAGCCGAGCGTCGCCGATGGGATGCCTTCAACCGCGCCGGTACACCCACACCCGCGCGGGCGGCATGTTCAGCCAGATGACGGCGGCGCGGCGGACCGCGATGCCCGGCGGCGGGGCCACGGGCGGCTTCAAGCGGTAAGAGAACTGGACGAAGGGCGCGCCGGGCGCGAGGCGCTCGAACACGCTGCCCAGCAACGCCAGGCGCATCTCCACGGGGAAGTTGATCAGCGGCAGGCTCGAGACCGCGGCGGCGAGCGGCAAGCGCGCGCCCAAGGTCTTGTCGAGATCGCCCAACGTCTTATCGAGGTCGAAGGCGTCGCCCTGGATCACGCGCACGCCGGGGCAGCGTTGCCTGACCCGCGCCGCGAAGCCCGCGTCGTATTCGACGGCGGTGAGGCGGGCGGGCGCGATGCCGTGCTCGAGCAGAGCCTCGGTGACGACGCCGGTGCCGGGGCCGAGCTCGAGCACCGGCAGGTCGCTCGCAGGATCGACCTCGCGCGCCATGGCGCGGCCGAGCGCCTTGCTCGACGGCGCGACCGCGCCGGTATGCACCGGGCGCGCGATCATGCGGGCGAGGAAACGCAGCGTATCGGACATGGGGCGCGAGCTTCTCGGGAATGCGGACTTCGGACGCGGACTTCGAACGCGGGCTTTGACCGGCGACACGCGACCTTACGCTTTCTCGCCGCCGTTCCAGAACTCTTTCAGCTTGGCCATGAAGCCCTCGGCTTCGGGATTGGTGCCTTCGGCGCTTTCCTTCTCGAAGGCCTTGAGCAGATCCTTCTGCTTCTTGGACAGCTTCGACGGCGTCTCGACCGCGACCTCGACATAGAGGTCGCCGGCCATGCCGCCGCCGCGCAGCACCGGCATGCCCTTGGCGCGCAGGCGGAACTGGCGGCCCGACTGCGTCGCCTCGGGAACGGTGATCTTGGCGCGGCCGCCGTCGAGCGTCGGCACCTCGATCGCGCCGCCAAGTGCCGCCTGCACGAAGGAGATCGGCGCGCGGCAATGCAGATCGTGGCCGTCGCGCTGGAAGATCGCGTGCGGCTTGACCGAGATGAAGATGTAGAGGTCGCCCGGCGGCCCGCCGTTCATGCCGGCCTGGCCTTCGCCCGACAGGCGGATGCGCGTGCCTTCCTCGACGCCCGGCGGCACGTCGACGCTGAGCGTGCGCTCCTTCTGCACATGGCCGGAGCCGCGGCATTGCTTGCACGGGTTCTTCACGATGCGGCCGTTGCCGCGGCATTGCGGACAGGTGCGCTCGATGGTGAAGAAGCCCTGCTGCGCCCTGACCTTTCCGATGCCGCTGCAGGTCGGGCATTGCTCGGGCTTGGAGCCGGCTTCCGCGCCGGTGCCGGAGCACGCCTCGCAAGCGACCGCGCTCGGCACCCTGATCTGCGTGGCGCGGCCCTTGAAGGCTTCCTCCAGCGTGATCTCGAGATTGTAGCGCAGGTCGCCGCCGCGGTTCTGGCGCCGGCCGCGCTTGCCGCCGCCGGCGAACTCGCCGAACAGATCCTCGAAGATGTCGCTGAACGAGCCCGCGAAATCGAACGGGTTGCCGCCGGCGCGTCCGCCGCCCTGCTCGAAGGCGGCATGGCCGAAGCGGTCGTAAGCCGCGCGCTTCTGATCGTCCTTCAGGACGTCATAGGCCTCGTTGATCTCCTTGAACTTGACCTCGGCGGTGTGATCGCCGGGATTCTTGTCGGGGTGCAATTCCATCGCGAGCTTGCGGAACGACGCCTTGATCTCGGTCGTCGCGCAGCCCTTCTTGAGCCCCAGAACGTCGTAGTAATCGCGTTTGCTCATCGCCCAGCCGGATAGGCTTCGGGGCCGCCATTCGACAGGCGGCCCCGAAGGTATTCAACACTTACGCGCTTTTCTTCTTGTCGTCGTCGACCTCGGAGAACTCCGCGTCGACCACGTTGTCGTCCTTGGGCGCCTCGCCGGGGGCGCCTTCGCCCGCCGCCGCGCCGCCTTCGGCGCCCTGCTGCGCCTTGTACATCGCCTCGCCCAGCTTCATCGACGCCTGGGCGAGCGCCTGCGTCTTCTGCTGGATGTCGTCGCTGTCGTCGCCCTTCAGCGCCTCCTTGAGCGCCGCGATGGCGTTCTCGATGCCGGTGCGCTCGGCCTGGTCGACCTTGTCGCCATGCTCGCTCAAGGCCTTCTCGGTCGAATGGATCAGCGCGTCGCCCTGGTTCTTCGCCTCGGCGGCGGCGCGGCGCTTCTTGTCGTCGGCCGCGTGGCTTTCGGCTTCCTCGACCATCTTCTTGATGTCGGCATCCGACAAGCCGCCCGACGCCTGGATGCGGATCTGCTGCTCCTTGCTCGTCGCCTTGTCCTTGGCCGTCACCGACACGATGCCGTTGGCGTCGATGTCGAAGGTGACCTCGACCTGGGGGACGCCGCGCGGCGCGGGCGGAAGACCGACCAGGTCGAACTGACCCAGCAGCTTGTTGTCCGCCGCCATCTCGCGCTCGCCCTGGAAGACGCGAATCGTGACCGCGGTCTGGTTGTCTTCCGCGGTCGAGAAGATCTGCGACTTCTTGGTCGGGATCGTGGTGTTGCGGTCGATGAGCCGGGTGAACACGCCGCCCAGGGTCTCGATGCCCAGCGAGAGCGGGGTCACGTCGAGGAGCAGGACGTCCTTCACTTCGCCCTTGAGCACGCCGGCCTGGATGGCCGCGCCGATGGCGACGACTTCGTCCGGGTTCACGCCCTTGTGCGGCTCCTTGCCGAACAGCTGCTTCACCGCTTCCTGCACCTTGGGCATGCGGG
>JAFBAL010000064.1 GCA_019247845.1 Alphaproteobacteria bacterium | reverse complement strand
GGGCTACGGCGCGATCAGCCAGGGCTTCCTGGAAGGCGCCAACGTCAACGCGGTGGAGGAGATGACCTCGCTCATCACCGCCCAGCGCGCCTACGAGATGAACTCGAAGGTCATCAGCGCGGCCGACGAGATGATGCAGATGACCTCGCGCCTGGCCGGGAGCTGATCATGAAAGCGATATTCCTCTTCCTCGCGGCCTGCGTGATGGCCTATCCGGCCTTCGCCCGCGCCGATATGCGCATCGTCGTGCCGGTGCGCGACATCGCGCGCGGCGAGACCATCGTCGAATCCGACCTCACTTTCGCGACGGTGGCGCCGCAGGGCCTGATGCCCAACACCACGACCGCGATGGACAGCCTCGTCGGCATGCAGACGCGCCGTGTGCTGCGCGCCGGCGAAAGCGTGCGGGGCGACGACGTGCGCCAGCCGGTCCTCGTCCTCAAGGGCTCGACCGTGACGATGAGCTTCGAGGCGCCGGGCGTGCTGCTCACCGCCACCGGCCGCGCCATGAGCGAAGGCGGCCTGGGCGAGACCGTCACCGTCCTCAATCCCATCTCGTTCCGCCAGATCACCGCCGTCGTCACCGGCCCCGGCGCGGTGAAGGCCCAGGTCGGCATGGGCGGCGCCAGCCGCATCGCGGGGAACCCGCGCATCGTCGGCAACGCCAATCCGCGCATCGCCGCCAACACCGCCAACGCCGGTATCGCATCCGGCACCACGCCTTGAAGGACATCGCCATGCGCTTCGCAAAGCTTCTCGCCTGTGTGTCCGCTGCCGCCGCGCTGTCGGCCTGCTCCGCGGTCGACCGCATCAAGGAGATCGACGGCGGGCCGAAGTTCGCGCCCATCGCCAATCCGATGCCGCAGCAGGTCTCGAGCCTGCCGATGCCGGCCGCGCCGACCGAGCCGCGCGGCGCGAGCTCGCTGTGGCAGCCCGGCGCGCGCAGCTTCTTCCACGATCCGCGCGCCAGCCGCGTCGGCGACATCATCACCGTCAACGTCTCGGTCGCCGACGCCGCCAAGCTCTCCAACACCACCAGCCGCGCGCGCACCAATTCCGAGAACGCGAACCTGACGAACTTCTTCGGGCTCGAGACCCAGCTGCCCGCGGGCATGGACCCGGCCAGCCTGGTGAACATGGGCTCGCAGAATTCGAATGTCGGCGCGGGCTCGATCGACCGGTCCGAGAGCGTGAATCTCACGCTCGCCGCCCTCGTCACCCAGGTCCTGCCCAACGGCAACCTGGTGATCGGCGGCCATCAGCAGATGAAGATCAACAACGAGCTGCGCGACCTGACCGTCAGCGGCCTTGTGCGCACCGAGGACATCACCTCGGCCAACACCATCGATCTGTCGCAGATCGCCGAAGCGCGCATCGCCTATGGCGGCCGCGGCACGGTCAGCGACGAGCAGACGCCGCGCTACGGCAGCCAGCTCTTCGACATCCTCATGCCGTGGTGAGATGAGGCGGCGGGGCATAGGAGGTGGGCAGCATTGCCTACATCCTACTGCCTACCCCCTCGCTTCAGTCGTCGCGATAGACTTTTTCCCGGCGCTCGTGGCGCTCCTGCGCCTCGATCGACAAGGTCGCGATCGGCCGCGCGTCCAGTCGCTTCAGCGAGATCGGATCGCCCGTCTCCTCGCAGAAGCCGTAGGTGCCGTCCTCGAGCCTTCTCAGCGCCGCGTCGATCTTGGCGATCAGCTTGCGCTGGCGGTCGCGGGTGCGCAGCTCGAGCTGCCGCTCGGCCTCGGTCGAGGCGCGGTCGGCGAGATCGGCATGCGGCACGGTCTCGGCCTGCAGGTTCTGGATGGTCTCGCGGCTTTCGCGCAGTATCTCGTCTTTCCAGCTATTGAGCTTGCGCCGGAAGTACTCGCGCTGCTTCTCGTTCATGAAGGATTCGGATTCCGACGGCCGGTAGCTGGCCGGGAGTTGGATGCCCATGCACAACAATCCCTTCGATACGCCACTCCTGACGGGCGGGGGTTATAGCGACGAGCTTGGGGGGCTTCAACCGGTATTCGGCGACAAGGCTAAGAGCGAAATCACATAGCTGTCAGTAACTTAACCCCTGAGCGTCCCGCGGCCCCAGTCGACCAGCCCGGCCAGGAGGGCAAGCAGGCCGTAAGCGACGAGGGCGGTATGGGCTTCGGCGGCGGGCGATTCGGGCGCCGGGCCGAAGGCGCCGTACACCTCGACCGCCGCCATGGCCGCCACGAACAGCCACAGGGCCGTATCGCCGAAGCGCGTGCGCGAGGGAACGCCGCGGGCATAGACGATCGCGCCCGCCAGCAGCGTGACGAGCTCGAGCGGCAGGCTGATCCAGACCCAGCGCCACAGGCCCAGTCCCACCTTCACCGACGGGTCGAGCAGCGGCAGGTCGGGCACGTGCACGACATAGTCGAGCAGCCAATGCGAGAACGACGCCGCCGCCAGCACCGTCACGGCCAGCAGACGCCGTTCGCGCGCGAAGAAGAGCGCGGTCAGGCCGAAGACCAGCGACAGGGCGCCGGCGCCCAGGATGCTGTGGGTATAGGGCATGAAATAAAGGTCCAGTGCGCTTCCTTGCGTGAAGCCGGGCACGATGCGCACCTTCTCCACGCCCGCGAGCACCAGCGCCGACCAGCACACGTCCATCCATTGCACGGCGACGAAGAACAGCCAGAGCGGCACGGGCCTGGCCAGCGGCTTGGCGGCGAAAGCGGGTCCGTAATGTCCGATGAACATGGGCGTCTCCTTGGGTCTCGACGCCCGAAGACTTACGGCGGCCTCTCCCAAACGTGAATTGGCGAAGGACGTCTGGCAAGTATACGATTATGTATGGACGCGACCTGGGACCTCTACCGTTCCTTCCTGGGCGTGCTGCGCGCCGGCAGCCTGTCGGCGGCGGCGCGCGAGCTGGGGCTGACGCAGCCGACCTTGGGCCGCCATGTCGACGCGCTGGAAGCGGCGCTGGGCGCCAAGCTCTTCGCCCGCTCGCGCCACGGCCTGATGCCGACGCCGACCGCGCTCGAGCTCGTGCCGCATGCCGAGGCGATGGAGGCGGCGGCCGCGGCGCTGACGCGCGCGGCCTCGGGCGAGAGCGACGAGCCCTCAGGCGCGGTGCGCATCACCGCGAGCAACATCGTGGGCGCCGAGGTTCTACCCCCCATTCTGGCCGAGTTCCGCGAGCGCCATCCCCGGATCGCCATCGAGCTCGTGCTCACCAACCGCAACCAGGACCTCTCGCGCCGCGACGCCGACATCGCGATCCGCATGGTGCGCCCGACGCAGAAGGCGCTGATCGCCCGGCGCGTGGGCACGGTGCGCATCGGCCTCTATGCCCATCGCGGCTATCTGGCGCGGCATGGGATGCCGGCGAGCATCGAGGAGCTTGCGAGCCACGCGCTGATCGGCTTCGACCGCGACGCCACCGCGTTCCGCTCGCTCAAGGGCGCGCTGCCGGTGGCGCGCGAGATCTTCGCGCTGCGCACCGACGACGACTGCGCGCAGCTCAACGCCTTGCGCGCCGGCTTCGGCATCGGCGGGGCGCAGGCCGGCATCGCCGCGCGCGACGACGAGCTGGTCGCGGTGCTGCCGAACGCGATCGGCTTCAAGCTCGAGATGTGGCTTGCGATGCACGAGGATCTGCGCGCCAGCCGCCGCGTGCGGCTGCTGTTCGATCACCTGGCGCAGGCGCTCAAGGTCTACGCGGCACGTATTTGAGCAGCAGCTCCAGCGACGGCCGGCAGAAGCCGCGCGGCACCGGCGGATCGAGCTTGGCGAAGAGCGCAGCCAGCGCGGCCTCGTAGGCGTCGTCGGAGCGATAGTTCTTCTGGTGCTTGGAGCGCGGCGAATAGCCGTCGAGCACGATCTCCAGGTTGGCGATGCCGAAGCCCAGGTCGAACTCGTGCCACGACACGCCGCGGCCGAAGCGGTAGAGCTCCTCCTCTTCGGTCGGGTGCAGGGCGACCTTGCGCCTGGCAGGGTGGTCGGCGCGCGGCGAATGCGCCTTGGCATAGCGATAGACGAGCGCGTCGGGAAGCACGTCCATGAAAGCGACCTTGGACGAATGCCAGTCGAAGGGCGCGAAGCGGTTGGGCGTCTCGAAGGTCGCGAGCAAGGCGCCGTCGCGCTGCATGATCGTCCTGGCGAGCGCGAGAAGATTGAGCCGCTCCGGAATCAGCAGGTGCTCCATCACCGCGTAGCAGACGATGAGATCGTAAGGCCCGGCGAAGCGGCTCGCGTCGACCTGCTCCTGCAGCCAGGTATGCTCAGCCTCGAGGAACCGGGCCTCGAGGCCCAGGAGCGACAGCCGCTTGCCGGCCATGGTCAGCGACGGGCCCTTGATGTCGACGCCGGTCACGCGCGCGCCGGCATGCGCGAGACCCGCGGTGCTCGAGCCCGAGCCGCAGCCGATCTCGAGCACGCGCAAGCCGTCCATCGCGAGCGCCTGGGCGAGCCAGGGCACGAAGACGTCGGCGGCCTGCGACAGGCGGGTGACGAGCTGGCCGCGCAGGTTGGCGCGCCCGGCGTCGGTCTGGATATGCGTGCGCCAGTCGGGCCGCTTCATCCAGTGCTCGCCGATCATCGGGATCATTTCGCGGAAATAATCGGGGCCGATTTTCTTCATCCAGGGCGGAAGCCATCCGTCCCGGGCCCAGAACTCCGCATTTTCGTATTCGCCGAACTCGCCGCTCATTGCCGCACTCTAAGGGGTGGACAGCCCGCAAGGAAAAGCCTATATCCGCGCACCCTTCGCCGGAGCAATTCCGGCCGTGACGCGGGGTGGAGCAGCCCGGTAGCTCGTCAGGCTCATAACCTGAAGGTCACAGGTTCAAATCCTGTCCCCGCAACCAAATCCGTGAACGGCCCGGCCGCGCCTCGAGCGCCGCCGGGCCGTTTGCGTTCCGGCTGTCCGATTCTGCCGCCGGCCTCGAAGCGAGCGGCCCCAAGAACGACCGGCGCTAAAAAGCGCCAAGCCCAAAAACGAAAAGGGCGGATCTTTCGATCCGCCCTTTCGCTGTCAGGTCTTAAACCTGGACTTTAGTGACCGCCGAGGTCGATGACCGCGCGGCGGTTCTGCGGCTCGCGCACGCCCGGTCCCGTCGGGACCAGCGGGTCATGGAAGCTCTTGCCTTCGATGGCGATCGTCGAGCCGTCCATGCCTTCGCGGACCATTTCGTCCTTCACGGCCTGGGCGCGGCGCTCGGACAGAGCCTGGTTGTAGGTGTCCGAACCCACGGTGTCGGTGTGGCCGGTGACCATCACCTTGACCATGCCGTTGGCCTTCGCGGTCTTGACCGCTTCAGCAACCACTTCCTGCGCCTTCTCGGTCAGGTTCGACTTGTCGAAGTCGAAGAAGACGATGAACGTCTGCACCGGCGGAGGCGGCGGGGGCGGAGGAGGCGGGGGCGGCGGCGGCGGAGCAGCGGCCGGCGGCGGCGGGGGCGGCTCGAGGTACCAGCGCAGGCCGAGCATCCCCAGGTTCTCGCGCACGTTGTTCACGTGCACAGGCGCGAGGCCCGCGATATCCGAGTTGAAGTTGTCGTCGACTTCAGCCGAGCGATAGCGGTAGTCGACGAACAGGTCGACCGCGTCGGACAGGCCGACGGAGAAGCCGCTCATACCCTGCCACATGAAGCCCGCGCGCTGACCGAAGATGAGGCGCTTGTCGTTGGCCAGCTTCGGATCCATCGTCACGGCGCCCATGCCGATGCCGCCGCCGATCGTCCAGCTCACGCCATGCATGAGCGGAACGTCATAGGAGACGTTGAGCAGCAGCGACTTGATGGTGTCGCCACCGTGCAGCACGCCGAAGGCGCGGCCGGTGTCCTCATCGGTCGAATGACCGCCGTAGCCGAACTCGAGCTCGGTGCGGATGTTCGAATCCCACTTGTAGCCGGCCGCGACGACGCCCAGCGCATCCGGGTTGAAGGCCAGCTTGGCCTCACCGGAGAAAGCCGGGGACGTGACATGAACCAGCATCGGGTCGCTGTAGCCGACACCTGCGCCGAGGTACCATCCCATGTAATCACTGGCCGCGGCCGGCACAGACAGCGCGGCCAAGGCGACGCCCGCCAAGGCGATCGAACGAAGTTTCATTTCTACCCTCGCTTCATAAACCGACGGGCAGGGACCCCCCCACCAGAACGTCAGACATCATCGCCCTTATAACTTTGGGCGGGCACATTGTCTTCACTGAAATGTGCGAATCGCAAGCCGTACGGGCGTCGAACCACGGCTTTGTCTCAAGCTGTGGCACATTGGCAACCGTCATGGGCGTAAGCGGGAATTTGCCCCCCGAATCACGAGCTTATACGCAAAACCCGATTTCCCTGAAGGCTCAATTCTCGCCCGGCTCCAAGCGTCGAGCGGCGCGGAGGTTCATATTGAACCGTTTAAGTTTTTGATTTCGCAAGGATTTGTTGCACGTCCCGTATGATGGGGCGATAGGCGTAAATTCCTACAACAATTGATGGCCGGCAGGTTAACGGCATCTTCCAAAAGCAGAGGGCGGCAAAGGCAGAGGGTGGGCAAAAGCAAAAGGGCGGGCCGCCGGGCCCGCCCTTGCTGCGCTTTCGGGGCGATCAGCCGCCCAGATCGATCACCGCGCGGCGATTCTGCGGCTCGCGCACGCCGGGGCCGGTGGCGACCAGCGGATCGTGGAAGCTCTTGCCCTCGATCGAGATCGTGCCGCCGTCCATGCCCTCGCGCACCATCTCGTCCTTGACGGACTGGGCGCGGCGTTCGGACAGCGCCTGGTTGTAGGCGTCGGAGCCGACGGTGTCGGTATGGCCGGTGATCATCACCCGCACCATGCCGCTTTCCTTGGCCGCCTTCACCGCCTCGGAAACGACTTCCTGCGCCTTCTCGGTGAGGTTCGACTTGTCGAAGTCGAAGAAGACGATGAACGTCTTCACCGCGGGCGGCGGAGGCGGCGGGGGAGGCGGCGGCGGGGGCGGCGGCGGCGGCGACGCTGCCATCTGATGCATCGGCTCGCCCGAGTTCAGGTACCAGCGCATGCTGAGCAGGGCGACGTTCTCGTGCACTTCGTTGACGTGCACGGGGCCCAGGCCCGGCGCCTGCGACGCGAAATTGCCGTCGACATTGGCCGAGCGATAGCGCCAATCCAGCGCCAGGTCGACGTTTTCGTCGAGCTCGTAGTTGATGCCGGCGATGCCCTGCCACATGAATCCGGTGTCGCTGCCATGGATCAGCCACAGCCCGTTGGCGCTGTCGCGGATATGCGGATTGACGCTGCCGAAGCCGACGCCGCCGCCGAGCGAGACGCCGAACCGGTCCCACAGCGGCATGTCATAGACGAGGTTGAACAGGCCCGAGGTGACCGCCATGCCGCCGGCGATGGTGGGGTTGGGGCCCAGCACCTTCTTGTCGAAAGCGCGCTCGTTGTAGCCGCCTTCGATCTCGGCGCGGAAATTGTCCCACTTGTAGCCGAGCGTCGCCGTGCCGAGCACGTCGTCCTGGAACGGAACCTTGTAGGTCGGGCCGCCATTCGGCGTCATGTGCACGAGCTCGGACGTGTCCCAGCCGATGCCCAGGCCCAGATACCAGCCCTGATTGTCGGTGGCGTTTGCGGATGCGGTGAGGGCAAGCAGCGCCGTGCCCGCCAAGATCATTGAACGGAATTTCATCTCAGCCTCTGAAACGTTTTCGGTCGGTCCGCTCCACGCGCGCCCGACACAGCCACAACGTTTCTCGCTGACAATATGGGTTGCGGTTTCGCGGTCCGGCGAGGCGTTCTTCGCAGCTTGTGGCGCCGAGGCCACACTTCCATCAAATGGCTTTGCGCCATCCGTGGAAAAGAAACGCATACCGCCCCGTCAGAACCTGGAAATCTCCCGGAGATGATTCGAGGCTGCCAAGGAGTTCTGTCCTAGGCGCGACGTGAAACAGCCGGAGCCAGGCGAGCAAGGCCCGGCGCAGCGGACCGGCGAACCCGGTAAGGTCCCCGAAATCGACGATATGGATCCGTCCTCCCGGCGCGAGGGCGGCGTCGGCCGCGGCGAGCGCCGCCTTCCAATCGGGGATCATCGACAGGCTGTAGGAGAACACCGCTTCGTCGAAGCCCTGGGAGGCGCCGAACATCGCCGGCGCGAGCGCTTCCGCATAGCCGTGCGCCAGCGCGATGCGCTCGCCCAGGCCCGCGCGCGCGACCGCCTTGGTGGCGGTCTCCAGCATCGCCTCGGAGGCATCCAGCCCGAACAGCCGCGCCTCGGGATAGCGCCGCGCCATGCGGATCAGGTTGCGCGCCGTGCCGCAGCCGATCTCGACGATGCGCGCGCGCGGCGCGGGCGCGAGCTCGTCGATCAGCCGGTCGCGGCCGAAGAGATAGTACTTGCGCGTGAGGTCGTAGATGTAGCGCTGATAGCGATAGACGCTATCCATCAGCTCTGCGTGATCGTCGCTCACGTGCTTAAGACAGCGCCCGGCGCGTATAGATGTGGAAGCCGCCATAGATCGACGAGCGGTCGCGGGCGTGCAGCGCGCGGCTCTCGGCTTCCAGATAGGTCCAGGGCGCGAGCAGCTCCGCCGGCAGCTTGCGCGGCAGCGGCGAATCGGCGCCGGCGGTGCGGAAGATCACGCGCGCGTCGCGGGCATCCGCGGTGCGGTCGATCTCGGTCCACAGGGCGGCCAGCTGCGCCGGGTTCATCCAGTCCTGCGCGTCCAGAAGCACGTAGCGGTGCATGGATTGCGGCGCCTGGCCGTTCAGGAAATCGGTCAGCGAGGCGTGATGCACCTCGACCTTGTCCGTGCGCGTGCGGATGACGTCATAGGTCTCGCGGCGCAGATAGTCCGGGATCGCCTCGCGGTTCTCGACGTCGTAGCCGCGGCCGAAGGCCTGCCAGGCGAAATAGTTCTCGTTGATCGGGAAGTCGCAGGCCAGCCGCTCGACGCGCTCGCGAAGCGAATCGATGGCGCTGCCGTTGTTGGTCGAGACGAGCTCGTCGTACTGCGCCGGCGGGATGCCGAGCGCATAGAGCGACACCGGCGACTTCGACAGCAGCTTGACCGACTTGTAGTCGAAGAGCGGCGCGATGATGCGCTCGAAGGCCTGGCGCTGCTCTTCCGGCGTGCGCGCCTCCAGCATCTCGTCCAGCCGCTTGCCGTGCAGCTTGGCGGCGGCGTGCAGGATGCCGATGAAGCGGCCGAGCAGGCCGTAGCGATAGAGATTGCGCGCGAACATGTTGATGCGCCGGCCCTTGAGCGGCACGCGCTTCTCCCAGTAGCGGCGCGTGGTCTCGTCCAGCCTTTCGCTCAGGAAGTTGTCGTAGGCCTCGCGATTGGCCTTGTCGTTGGCCTGGCCGAAGAAGCGGAAGAACTCGTCATAGCTCGGCAGGTTCGCAAGCGCGGCAAGCTTGAGCCGCGTCAGCGCGATATGGTTCGGGTTGAGGTCGACGGCGACGATGCGCGCCGGATTCGCCGCGAGGTAGTTCAAGACGTTGCAGCCGCCCGAGGCGATGGTGAGCAGCCGGTGCTCCGGGGCGAGCTCCAGCGCGGCCAGGTCGACCTCGGGGTCTTCCCAGATCTGGTTATAGACAAACCCTTGAAACATCAGGGTGAAGAGGCGCTCCAGCGCGCCGCGCTTGGTGGTGGCCGGCCGCTGATGGGCCGCGCGTTCGAGAAGGAGGTTGGCCATGGAAACCTTGGGTTTGGGGGCTTGGGGTGCCGCCGCCCTTTTAGGCGGAATGCTTCGATGGGGCAAAGGCTTGGCCTGTTATTGTGACACCTTTTTGACTGGTTGCACTGCAGCAAACACCGGCCTATGGAAGTTCCATGACCGCGACGCCCCCTGTTCCGTCCAAGACGCCCGTGGAAGAGGTCCTCGACTTGCTCGATCTGGAGAAGATCGAGGAGAACATCTTCCGCGGCGTCTCGCCCAAGGACCGCATGCAGCGCGTCTTCGGCGGACAGGTGCTGGGCCAGGCGCTGGTCGCGGCGCTGCGCACGGTCGAGGGCCGCGTCTGCCATTCCTTCCATGCCTATTTCCTGCGCGCCGGCGATCCCAAGGTGCCGATCCTCTACGAGGTCGACCGCTCGCGCGACGGTGCGAGCTTCACGGCGCGTCGCGTTGTCGCGATCCAGCACGGACGGCAGATCTTCAACATGGCGGCGTCGTTCCAGGTGCCCGAGACCGGCTACGAGCATCAGTTCGACATGCCGAAGGTGCCGCCGCCGGAGGACCTTGCCAGCGAGCACGAGCTGCGCCTGAAAGAGATCGACAAGATGCCGGAAGCAGCGCGCGAATGGGCGCTGCGCCCGCGGCCCATCGAGATGCGTCCCGTCGAATGGCGCGGCTTCTATAGCCGCGGCAAGCACGCGCCCTACGACAATCTCTGGATCAAGGCGACGGGGCCTGTGCCCGACGACATCGGCGTGCAGCAGGCGGTGCTCGCCTATGCCTCGGACATGTCGCTGCTCGACACCGCGCTCCTGCCGCACGGCGTCGACTGGCACTCCTCGATTCAGATGGCGAGCCTCGACCACGCGATGTGGTTCCACCATCCTTTCCGCGTCGACGAATGGCTGCTCTATGCGCAGGACAGCCCCAGCGCCTCGGGCGCGCGCGGCTTCAATCGCGGCGCGTTCTACACGCGCGACGGCAGGCTGGTCGCAACGGCAGTGCAGGAAGGGCTGATGCGCCCCAGGCCGGAAAAGAAGGCCTGATCGGGGCGTGCGCGCGATCCGCGTCTTTAAGGCGTGCGCGCAATCTGCATCTTTAAGGCGTGCGCGCAATCTGCGCGACGCGGCGCGGATGGCTGTAGAAGACGTTGGTCATCGTCACGGGGATCTTGACCATATAAGCCGCGGGCGAGGTGTAGGTATAGGTCACCTCCGACATGATGACGCTGCCGCCCGAGGTGATCAGGCCCGTCGGCACGGTCACCGTCGAGCCCACCGTGCGCGCGGTGCCGTTCTTGGTGTCGCTCCACGCGACCTTGCCGCCGCCCTTGCCGTCGTCGATCACGCTGGTAATGACGATCTTCGCGGGCACGCTGGGATAGGGATAGATCAGCGCGTTCAGCGAGTTCAGCACGTTGGTCATGTCGGCGTTGCTGACCGTGCTTTCCTGCGCGATCAGGTCGGCGGCGGTGCTGGTGAGCTTCGTGGTGTCGCTCTTGACGATCAGCACGTTGGTGACCTCGATCGCGCCGAACACCAGAACCAGCATCGCCGGAAGGATGAGCGCGAACTCGACGGCGGCAAGCCCGCCCTGCTCGTGTCCGATCCTGCGCAGAAGCTTCAGCATCCGCTCATCCCCTGGGAGAAAGGCTCGTTGCGGAACGCCGACGACGCGTAGAGCAGGTGCTTGTTGTCGGCCAGGTTGACCAGGAAGGGGGTGAGGATCGGCGTGAACACGGTCCAGGTATAGAACACCCTGACCAGGATCACGTCGCAGGCGTTGCCGGTCGAGAAGTTGTTCATCGGCTTCATCTTGTTGTCCGGACCCAGCGGGTTGGAGAAGTTCACGCCGCCGAAGTTCGAGAACGACTCGATGTCGATGTAGAGGTTGCCGTCGCAGGGGATGAGGGGCGCGATGTCCTTGCAGACCCTGGTGCGCACCTGGTCCGCCGTCAGCCCGCCGTTCTGCACCTGGCCGGTGCGCACGAGGCGCGCCGCATCTTCGGCGCCGGTCTGCAGCGTCGACTGCGCGAAGAAGATGATGCCCACCTCCATGATCGCGAAGAGCATGAGAAAGAACACCGGCGCGAGGAGGGCGAATTCCAGCAGCGCCGAGCCCGATCGGGCCCGTCGCGCGAGGCGTTCGCGTAGTTTGCTCATTTGGCCCAGCACGGCACGTCTTCCAGCCAGCTCCGCGAGCTTGAGGGTGCGTCCGATCGGCCGCGAAGCGAAGCGGAACCGCGCGGCGTGCTGAACAAAGGTTTAACCACGCCGTGCCAATCCTGGATGTGTAAATGCAAAATTCATTTTCATTGAGCCTGTCCCAATTTGCGAAACTGGCGTTAACGCGCGCCTAACCAAGCAGCGCAAATCCACGAGCAATTCGGTGCCTCGCGCAGGATGATGCCCGCTCGACGCCTTTCAGGTTGGTGGACCATGTCGATTGGGCTGAGCATGATCGCATCGCGCGCGTCCGCTTTGGTAAAGCGGGCCGCTTCCTTCCGTCGCTCGGAGAGGGCCAACGTCGCGATGCTCTTCGCGCTGTCGCTGGTGCCGCTGACGGTCGCCGCCGGCACCGGTCTCGACTTCGCGCGCGGCATGCTGGTGCATTCCGAGATGATGTCGGCGCTGGACGCGGCGGCGCTCGCCGTCGGCGGCACGCCCGGCCTCTCCCAGACGCAGATGCAGACGCTGGCGCAGCAGTATTTCAACGCCAACTACAAGGTCGATTCGTCCTACGGCACGCCGAGCGCGGTGACGGTGACGGCCTCGGGCCAGACCATCAAGGTCAGCGCCAGCGATCCGATGCCCACCACGCTGATGAGCGTCGTGGGCTATCGCACCTTCACGGTCAACGCCTCGTCGACGGTGGTGTGGGGCCAGCAGAAGATCTGGGTCTCGCTGGTGCTCGACAACACCGGCTCCATGACGCAGACCGACGCCAAGACCGGCATCAGCAAGATCAGCGCGCTCAAGACCGCGACCCATTCGCTGCTCAACATGCTGCAGAACGTGGCGGTCAATCCGGGCGACGTGCAGGTCTCGATCGTGCCCTTCGCGCGCGACGTCAAGATCGGCACCTCCTATTCCACCGCGACCTGGCTCAGCTGGACCGATTGGCTGGCGGCGCCGTCGGTGACCCTGTCCTCGAGCGTCGGGCCGGGCTCCAACTGCCCGTTCAGCGACAACACCGACGGCTTCCACTGCCAGGCCACCCCGACCAACGGCAGCTCGAAGGTGACGACCATTCCGAGCAGCGGCACCTACAAGGGCTATATCTGCCCGAGCGACAATGCGGTGGGCCACTACTACAACGGCTGCTGGACCAGCACGAGCATCGGCACCGGCAAATACAGCCATGCCTGGGTGGCGAACAACAAGAGCACCTGGGGCGGCTGCGTCACCGACCGCACGCAGAACTACGACGTCGACAACACCACGCCGACGACGAGCAATTCCGCCTCGCTGATGGTGGCCGAGAACTCGCCCTCGTGTAACCAGACCGTGCTGATGGGCTTGAGCTACAACTGGACCACGCTGGGCAGCGAGGTGGATGCCATGGCGGCCGCCGGCTCGACCAACCAGACGATCGGCCTGGTGTGGGGCTGGCAGACGCAGAGCACCGGCGTGCCGTTCAGCGCGCCGTCGCTGCCCGCCAATACCCAGCGCATCATGATCCTTCTGTCCGACGGCTTGAACACCCAGGACCGCTGGTACGGCGACGGCTCGAACCAGTCGAGCTCGGTCGACAGCCGCATGGCGCTCGCCTGCACCAACGCCAAGGCCTACGGCTTCACGATCTATACCGTGTTCGTCGACCTGAACGGCACCCAGGGCAATTCGACGGTGCTGCAGAACTGCGCCTCGGACACGTCGAAATACTTCGACCTGACCTCCTCGGATCAGATCATCTCCACCTTCAACCAGATCGGCGAGCAGATCACCAATCTGCGCGTGTCGATGTAAGGGGCTTCAGCGAATGGATCTTCTTCTGGCCTTCGCCGAAGGCATCGCCCACACGCTGCTGCGCGTCGCGCCCTATCTGGCGGCGATGGGCGTGCTCTTCGCCGCGCTCTCCGCCTGGTCGCCGTGCAACGCGGGCAAGCCGTGGTGGAACAAGCGCGGGCTCGTCACCGACATCTGCTTCTGGATGGTGGTGCCGGTGCTGCAGCGCTACGGGCGCATCGGGCTCGCCGTCGCGATCGCGGTGTTCATCCTGGGGATCGGCACCACCGACGGCCTGGTCAAGTATTTCGACCATGGCCACGGCCCGCTTTCGACGCTGCCGTTCTGGGTGCAGCTCGCGATCTACATGCTGGTGAGCGAGTTCTGCCTCTATTGGATCCACCGCGCCTTCCACGGCAGCAACACGCTGTGGCGCTTCCATTCCGTGCATCACAACTCCGAGGACGTCGAATGGATCTCGGCGGCGCGCTTCCACCCGATCAACATCCTGTTCGGCACGGTGGCGGTCGACGTGATCTCGCTGATGTCGGGCATCACCTCCGACGTCTTCCTGGTGGTGGCGCCCTTCGCCACCGTCTCCTCGGCCTTCGTCCACGCCAATCTCGACTGGACCCTGGGCCCGTTCAAATACGTGCTCGCGGGACCGGTGTTCCACCGCTGGCACCACACGCTCGAGGCCGGCAACAAGAACTTCGCCGGCACCTTCTCGCTGTTCGACTGGATGTTCGGCACGTTCCACATGCCGCAAGGCGAGCTGCCCGAGAACTACGGGATCGGCGAGGAGCGCCTGCCCGAGAGCTTCGGCCGCCAGATCCTCTATCCGCTTGGCGCTTGAGGCCCGGACATGAAAAAGCCGCCGGCGGGGCTCGCCGGCGGCTTTGCCGTGTCAGGGGCAGGGCGCTCAGCGCGCCGAGGCGACGCCGGCCGCTTTCACCGACTGGTCCTGGTGGGCGCCGATGGCGCTGTTGGCGTCGTCGAAGAAGGTCTTCTGGTCGCCCGGCACCGCGCTGGCCTCGCAATGGGCGAGCGTGCAGGAATAGTTGAACTGGTTCGCGCCCTTGTTCAGCGTCACCACGCCGCCCGAGCGATTGGCGACGCTGATCTGCTGGTTGGCGACGGTCTGGCTCTGCGCGCTGAGCGCGATCAGGTTGGTCACGCCGAAGCTCTTGCCCAGCACGAAGGCATGATGCGAGTCGATCACGGTGGCATCGGCGATCATCGGATTGCCGACGAAGACGGTGGCGATCGGCTGGGTGAAGGTGACGACGCGCACCTCATCCATCGAGATCGCGACGCCGCGCGCCGGCGGATGCGCGATGCGGTGCTTGGGCGGCGCCCGGTGCGGCTTGACCGGCGTCTTGGCCTCCAGGGTCGCCGTGGCGCAGACGAACGAGACGGCGGCGAGAAGAACGGTGCGAAGACGCATGGCGAAACCCCGTGTTTATTCTTGGTCTTCAGACTAAGGGCTGCGCGTGAAAGAAGGCTTAATCGTTGCATGGCGTCGGCTCTCGCGGCGCGGCGGTGCCCCGTTGCGCGCCGCCCCGATCGGCAACGCGGCCGGCATGCGATCGAGATGCACGACGGCGATGCGCAAACGCGCCGTCGGTTCCATCCGGACCGCGCCAATTTGGCCGAACTGGTAAACGAATATTCAAATTTAACCGCTCGATTGATCGCAAAGCGGCGTTTTCGTTCCGGCACGGCACAAAACGGAGCGGCCGCATAAAATCCACTTAAGACCGCGTTAAGCCCGCCGCGCCTATGCTCACGTCACAGTCCAGGTTGGCCTCAGATGCCAGCCGGACATCCTAGGGTGTCAATAAGCGGAGGCTAACAATGACCCTTTTTTCTCGCTTCGTCCGTGACGAATCCGGCGCGACGGCCATCGAATACGGCCTGATCGCGGCCCTGATCGCCGTGGTGGTGATCGGCGCGGTGACCGCGGTCGGCACGAAGCTGTCGACGACGTTCAACACCGTGTCGGGCAGCGTGAAGTAAGATCCGGCCTACGGTTCTTTCGCGGCGGCCGCTCCTTCGGGAGCGGCCGTTTGCGTTTGGGGACCGCCCCGCCGGGGACCGCTCCACGCGGCGAAAACCGCGGGCCGCGACGAATTTCCTCGCATGGGTAAATGCGCGAGAAACGTTTACCCCCGTATTCTCCATATCGCCGCCTTTTCGCGCCAATGCGGAACACTTCGCGGACCGACCGCGAAACGCACTTAAAGAATCATTAGCCGATGCGCGACTAGCATCCGCCGATCCCGACCGGAGCGGAAAGCCGGCGGGCAACTGGGGTGTCTAACGTTGGAGGCTATCATGACCCATCTCTTTTCCCGCTTCGTGCGCGACGAATCCGGCGCCACCGCCATCGAATACGGCCTGATCGCGGCGCTGATCGCCGTCGTGGTCATCGGTGCGGTCACGGCCGTCGGTACCGGCCTGTCGGGCACGTTCAATACCGTCGCCGGCAGCGTGAAGTAAGCGCCGGCAAAGCGAAACCCGCGCGGCCGCCCGCAAAGGCGGTCGCTCGCGTTTCCCAAGCAAAGGGTTTCCGATGATCGCCCAGATGCTCGTTCTGTTCGTGGTGCCGGCGCTGCTCGCGCTCGCCGCGGGCTGGGATCTGGCGAGCTTCACGATCCCGAACTTCCTTTCCCTCATCCTCATCGCCGCCTTCGTGCTGTTCGCGGGCGCGGCCCACATGCCGCTCGCCGCGGCCGGATTGCACGGCCTTGCGGGCGCGGCGGGACTCGCCGTCAGCTTCACGCTGTTCGCGCTGGGCTATGTCGGCGGCGGCGACGCCAAGCTGTTCGCCGCCATCGCGCTGTGGTTCGGCTTCGGAAGCGTCGTAGACTTCACGCTCGTCGCCGCGTTGTTCGGCGGCGGCCTCGCCTTGGCGCTGCTTAGCCTGCGCAGCCTGCCGCTGCCCGCGGCGCTGTCGGGCCAGGGCTGGATCAACAGGCTGCACGACGAGAAGTCGGGAATCCCCTATGGCGTGGCGCTTTCCGCCGGCGCGCTCGTCATCCTTCCGCACACGGACGTCTTCCGCCTTGCGTTCTAAGGAAGATTCACGCGCGTGTTGCAATCACGCAGTCTCTTAAGCATTTTCTAAAGGGTTCCGTGGTCGGATAACCGTCCAAAGGAGCCACTCCCCCATGAACACGTCGCGTCTTGTCGTCCTGGGTCTCGCCGCGGTCGCCGCGGGCGGCGCCGCCTTCCTCGCGCGGGGATTGCTCGGCGGCGGAACGTCGCAAGTTGCGGCCAAGCCCGCGCCCGCGCCGGTCACGACCGCGCAGGTGCTCGTCGCATCGTCCGATCTGGTGCCCGGCACCGGCGTCACGGCCGATCAGGTGCACTGGCAGGAATGGCCGAAGAAATCCGTCGACCCGAGCTTCATCACCGGCGACAACAACCCCAACATCGACCAGGTCGTGAAGGGCACGGTGGTGCGCGCGCCGATCGTCGCCGGCGAGCCGATCACCGACGCCAAGATCGTGCATGCCGACACGGCGAGCTTCATGTCGGCCTCGCTGACGCCGGGCATGCGCGCGGTGTCGATCGCGGTGTCGGTCGCCTCGCTGGCGGGCGGCTTCATCCAGCCCAACGACCGCGTCGATCTGGTGCTGACCTCGCAGTCGACCGACAACAACAAGAAGTTCCGCGCCACCACGATCCTGCGCGACGTACGCGTGCTGGCGATCGACCAGGCCTTCGACGACAAGAACCGCAAGCCCGTCGCCGACGTGAAGACCGCGACGCTCGAGCTCACCCCGCAGCAGGCCGAGCGCGTCACGCGCGCCCAGGCGAGCGGCGTGCTGTCGCTGTCGCTGCGCTCGCTGGTCGAGCACGTCGCAGGCAACGCCGGCGGACAGTCGCGCGTCGCGGCGGCGCGCGCCAAGTACAACGAGAACACCAGCAACGACGGCAACAGCGGCGAAGTGTCGGTCATCCGCTACGGCGTGATGCATTCCGACGCGACGACGGGAGGGGAATAAGCCATGGCGAGGCAAGCTCTACGCGCGCTGATCTGGGCGGCTGCGGCGGCGCTTACGGCCGCGCCCTCGATCGCGGCCGCGCCGGTCGACGATTCGAACGCGCGCGTCGTATCGATGTCGGTGCATGACGGATCGAAGTCCGGCCGCCGCATGGTGCTGGGCCAGGGCAAGGGCACGGTCATCCAGCTCGACAGCGACGCCCGCGACGTGCTGGTCTCCAATCCCGAGATCGTCGACGCCGTGGTGCGCACGCCGCGCCGCATCTTCCTGCTCGGCATGAAGACGGGCCAGACCAACGCCTTCTTCTTCGACGGCGCCGGCCACCAGATCCTCTCCCTCGACATCCGCGTCGAGAAGGACACCGGCGACCTGGGCGCGATGATCCACACCAACATCCCGGGCTCGAACATCAAGGTGTCGGGCCTGAACGACAACGTCGTGCTCACCGGCACGGTCGCCAACGCCGCCGACTCGACGCGCGCGCAGGACCTCGCGGCGCGTTTCGCGGGCGATCCGGCCAAGGTCGTCAACATGCTGTCGATCTCGGGCGGCGAGCAGGTGATGCTCAAGGTGCGCATCGCCGAGATGGACCGCAATATCGCCAAGCAGTTCGGCCTTGATATCGCCGGCGCCAAGATCGTCGGCGGCTCGACGCCCATCGCCGTATCCACCGCCAACCAGTTCAACCTGGTGGGTCAGGCGCTCAGCGATCTTTCCGGCTCTCAGGTCGGCCAGGTCTGTGATGCGAGTTCGACCAACAACAATCCGTTCGGTACCCTCCTCAAGGGCGGCACCTGCAACATTCAGAACAATGTCCAGGGTCAGTTGAAGGCGCTGGAACGTGTGGGCCTAGTGCACATGCTGGCCGAGCCCAATCTGACCACTGTGAGCGGCGAGACGGCGAAGTTTTTGGCTGGTGGCGAATTCCCGGTACCGGTGAGCCGCGACCGCGACGGCAATGTCACGGTCGAGTTCAAGCAGTTCGGCGTGGGCCTGTCCTTCACGCCTGTCGTGGTGGCGCCTGGCCGCATCTCGCTGCAGCTTTCCAGCGAGGTCAGCGAGCTGACCAATACGGGCGCCTTCACCCTGACCGGGGCGGCCAGCACCAACGGGCTCACCATCCCGGCCTTGAGCGTCCGCCGCGCCCAAACCACGGTCGAGCTGCCGTCGGGCGGCAGCTTCGCGGTGGCCGGCCTGATGCAGCACAATACCAAGCAGGTGATAGACGGCTTTCCGGGCGTGAAGGACCTGCCGGTCCTGGGTGCCTTGTTTCGCAGCCGCGACTTTGCCGATGACCAGAGCGAGCTGGTGGTGCTGGTCAGCGCCTATATGGTCGAACCGACGTCGGAGGCGGCCTTCGCCGCGCCGACCGACGGCTTCGTCGCGCCCTCCGATCCTGAAACCCTGCTCCTGGGCCGCCTCAACGCGACCTACAAGAGAAAAGACGAAAAGCCGCTGTCGCCGCAGGCATCGGCCCCTGTCGGCTTCATCGTGCGCTAGGAGGTCCTCATGACTCCGCAAAAGCTGTTCCGAGCCGCCGCCCTCGCCACCGCCCTGATCGGCGGCAGTTGTACCGCCACCATCCCCGGCGCCGACAGCATCGCCGAGGATGGCGCTGTCAATCATCCCATCGCGGTGGAACCGAGCTATCGCGACCTGAAAGTCTATTACGCCGGCGGCGCCGATGGCATGAGCCCCGACGACGCGGTCAAGTTCGACGCGTTCCTCGCCGACTATCGCGCCCATGGCAATGGCAGCCTTGGCATCAGCGTTCCCGATGGCCCGGCCAGCCGGGTGGCGATCACCTATTTCGCCGAGCGCGCCGCCGCGACCGGCATCAGCCGTGACAGGATCCTGGTTTCGACCCATCAACTGGCGGGCGGCGACCGGCGGGTGGATGTCAGCTATATCGGCTATGCCGCCCATGCCCAGCCTTGCGGCAACGACTGGTCGGAAAATCTGGCCTTCACCGCCGACAATCTGACGCCGCAGAATTTCGGTTGCTCGGTGCAGCATAATATCGCCGCCATGGTGGCCGATCCGCGCGATTTGCTGGGTCCAGGCGGCATGGGTCCGATGGACACGGCGCGCCGCGCCGCGGTCATGGACCATTACGAGAAGGGTGAAGTTACCCAGGCCGACAAGCGTACGGTGGACAAGGCCACGGAACAGTCCGCCGGCGCTTCCTCGGTCGGGCAGTAACGCTTCAGACGGACGGTACGATGAGCAAGCCAGTACAAAGTTTCGGAGCCGCGCCGCATGAGCGACCTGTTCCGCGCATCTCGATCCACGCTTTCTGCGAGTTTCCCGATACCGGCGCGGCGCT
>JAFBAL010000015.1 GCA_019247845.1 Alphaproteobacteria bacterium | reverse complement strand
ATTGCAATACTCCCCTATGTTTCGTGACAGGGGCAGTTTCGTAAGGTGTCAAAAAAGCTTTATTTTAAAGGCTCAAACGACATCGTCAGCATACGGACGGATTTTGGCCGATTTCGCTTGCGCGGTTTGAAAATTCCTGCAAATGCGCGAATCACCCCTCATCGGGCAGATTGAGTCGCACCTTGAGGATCGCGTTCACCGCCTGCGGATTCGCTTTTCCACCACTCTGTTTCATCACCTGACCGACGAACCACGCGGCGAGCTTCGGCTTCGCCTTCACCTCTTCGACCTTGTCGGGGTTCGCCGCGATAACCGCATCGACCGCCGTCTCGATCGCGCCGGTGTCCGTCACCTGTCTCAGCCCGCGCCTCTCGACGATCTCGCGCGGATCGCCGCCTTCCTTCCAGACGATGTCGCAGAGATCCTTGGCGATCTTTCCGCTGATCACATGGGAGGCGACCATCTGCACGATGGCGCTGTTGGCCGCCGCGGAGATCGGCCCCGTCGCGAGCGACAGCCCCGCCTTGTTCAGCCGGCCGAAATATTCGTTGTTCAGCCAGTTCGCCGCCGCCTTGGCCTCGGCGCCCGCGGCCAGCATCTCCTCGAAATAATCCGCGGTCTCGCGCTCGGCGACCAGCACCGAGGCGTCATAGGCCGAAAGGCCGAGCGCCACGAACCGCGCCTTCTTCCCGTCGGGCAATTCGGGCAGCGAGGCCGCGATCTCCTTGACCCAGGAGTCTTCGAGCACCAGCGGCAGCAGGTCCGGATCGGGGAAATAGCGATAGTCGTGCGCCTCTTCCTTGGAGCGCATCGAGCGGGTCTCGCCGGCCTTGGAGTCGAACAGCCGGGTCTCCTGGCGGATCGTGCCGCCGCCTTCGATCACCTCGACCTGGCGCCGCGCCTCGTATTCCACGGCCTGGGCGATGAAGCGCACCGAGTTGACGTTCTTGATCTCGCAGCGCGTGCCCAAGTGCTTGAAGTCGCCGCTCTCCCGGAACTTCTCATAGCCGCCGGTCTTGCACACCGAGACGTTGACGTCGGCGCGCATCGAGCCCTCGTCCATGTTGCCGTCGCAGGTGCCCAGATAGCGCACGATGGCGCGCAGTTTTTTGAGGAACGCCGCCGCCTGCTCGCTGGAGCGCATATGCGGCTTGGTCACGATCTCCATCAGCGCCACGCCGGCGCGGTTGAGATCGACATAGGACTGGTCGGGATGCTGGTCGTGCAGCATCTTGCCCGCGTCCTGCTCCAGGTGCAGCCGCTCGATGCCGACGCGAACGCTCTCGCCGCCCAGAAGGTCGACGGTCACCTCGCCCTCGCCCACGATCGGGCTCTTGTACTGCGAGATCTGATAGCCGGTCGGCAGGTCGGGATAGAAATAATTCTTGCGGTCGAACACCGAGGTCAGGTTGATCTGGGCCTTGAGACCCAACCCGGTGCGCACCGCCCGCTCGACGCATTTGCGGTTGATGACGGGCAGCATGCCCGGCATCCCGGCATCGACGAAGCTCACCTGGCTGTTGGGCTCGGCGCCGAACTCGGTCGAGGCGCCGGAGAACAGCTTGGAGTGCGACAGGACCTGGGCATGGACCTCCATGCCGATGACGATCTCCCAGTCGCCGGTCTGTCCCTTGATGGTCTGTCCCTTGACGGTCTGGCCCTTGACGGTCTGGCCCTTCGCCGGCGTGCTCATGCCGCCCTCCACCACTGCTGCGGCTTGGCGTCGAAGCCGGCCGCGACCTCGATGGCGCGACCGGCGCGCAGCACCGTCGCCTCGTCGAAGGCCTTGCCGATGATCTGCAGGCCGAGCGGCAATCCGTCCGCGGTCAGCCCCGCCGGCACCGCGAGCGCCGGAAGGCCGGCCAAGTTCACCGTCACGGTGAAGACGTCGTTCAGGTACATCGCGACCGGATCGGCCGACTTCTCGCCGACCGCGAAGGCAGGGCCCGGCGTCGCCGGGGTCAGCAGCACGTCGCATTTCTCATAAGCCCGCGTGAAATCCTGCGCGATCAGGCTGCGCAGCTTCTGGGCGCGGATGTAGTAGGCGTCGTAATAGCCAGAGGACAGCACATAGGTGCCGATCAGGATGCGCCGCTGGACCTCCTTGCCGAAGCCCTCGGCGCGGCTTTTCTCGTAGAGCTCGGTGATGTCGTGCGCACCCTGGGCGCGGTGGCCGAAGCGCACGCCGTCATAGCGCGCCAGGTTCGACGAGGCCTCCGCCGGCGCCACTATATAATAAGTGGGCAGCGCGTATCTGGTATGCGGCAGCGAGACGTCGACGATCTCGGCACCCTGCTTCTTCAGCCACTCCACGCCGTCGGCCCAGAGCGCATCGATCTCCGGCGACGCGCCTTCGATGCGGTATTCCTTCGGGATGCCGACGCGCAGCCCCTTCACGCCGTCGTCGAGCACCGCTTCGTAGTCGGGCACCGGCACGTCGACGCTGGTGGAGTCGCGCGGGTCCACGCTCGCCGCAGAGCGCAGCAGGATCGCGGCATCGCGCACCGTCCTGGTCATCGGGCCGGCCTGGTCGAGCGACGAGGCGAAAGCCACGATGCCGTAGCGCGAGCAGCGGCCATAGGTCGGCTTCAGGCCCACGGTGCCGGTGACCGCGGCCGGCTGGCGGATCGAGCCGCCGGTATCGGTGCCCATCGCGGCCAGGCACAGGCTGCCCGACACCGCCGCGGCCGAGCCGCCCGACGATCCGCCGGGCACCAGGTTCGCGTTCGAGCCGCGCGAGCGCCACGGGTTGAACACCGGCCCATAAAAGCTGGTCTCGTTCGACGAGCCCATCGCGAACTCGTCCATGTTGGTCTTGCCCAGCATCACCGCGCCCGCGTCCCACAGGTTCTGCGAGACGGTGGACTCATAAGGCGGCACGAAGTTCGACAGGATGTTGCTGCCCGCCGTGGTGCGCACGCCCTTGGTGCAGAACAGGTCCTTCACCGCGATCGGCAGGCCTTCGAGCAACCCGCCCTCGCCCTTGGCGATGCGCGCGTCGGAAGCTGCCGCCATCTCGAGCGCGCGCTCCGGCGTCTCGGTGATGAAGGCGTTGAGCGGGCGCGCGGCTTCGACCGCGCCCAGGAAGGCCTTGGTCAGATCGACAGAGGACACTTTCTTGGCGCGGACCGCGTCGCGGGCCTCGGCCAGGGTGAGGCTGGTGAGATCGCTCATTCGACCACCTTCGGCACCACGAAGAAATGGTCCTCGCCGCCCGGCGCATTGGCCATCAGCGCGTCCGCGGCGCCGCCCTGGGTCACCGCGTCCTCGCGCATGCGCAAGGCGTGATCGACCGCACTCGTCATCGGCGCCACGTCCTCGACGTCGACCTCGTTCAGTTGCGCGACCCAGTCCATGATGCCGTTCAGCTCTTGGGCCATGGGTTCCACGCGCCCCTCGTCGAGGGCGATCCTGGCCAGTTTCGCGATGCGTCGCACGGTGTCCTTGTCGACGGACATGGGGTCGCTCATTGTGTTAAGAATGGCTCACTTGCTAGCAACCGTGGGCCAAGCTGGCAAGCAAGAGGTATGCATGGCACTCGCTATTATCGGCATAGATCACGTGCAGATCGCGGTACCTGAGGCACAGGAAGCGCAGTGCCTGGATTTCTACCGCAAGGTCCTGGGCCTGGCCGAGGTCGAGAAGCCCGAACACCTCAAGTCCCGCGGCGGCGCCTGGTTCCAGATCGGCCCCACCCAGATGCATGTCGGCATCGACCCCGAGCCCAGCCCGAAGAGCAAGCGCCACATCTGCTTCCTGGTCGGCGACCTGGAAGCCGCCAAGGCCGAGGTCGTCGCGCGCGGCTGGCCGGTCGAGAACGAAGGCAAGGCGGAGGGCCTGATCCGCTTCTTCGTGCGCGACCCCGCCGGCAACCGGATCGAGATCGGGCAAAGAGCGTGAGCGCGCTTTTTTCACCTTCCCCTTGTGGGCAGGTAAGTAAGTGATCACCCCCCTTGCCGACATGCGCGTTGCCCCCGGCCTGCGCCTGCTGGGCCTGGATCTGGGCGAGAAGACCATCGGGCTGGCGCTGTCCGATACCTTGCGCATGGTCGCGACCCCGATGGAGACGCTGGCGCGCGGCAAGTTCACCGCCGACGCGCTGAAGCTCGAAGCCATCGTCGCGGCGCAGGGCGTCGGCGGCATCGTCATCGGCCTGCCGCTCAACATGGACGGCAGCGACGGGCCGGCGGCGCAATCGGCGCGTGCCTTCGGCCGCAATCTCAGCCAGCGCATCGCCATCCCGATCGCCTATTGGGACGAGCGGCTGTCGACCGTGGCCGTCACCCGCACCCTCATCGACGCCGACGCGTCGCGCAAGCGCCGCGCGCAGGTGGTGGACAAGATGGCGGCCGCGTACATTCTGCAAGGGGCGCTGGAACGGTTGCGGGCGATGGGGACGGCATGACGGCGAACGGCACGAACACTCCGACGGCAGCCGACACCGACAGCCAGCCGGCCCGCTTCTACTGGCTGCCGCCCGGGCTGCGCCCGGCCGCGCCCATGACGCGGCGCGAGGAACGCATCTTCCTGCTCGTCGGCATGGCGGCGCTGTTCGCGGGCTTCGACCAGAACGTCTACGGCTTCGCGCTGCCGCAGATCCAGGCGGCGCTGCATATCCCTGAGAACCAGATCGGCCCGACCGTCACCTATTTCCGGCTCGCGACCTTCGTCGCCATGCTGCTCGCGCTCACCGCCGACATCGTGGGCCGCCGGCGGCTGCTGCTCTTCACCGTCTTCGGCCAGGCCGCGTTCACGCTCGCCACCGCGTTCTCGCAGACCTATCCGCAATTCGTCTGGTTCCAGGTGCTCACCCGCATCTTCGGCTACGCGGAGGAGATGCTCTGCATCGTCGTCATCGTCGAAGAGGTCGCGGCCAGCCTGCGCGGCTGGTCGGCGGGAACGCTGTCGGCGCTCACCTATACCGGCGCGGGGCTCGCCTCGCTCTGCTTCGGCTTCGTCAACGTCCTGCCCGGCCATTGGCGCGCGCTCTACGTCATCGGCGGATGCTCGATGTTCTTCGTCGCATTCCTCCGCCGCCGGCTGCCGGAGACCAAGCGCTTCGAGGTCCGCCATGCCGAGGTCGAGCGCCTGCATGCGCGCATCGGCGGCGCCCTCGACCTGTTCCGCCGCATCATGAAGGAGTATCCCGGCCGCATCGCGCTGCTCTTGATCATCGCCGGCGCCTGGGGCTTCGCCATCGGCCCGGCGACGGTGCTGCAGAACAAATACCTTCAGACCTCGCTGCACTTCCTGCCCTGGCAGACCACGCTGCTGTCGGTGCCCGGCGGGTTGCTGGCGCTGTGGCTGAACATCCTGATGGGCCGCGCCAGCGACCGCATCGGGCGCAGGCTCTCGCTCTTCATCATGATGATCGTCTGCGGGCTGGGCTATACGGCGTTCTATAGCGGGCTTCCCGGCATCTACGCGGCGCCGCTCTGGATCCTCTCCTTCTTCGCCTTCTTCTCGGCCGACGCGCTGCTGGCGGCGCTGACCATCGAGATCGTGCCGACGGCCTATCGCGCCACGGTGGGTGGACTGAGGTACATGGTGGAAATCTTCCTGGGCGGCGTGTCGCTCTATCTCGAGGGCCACTGGTACGACGTCTTCCACGACCACGGGCCCGCGATCTCGGTCTCGCTGGCGGCCATCGTCGTCGCGCTGGTCGCGATCTTCTTCGTGCCGGAGCCGGCCGGGAAGGTTCTTGAGGATATCAGCCACGGCTGACTTGCCGCCGGTCGTGGCGCACCCTATAAGCCGGACTTTGATGACCGCGCCCGCCGCAATCCTCAAGACCAGCCATCTGCTCGGCATCCAAGGCCTTTCGGTCGAGGAGATCTCCGACCTCCTGGACCTCGCCGACTCCTATGTCGCGCTCAACCGCGCCGCGGAGAAGAAGTCGGCGGTCCTCAAGGGCCGCACCATCATCAACCTGTTCTTCGAGGCTTCGACGCGCACGCAGAGCTCGTTCGAGCTGGCGGGCAAGCGGCTGGGCGCCGACGTGCTCAACATGAGCGTGCGCACCTCGTCGGTCTCCAAGGGCGAGACGCTGCTCGACACCGCGGCGACCTTGAACGCGATGCGCCCCGACATCCTGATCGTGCGCCACTACGACTCCGGCGCGGCCGAGCTGCTGTCGCACAAGCTCGACTGCTCGGTGGTCAATGCCGGTGACGGCAGCCACGAGCATCCGACCCAGGCGCTGCTCGACGCGCTCACCATCCTCAGGCGCCGCGGCGGCTTCGAGGGGCTGATCGTGGCGATCTGCGGCGACGTGCTGCACAGCCGCGTGGCACGCTCGAACATCCATCTCCTCTCCAAGCTCGGCGCGCGGGTGCGCCTCGTCGCGCCCAAGACCCTGCTGCCGGCGAACGCGGAGCGCTTCGGCGTCGAGATCTTCACCGACATGCGCGAGGGTCTCGCCGGCGCCGACATCGTGATGATGCTGAGGCTTCAGCTCGAGCGCATGGCCGGCGCCTTCATCCCCTCGACGCGCGAATATTTCCATTTCTACGGCCTCGACCACGAGAAGCTGGCGCTGGCCAAGCCCGGCGCGCTGGTGATGCATCCCGGCCCGATGAACCGCGGGGTGGAGATCGACTCCGCCGTCGCCGACGACATCGAGGTCAGCCTGATCCAGGAGCAGGTCGAGATGGGCGTCGCCATGCGCATGGCCGTGCTCGACGCGCTGGCGCGCGGTATCGCCAGCGGGGGGCGCAACACATGAGCGGCCACCGCATCGCCTTCCGCAACGCGCGGCTGATCGATCCGGCAAGCGGGCTGGATGCGCGCGGCGGTCTCCTGGTCGAGAACGGCAGGATCGCCGACGTCGGCCCGCGGCTGTTCAACGACGCCGATCCGTCCGACCCGGAAGTCGTCGACTGCAGGGGCCAGGCGCTCAGCCCCGGCCTGGTCGACATGCGCGTCTTCACCGGCGAGCCGGGCAGCGAGCATCGCGAGACGCTGGAGAGCGCGAGCCGCGCCGCGGCCGCGGGCGGCGTCACCACCATCGCGGTGATGCCCAACACCGATCCGGTGATCGACGAGCCGTCGCTGGTCGACTTCATCAACCGGCGCGCCGCCGCGACCGCCAGCGTCCACGTCGCGCCCATGGCGGCGCTGACCCAGGGCCTCAGGGGCGAGACGATGACCGAGATCGGCTTGCTGCGCGAAGCCGGCGCGGTAGCCTTCACCGATGGCGACCGCACGATCGCCAACGCCCGCGTGCTGCGCCGCGCCTTGTCCTATGCTTCCGCCTTCGGTGCGCTGGTCGTCGGCCATGCCGAGGACCCCGATCTCTCCGCGGGCGCCGCGATGACCGAAGGCGAGTTCGCGATGCGGCTGGGCATTCCCGCCGCGCCCGCCGCCGCCGAGACGATCGTCGTCGAGCGCGACATCCGCTTGGTCGAGCTGACCGGCGCGCGCTACCACTTCGGCCAGATCTCCTGCCGCGCCTCGCTCGAGGCTGTCGCCGCCGCCAAGCAGCGCGGCCTGCCGATCACCTGCGCGGTCTCGGCGCATCACCTGGCGCTGAACGAGCTCGACGTCGGTTCCTATCTCACCTTCATGAAGGTCAAGCCGCCGCTGCGTTCCGAAGCCGACCGCGCCGCGATGGTCGAAGGCGTCGCGAGCGGCGTCATCGACGTCGTGGTCTCGAGCCACGACCCGCAGGCCGCCGATACCAAGCGCCAGCCTTTCGCCTCCGCCGCCTTCGGCGCGGTGGGATTGGAGACGCTGCTGCCCGTGGCGCTCGGCGTGCATCATGACGGCCGCGCCGATCTCGCACATGTGCTGAAAGCGGTGACCGCGACGCCGGCAAGCATTCTCGGGCTGCCCGCCGGACGCCTCGCCAAAGGCGCCCCCGCCGACCTCGTGCTGTTCGATCCCGATGCGCCTTTCGTCGTCGAGGCCGCAGGCTTGCATTCTCGCGCGCGCAACACGCCGTTCGAGGGCCGCAAGCTCCAGGGCCGCGTGCGCATGACCTTCGTCGACGGCAGACGCGTCTTCGAGCGGAGCAAGCCATGACCGTCGGCACCACTGTGGATTGGCAACATGCGGGCATCGCGCTCGGCATCGGCTATCTGTTGGGCTCGATCCCCTTCGGCCTGATTTTCGCCTGGCTCTCGGGCGCGGGCGACGTGCGCAAGATCGGCTCGGGCAGCATCGGCGCCACCAACGTCCTGCGCACCGGCAACCGCTGGGCGGCGGCCGGCACGCTTCTGTTCGATGCCGCGAAAGGCGTGGTCGCGGTGCTGCTTGCGCGTGTTTACCTTGGCGAATTTGCCGCGCTGGCCGCGGCGCTCGGCGCGGTGCTCGGCCACCTGTTCCCGGTGTGGCTCAAGTTCAAGGGCGGCAAAGGGATCGCGACCGCGGGCGGCGTGCTGCTGGCGCTCTACTGGCCCGTGGCCCTGCTGGGCGCCGCGACATGGCTCATCGCCGCCTTCGCCACGCGCATCTCGTCGCTCTCCTCGCTGATCGCGACCGTGTTGTGCCCGATCTACATGCTCCTGTTTGGACAGAAGCAGATGGCGGCGCTGGTGCTCGTCATCGCAGTACTCATCGTGTTCATGCATCGTGCCAACATCTCGCGATTGATGGACGGCGCCGAGCCGCGCATCGGCAAGAAGGCGCCGTGATCGACTCCGAGCGCCGCGCCTGGCTTCGCCTCGCCCGCACGCCCAATGTCGGCTCGGTCACTTTCGCCCACCTCATCGCGCGCTTCGGCTCGGCCACAGCGGCGCTCAAGGAATTGCCGCGGCTGGCGCAACGCGGCGGCGCCGCGCTCGTGCCCGCGGCCGAGACCGACGAGTTGGAACGCCTGACGCAATTCGGCGGCCGCATCCTCTGCTCCTGCGAACCCGATTACCCAAAAGGCCTTGCCGCCCTCGACGCGCCGCCGCCCCTGATCTCGATCCTGGGCCACGCCTCGCTCCTTGCGCGCGAGACGGTCGCCATCGTCGGCGCGCGCAACGCCTCAGCGCTCGGCCGCAAGCTCGCCGGGCAGATCGCCGCCGACCTGGGCCAGGCAGGCTTCGCGATCTCGTCGGGCCTGGCGCGCGGCATCGACGCCGCCGCGCACGAGGCCTCGCTCGCCACCGGAACCGCTGCGGTTGTCGCCGGCGGAATCGACATTATCTATCCACCCGAGAATGCCGACCTCTACGAGCGCATCCGCGCGCAAGGCGTCATCGTCTCCGAGATGCCGTTCGGCGAGCGGCCGCAGGCGCGGCACTTCCCGCGGCGCAACCGGCTGATCTCAGGGCTAGCCCGCGGCGTCGTCGTCGTCGAGGCCGCGGAAGGCTCCGGCTCGCTGATCACCGCGCGCTTCGCGCTGGAGCAGAACCGCGAGATCTTCGCGGTCCCCGGCTCGCCGCTCGATCCGCGCGCCAGGGGCACCAACCGGCTCATCCGCGAGGGCGCGACCTTGACGGAGTCCGCCGAGGACGTGATCGCCGCCCTGCGCAGCATCGTGGGCGACTTCCGCGAGCCCGACGGGACGCCCGGCCGCGGCGCGCCCGTCGATGCGGCCGCCCTCGAAGCCGAGGCCGACCGGGTCCGCGCGGCGATCGAAGAAGCCTTGGGCCCGGCCCCGGTCGATATCGACGAGGTGATTCGGCTGACCGGCGCCCCGGCCGCCGTGGTGCTGACGGTTCTCCTGGAGCTGGAATTGGCGGGGCGGCTCGCCCGTCACTCCGGCAACCGGGTCTCCTGGGCCTGAGTCGCCGCTTGGGCCTTGGCCTCTAAGGCCGCCAATTCGAGGAAGTGGGCGAGCAGCGCCTGTCCCTGCGCCAGCGCCATTTTACGAAGAGATTCAAGCATATCCTTCGTGTATTGGGCGGTCTGGGCAGGCGAAAGGGCGGCAGGCGGCTCGAGCGGCGTACGGCGGAGGGGCATGGAAAGATTCGGACTGAGACCGCGGCAACAGTACCCGTGAGGACTGGCAGTATGCAACTAGTAGTTAGGTAGAACGGTAAAATCACGAGTTTTACAACTTTTGAGAAGTATCAGGTTGTCGGTCCTGCGTTGACACGGCTCGCAAGGTTCGATCAGTGTCGCGCGCCCATGAGCCATCCCCCCGCCCACTCAGAGCAATTTCGTTTCACATGAACGTTCTCATCGTCGAGTCCCCCGGCAAGATCAAAGCCATCAGCAAGTACCTGGGGCCCGACTACAAGGTGATGGCCAGCTTCGGGCATATCCGCGACCTCCCCTCCAAGGACGGCTCGGTGAAGCCCGACGACGACTTCGCCATGACCTGGGAAGTCGACGACCGGGCGCAGAAGCGCATCAAGGACATCGCCGACGCGGTCAAGCATGCCGACAAGCTGATCCTGGCGACCGACCCCGACCGCGAGGGCGAGGCGATCTCGTGGCACGTGCTGCAGGTGTTGAACCAGCGCCACGCGCTGAAGGACATCCCCGTCGAGCGCGTCGTCTTCAACGCGGTGACCAAGAACGCCCTGCTCGACGCCATCAAGCATCCGCGTGAGATCAATGCCGAGCTGGTCGACGCCTATCTGGCGCGCCGCGCGCTCGACTATCTCGTCGGCTTCACGCTCTCGCCCGTCTTGTGGCGCAAGCTGCCCGGCGCGCGCTCGGCCGGACGCGTGCAGTCGGTGGCCCTCAGGCTGGTCGTCGAGCGTGAGATCGAGATCGAGGCGTTCCGCGCCGAAGAGTACTGGACCATCGACGCCGATCTGCGCGCGGAGGCCGGCAGCTTCGGCGGACGGCTCACGCATCTGGACGGCAAGAAGCTCGACAAGCTGGGGCTCAAGAGCCAGGTCGACGCGGATCGCGCGGTCGCCGCGATCCAGGCGCGCAAGTTCAAGGTCGCCGGCGTCGAATCCAAGCCGGTCAAGCGCCATCCCTGGCCGCCCTTCATCACTTCGACCTTGCAGCAGGAAGCGTCGCGCAAGCTGGGCTTCCAGGCCAAGCGCACGATGCAGATCGCGCAGGGCCTGTACGAAGGCGTCAGCATCGGCGGCGACACGGTCGGCCTCATCACTTATATGCGCACCGACGGCCTCACCATGGCGGGCGAAGCCATCGCCGAGGCGCGCCGCGTCATCGGCTCGCGCTATGGCGCGCGTTACGTGCCCGGCGTGCCGCGTGCCTACACCTCCAAGGCCAAGAACGCGCAGGAAGCACACGAGGCGATCCGCCCGACCAGCTTCGACCGCGCGCCGGACCAGGTCGCGCGTTATCTCGACCAGGACCAGCTCAAGCTCTACGACCTGATCTGGAAGCGCGCCATTGCGAGCCAGATGGAAAGCGCCGAGCAGGAGCGCACCACCGTCGATGTGACGTCCGACGACCGCCAGGTCACCTTCCGCGCCACCGGCACGGTCACCCTCTTCGACGGCTTCCTCACGCTCTACCAGGAAGGCAAGGACGACGAAGCCGACGAAGACGCGAACCGCCTGCCCAAGGTGAAGGAAGGCGACGCGACCGGCGTCGAGAACCTCAAGCCCGAGCAGCATTTCACCGAGCCGCCGCCGCGTTATTCGGAGGCGAGCCTGGTGCGCAAGCTGGAGGAGCTGGGCATCGGCCGGCCGTCCACTTACGCCTCGATCCTGTCGGTGCTGCGCGACCGCGCTTACGTCCGCCTCGACCGCGGGCGGTTCATTCCGGAAGACAAGGGCCGCCTCGTCACCGCGTTCCTGTCGTCGTTCTTCAAGCGCTACGTCGAATACGGCTTCACCGCCGACCTGGAGGAGAAGCTCGACGAGGTCTCGGCCGGCGATCTCGACTGGAAGCAGCTGCTGCGCGATTTCTGGCGCGACTTCTCGGCCGCGGTCGGCGAGACCAAGAACCTCAAGATCACCGACGTCATCAACGAGCTTGATGAAATTCTCGGGCCGCACATCTTCCCGGAGAGCGGCGACGGCGCCGATCCGCGCAAGTGTCCGACCTGCGGCGACGGGCGGCTGAACCTGAAGCTCGGACGCTTCGGCGCCTTCGTCGGCTGCTCGAACTATCCCAACTGCAAGTTCACGCGCCAGATCGGCCAGAAGAACGGCGAAGGCGGCGGCGAGCCGGTGGAGCTGGGCCTGTTCCCCGGCACCGAAGAGATGATCACGCTGCGCAGCGGCCGCTTCGGGCCTTACGTGCAGCTGGGCCAAGGCGACAAGCCGAAGCGCGCCGGCATCCCCAAAGGCACCGACACCGCGAACGTCGACCTCGAGCTCGGCATCAAGCTGCTGTCGCTGCCGCGCGAAGTGGGCAAGCACCCCGAGACCGGCGAGCCGATCATGGCGAACTTCGGCCGCTATGGACCTTACGTGCAGCACGAGAAGGTCTATGCCTCGCTCGAAAGCCCCGAGGACGTGTTCACCATCGGCCTCAACCATGCCGTCACCCTGCTCGCCGAACGCAAGGCGAAAGGCTTCAAGCGGCGCGGACCCGAGCCGCTGCGCGAGCTGGGCGCCGATCCGGTGAGCGGCGAGACGATAAAGGTCATGAAAGGGCGCTATGGTGCCTATGTGACCGACGGGACCACCAACGCCACCATCCCGGGCGAAGGCGATCCGAATGCCATCACCCTGGAAGACGCGTCGCGGCTGATCGCCGAACGCGTCGCCAAGGGCGGCGGCAAGAAGAAAAAGAAGGCGCCGGCGAAGAAAGCCGCGCCGAAGAAGGCAGCCGCGAAGAAACCGGCTGCGAAACCCAAAACAGAAACGGCAAACAAAACTGTCAAAAAGAAAACCGCAAAACGAAAAGAGCCGGAAGCCGCGGAATAGAGCTTCGGCCAGGAATGCCGCGAAGAACGCACCCGTGCTCGACAAGGCGCGGGTGCTGGAAGCACTCGCCTCCGAGCCCGGCGCCACCAAGCGCGACCTCGCCCGCCTGCTGGGCGTCAAAGGCTCCGACCGCATCACCTTAAAGCGCATCCTGAAAGAGCTGGACCAGGACGGCGTCGTCACCGGCAACCGCAAGAAGGGCTACACCCGCCCCGGCGAGCTGCCAGAAGTGACGGTGCTCGAGATCACCGGCCAGGACATGGACGGCGAGCTGGTCGCGCGGCCCCAACGCTGGGAGTCCAACGACGAGCCGCCGAAGATCGTCGTGCTGCCCGGCCGCGACGCCGAGGCGGGTCCCGCGCTCGGGCGCGGCGAGCGCGTGCTCGCGCGGCTGGAGAAGGTCGACGACGTCTATGAGGCGCGCGTCATCAAGCGGCTTGGCGCCAGCGCGCACAAGGTGCTGGGCGTCGTGCATGTCGGCCCCACCGGCCTGCGCATCGCGCCCATCGACCGCAAGAGCCGCACCGAGTTCAGCGTCGACCAGCGCGACCGCATGGGCGCGCAGAACAACGAGCTGGTGCTGGCCGAACCTGTCGCGGGCCGCGCCGGCGGCTTCCCGCGCGCGCGCATCGTCGAGCGGCTGGGCAGCATGGATGCGCCCAAGGCCGTCAGCCTCATCGCGATCCATGCGCACGGCATCCCGACCGACTTCCCGAAAGAGGTGCTCGACGAGACGAAGGGCGCCCTGTCCGCCGACCCGCGCGGGCGCACCGACCTGCGCAAGTTCGCGCTTCTCACCATCGACCCCGAAGACGCGCGCGACCACGACGACGCCGTGTGGGCGGCGCCTGACGACGATCCCGCGAACCCCGGCGGCCATGTCGCCATCGTCGCCATCGCCGACGTCGCGCATTATGTGCGGCCCGGCTCGCCGCTCGACCGCGAGGCGTACAAGCGCGGCAACTCGGCCTATTTCCCCGACCGCGTCGTGCCGATGCTGCCGGAGCGGTTGTCGGCGGATCTGTGCTCGCTGATGGACAATGTCGACCGGCCCTGCCTGGCCGTGCGCATGGTCTTCGACAAACAGGGCAAGAAGAGGCGCCACGAATTCCTGCGCGGCGTGATGCGCTCGGCCGCGTCGCTCACCTATAAGCAGGCGCAGGACGCCTTCGACGGCAAGCCCGATCCCGCGATTCCCAAAACCGCGGCCGATGCGCTGAAAGGGTTGTGGGCCTGCTACCAGTCGCTCGTGATCGCGCGGACGGCGCGCGACCCGCTCGACCTCGACCTGCCCGAGCGGCGCATCGTCATCGGCGACGACGGCAAGGTGAAATCCATCGCCTTCAAGCAGCGCCTGGAATCGATGCGCCTGATCGAGGAGTTGATGGTGCTGGCCAACGTCGCCGCCGCCGAGGCGCTGGAGAAGGCGAGGCAGCCGTTGATCTATCGCGTGCACGAGCATCCGAGCCAGGAGAAGCTGTTCTCGTTCAGCGACTATCTGCGCACGATCGACATGTCCTTCGCCAAGGGACAGGTGATCAAGCCCGGCGTGTTCAACCGCATCCTCGCCAACGCGAAAGGCGGACCGCACGAGCAGGTCATGAACGACGTCGTGCTGCGCACCCAGGCGCAGGCGGTCTACAGCAACGACAACGTCGGCCACTTCGGCCTCAACCTTCAGCGCTATGCGCATTTCACCTCGCCGATCCGGCGCTATGCCGACCTCGTCGTGCACCGCGCGCTGATCCGCGCGCTGAAGCTCGGCCCCGACGGCTTGAGCGACAAGGAGATGGGCAAGCTCGGCGAGACCGCGCAGCACATCTCGATGACCGAGCGCCGCGCGATGGCGGCGGAGCGCGACTCGACAGACCGCTACGTCGCCGCCTTCATGCAGGACCGCGTCGGCGCGAGCTTCGAAGGCCGCGTCACCGGCGTCACGCGCTTCGGGCTGTTCCTGCGCTTGGCCGAGACCGGCGCCGAAGGCCTACTGCCGGCGCGTTCGCTCGGCTTCGAGTACTTCCGCCACGACGATAAGCGCCACGCGATGATCGGCGACCGCACGGGTACCGAATACAAGCTGGGCGACATCCTGACCGTGAAGCTGGTCGAGGCGGCGCCCTTGACGGGCGGGCTGCGCTTCGAACTGGCCGAGGCGAACGAGGCGCCGCAGAAGCACAAGAAGCGTCCGCCGCCCGCCTTCCAGAAACACAAACGCAGGCGCTAGCTCCCATGGTGATGACCGACGACGAGAAGATCGTGCCCGGCGTGCTGCGCCCGAAGGATGCCGCGACCCTGATCCTCGTCAAGCGCGACGGCGGCGAGGCGCGCGTGCTGATGGGCTGCCGCGGCGCCGGCATGGCATTCATGGCGAACAAATACGTCTTCCCCGGCGGGCGCATGGACCCCGGCGACCAGCGCATCGCGGTCGCGCGCGACCTCAAGCCCGAGGTGATGGCGCGTGTCTCTCTCGGCGTCACCTCGTCGCGCGCGCGGGGCCTCGCCCTTGCCGCCATCCGCGAGACCTTCGAGGAGACCGGCATCCTGATCGGCGAGCGCGGGCCCGTGCCGCGCACGCGCTCGCCGGCTTGGGCGAAGTTCTTCGCGCACGGCTTCGTGCCCCGGCTCGACACGCTCGAGATGATCGCGCGCGCCATCACCCCGCCCAACCGCACCCGCCGCTTCGACGCGCGCTTCTTCATGGCCGACGCCTCCGCCATCGCCCATACCCTGGACGCCAGCCACCACGAGGAGCTGCTCAAACCCTCCTGGCTGACCTTGGGCGAGGCCCGGGCGCTGGACCTGCCCGGCATCACCAGGCGGGTCCTGGACGAGGTCGAGCTGCGCCTCGCCGACGCTCCGGGGACCGCCCGGCCGGCGCCGTTTTTCCGCTTTTTGCGGGGAAAAACCCAGGAAACCGCGATACCTTGACTTCCTGAGCGGCGTCAGTAGGTTACCGGCCCTTCGGATATACAGGACTTTGGAGTTCTCCCATGGCGAAGCCGACCACGGCCAAGATCAAGCTCAACAGCGAGGGCGGCACGGGCTTCTATTACGTCACCAAGAAGAACACCCGCACCATGACGGAGAAGTTCTCGATCCGGAAATACGATCCGGTGCTGCGCAAGCATGTCGAGTTCAAGGAAGGCAAGATCAAGTAGGATCGGCCGGCTCCTTCAGCTAAGCTGTCATGGCCCCGCATGCGGGCCACCCAGCTGGGTTCTGCACCATCGTCGTTGTGTCACCTGGGCGGCCCGCAGTTGCGGGCCGTGACATTTGGGGAATTCCCCGTAAGGTTGCCGTCGCCATCGCGCGAAGGGGCGACCATGATCCTCGGCATTCCCGTCTATGAGGGCGTCGACGTGCTCGACGTCACCGGCCCGTTCGAGCTGCTTAACTGGGCGGGCTTCGACGTGCGTATCGCCGCCGAGACGCCGGGCCCGATCTCGTGCCGCGGCGGCATCTCTATCGTCGCGCCTTACGCATTGGCCGACGAGCCGCAATACGACGTGCTGTGGACGCCGGGCGGCGATCCCAACCAGCTCGCCTGCCTGACCTATGGCACGAACCAGACCTATATCGACGTCCTCAAGCGCCAGGCCAAGGACGCGCGTTACGTCTGCTCGGTCTGCGAGGGCGCGCTGCTGCTCGCCGCCGCGGGCCTGCTCGACGGCTACACCGTGACGACGCACTGGGCCTTCGTGCCCTGCCTGACCGAGCGATACCCCAAAGTGACCGTGGCCGAGGGCCATCCGCGCTACGTCTGGGACCGCAACCGGCTCACGGGCGGCGGCATCTCGTCGGGCCTCGACGAGTCGCTGGCGCTGATCGAGCGCGTCTTCGGAACCGCCAAGGCGCAATCGGTGCAGCAGACGACGCAGTACTATCCGCACCCGCCGGTCACGAGCGCGATCCCGAAAGCGACGTCGTGCCCGGTGCCGTCGAGCGCGCCGCCGGGCTGCTGCTAGCCTCGACGCGCTTCACGAAGTCGACGATGTATCCGCAGACTTCCGCAATCGCGCCGAGCGGCATGTCGTGGCCCCAGCCTTCGATCTCGTGATACTCGCTGCCCGCGATGACGCTCGCGGTGTGACGGCCAGCCTCGGGACGGATCAAGGTGTCGACCGAGCCGTGCAGCACCAGCGTGGGCAGCGCGAGCGACTTCAGCCGCTCCGTGCGTGCCGGCGCCGCCACGATGGCCGCCCACTGCCGCTTGGTTCCTTCGGGATAGAAGGCGCGGTCGTAGTTGCGGCCGACCATCGCGCCCAACCGCGTCTCGTCGAACGGCCAGCGCGTCGAGGCATAGGCGCGGCGGCCCTTCAGCGAATGGGCGACGACGCTCTCGCGGTCGTTCGACGCGGGGGCCGTCATCAGCGCCGCCTGCGCCTCGGGCGAGGACGGCGGCAACGAACGGTCGCTGGTGGTCGAGAACACCGAGATCAGCGAGCGCGCTTTTTCGGGATGATTGAGCGCGACCAGCTGCGCGATCATCCCGCCCATCGAGCAGCCTGCGATATGCGCGCTTGCGATGCCGAGCGCGTCGAGCAGCCCCGCCGCATCCGCCGCCATGTCGTCCAGCGTATAGGGCGGCGGCGCATCCTTCTTCGGGATCTGCCCGTCCCATTTCTGCGACAGGCCGACGTCGCGATTGTCGAAGCGGACGACGCGCATGCGCGCGTCCGCGAGCGCCTGGAAGAACTCGTCCGGCCAGCCGGTCATCTGCGTGCCGAAGCCGTTGATGAAGAGCAGCGGCACACCGTTCTTGGGCCCGCTCTCGTCGTATTCGAGCTGGATGCCGTTCGCCGCGATGCGGGTCATGATTCCACCGACGCGACGAAGTCGCCGATATGCTGAAGGTAGACGCCCACGATGCTTTCCGTGAAATCGTGCGCCATGCCGGGCACGACGACGAGCTTGGCGCCCGGGATCGAGGCCGCGGTGTCGTGGCCCGCCGCGACCGGGATGATCGGATCGTCCTCGCCGTGCAGCACCATCGAGGCCACGCGCACGCCCTTCAACGTCTCGTGACGCGGAGGTGCTGCGACGATGGCGGCGAGCTGGCGCGCCACGCCCGCCGGATCATAGGGCCCGCGGTCGACCGCGGCGCTCACCGCTTCGAGCAGCAGCGCGTCGCTGTCGGGGAAGCCCGGGCTGCCCAGCACCTTCACGACGTTCATGCCCGCCGCGATGCGGTCGGCACGGCTGTCGCTCGCGGGCGGGGTGACCAGCGCGGCCATCGCCTCGGGCTTGGCGGGCGGCAGGTCGGGGCGCCCGGTGGTCGACATCACCGAGATCAGGCTCTTCGTCGCTTCCGGATGGTTGATGGCGACGAGCTGCGCGATCATCCCGCCCATCGAGGCGCCGACGATATGCGCGCTTTCGATGCCCAGCGCCTTGAGCAGCGCCACCGCATCGTCCGCCATGTCGTCCAGCGTATAGGGCGCATCGACGGGCTGGCCGCTCATCCGCCTGGCCATCATTTCGGCCGGGTTCGGCGCCGGCAGGTGGGAGAGATGCGTCGACAAGCCGATGTCGCGGTTGTCGAAACGGATGACGCGATAGCCCTTCCTGGCCAGCCCCTCGCACAGCGAGCGCTGCCACATGGTCATCTGCGCCGCGAAGCCCATGATCAGCAGGATGGCCGGGTCGCCCGCCCGCCCGAAGCTCTCGTATTCGATGTCGATCCCGTTGGCGCGGACCTTCGGCATGCGTCCCTCCGTTTTCTCTGCTATGAGCCTAGCAAGAACACCATGCGCCGCGCCATCGACCGCTTCCCCAACGAGAGCTTCGACGTCCTGATCGTGGGCGGCGGCATCACCGGCGCTTGCGTGGCGCGCGACGCCGCCCGGCGCGGGCTGAAGGTCGCCCTGGTCGAACGCGGCGACTTCGCCTCGGCCACCAGCGCCCACAATTCCAAGCTCATCCATGGGGGCTTACGCTACCTGCGCAATTTCGAGCTCGGGTTGGTGCGCGAGTCCCTGCGCGAACGCCGCATCTGGCAGCGCATCGCGCCGCACCTGGTCAGCCCCCTGCCCTTCCTTGTGCCGCTCTATGGTGGCGGCTTCAAGGCGCGCGCGACCTTGAGCGCGGGGCTGACGCTCTACGACCTTCTGTCGTTCGACCGCGGCAGGGTCATGCCCGGTCATTCCTGGCTCTCCGCCGATGAAGCCCGCCGGCGCGAACCGCTGCTCGACAGCCCCGACCTGGACGGCGCGTTCTGCTACCACGACGCACAGATGGCCTCGCCAGAGCGGCTGGCGCTGGAATGCCTGGCCGATGCCGATGCGCAAGGGGCCGCGATCGCGAACTACGTGGCGGCGGAGCGGCTGCTCGTGCGCGACGGCAAGGTCGAGGGCTGCACGGTTCGCGACACGACGCCCGCCGCGAGCGGCGGCATGGCGCGCGAACCCGCGAGCAGCTTCGACATCCGCGCCAAGACGACCCTGGTCGCGGCGGGACCATGGGCCGACATCTTCCTCGCGCAGGCGCTGGGCCATCCCTCGTCGCACAAGCTGATGCGCTCGAAAGGCATCCACGTGTTGGTGCCCGCGATGACCCACAAGTTCGCGCTCACCATGGCGACGGCGCACGGGCATTTCTTCGTGCTGCCTTGGCGCGGACACACGCTGCTCGGCACCACCGACACGGCGTTCACCGGCAATCCCGACGACGTCGGCGTGAGCGAGACGGACATCGCGGACTTCTTCGCCTTCATCAACAAGCACCTGCCCAACGCCAGGCTCGCGCGCGACAAGGTCGAGTTCTTCTATGCCGGCCTGCGCCCCCTGGTCGACGACGGCTCGGGCGACACCTATGACGCCAGCCGCAAGTCCGAGCTCATCGACCACGGCAAGGACGACGGGCTCGACGGTCTGTTCAGCGCCATCGGCGGCAAATGGACGACCTCGCGTCATCTGGCTGAGACCGTCGTCGACCGGTTGGCAGAGAAGCTCGACGCCACAACGCAGGCATGCGATACCGCCACCGCGATGCTCCCCGGCCTGCGCCATCCCGAGCCGCTGGAGGCGCGCGTGCACACCGTCATCCGCGACGAGATGGCGCTCACCTTGGAGGACGTCGTGATGCGCCGCACCGAGCTCGGCCAGTTCGGGCCGCCGCCCCAGGCCACGCTCGACACCGTGTCGCGCGCGATGGCGCAGGACCTCGGCTGGAGCGAGGAGCGCCGCCAAAGCGAAATCGCCGCGCTTGCCCACCTGTACGAGACCAGGCCATGAGCGCGCTGGTCGTCGTCAATCCGCGCTCCGGGAACGGGCGCACGGGCCGCGAGTGGCGCGCCATCGAGCGGGCGCTCGGCCAGATCTATCCGCGCATGTCGGTCGCCTTCACGACCCGGCGGGGCGAGGCGACGCGGCTCACCCGCAACGCGCTGCGCGAGGGCTATCTGGAGATCGTGGCGGTCGGCGGCGACGGCACCATCAACGAGGCGGTCAACGGCTTCTTCGACGCGGGCGGCCCGGTCTCGCCCGACGCGGTGTTCGGCTACGTCACCAGCGGCACCGGCGGCGACTTCCGCAAGAGCTTCGGCATCGAGGCCGGGGCGGAAGCGGGCGTGGCGCATCTCAAATCCGCGCATCTGCGCTCCATAGACGTCGGCCGCGTCTCGTGCCTGACGCGCGACGGCGCGCCGACCGCGCGCTATTTCGCCAACATCGCCTCGTTCGGGCTCTCGGGCGCGGTGGTGGATTCGGTCAACCGTGCGCGCATCGCCAAGCTGTTCGGCGGCGCCTTCGCCTTCGCCTTCCACAGCGCGACCGACATGCTCACCTATCGAGGCCGCACGGTCCGCATCATCGTCGACAACACCTATGACGAGATCGTGCCGGTCTCGACGGTGGCCGTCGCCAACGGCCGCTTCTTCGGCGGCGGCATGAAGGTGGCGCCGAACGCCGCGGTCGACGACGGGCTGTTCGACGTCGTGATCATGGGTGCGGCGCCGAAGGGCGGCATGCTGAAGGACATGAAGCTGATCTATAGCGGCGAGCATATCGGCAAGCCCAATGTGCGGGTGCTGCGCGGCACCAAGGTCGTGGCCGCTCCGGTCGAGCAGACCCGCCGCCGCCCCGTGCTGATCGAGACGGACGGGGAGAGCGCGGGCCGGCTGCCTGCGACCTTCGAGATTCTGCGCAAAGCGCTTAATCTGCGCGCATGAGCATCGACCGCACCAAGATTCGGTGGAACGGCTGGGGCTGGGCCGCGCACAAGGACGCGCTCGGAGCCCGCGAGGACATCTGGGCCTGGCTCGCCTCCGAGCTCGGCATGCCGTCGCTTCTGGCGACGCCGCCGCGGCCCCTGGACGACATCCCGCTTCCCCCGCCGCGGCTCGACGCGGATACGCGCGGGGAGCTGGTCGCGATGCTGGGCCCCGACCGCGTGCGCGACGACGCCTACGAGCGCGCTTTCCATGCGCTCGGCCAGTCCTATCACGACCTGCTGCGGCTGCGCGCCGGCGACCTGACGCTGGCGCCCGACGCCGTGCTCTATCCGCGCGGCAGCGACGAAGTGCTGGCACTGCTCGCGTTCTGCGCCGAGCGCGACGTCGCGGTCGTGCCGTACGGCGGCGGCACCAGCGTGGTCGGCGGCGTGAGTGCGGCGCCCGGCGCGTTCCACAGCGTGGTGACGCTCGACCTCTCCGGCATGGACCGGCTCATCGACGTCGACACCGCCGCGCGCACCGCAACCGCCGAGGCCGGCATCTACGGTCCCGCGCTCGAGAACGCGCTCGCCGCGAAGGGCATGACGCTCGGCCATTTCCCGCAAAGCTTCGAGTTCTCCACGCTCGGCGGCTGGATCGCGCATCGCGGCGCGGGCCAGGGCTCGAGCCGCTATGGCCGCGCCGAGGACTGGCTTGTCGGCGCCAAGCTCGCCACGCCCAAGGGCCTGCTCGACACGAATGGGTTTCCGGGATCGTCGGCGGGGCCGCAATTGAACGACGTCGTGCTCGGCTCCGAAGGCGCCTTCGGCATCGTGACCGAGGCGACAGTGCGGCTGCATCCGCAACCCGGGTGCCACGACTATCGCGGCTATCTCTTCCGCGATTTCGCGACGGGGGCGGCCGCCATCCGCGCCGCAGTGCAGGACGAGCTGCCCGCCACCATGCTGCGCCTCTCCGATGCCGAGGAGACGCGGTTCTATCGGGCATATGGCGCGGTCGGAAAGAAGCGCGGACTGAAGGACAGGCTGGCGCAGATGTTCCTCGACACGCGCGGCTTCGACGCCAAGGCCTGCGCGCTGATTGCGGGCTTCGAGGGCGAGCGGCCGATGGTCGAGGCCTCGCAGAAGCACTTCGCCGCGATCGCCAAGCGCTTCGGCGCGCTTTCGCTGGGCCGCGGCCCGGGCGAGCGCTGGCGCGAGGGCCGCTTCCACGGTCCCTATTCGCGCGACCCGATGATGGATCGCGGGCTCGGCGTCGATACCCTCGAGACCGCGACGCGCTGGTCGAACATCGACGCGCTCTATGCCGCGGTGCGGGGCGCCCTCGACGCGGCGATGCGCGAGACCGCGCCGCGCCCCGGCGCGCATGGCGTGGTGCTGGCTCATATCAGTCATTCCTATAACGACGGCGCCAGTCTCTATTTCACGTACATCTTCCCGCGCGCGCTGGACGACGAGATCGGCCAGTGGCGCAAGATCAAGACCGCGGCGTCGGACGCGATCGCAGCGCATGGCGGCACGATCAGCCATCATCACGGCATCGGCGAGGACCACCTGCCCTGGATGGCGCAGGAGAAAGGCGCGCTCGGCCTCGAGGTCCTGCGCGCGATCAAGCAGGCGCTGGATCCGAAGGGCATCCTCAATCCGGGCAAGCTTATTCCGTAGCTTCCGGCCGGTTCAAATCAGGATCGCCGTATCGCCATGGCGCGCGATGGCTTTGTCGTGTGTCAGCAGCCGCAGCGGCTCCACCAGTGCCTGGGCCACGAGCAACCGGTCGAAAGGATCCGGCGGTTTGAGCCGCTCCACGGCCGCGGCGTGCTTGGCGGTAACTGCCTCATTTCGCGCCGCCTGCGAGCATCTGTGCGATGACGGCGTTGTTCGCATCGATGTCGCCCGGCACTTTGAATTTTCCCTTCGCTACGCCGAGCCGCCGCCCCCGACGAAGCGACCGGACGGCCACGAGCTTGGCGGCGGGTCGGCCGTTGCGGGCAATGACGATCTCGGCTTCCGCCCCACTCTCGACGGCATCGACCAAGCGGGAAAGGTTGGACTTCGCCTCCAAAATGTCGACGACCATCATGCAGATGCCCTTCGCCAGTGCTATTCCGCCACCATAGCCGCTCTCACCGCGGCCGCGCTCGCCGCCACCGCCTCGCGCGCCTTGGGGATCAGCCCGCGCATCGAGAAGAAGCCGTGGATCATGCCGGGATAGTTCACCTGGGTGACCGGCACGCCGGCTGCGTCGAGCCTGGCCGCATAGGCGATGCCCTCGTCGCGCAAGGGATCGAAGCCCGCGGTCACGACATAGGCCGGCGGCAGGCCCGACAGGTCCTTGGCGAGCAGCGGCGACATCCTGGGATCGCCGTGGTGCGCCGCGTCGGGGCAGTACATCCGCGTGAACCACGCCATGCCGTCGCGCTCGAGGAAATAGCCCTTGGCGTTGTCGCGCATCGACGGCATGTCGGGTTGGCCCAGCTGCGTCACCGGATAGATGAGAAGCTGGAACGCGATCCTCGGCCCGGCGGCTTTCGCGAGCTGGCACACCACAGCGGCGAGATTGCCGCCCGCGCTGTCGCCGCCGACCGCGAGATCGCCCGCGATGCCGAGCTCTTGCTTGTGCGCGTCCACCCAGATCACCGCCGCAAGGCAATCCTCGACCGCGGCGGGAAACGGACATTCCGGCGCCAGCCGGTAGTCGACCGACACGACGCGGCAGCCGCTTCCGTTCGCCAGGCACCGGCAGAGGTCGTCATGGGTGTCGAGATCGCCGATCACGAACCCGCCGCCGTGGAAGAACAGGAGCCCCGGCAGCGGTCCGTCGCTCGCATCGGCCGGCGCATTGCCCACGCGCACCTCCGCATCGCGCTCGCCCACCGGTACATCGCCCACGCCGACCGGCGTATAGACGCGCAGACGAATGTCGCCCGCGGGTCCCGGCATGGTGCGATCCTCGACTTTTCCGATCGGCGTTTCCTTGCCGTTGAGCAGCCGCGACTTCATCACAGCGCGCGCCGCCTGCGGCCCGATCTCCCAAAGCTTCGGCACCGCCGCGGCCTTGAACTGGTCGAGGACCTCGCGGACCTTGGCGTCCAGTCCCATCACTTCGCTCCGAGACCGCTCGCCACGGCCTTCGCCGCGGCGACGACGGCCTCGTGCGCCTGCGGCAGCACCGCCTGCATGTAGATGAAGCAGTGCACCAGGCCGGCATAGTCCGCGACCTGCACCTTCACGCCCGCGTCGCGCAGCTTGCCCGCATAGGCAAGCCCCTCGTCGTGCAGCGGATCGAATCCGCCGAGCATCACGTAAGCCGGCGGCAGGCCCTTCAGGTCCGTCGCGTTCAAGGGCGAGATGCGCAGGTCGGACTTGTCCTGCCCCTTCGGCACGTAATGGCCGAAGAACCAGTCGAGCGTCTCCTTGTCGAGGAAATAGCCGGCGCCGAACTCGCGCAGCGACGCGGTGTCCTGCCCGATCTGCGTCACGGGAAACAGCAGCATCTGGAACGCGATGCGCGGCCCCTTGGCCTTGGCGAGCTGGGTCACGACCGCGGCGAGCGCGCCGCCCGCGCTGTCGCCGCCCACCGCGATGCGGTTGGCGTCGAGGCCGAGCTCGCTCGCATGCGTCTCGATCCATTTGAGCGCGGCGAAAGCGTCGTCGACCGCGGCCGGGAACGGATGCTCCGGCGACAGCCGATAGTCGACCGCGACGACGCAGAAGCCGCCTTCGTTGGCGAACTGCCGGCACAACCCGTCATGCGTCTCGAGGTCGCCGATGACGAAGCCGCCGCCGTGGAAATAGACGAGCACCGGCAAGGGCTCCGCTCCGCCCGCGACCGGCGTGTACATGCGCAGGCGCACGCCGCCCGCGTCGAGGTTCTTCACGCCGCCGATCGGCATGTCCTTGGGCCCGATCATCTGCATCATCTGCACGAACAGCGCGCGGCCTTCGGGCGCGGACATCTCGAACATCTTGGGGCCCGGGACCATCGCCATCTGGTCGAGGAAGGCTTTCACCAAAGGATCTAGAGGCATGTGTGTTCCGGCCCGAATGCCGGGCGAGTGTGACCGAACTGGTGCAGGCGCGATAGGACTATTTGACGAGGCGGCTGCGGCTATTTCTTGATCAGCGCGACGCCCGCGATCAGGGCGTTTGCGGGCGCGAGCGCCTTGTCGCTCTCGGGATACGCCGTGATCAGCATGCAGGTATAGGCCTCCTGCGGATCGATGGGCGCGACGACGAGCTTGAGGTTCAGCTTGAGGCCGTCGGGATTGGTCGCGGTGCCGCGATAGGCGAAGGCATCCAGGCCCGCGAACCTGGCCTTGGTCTTTCCTTGCGGCTTCGCCTTGAGGAGCTTGGCCGCCAGCAGGTCGGGCGAGCCCAGCGTCGGCGACAAGGATATGACCAGCTCGATCGTGTGGTCGGGGGAATCGATGACGAGGTTCTCGCTGATCCCCACGTTCAGCGTCTGCGACGTCCAGCCTTTGGGCGTGCGGAGCATCAGCCCGGGCTTGAAGGTCGCAGGGAAGCGGACGTCTTCCGCAACGGCAGGGGAAAGGCCGAGCGCAACCGCGCCGGCCAGGGCTGCGCGTGCGCTCCCCGAAAGCCAGGACGTCATGATGTTCCTCTCAATTGAGGACGATGGGGCCTTCCGGGTCGCGACGGTGCAGCGCGATGTCGTCGAGGAAGACCGAAAGCGTGAACCAGAACGTCGCGCGATCCAGCGCGCCCTCCGACCGGAACGAGACGACGGCGCGCTGTGCATAGTCGCGCGCGGCATCGCCGTGCTCCGCCCGGAGATCGGCGGCGAGACGGTACAGATCGCCTGCGTTCAGCTGCATGGGGTACACCCCTTGTCCGAGAGTCACCATGGCAAAGTTTGGTGAGCATCCGGTTAACGGGCAGCCGGTTTCATCGCAGACCCGATCACTGCGCCGCCTGCTTCATGCCGCCGAGCATGCGCAGGCCCGCGTGATAGCCGGCGCCTTCGCTGTCGGGCGCGACGATGAGTCCGGACATCGCCTTGCCGCCGCCCAGCATCACGTTGCAGTAAAGCTCCGGCCGCGGCGTGCCTTCGGGACCGGTCGGATGCAGCTCCCACCAATACCCGTTCAGGTCCGCCAGCGTGATCGCGTGCCGGTCGCCCAGGGCCGGCGGCGCGGTCGGGGCATCTTTCAGCGACTCCGCGGCGAGCGCGTCCATCGATCCGGCATAGGCGACGATCGACACCGTGACCGTGGTCGCGCCGTCGGCGGAGGTCGCGACGAACTTGCCGTCCGCTTCCTTGGCCGACCAGCCGTCGGGGACTTTGAGCGTCACCGCGGGCGCACCGGTTGCGGGATAGCGCATCTCGTCCGCGCCGGCGGGGGCGGCGAGCAGCAGCAGCGCCAGGATCGAAGACGCGCGCATCACTTCACGATCCTCGTCGCGGCGACGATCTGGCGGCCGGCATTGAGCTGATCGCGCGGCGCGCCGGCGTCGACCAGCAGGTCGCAGACGGCGATATGCTTCGCGTCGATCTGCACCACCATCATGTCGACGTTGAACTTGTTGCCGTGGGAATTGCCCATCGTGGTGGGATAGTCGAAGCCCTTGAAGCCCGAGATGGTGATCGCATGCTTGGTCTTCCACGGCGCGGCATGGGCGACCTTGAGCGCCGCGGTCGCGAATGCGTCGAGCGCGTCCACGTCCCCCAGGATCTGCACCACCACGCGCACCTGCGCATCGGGCGAGAAGACCATCAGGTTCTCGCTCTTGCCTTTGTTCACCTGCCAGTTGTCGGGCACGTGAACTTCCCAGGCGGGCGTGCCCGATCCGGGAAAGCGCACGAGCTTGGCAGCCGCCGGCACAGCCGTCGACAGCGCAACCCCAAGCGCGAACGCCGCAAATGCAAATCTACGAAACCGCACGATGTCCCCCTTCATGGAATCTCGATCACGCCGGGTCCGCCGGCATAGAGCCGGTCGACCAGCGCCTTGCGCCGCTCGAGCGTCGCGCGCTGGTTGACGTAGCCCTTGTCGGTGATCTCGTGGCCGTCGATCGACGGCGGCTCGGCCATCAGCAGCACGCGCTTGATGCGCGACGAGGTGCCGGGCTGTGCCTTGTTGTGGGCCGCGAACTTTTCGCGCACGAACTCGACCAGCTTGGGATCGGCCAGCACCTCGTCGATGTTGCTCTTGCCCGTCAGCTGCATGGCCGCGGCCACGTTCGGCCAGGCGAGCAGCGCCACGAACGGCTTGTCCTGGCCGCAGACCACGCAGTCGAAGACGGCCGGAGACGCCGCGCCCACCGCCAGCGCGCGCAGGGTGCCGACGCTGACCCAGGTGCCGCTGTCCAGCTTGAAGTCCTCGGTCACCCGGCCGTCGAAGACCAGGCCCTTCTCGGGATCGGTCTCGTCGATGAAGCGGGCCGCGTCGCCGAGCGAGTAATAGCCCTCGTCGTCGAACGCCTTCTTCGTCAGGTCGTCGCGGTTGAGATAGCCCGGCGTCACGGTCGGGCCCTTCACGCGCACTTCCAGCTTGGCGCCGTTGGGCACCAGCTTCAGCGTGATGCCGGGCAGCGGCAGGCCGATCAGCCCGACGCGCTCGGTCAGCCAGTGCACCACCGTGATGCCCTGAGTCTCGGTCGCGCCGTACATGGTGGTCAACGGGATGCGATGTCCCGTCGCCGCGATCGAGAGCGCCTGGATGCGCTCATAGATGTCCTGGCTCAAGGTCGCGCCGCCGTAGCCCACCATCTTCATCCTGGCGAAGAAGTGGTCGCGCAATCCGGGATCGCGCTCCATCGCGTCGGCCAGCCAGCCGAAGGCGATCGGCGCCGAGCCGAAGCCGAGCGGCTTGATGTCGCGAAGGTTGCGGATGGTCTCGTCGAACATGCCGGGCAAGGGCTTGCCGGCGTCGAGATAGATCGTGCCGCCCGCGTTCACCGCGTTGTTGAAACCGATATTGCCGGCCGAGATGTGGTTCCACGGCATCCATTCCAGGCTTTCGGGGATCTCGTCGGGATCGGAGGCCTCGGTGCGCAGCGCCTCCTGCGCGGCGACGACGGCGCACATCATCCGGTGCGTCTGGATCACGCCTTTGGGCATGCCGGTCGAGCCCGAGGTGAAGAGATATTTCGCGACCGTGTCGTGATCGATCTTCTCCATCGACTCCGCGACCGCGGGGCCCGCATTGGTCTTGAGCAGGTCCTCGTAAGGCGTCGTCGCGCGGTCCGCCACCGGCATCACGGTCACGACCTCGACGCCGTCGAGCGGCAGCGCCGCCAGCGCGCGCGCATAGACCGGCCCCTGCTCGGCGAAGATCATCTTCGGCTTGGTGGTCTCGAAGACGTGGCGCAGCTTGCCGTGATCGCCCGACATGATCGAATAGGCGACCGACACCGGCGCCACCGGCACCCGCGCCTTCATCGCGCCCAGCATCATCGAGCCGTGCGCGATCGAATTCCCCGACAGCACCATCAACGGCGCATCGGGGCCGAGGCCGCGGGTGAGCAGCGCCTGGGCGATGGCGTCCGCGCGCGCGTTCATCTCGCCATAGGTGATCGAGCGCCAGTCGCCCGTGCCGCCGCCCGGAAGCGGTATGCGCTCGCAGATGAACTTGCGCTCGGGATGGGTTTTCGCGCGGTTCTCGAAGAGATGGACGGTCGAGCGATGCATCTCGCCCAGCGGATGGCGCGAGCTCAAATAGACCGTCCCGTCCGGCCTGCGGACCGTTTCGATGGAAGGCGGCTTCATCGGCAGCGGCTTGAACGGCGGCAAATCCGTAGATTTCACCTGGACATTCATGGTGTTAGCTCCCCGGCTCGCGAACCACAGTTGCGACCCGTTATTCTCTTTATATCCCGCCGCAGCCGGGGTATTTTCCCTGGATGCGCGGCAACAGCGTATTGCTCATCATCGGCGGCGGCATCGCCGCCTACAAGTCCCTCGAGCTCATTCGGCGCTTGAAAGAGCGCGGGGTGAGCGTGCGCGCGATTCTGACCAAAGCGGGCGCGGAGTTCGTCACCCCGCTTTCCGTTGCGTCGCTTTCGGGCGAGAAGGTCTACGACGATCTCTTCAGCCTGACCGACGAAGCGCAGATGGGGCACATCCAGCTCTCGCGCTCCGCCGACCTCGTGGTCGTCGCGCCCGCGACCGCGGACCTGATGGCCAAGCTCGCCAACGGCCACGCCAGCGACCTCGCCTCGACCGCGCTGCTCGCCACCGACAAGCGCGTGCTGATGGCGCCCGCAATGAACGTGCGGATGTGGAACCACCCGGCGACGCAGCGCAACCTCGCCACGCTCAAGGGCGACGGCACGATCTTCGTCGGCCCGGGCGACGGCGAGATGGCCTGCGGCGAATACGGACCCGGCCGCATGGCCGAGCCGCTGGAGATCGTGGCCGCTATCGAGGCCGCGCTGGCAAGCGACGCGCACGCCGCGCCTGCCGCGCACGCCGCGCCTGCCGCGCTCGCAGCGCCCGGCCCGCTGTCGGGCATGAAGGCGCTGGTCACCGCAGGCCCGACGCAGGAGCCGCTCGATCCCGTGCGCTTCATCGCCAACCGCTCCTCCGGCAGACAGGGATACGCCATCGCCGACGCGCTCGCGCTCGCGGGTGCTGAGACAACGCTCGTCAGCGGCCCGGTGAGCATCGCGCCGCCCTCGCGCGTCAAGCTGGTGCGCGTCGAGACCGCGCTCGAGATGCTCAGTGCGTGCGAGAATGCGCTGCCCGTCGACGTCGCGGTCATGACCGCCGCCGTCGCCGATTGGCGTCCCGAGGCGCTGGCCAACCAGAAGATCAAGAAGGACGGCACGTCGCCGTCGCTGAAGCTCACGCCCAATCCCGACATCCTGGCGACCTTGTCGCGAAGCGCGCATCGCCCCGCCCTCGTCGTGGGCTTCGCGGCCGAGACCGAGAACGTGATCGCGCATGCCAAGGACAAGCTCGCCCGCAAGGGCTGCGACTGGATCGTCGCCAACGACGTGAGCCCGGCGACGGGCATCATGGGCGGAGAGCGCAACACGGTTCATCTGATCACCAAGGACGCCACGGAGGACTGGCCCGACATGGACAAACGCGACGTGGGAACGCGGCTCGCCGCGCGCATCGCCGACACGCTCAAGGGCAAAGCAGCATGAACCTGTCCATCAAGCGCCTGCCGCATGCCAAGGACCTTCCGCTTCCCTCTTACGCGACCGAAGGCTCGGCCGGGCTCGACCTGCTCGCCGCCATCGACAGCGACGTGAAGATCGCGCCGGGCGCGCGCGCCGCGATCCCCTGCGGCATCGCGGTCGCCTTCTCCGACAAATACGAGGGCCAGGTGCGCGCGCGCTCGGGCCTCGCGCTCAACCACGGCGTCACGCTGCTCAACGCGCCGGGCACGATCGACAGCGACTATCGCGGCGAGATCAAGGCGATCATGGTCAATCTGGGCGAGCAGGTCTTCACCGTCACGCGCGGCATGAAGATCGCCCAGCTGGTGCTCGCCCGCGTCAAGCGCGCCATCATCGTCGCCGTCGAGGATCTGCCTGACAGCGACCGCGGCGAAGGCGGCTTCGGCTCGACCGGCTCGCACAGGAACGACTGAATGCTGAAGCTGTCGCGCAAGACCCTGCTGGCCCTGGAGGCGGTCATCGACATCGCCTTCAACGCCCGTCCCGAGCCGGTGCAGGCGAAAGAGATCACCGCGCGCCAGGGCGTGCCGCAGCGCTATCTGGAGCAGGTCATGCAACAGCTGGTGCGCGCGGGCGTTCTCAAAGGCGTGCGCGGCCCGCGCGGCGGCTATCGCTTGGCAAAGGAGCGCCGGCGCATCACCGTCGGCGAGGTCGTGCGCGTGGCCGAGAGCCTGGACGACGACGAGACCGAGAGCGTGGTGCCGCATTCCGCGCTGGGCACGCAGATCGTGACGCCCCTGATCGCCTCGCTGCAGGCCGGCGTCATGGCGCAGCTCGACGCGATCTCGATCGAGGACCTCTGCGCGCGGGCGCGCGACGCGGGCGTCGATTGCGGCGGCGCGAACGCCGGCGATTTCGCGATATGAGGCGACGCACCTCCGTCGGTTACGTGTCACGGCCCGCGAATGCGGGCCGCCCAGCCGACGGGTGTACCGCCATGGAAAGCATGCGCGCGGCATTTCGACAACGAGTTTGACGATCGCCTGGGTGGCCCGCATTCGCGGGCCATGACAACCGAGTTGGAATACTCTACAAATATTGTAGAGATTCAGAGAACCAAGGAGACCCCCATGGAAGCCGGAAAGCCTGGCCGCGGCCGCATCTACAACTCGATCACCGAGACCATCGGCGACACGCCCCTCGTGCGCATGGCGCGCCTGCCCCAGGAGGCCGGCGCCAAGGCCGACATCCTGTTGAAGCTCGAATTCTTCAACCCGATCTCGTCGGTCAAGGACCGCATCGGCGTGTCGATGATCGAGGCGATGGAGAAGGCCGGCCACATCACCGCGGGCAAGTCGACGCTGGTCGAGCCGACCTCGGGCAATACCGGCATCGCGCTCGCCTTCGTCGCCGCGGCCAAGGGCTACAAGCTCATCCTGGTCATGCCGGAGTCCATGTCGATCGAGCGCCGCAAGATGCTCGCCCTCCTCGGCGCCGAGGTCGTGCTGACCGAAGCCGCCAAGGGCATGAAAGGCGCCATCGCGAAAGCGCAGGAAATCGTCGCGGCGACGCCCGGCGCGATCATCCCGCAGCAGTTCGAGAACCCGGCCAATCCCGACATCCACCGCCGCACCACGGCCGAGGAGATCTGGAACGACACCGACGGCAAGGTCGACGTGGTCATCTCCGGCGTCGGCACCGGCGGCACCATCACCGGCGTCGGCCAGGTGCTCAAACAGAAGAAGCCCGGCGTGAAGATGATCGCGCTCGAGCCCGAGGATTCGCCCGTGCTCTCCGGCGGCCAGCCCGGTCCTCACAAGATCCAGGGCCTGGGCGCGGGCTTCGTGCCGGCGATCCTGGACAAGGGCGTGATCGACGAGGTCATGACGATCTCGAACGAGACCGCCTTCACCACCGCGCGCAAGGTGGCGAAGATGGAAGGCATCCCGGTCGGCATCTCGTCGGGTGCTGCGGTCGCGGCAGCCCTCGAGGTCGGCGCGCGTCCCGACATGGCGGGCAAGACCATCGTGGTCATCATCCCCTCCTTCGCCGAGCGCTATCTCTCGACGGCGCTGTTCGAGGGGTTGTAACAAATAGCCCCTTGCGCCGGACCCAAGGTCCGGCTGCACAGGAGGCGCATGGAAACGACAAGACGCATCGGGCCGTGGACGGCGCTCGCTCTCCTGGTCCTCGCCTTCGTGGTGCTGCAGGTCGCGCTGACCGCCCTGCGCACCACGATCACCTTCACCCAACCGCATGACATCGTCGCCTGGCGCGCCGCGGGCAGCATCGTGCTGGTCTGGTCGCTGTTCGGCGCGGTGTGGCTGATCCTGAAAGCGCGCGGCCAGAGTCTCGCCGACATCGGCTGGATGCGGCCCGCGCGCCTCTGGGGCTGGCTGCTTGCGGTTCTCTTCGCGGCGCTCTATGGCGGCGCCACCGCGTTCAACATGGCGAGGATGGGAGCGCCGGTGCTGACAGACTGGTCGTTGTGGCGCGTCGCCATCGCGCTCGGCATCGGCATCTCGGCCGGCATCTGCGAGGAGACCGTGTTCCGCGGCTTCGTCATGGGCCAGGCGAAGGACGCAGGCGTCCATTGGTCGGTCCAGATCCTGCTCTCGGCGTTGCTGTTCGGGCTGGCGCATGTCGGCTGGGGCGCGATGAGCGGTCACGTGCAGGTCGCCCAGATCGTCGGCGCCGTCTCCGCCACCGCGATCCTCGGCCTGATGATGGCGATCACATACCTGGCCGCGGGCCGGAGTCTCACGGCCCCCATCGTCGCGCATGGCATTATCGACATACTTATCGAGCCCTGGCTGCTGCTTTATGCGATAACGGGGGGACATTTCGGATGACATCGCGGAGGTCGATCTCATGAAGCTCTACTATGCGCCCGGCGCCTGCTCGCTCTCGCCCCATATCGTCGCCGAAGAGGCCGGGCTTGCGCCCGAGCTCGTGAAAGTCGACCTCAAGGCGCACACGCTCGACGACGGCAGCGACTATCGCGCGGTCAATCCCAAGGGCTCGGTCCCCGCCCTCGTCCTCGACGACGGCCGGCTGCTGACCGAAGGCCCGGCCATCGTGCAGTTCCTGGCCGACCTGGCGCCGGCGAGCGGGCTCGCGCCCAAATGCGGCACGTTCGAGCGCTACAAGCTCCAGGAGTGGCTCACTTTCATCAACGGCGAGATCCACAAGACCTTCGGCCCCTTGTTCCACGGCGCCGCCGGCGATGCGCGCAAGCAGGCCGTCGACACGATCGAGACCAAGTTCGCTTTCGCGGACAAGGCGCTGGCCGAGCAGCCGTTCCTTCTGGGCACGACCTTCACTGCCGCCGACGCCTATCTGTTCGTGATGCTGACCTGGGCCAAGAAGATGCACATCGAGACCTCGCCCGCCTTGAGCGCCTATTTCGACCGCATCGCCCAGCGCCCGAAGGTGCGGGACGCGATGCGGGTCGAAGGCCTGCTCAAGGAAGGCTGAAGCCTCGAAGCCCTGGGACGGATGCAATTGTTCGGATATGGATGATTTGGGATTTCGACCGTGACGGTTCAAGGGACGGTTGAAAATATTTTTTGAGACCGCAAAACTGGCATCAAGCCCTTGAGCCGATTGCGCGAATAAAAATGACGCCTGCGCGCCAGGGCGACTTGCTGCATCGCAGCATGGCCGGAAAATATTTCCTCACTGTCATGGCCCGCGGATTGTTCAGCCTGGACACATAGCTGACAGGTGTTCGGGGAGATGGTTGACACATTCTGGCTTGGAAGAGGCTTTCGAGGAGGCCATCCATGCCGTGGCTGGAGGTGTCGATCGTGGATCAACGGCGGGAGTTCGTGGCTTTAGCCTCTT
>JAFBAL010000008.1 GCA_019247845.1 Alphaproteobacteria bacterium | reverse complement strand
AAGAGGCTAAAGCCACGAACTCCCGCCGTTGATCCACGATCGACACCTCCAGCCACGGCATGGATGGCCTCCTCGAAAGCCTCTTCCAAGCCAGAATGTGTCAACCATCTCCCCGAACACCTGTCAGCTATGTGTCCAGGCTGAACAGAATGCGGGCCACCCCGGTGAAGCCTTACGGCATCCGGCAAGTTTCGCTCTGACCTCGCACAACGGCATGCGCTGCGCAGAACCCAACTGGGCGGCCCGCATTCGCGGGCCGTGACAATTGGTTTTTGAGACTGAATCTCATCTTTTCACGGCCTCGCGAAGCCGCTTGCCAACCTTGCGCAGGCGTAACATTGTCCTCGCGGCCGCGAGCCAGGGTGCGCTCGCCCGTTCCACTCAAGGGGAGTTCGAAATGCTTGCCTCCATGCGTAGTTTGGCCATCGCGGCCGCGGCGCTCAGCGCGCTGACCCTCGCCGTTCCGGCACAGGCATTCCGCCACGGCGGCTATCACATCATGCCGACCAAGCAATATATGGAGAAGCTGCGCAAGCAGGGCGTGCCGCCGCCGTCGGGCCAGGTCTTCTATTACGGCGGCTCGGTGTTCACCAACGTCAAGGTCGTCAACGTGATCTGGGGCTCGACCGTGAATCCCACGATCGTCACGACCGCCGACGGCCTGTCCAACGCGCTGGTGGGATCGACCTATCTGACCCAGATGGGCATCTACAGCACCAAGGGCGTGAAGGCGATCAACGGCCACAGGGGCACCAAGCAGGTCATCGGGCTGGGCACCTATCTCGGCCAGACCCAGATCAAGCCGAAGAACACCAACACCTCGCTGACGGATGAGGACGTCCAGACCGAGCTGCTGCACCAGATCAACAAGGGCAAGCTGCCGATGTCCGACCTCAACACGCTGTACATGATCTACTTCCCGCGCAACGTGTCGATCAGCCTCGACGGGCTGCAGTCCTGCGTCGATTTCGGCGCCTATCACTTCGCGACCAACGACGTGAAGCTCGCCAAGAACAACGTGTTCTACGCGGTCGAGCCGGATTGCGGCTCGTCGATCAACTCGGTCACCTTCGCGGCCAGCCACGAGTTCGCCGAAGCGACCACCGACAACGTGCCGACGCCGGGCTCCTTCCCGGATTGGCCCCAGGCGTGGAACGACGCCAACGGCTTCGAGATCGGCGACAAGTGCGGCGGCAGCGGCCAGCTCACCCAGGGCTCGGCCCACTTCACGGTTACGCAGTACTGGCTGACCACCAACAACGGCGGCAACGGCGGCTGCAGCACGGGCAACTACACCAGCCCGTAACGGCAAAGAGCGCGCGGGATCGATGGCGGTCCCGCGCGTTTATTTTGTCCTGTGGAAGTTACTTAGTGTCATTCTCAAGTTGAGGGGCGGGCATGCGGACCATCCTGTTGAGCATCGTCGCGATGCTCGGCCTTTTCGTCTCCCAGGCGGCTTACGCGGCCGACAGCAACTGCCCGCGGCCCGAGGTCGGCGCCGACGTGCAGCAGCCGCCGGACCTGTTCAGCCAGAACGGCACGCTCAACGTCTCGCTCGACTATTTCACCGCGCTCGACAAGCTGAACCGCACGCTGTTCTGCTTCGTCACCACCGACGGCCAGGAATCGCCGACGCTTCACGTCAATCCCGGCGACACGATCAACATCATGCTGACCAACCAGGTGCCGGCGGTGCCCGGCGGACGCGCGATGCGTATCACCGGGGGCGCCGACGTCTGCGGCAACTCGACGATGACCGACACCTCGACCAACATGCATTTTCACGGCACCAACACGGCGCCGACCTGCCACAGCGACGAGGTCATCCGCACCCTGGTCAATTCCGGCGAGACCTTCACCTACACGCTGCACATCCCCAAGAGCGAGCCGCCCGGACTCTATTGGTACCATCCGCATATCCACGGCATCTCGTCGGCGGCGGTGCAGGGCGGAGCGACCGGCGCGATCGAGGTGATGGGGATGCAGAATATCCAGCCTGCTGTCGCCGGCCTGCCCGTGCGCTACCTCGTGCTGCGCGACCAGCGGCTGGGCTCGCAGTCCTCGACCGGCACCGATCCCGACAAGCCGATCCCCAATTGGGACGTGTCGGTGAACTACGTGCCGGTGAACTACGGCCGCTACGTCCCCGGCGTCATCACGATGCAGCAGGGGGGCAAGGAGTTCTGGCGCGTCGTCAATGCCGGCGCCAACACCATCATGGACATCCAGGTCGTCTATGACGGCGTGCCGCAGCCCCTGAAGATCGTGGCTTTCGACGGGGTGCCGACGGGCTCGAAGGACGGCACCCATCGCGGCCGCGTCGTCACGCAGACCGATGCCGTGCTGCCGCCGTCGGGGCGCGTCGAGTTCATCGTCGATGCGCCGACCTCGCCCGGCACGGTGGCGGTGTTCAAGACGCTCGGCGTCGACGGCGGCCCGGATTCGGATTCCAATCCCGAGCGTCCCCTGGCGAAGATCGTGACCACCGGCGCGCCGGCGTCGCTGCCGCGCATGCCCGAGCCGACCGGCCCCTCGCGCCGCATGCTGTTCGACGATCTCGCCAACGCCAAGGTCAGCGCCCAGCGCACGCTCTATTTCTCCGAGCGCCGCCCGCCGCATGCGGGCGAGATCGAGAACACGGTGTTCTTCATCACCGTCGACGGCGCCAAGGAGCAGGTCTACAGCCCCGACAACCCGCCGGCGATCACCACGACGCGCGGCGCGGTCGAGGAATGGACGATCCAGAACCGCACCGCCGAGCTGCACGAATTCCACATGCACCAGATCCACTTCCTGGTGGAGGAGGTCAGCGGTGTCGCGATCGAGAAGCGCGACCAGCAGCTCTACGACGTGTTCCAGGTGCCGTTCTGGACCGGCCACGGCCCCTATCCGTACATCAAGGTCAAGATGGACTTCCGCGGGCCGACGACGGGGGATTTCGTCTATCACTGCCATATCCTCGACCACGAGGACATGGGCATGATGGCGATCATCCGGGTGCTGCCGAAGCCATGAGAACTTGACCTCCCCCTTGCAGGGAGGTCGAAAAGTCCGAGCGGAGCGAGGGATTTTTCGGGTGGGGGCCGGCACCGGCCGCCCCCACCCGAAGCGCGTGCCGCGTTTCGACCTTCCCTCGAGGGGGAGGTTAGGAAGGGGCGCTTACCTTTGATTAACCACATCTGGCCTGATATCGGTTGGCCATGAACATCTGCATGATCGTCCACAACAACGTGACCCGCGACGGGCGCGTGCTGCGCGAGGCGGGGACGCTCCAGCGCGCCGGCCACAGCGTGACGATCCTGGGCCTCTTGGACGCCGACGCCGCCTCGCCGGTCGAATATCTCGACAACGGCGTGCGCATCTTCCGCGTCTTCTGGCTGGCCAGTGCCTACCGCAGCCTGATCGCCTCGGCGCTGTTCCGGGTGCTGCCGGTGTTTGCGGTGATCGCGGGCGTCCTCGCCGCCATCGCCTATGGCCTGAAGCAGCTGTTCGCCCCCGGCGGTCCGGTGGCGCGCACCGCATCCGACGCGGGTGGGATGGTCGCGGGCCTGCTGCATTGGAGCTGGCTCGATTGGATTTATGCCGTCTTCGTCGTCGTGCTCCTGGCGGCCCTGCTCTACACCGCCTGGCGGGTGATCAAAGCCTATCTCGGTCTGTTCGGCACCGGCGCGCGCATGCGGGCCAACGAAGAGGACACCGTGCGGCGCTATGCCGAAGCGCTGATGAAGGAGGGCGCGCTCAGCGACGCCGACTTCCCGAGCGTGAAGTCGCGCATCCCCGGTTGGATCCCCGACTGGCTGCTCGCGGTCACGCTCGAGCCGCTGGAATGGTTCGGCGCCAATACGACCAAGTTCACCTTGTTGCGCTACCGCTCGCGCGAGATGACCCAGGTCGCGGTCAAGCTCAAGCCCGACATCGTGCATTGCCACGATTGCCTCACCCTTCCCGCCGGCTATTACGTGAAGAAGAAGCTCGGCATCCCGCTGGTCTACGACGCGCACGAGATCTACGAGGCGGCGGCGGCGCGCATGGTCGGCATCACCGACTACTACGCGCGCATCCACAAGAAATATCTGCGCCACGTCGACGGCTTCATCTGCGTCAACGACAGCGCCGCGCTCTATTACAGCCACGCCTATCCGGGCGTGGTGAAGCCGGTCGTGATCCGCAACGCCATCCAGCTTTCGCCGGCTGAGCCCTATGACGGCCGCCTGCACGACGCGGCGGGATTGCCCGAGGATACGCGCATCCTGCTCTACCAGGGCGGCTTCTCGGAAGGCCGCGGCCTGCCGATCCTGGTGCGCTCGGCCTCGATGCTGCCCGAGGGCTGGGCGCTGGTGATGATGGGCTGGGGACCCTTGAGCGGCCAGCTCAAGCAGATCGCGGCGCAGGCCGCGATGCGTTCGGGGCGCGACGAGGACAAGGTCCGCTTCATACCGCCCGCGCCGCAGAAAGAGCTCAAGTCGTGGACGCAAGGCGCAACCCTCGGCATCATCCCCTACGAGGGCAAGATGCTGAATCACTGGATCGCCACGCCCAACAAGCTCTGGGAATATCCAAGCTCCGGCGTGCCCCTGGTCGTGCAGCCCTTCCCCGAGATGCGCCGCGTGGTCATGACCTATCATTGCGGCTGGACCTTGCCCGAGACGCTCACCGCCAGCGGCATCGCCGACCTCGTCGCCTCCCTGAGCGACGAGCAGATCGCGCAGGCGCGGCTGGGCTGCATGCGCTTCATCGAGGCCGACAACTGGACCGCGCGCTACGAGAAGCGCCTGCTCGATCTCTATGCCGGCTTCGCGCCGAAGGGGGCGGCATGACCCCCGCCTGGATCGCCTTCGCCGTCGGCCTGTTCGTGTCGGGCGCGCTGATCGCCGTCGGCGTCATGATGCTGCTCAAGCGGCGCGAGGACAGCCAGACGAAAGTGCTCGCCTATCGCGACACCTATGAGCCGCTGTTCGCCGATCTGTGGTCGAACGAGATGCATCGCCGGCTGGCGGCGCTGTTCGTGGCGCAGCGCACGGCGAAGTCGGTCGGCGAGGCGCGGGGCCTGGGCGCGGTGCTGATCTCGTTCATCCGCCGCCGCCTCGCCGCCGAGGACAGCGAAAGCTATGAAGACGTGCGGCTGGCGCTCACCATCCTCTCGAGCGGACCGGTCCGCCGCGCGCAGACCGAGAGCGGCCAGGCGCTCGATCTCTCCGGCATCGATTTCCGCGGCGCGGTGCTGTCGGGCGTCGATCTGTCGGGCTTCAGGCTTGCGCAGTGCGTCTTCGACCGCTGCCGTCTGGCCGGCGCCAAGCTCGTGGGCTGCGACCTGTCCGGCGCCTCGCTGACGGGCTCTGACCTGCATGGCGCCGACCTGCGCCGCGCAGACCTTTCCGAGGCCGACGTCACCGATGCCGACTTCTCGGGCGCGCGCGTGGGATCGGCCAACTTCACCAACACCAATATCGGCGGCGCGATCCTCTCGGAGGCGGGCGGGCTCTCCCAGGAGCAGCTCGACGTGGCCTTCGGCGACGGCGGCACCGCGGTGCCCGAGCGCATGCGCTTCGTGCCGGGCCGCGCCCAACGCCCGCGCCGGGAATAGAGTTTTTCGGGAACAGGGATCATGGCAACCGACTACTACGCGCACCCGACGGCGGTGATCGACGACGGCGTCGCCATCGGCGCCGGAACCAAGGTGTGGCACTTCGCCCATGTGCTGGGCGGCTCGAAGCTCGGCGAGCGCTGCGTCGTCAGCCAGAACGTGATGATCGGGCCCAACGTCGCCATCGGCAACGGCTGCAAGATCCAGAACAACGTCTCGCTTTATGAGGGCGTGACGCTCGAGGACGACGTGTTCTGCGGCCCGTCCATGGTCTTCACCAACGTGCTGTTGCCGCGCGCCCATGTGAACCGCCGGGCCGAGTTCCTGCCGACCCTGATCCGCAAGGGCGCCAGCATCGGCGCCAATGCCACCATCGTCTGCGGCAACACGATCGGCCAATACGCGATGGTCGGCGCCGGCGCGGTGGTGACCCGCGACGTCGAGGACTTCGCGCTGGTCGTGGGTGCGCCAGCACGTCGCATCGGCTGGGTCAGCCGGGCGGGCGACCGGCTGGGCGAAGACCTCGTCTGCCCGCGCACGCAGGAACGTTACAAGCTCGAAAAGGGCAGGCTTTTCCTGGTCGGATAGGGCCGCAAAACGCCGCGGCGAAAGCCCGCAACGCGCTCCAAGAGCCGCCCCGAAAGGCATTGAAACCTGCCCTTGCGCGGGCCATAGTCCGCCGCGTTTTCGACCCCAAAAGGCACGTCATGAAACTCAAGGAACTCAACGAAGCCATTGCCCAGACCTGCGACGTGCGCGCCACCGTCGTGAACGCGGTGCAGAACGAAACCTTCCGCCAGCTGCGCGCCGCGCTCGACAAGGGCGAGAAGGTGATCGTCCCCGACTTCGGCATCTTCATGGTCAAGGAAGTCCAGGGCGAGAGTGGGGCGAAGAAGATCGTGCGCTTCCGCGAGCGGACGGGCGGCGAAGGCAAGAAGGACAAGGAAGGCCGCAAGAAGAAGGGGCCCGGTCTCGCCGCCGCCAAGACGGGCGACGACGGCGACGCGTAACCGCATCAATCATTCGTAGGCAGCAGTTCGATCGGAGAGATAATGGCCGAAGAAGCGAAGAAGCCGCGCGGCGCGCGCGGCGCCCGGGCCGGCAAGGCGGGCAAGGAAGACAGCGGCAAGGCGGACCGCCGCCGGCTCATCTATCTCAAGGCGCGCGGCAAGGAGCTGAAGAAGGAAGTGCAGGCCAACAAGGACGAGGCCGAGGCGCTGCGCCAGAAGCTCGGCATGGGCTCGCGCAAAGGCCGCAACAAGGGCGAAGCCGCCGCCGATGACGGCGACGACGAGTAGGCCTTACGCCTTTCGCAATTGACCCGACGGCAGGTGTGGTTTCCACGCCTGCTTTGCCGTGCCCGCTTTGCCGCACCAGTCACATGTGGTTTTATGCGGGCAGCTAAGCTTTGGAGAACCGACATGCAGGAACACCTGAAATTCTACATCGACGGCGCTTGGGTCGATCCCGCGACGCCCAAGACCGAGGACGTGATCAATCCCGCGACCGAAGAAGCCTTCGCGCGCGTCTCCCTGGGCTCCAAGGCCGACGTCGACAAGGCGGTCGCGGCCGCCAGGCGCGCGTTCGAGACCTTCTCGCGCACGACGCGCGAAGAGCGCCTCGCGCTGATGCAGAAGATCGTCGAAGCCTATCAGAAGCGCTATGGCGACATCGTCGAGGCGATCAGCAAGGAAATGGGCGCGCCGCTCGGCCTGTCGAAGAACGCGCAGGCCGCGATGGGCATCGCCCATCTCACCCAGGCGATGAAGGTGCTCAAGGACTATCAGTTCGAGAAGGTCACCGGCACCACCGCGGTGGTCTACGAGCCGGTCGGCGTGGTGGGCATGATCACGCCGTGGAACTGGCCGATCAACCAGATCGCCTGCAAGGTGGCGCCGGCCATCGCCGCGGGCTGCACGATGGTGTTGAAGCCGTCCGAGGTCGCGCCCTTGAACGCGATCATCTGGGCCGAGATCATGCACGACGCGGGCGTGCCGAAAGGCGTGTTCAACCTGGTGAACGGCGACGGCCCGACCGTCGGCGAGGCGATGTCGAACCATCCCGGCATCGACATGATGTCGTTCACCGGCTCGACGCGCGCCGGCATCGCGGTCGCCAAGGCGGCGGCGAACACCGTCAAGCGCGTGGCGCAGGAGCTGGGCGGCAAGTCGGCCAACCTCGTGCTCGACGATGCCGACCTGCAGAAGGCGGTCGTCGGCGGCGTGATGAACATGTTCTCGAATTCGGGCCAGTCGTGCAACGCGCCGAGCCGCATGTTCGTGCCGCGCGCCAAGCAGGAACAGGCCATGGCGATCGCGAAAGCCACCGCCGAGAAGGTCAAGGTCGGCGATCCCTTCGCGGAAGGGGTGACCATGGGCCCGGTGGTGAGCGAGGTGCAGTTCAACAAGATCCAGGCGCTGATCCAGAAGGGCATCGACGAGGGCGCCACGCTGGTCTGCGGCGGCGTCGGACGGCCGGAAGGCTTGAACCGCGGCTACTTCGTCAGGCCGACGGTCTTCGCCAACGTCACCAACGACATGACCATCGCGCGGGAAGAGATCTTCGGACCGGTGCTGGCGATGCTTCCCTACGACAGCGAGGACGAGGCGATCCAACAGGCCAACGACACGGTCTATGGCCTGTCGGGCTATGTCCAGTCGGGCGACATCGAGCACGCGCGCAAGGTGGCGTCGCGGCTGCGCACCGGCAACGTGCACCTGAACGGCGCCGGCGTCGACCTCAACGCGCCCTTCGGCGGCTACAAGCAGTCCGGCACGGGCCGCGAATGGGGCGAGTTCGGCTTCGAGGAGTTCCTCGAGGTCAAGGCCGTGATGGGTTACCAGGCGGCTTGATCCGCTTTCGAACATGTGGAAGGGCCGCCGCTCATGCGCGCGGCCCTTTTACTTTATAAGGTGGCCATGAACGACGCCTTCTCCATCGGCAACGTCCCCATCCCCGGCCGCGTCCTGATCGCGCCGATGACGGGCGTCTCCGACCTGCCGTTCCGCCGCGCGGCGTCGCGGCTGGGCGCGCCCTATGTCGCGACCGAGATGGTGGCCTGCGACGCCTTCGCGCGCGGGCGGCCCGACGTGGTGCGCCGCGCGGCGGTCGGCGACGGGCTGCCGTTGATGGTCGTGCAGCTCGTCGGGCGCGATGCCGGCTGGATCGCGAAGGGCGCGCGGCTCGCCCAGCAGGCGGGCGCCGAGATCGTCGACATCAACATGGGCTGCCCCGCGAAAGAGGTCGCGGGCGCGCTGTCGGGCTCGGCGCTCATGCGCGACCTCGATCATGCGGAAGCGCTCATCGCCGCCGCGGTCGACGCGGTCGCGTGTCCGGTCACGGTGAAGATGCGGCTGGGCTGGGACGATCTGAGCGCGCCCGAGCTCGCCGTCCGCGCCGAGCGCGCCGGCGCCGAAGCTGTCACCGTGCACGGCCGCACCCGCATGCAGTTCTACAAAGGCACGGCCGATTGGCGCGCGGTCGCGCAGGTGAAGCAAGCCGTGCGCATCCCCGTCATCGTCAACGGCGACATCGTCGACGCGGCATCGGCCGAGGCCGCGCTGGCGCAATCCGGCGCCGACGCGGTGATGGTCGGCCGCGGCGCCTATGGCCGTCCCTGGATCGGCCGCCGATGGGACGCGCCCGCGCCCGAGGCGCGGCTCGCCATCGCGCTCGATCACTTCGCCGACACGCTCAAGCTCTATGGCGACGTGCATGGCGTGCGCGTGTTCCGCAAGCATCTGGGCTGGTATGTCGAAGGCGATGCCGGCCGCGAGGCGAAGTCGCTTCTGTGCCGGCTGACCGTGCCGCGCGAGGTCGAGGACGCGCTGGTCGCGCTGTGGGGCCGCGGGGAAGGCAGAATGAAGGAGGCGGCATGATCGAGCGCCACGCCGGCATCGGCGGCATGAACACCTTCATCGTCCATCCCGAACGCGGCGGGCCGCATCCTGTCGTCCTGTTCTTCATGGACGCGCCCGGCATCCGCGAGGAGCTGCGCATGATGGCGCGGCGGCTGGCGAGCGTCGGCTACTACGTGATGCTGCCCAATCTCTATCACCGCTCGGGCGTCGAGGAGCTGGGCAACTTCATCGGCGAGGCGGGAACCGAGACCCGCAAGAAGATGTTTGCGCTGATGGGCAGCTTGAGCATCGCGCTGGTGATGGAGGACGCGGATCGCCTCGTCGCCCATGCCGACGCGGATCCCGCGGCGTCGAAGGGGCCGATGGGCACGCTCGGCTATTGCATGAGCGGGCAATACGCCATCGCCGCCGCGGCGCGCCATCCCGGCCGCGTGCGCGCCGCCGCCTCGATCTATGGCGTCAGGCTCAAGACCGACGCGCCGGACAGCCCGCATCTCGCCGCGCGCAAGGCCGATGCCGCGCTCTACGTCGCCTGGGCGGAGATCGACCACTACGCGCCGCTGGAGGAGCTGGAGCCGTTCCGGCAATCGCTCGAAGGCCTCGACGCCGAGGTCGAGCTCTATCGCGGCGTCGAGCACGGTTTCGCCTTTCCCGAGCGCCCCGCCTACGACCGCGACGCCGCCGAGCGGCACTGGGAGCGGCTGTTCGCGCTTTATGGAAAGCTTAGGTGATGTCGATCAAGCTCCGGACCGTCTGCGCTGCGGTTGCAATGGCTTCGACCATCGGCTCCGCCGCCGCGGCGCCCTTGCCGCTCGGCTTCGACGCGCTGCATTGGGGCATGACGCGGCAGCAGGCCGCCGATGCGCTGCCGTTCCTTAAAGTTGCGATGGCGTTGCGGCCGCCGCCGGTGGCATCCGGCAGTGTTGAGATCTCCGGGGGCGGCTATGCCTGGCACGAATGCCGGTTCGCCGTGTTTTTCAAATTCGAATCCGATGCGCTGGTCGATCTCAAGGCGGTGCAGACCGGCTCGTCGCAAGCCTGCCATGACGATGCGCTGGCCGCGTTCACCGGGGCTTACGGCGCGCCGCAGGTGAAGCCGATGATGGGACTCTACTTTTACAGATGGACGGGTGATGGCGAAACGACGCCCGCGCTCGACCTCGCCGACAAGGGCCTGGTCGCGCCGGGGGCCTTCGGCGTCGACGCGAATCTGCACAAGACGGGTGCGCCCTAGTCCTTCGCCCGTTCGACGTAGGACCCGTCCTCGGTCAGCACCACCACGCGCGTGCCGGCGGTGATGTGCGTCGGCACCATGGTGCGGATGCCGTTCGACAGCATCGCGGGCTTGAACGAGCCCGAGGCCGTCTGGCCCTTCACCACCGGCTCGGTCTCGGTGATCTCGAGCGTCACGCGCGCGGGGATCTCGATCGAGACCGGCACGCTGTTGAACAGCGCCAGGCGCACCTCCATGTTCTCCTGCAGGTACGGCGCCATGTCGCCCAGTATGTCGAGGCCGACATGGATCTGCTCGAAGGTCTCGGGCTGCATGAAGACGTAGTGGTCGCCGTCCTGGTAGAGATAGTTGTAGGTCTGGTATTCGATGAACGCCTTTTCCAGCGTGTCGGTGGTCTTGTAGCGCTCGTTGATCTTGGTGCCGTCCGAGATGCGGCGCATCTCGAGCTGGGTCACGGGCGTGCCCTTGCCGGGATGGATGTTCTCCGCCGTCAGCACGATATAGAGCTTGCCGTCCTTCTCGATGACGTTGCCCTTGCGGACGTTGCTGGCAATGACCGAAACCACGATGTACCTCTTTCCAGGTGGACGGGGCTTGCCCGCCGAAGCCGTCTTTCCGGACGGCGAAGGCGGGGGCTATAGCAGGGGCGTGAGAAAGGGCCAAGTGTCATGAGTTCCTGGTGGGAACCCCACCGCCACGCCGACCGCCGCCCGGCCCTTCTGGCTCGCGGGCGGATCAAAAAGGCCGCGCGCGACTGGTTCGAGGGGCGCGGCTTCACCGAGGTCGAATGCGGCGCGCTGGTGGTCTCGCCCGGCAACGAGGCGCATCTGCACGCCTTTGCGACGCAGGCGATCGAGACCGGCGGCGGCGCGGGCCGCCCGCTCTATCTCCATACCTCGCCGGAATTCGCGGCCAAGCGGCTGCTCGCGGCGGGCGAGACGCGGATCTTCGATTTCGCGCGCGTGTTCCGCAACCGCGAGCGCGGGCCGCTGCATGCGCCCGAGTTCACCATGCTGGAGTGGTATCGCGCGAACGAGGACTACCGGTCGGTCATCGAGGACTGCCTGGCGCTGGTGCGGCTCGCCGCCGACACGACCGGCGCGGCCGGGTTCCGCTATCGCGACCGCGCCTGCGATCCGCGCGCGGAGGCGCAGTGGCTGAGCGTCGTCGATGCCTTCACCCATCATGCCGGCATCGACCTGCTCGGCGTCCTCGACGACCGCGACGCGCTCGCGACCAAAGCGCGGCGCGCGGGGATCGCGGTCGCCGACGACGACAACTGGGCCGACATCTTCTCCAAGGTGCTGGTGGCGCGCGTCGAGCCGAAGCTGGGCGAGGGACGGCCGACGGTGCTCTACGAATATCCGCGCAGCGAGGCGGCGCTGGCGCGCGCCAGCGCGCGAGACCCGCGCGTCGCCGAGCGCTTCGAGCTCTATGTCTGCGGCGTCGAGCTCGCCAACGGCTTCGGCGAGCTCACCGACCCGGTCGAGCAGCGCGCGCGCTTCGAGGCCGAGATGGCCGAGAAGCAACGCGTCTATGGCGAGCGCTATCCGATCGACGAGGACTTCCTGGCCGCGCTGTCGCACATGCCGCAGGCCTCGGGCGTGGCGATGGGCTTCGACCGGCTGGTCATGCTGGCGGCCGGCGCGCGCACGCTCGACGACGTGCTGTGGACGCCGGCGCCTTAGCGGTCGCGGCAGTCGGCGATCCACCAGTCCTTGCCCTCGCGGCGGAGGTAGAGCGCGACATCGCCGTCGCCGTTCAGCCATTCGGGCGCGATGGCCCTGATGCGGTGCCGCCCCTTGTGGATCGAGCCGAAGCGCACGCGACGCACGTCGAAATCGATCAGCAGGAGCACGTCCGTGCCGATGAAGCCGGGCGGCGACGGAAGCGTTTTATAGTCCTGATGGACGATGCGGCCGGCGACCTCGGCGTCCGCGCATGTCCGGTCGCCGAGCGCGCCGGCGAGGGCGGGCGTCGCGAGGCCCGCGAGCAGCAGGATGGGCAGCAGCTTCATGCCGGGAGGTTAGCAGATAGGGCGGCGGCCGTCACATCCGCGCCGGCGCCTGGTGCTTGCCCTTGAAGAACGCGCTGATCTTGTGGCGCGTCTGCTCCCACCACACGACGCGGCCGTTGGTCACCCAGTTGAGCTGGATCACCTTGCGCGGGCCTTCGAAGGCCTCGAAGCCGTGCCAGGCGTTGGGCTGGTTCCTGAAGACCACCAGCGTGCCTTCGTCGGGCGGCACCTCGGCGACGACGTCGTTCAGGTCGGTCGCCGAGCGCAGCAGGCGCAGGCGTCCCTTCGGGCTCTCCCATTTGCCGTTCATGTAGATCAGCACGGTGACGAGCTTGGTCACGCTGTCGGTATGGATCTGGCCGTCGCGCGCGCTCGACTGGCCGCGCACGGTGACCATGGTCGGGCGACGGGACAGGTCGATGCCGAATTTGTCCGCGACCGCTTCGGTGAATTCCGGCCCGCGGATCGCGTCCATGAAATCCTGGAACCTGGGACCGTAGTTGAGCGTCGGCAGCGGGAAGCTTCCGGCATGCGCCACGGCGGGAAAGTCGCGCTCGATCGCATCGATGGCTTCGGGACGCACGAAGCCCGGCACCATCAGATGGGGGAAGGGCTCGTTCACGACCGCGGCGCGGCGCACGGCCTCGACGTCGATGGGAAGCGTCACAGGCTGAATTCCATCTGGGTATAGGCGGCCGCGGCGATGCCGCCGTCGACGGGCAGCACCGTGCCGGTCACATAGGCGCTGGCGCGCGAGCAATAGAAGATCGCCGCCCCGATCATGTCGTCGTCGCGGCCGATGCGCCCCCGCGGCACCGACGCTTCCATCTGCGCGCGTCCCGCGGCGAGGACGGGCGCCAGCATCTTGGTCTCGAACGGGCCCGGCGCGATGGCGTTGACGTTGATGTCGTCCTTGGCGAGATGCTTGGCGAGGTTGCGCGTCAGGTGATGCACCGCGGCCTTGCTCGCCGAATAGGCATAGGTCTCGATATGCGGCTGCAGGATGCCGTCGATGGAGCCGATGTTGACGACGCGCGCCAGATCGTCCGCAGTCGCGGCCTTGCGCAACAGCGGCAACAGCGCCTGGGTCAGGAGGAAGACGGCCTTCAGGTTCACCGCCATCAGCTTGTCCCAGCCCTTCTCGGAATACTGGTCGATGGGCTCGGCCCAGGCGGCGCCGGCATTGTTGATCAGGATGTCGAGCTTCTGCTCGCGCGCGGCGACGTCGGCGGCCAGCGCTTTCACCTCGTCGGTGCGGCCGAGGTCGTGCGGCAGCGCGATGCAGGTGCCGGTCTTGTTCAGCTCCGCCTCGGCCTCGGCACAGGCGCGCGCGTCGCGCGAGGAGATATAGGTCTTGACGCCCGCCTCCACGAAGCCGCGCGCGATCATCAGTCCGATGCCGCGCGAGCCGCCGGTGACGAGCGCAGTCTTGCCTTGGAGGGAGAAGAGAGAGGAAACGGTCATGGGCTCGAACTTTACAGCAGCTGGCGGTTACCGATAGCCCGCGTTCACCTCGGCCAGCGCCGCGGCGCCGGGGCAGAGCTCTTTCTCGCCCATCCGGTTCAGCGGCGTGGTGACGGTGCCCAGATGCGTGTGCAGGTCCTCGGGCTCGGGATCGACATAGAGAAGCCCCGTGACCACCTCGCCCGCCGCCTGGCGCGCCTGCAGATGCGCCATCGCGGCGGCGCGGTCGGTCGGGTCGTAATCCCTGTGCAGCTTGGCGAGCTTCAGATACGAGCCGTCGTGCTGGCGCACCACCTCGGTCGTGCCGGGCTCGAAATCGACCTTGATCTCTTCGCGCGCCGGGATCACGTCGATGCGGTTCATCGCCTCGTTGTGCTCGCGGACGTAATCGAAGCTCTTGGTGGAGCCGGCGTGGTTGTTGAACTGGACGCAGGGGCTGATGACGTCGAGCACCGCGGCGCCCTGATGCGCCAGCCCCGCCTTGATCAGCGGCACCAGCTGATGCTTGTCGCCCGAGAAGCTGCGCGCGACGAAGGTGGCGCCGAGCACCAGGGCCAGGCTCACCAGGTCGATGGCCGAGTCCGCATTGGTGCCGCCGGCCTTGGACTTCGAGCCCTTGTCGGCGGTGGCCGAGAACTGGCCCTTGGTCAGGCCATAGACGCCGTTGTTCTCGCAGATATAGAGCATGTTCACGCCGCGGCGCACGCAATGGGCGAACTGGCCGAGCCCGATCGAGGCGCTGTCGCCGTCGCCCGAGACGCCCAGATATATCAGGTCGCGGTTGGCGAGGTTGGCGCCGGTCAGCACGCTCGGCATGCGGCCGTGCACGGAATTGAAGCCGTGGCTCTGGCCGAGGAAGTAGTCCGGCGTCTTGGACGAGCAGCCGATGCCCGACAGCTTGGCGACGCGATGCGGCTCGAGGTCGAGCTCGAAGCAGGCCTGGATCAGGGCGGCGCTGATCGAGTCGTGGCCGCAGCCGGCGCAGAGCGTCGAGATGCGCCCCTCATAGTCGCGATGGGTGAAGCCCAGCGCGTTCTTGGGCAGGCCTGGATGATGCAGCTTGGGCTTGGCGATATAGGTCATGATCTGCTTCCAGCCCCGCTTGTCGTGGCCCGCGAATGCGGGCCATCCAGCTGGGGTCGTCTCGAGCTTTCAAGGATGGCGCGCGGCACATCTTGCGTATTCGCGTCGGCGTCACCTGGGTGGCCCGCATTCGCGGGCCATGACATCGACGATCTCATTCCGCCGCCTCTTTCCGCGTGACGCTCAGCCGCTCGGCGATGGCGCCGTGGATGAAACGCGCGGTGATCGGGGTTCCGTCGTAGTGCAGGATGGAGATGAACCGCGCCGGATCGATGGCGCATTCGTTGACGATCAGCTTCATCATCTGCGCGTCGCGGTTCTGCTCGATCAGGAACACCTGCTCGTGCGAATTGATGAAATCGACGACGGCATCGGAAAAAGGAAAAGCGCGGATGCGCATGGTGTCGAGGTGCAGGCCCTCGTTGGACAGGCTGGCGAAGGCCTCGTCCATCGCGACCGAGGTCGAGCCGTAATAGATGACGCCGTATTTCGCCTTCTCCTTGGCCCTGCGCACGACCGGCGCGGGGACCAGAGTCTTGGCGGTCTCGAACTTGCGCAGCAGGCGCTGCATCACCTCGGTATAGTCCTTGCCCTCTTCGCTATAGGCCGCATAGGCGTTGTGCGACGAACCGCGGGTGAAATAGGCGCCCTTGGTCGCATGCGTGCCGGGGAGCGTGCGATAGGGGACCGCGTCGCCGTCGACGTCGAGATAGCGCGCGAAGGACTTTCCGGCCTCGAGCTCCTCGGCCGAGATGACCTTGCCGCGGTCGTAGCTGCGGCCGTCGTCCCACTGAAGCGGCTCGCACAGCCAGTCGTTCATGCCGATGTCGAGATCCATCATCGAGAAGATCGGTGTCTGCATCCGCTCGGCGAGGTCGAAGGCCAGCGCCGCGAACTCGAAGCTCTCGCGCGGGTCTTCGGGGAAGATCATCACGTGCTTGGTGTCGCCGTGGCTGGCATAGGCGGCGAGCAGCAGGTCGGACTGCTGCGTGCGCGTCGGCATGCCGGTCGAGGGTCCGCCGCGCTGGATGTCGAAGACCACCGCCGGGATCTCGGCATAATACGCGAAGCCGAAGAACTCCTGCATCAGCGAGATGCCCGGCCCCGAAGTCGCGGTGAAGCTGCGCGCGCCGTTCCAGCCGGCGCCCAGCACCATGCCGATGGCCGCGATCTCGTCCTCGGCCTGGACGATGGCGAACCTGTTCTGGCCCGTCACCTTGTCGACGCGGAACTTCTTGCAATGCGCGGTGAAGGCTTCGGCCAGCGAGGTCGAGGGCGTGATCGGATACCAGGCGCAGACCGTGGCGCCGCCATAGACCGCGCCCAGCCCCGCCGCGTCATTGCCCTGCAGGAAGATCTTGTCGCCGACCTTGTCGGAATGCGTGACCTTGAGTCCGCAGGCGCCTTTGAGGTTCTTCTCGGCATAGTCGTGGCCGAGCCTGAGCGCCGTGCCGTTCATGTTGATGAGCTTGGTCTTGCCCTTGAACTGCTTGACCAGAAGCTCGTCGATGGCCTTGAGGTCGAGGCCGAAGAGCGAGGCCAGCGCGCCGACATAGACGATGTTCTTGAGCAGCTGGCGCTCGCGCGGGATGGTGCCTTCCATCGAATTGGCCAGCGCGGTGAAGGGCACGCCCAGCACGGTCACGTCGCTGCGCAGCTTCTGGCCCGTCAGCGGCTTGGTCGCGTCGTAGAGCATGTAGCCGCCGCTCTCGATCTCGGCGACGTCCTTGTTCCAGGTCTGCGGGTTCATGAGCACGGCGATGTCGACGCCGCCGCGCCGCCCCAGCCAGCCTTCGCCCGACACGCGCACCTCGTACCAGGTCGGCAGGCCCTGGATGTTCGACGGGAAGATGTTGCGGGTCGCGACCGGCACGCCCATGCGCATCACCGCGCGGGCGAAAAGCTCGTTGGCCGATGCCGAGCCCGAGCCGTTGACGTTGGCGAACTTGACGACGAAGTCGTTGGTCGAGGTGATCTTGTTCATCGTCCGCAGGCCTGCGCCGTCTCCAGATAGAATTTCTGCATGTCCCAGGCGCCGGTCGGGCAGCGCTCGGCGCACAGCCCGCAATGCAGGCAGACGTCCTCGTCCTTCACCATCACGCGCCCGGTCTTCAGGTAATCCGAGACGTAGAGGTCCTGGGTCTTGTTGGTCGCCGTCGCCGTGAGATGCGTGCGCAGCTCGTCTTCCGGATCGTTCGGCGTGAAGGTGATGCAGTCCACGGGGCAGATGTCGACGCAGGCGTCGCATTCGATGCAGAGGTTCTTCTCGAACACCGTCTCGACGTCGCAGTTCAGGCAGCGCTGCGCCTCCTTGAAGCCCAGCTCCTTGGTGAAGCCGAGCTCCACTTCCATGTTCACGTCGCGCAAGGTGAGCTCGCTCGGCGCGTGCGGAACCTTGAAGCGCAGGTCCAGCGACACGTCGTTGTCATAGGACCATTCGTGGATGCCCATCTTCTGGCTGGCCAGCGTGTTGGGATCGGCGGGCCGTACCTTCACGTCGTGGCCGTTGCACATCAGGTCGATGGACACCGCCGCCGCATGGCCGTGCGCCACGGCCCAGATGATGTTCTTCGGCCCGAAGGCCGCGTCGCCGCCGAAGAAGACCTTCGGGTTGGTCGACTGGAAGGTGACGGAATCGACGACCGGCATGTCCCATTTGTCGAAGTCCAGCCCGATGTCGCGCTCGATCCAGGGGAAGGCGTTCTCCTGGCCGACCGCGACGAGCACATCGTCGCATTCGATGTGCTGGTCCGGCTCGCCGGTCGGCACCAGGTTGCGGCGGCCCTTGGCGTCGCGCTCGGCCTTGACCTTCTCGAACAGCACGCCGGTGAGCTTGCCGTCCTTGTGCGTGAATTCCTTCGGCACCAGGAAGTTCAGGATCGGGATGCCTTCCGACATCGCGTCGTCCTTCTCCCAGGGCGAGGCCTTCATCTCCTCGAAGCCGGAGCGCACGACGACCTTGACGTCCTCGCCACCCAGCCGCCGCGAGGTACGGCAGCAGTCCATCGCTGTGTTGCCGCCGCCCAGCACGATCACGCGCTTGCCGATCGCGGTCGTATGGCCGAACGACACCGACGACAGCCAGTCGATGCCGATATGGATGTTGTCCTTGGCGTCCTGGCGGCCCGGGATCTCGAGCTCGCGCCCGCGCGGCGCGCCGCAGCCGACGAAGATCGCATCGTAGTCCTGATCCAGCACCGACTTCAGGCTGGTGATCTTGCTCCCGAACTTCGTCTCCGGCTCGAGCCCCAGGATATAGCCGCACTCTTCGTCCAGCACGGTTTCGGGCAGGCGGAACTTCGGGATCTGCGTGCGCATCATGCCGCCCGCGAACGGATCCTGGTCGTAGATCGTGACGTGATAGCCGAGCGGCAGAAGATCGCGCGCCACGGTCAGCGAAGCCGGGCCTGCGCCGATCAGCGCGACGCGCTTGCCGTTCTTCTCACGCGACGGCTTCGGCAGCCGGTCGCGGATGTCGTCCTTCGAGTCGGCGGCGACGCGCTTCAGGCGGCAGATCGCGACCGGCTGCTCCTCGACGCGTCCGCGCCGGCAGGCCGGCTCGCAGGGACGGTCGCAGGTGCGCCCGAGCACGCCCGGGAACACGTTGGACTTCCAGTTGATCATGTAGGCGTCGGAATACCGCCCCGCCGCGATGAGGCGGATGTATTCGGGCACCGGCGTATGCGCCGGGCAGGCCCATTGGCAGTCGACCACCTTGTGGAAGTAGTTGGGATCGGTCGTATCGGTAGGCTTCATACCCGGGCGCCGCGCGGTCTTTGCGGACAGCCCCTCAGCGATCACGGAACTCATTCTCTTGGTCTAACTCCCCGACGGCGCGCTCTTATAGCGGCAAGGCCCAGGCAATTCCCCTTAATTTGGGATATTAATCCCTGGACCGCGGGGCGCAACACCCAAAGCCTTGAGAAATTTATGGATATTCGCCTTTCCTCCGACCAAGAGGCCATCCGGGACGCGGTCACGAAGCTGTGCGCGGGTTTCGGCGACGATTACTGGGCCGCCTGCGACACCGAGGCGCGCTTTCCGCACGAATTCCACCGGGCCGTGGCAAAGGCGGGGTTCTTAGGGATAGCCATGCCGGTCGCGCTGGGCGGCGCGGGGCTGGGCGTCGTCGAGGCCGCGGTCATGATGCACGCCATAGGCCAGGGCGGCGGGGGCTATGCGGCGGCGAGCTCGGTCCACCTCAACATCTTCGGGCCGCACGCCATCGTGGTGCACGGCAGCGAGGAGCAGAAGCAGCGCATGCTGGTGCCGCTGATCTCCGGCCGCGAGAAGGCCTGCTTCGGCGTGACCGAGCCCAATGCCGGCCTCGACACCACCAGCATCGAGACCTTCGCGCGGCGCACCGACGGCGGCTACATCGTCCGTGGCCGGAAGATCTGGACCACGACCGCGCAGGAGGCCGACCGCATCCTCTTGCTCGCCCGCACCGCGAAGAAGGACGAGGGCAGGAAACCGACCGACGGCATGACCTTGTTCTACACGCGTCTCGACCGGTCCAAGGTCGAGGTGCGCCGCATCTCCAAAATGGGCCGCGCCGCGGTGGATTCGAACGCGGTCTTCATCGACGACCTCTTCGTGCCGGACGAGGACCGCATCGGCGAGGAGGGCAGGGGCTTCCGCTACCTGCTCGACAGCCTGAACCCGGAGCGCATCCTGATCGCCGCCGAAGCCATCGGGCTCGGCCGCGACGCCCTGAACCGCGCCGCGAACTATGCGCGCGAGCGCGTCGTCTTCGGCCGCGCCATCGGCCAGAACCAGGGCGTGCAGCACCCGCTTGCGGAGCGCTGGGCCTATCTGGAGAGCGCCTGGTGGCTCACCCTGCGCGCGGCCTCGCTCTACGACGCGGGCCAGCCCTGCGGCGCCGAAGCCAATGCCGCCAAGCTGCTCGGCGCGCGCGCGTCGTTCGAGGCGTGCAAGACGGCGATCATGACCCACGGCGGCATGGGCTATGCGAAGGAATACCAGGTCGAACGCCTGTTCCGCGAAAGCCTGATCCCCGTGCTGGCGCCGGTCAGCGAGCAGCTGATCCTCTCCTATATCGCCGAAAACGTCCTCGGCCAGCCGAAGTCGTATTGAGAATGGCCGGGTACACGCAAAGCGAATTGGACGACATCCAGGCGAAGTGGGGCTTGCGCTTTCCGCCGGACCTGGTCGCGCTCTATCGCCAGCGTCGCAAGGTGATCGAGACGCCTGGATTCGACTCGTTCGATTGGCTCGCGGCCGACGACGCGACCGTTCGCGATGCGCTCGATTGGCCGCTCGGAGGCTTTTTCTTCGATGTCGGTCATGGGCTGTGGTGGCCGGAATGGGGACCGATGCCCGAAGAAAATTCCGCGCGCGAAGCGCGCCTGCGTGAGATATTCGCACAAGCGCCCAAGCTGATCCCGGTTTGCGGCCACCGCTATATTCCCGAAACGCCGCACGAAGCAGGCAATCCGGTGTTCTCGGTCTATCAGATGGACGTCATCGTCTATGGCGCCGATCTGGCTGACTATATCGTGCATGAAAATACTGTCGGGCCGCGAATCTTCGAAACGCCGCCTGCCAAGATGATCCCGTTCTGGAGCCGCGCAGTCGAGTTCAACAACCAGCGCTTCGCGAGCGGTGTCGGGTTCGCGTGCCACAATCGCAATGACGTCTTTCCATGATCCCCATCCTCTCCACCCCAGGCCACGCCGCCGACCGCGCCGATCCCTTGGTGATGCGCCATCTCGGCAAAGGCGACACGCTCGACGCGGAGGAGGCGTTCAAGGGTTTCCTCTCCATGGCCGGCCATTGGGCGCTGATGGGCTATGGCGTCTGGCAGATCGAAGAGAAGGAAACCGGCCGCCGCATCGGCGTTACCGGCTTCTCGGAGAAAAAGCGTCCGCCTGAGCATCCCGCGAGCGGCGCGCCGGAGATGGGCTGGTCCCTGTCCTCGTCCGCACACGGCAAGGGCTATGCGAGCGAGGCGGTTGCGGCCGCGCTCGTCTGGGCGCGCGGCCATTTCGGCCCCGGCGCGCGCGTCGTCGCGGTGATCTCCACCGGCAACGACGCCTCGGTCAAGGTTGCGCAGAAGAACGGCTTCAGGCAATTCGCAACGGCGAGCCGCTATGGTCTGGGCCGCTTTGTCTTCGAACGGGAGTTGTAAGTGACCTATCCGATCCTCGAAACCGAGCGTCTCATCCTGCGCGTGCAGACGCCGCAGGACTTCCCCGCTTTCGCGCAGATGTGGGCCGATCCCATCGTCACCCGCTTCATCGGCGGCGCGCCGCTGTCGGAAGAGGACGCCTGGGCCAAGTTCCTGCGCATCGCGGGTCACTGGGCGCTGCTCGGCTTCGGCTTCTGGGGCATCTTCGAGAAGCCGAGCGGACGGCGAATCGGCGAGGCCGGCATCCTCGACGTGAAGCGCGACATCGTGCCTTCGTTCCACGGGGTGCCGGAGATCGGCTGGGGGCTGCTGCCCGAGGTGCACGGCAAAGGCTATGCGACCGAGGCGGTGGCCGCGATCATTGCCTGGGCCGAGGGCCATTTCGGCAGGGTGCGCATGGTCTGCATCATCGATCCCGACAACGCGCCGTCGCTGCGCGTCGCCGCGCGCTCGGGCTTCAAGGAGTTCGCGCGCACGACCTACAAGGGCGATACGATCGCGATATTGGAGCGCTTTCCCACCTAGAACTGCGCCAGGCTGAGGTTGTTGCCGTCGGGGTCGAGGAACCAGGCGACCCTGGCCTTGCCGTCCGGCGCAGTCCAGATGCCCAGCTCGCTCATCTCGAAGCCTTCGTATTTCTGGAAGGTCACGCCGCGCGCCGTCAGCGCCTTGACCTCGGCCTCGATGTCGCCGACCTCCCAGCCCAGCACGGTGTGCGGCGAGGGCTGGTGGTCCTTGATCGGGGTGATGCGCAGCATCACGCCGTTCAGGTCGAAGACCACGGCGAAGGGGTCCTCCCCCGTCTGCGTGAAGCCCAGCACCTCGGAATAGAATTTCTTGGCGCGCTCGCGGTCGCGGGTGATGATGAAGCTCATCGTCCTGGCGGAAGCGGGGAAGCTCATGTCTCTGCTCTCTTGACTCTGGCCTCGGGCGCGGCGGCGGACTAAAGATAGCATGAAATCCCGGACGCGCGGACAGATGCCAGGTCTCTATTTCGAGGAGTTCGCGGTCGGCCGGACCTTCACCCATCCCATCCGCCGCACGGTGACAGAGGCCGACAACGTCTTCTTCACCGCGATGACGCACAACCCCGCGCAGCTCCATCTCGACGAGGAATACGCCAAGGGCACCGAGTTCGGCACGCGCATCGTGAACTCGCTGTTCACGCTGGGTCTGATGATCGGCATCTCGGTCGGCGACACGACCTTAGGGACCACCGTCGCCAATCTCGGCATGGACGAGGTGCGCTTCCCCAAGCCGGTGTTCCACGGCGACACGCTGCATGTCGAGAGCGAGGTGCTGGAGACGCGGCCCAGCAAGTCGCGGCCCGGCCAGGGCATCGTCGTGTTCCTGCACAAGGCGATCAACCAGCGCGGCGAGATCGTCGCGCAGTGCAAGCGCAGCGCGCTGATGCTGGGGCGGCCGAAAGCATGAGGACGGCCGCCTTGAGCGTGTTGGCGGCGGTCCTTTTTGCGGTCGGGCTGGCCGCGCTGTTTCCTGAGAGCGCGGCGCCGATGCTGGCCGGCGCGGAGAACATGTACACGGTCGGCTTCAGCGCCAGCGGCAAGGGCTGGCACCTGATGGGCATCGTCGCCGGCGCCGCCCTGGTCGCGAGCGCCTGGGTCCTGTCGTCGGTCTTCAAGAGGTCGAGATGATCCTGTGAGTTCGCAGAGCCGACGCAGTCGTTAGGTGCTAGGAATATGCCATGCGCACAACCGTGACAATTGACGATGAGCTGCTTGCGGATGCAGTGAAATATACCGGCATCAAGGAAAAGACAGCGCTCGTGAATGCCGGACTGAAGTCGCTCGTGGAGCGCGAGGCTGCGCGCCGACTTGCGAGGCTGGGCGGCACCGAGCCTCGCTTCCAGGCTCCTTCAAGGCGCCGCTTCGGCAAGCCATAGCCTTGGCCGATACCTCCGTCTGGGATTATCAAGGCCATGAACTGCTTCTATTGGGATTAAGGAAAATGAAGCGAGCGCCTCAGGCTTCCGACGACGAGGTTCTTCACCTGATAAACCGCAGGGGCTTGGCGGGAACCGGCATAGGCTATGTCGACGCGCATCTGCTTGCCGCCGTGCGATTGAGGCCCGGTGTCGGATTGTGGACACGCGACAAGAGGCTGCGGGCCGTAGCGGAGCACCTCGGCCTCGCGGTTGCTCCGGATCGTAAGATAGCGCCATGATCACCCGCTCCTATCTCTTCGTGCCCGCAGACAGCGAGAAGAAGCTCGCCAAGGGCGCGGCCTCCGAAGCCGATGCGCTGATCCTCGACCTGGAGGATTCTGTGGCGGCGGCGAACCGGCCCAAGGCGCGGCTGATGGTCCGCGAGTTCATGAAGAGCGCGCACCGTCCGCAGATCTGGGTGCGCATCAATCCGCTTGGCAGCGAGGATTTCATCCGCGACATCGAGGCGGTGGCGTCGTGCAGGCCCGCCGGACTTGTGGTGCCCAAGCCCGACGGGCCGCACGCGCTGAACGTCATCGACGCTCATCTGATCACCCGCGAGACGCAAGCCGGCATCCCGCACGGCGCGATCAAGCTGCTTCCCGTCGCGACAGAGACGCCCGTGGCCGCCTTGTCGCTGCAGGATTACCGCTCGCCCCCGCCGCGTCTGGCGGCGATGACCTGGGGCGCGGAGGATCTGTCGGCGGCACTCGGCGCGGTCGCCAACCGGGGCGAGGACGGCGAATTCCTCTTCACCTATCGCGTGGTGCGTTCGCTCTGCCTGATCGCGGCGAAGGCGGCGGGCGTGCCGGCGGTCGAGACGCTGCATGCCGATTTCCGCGACACACAGGGCCTCGAGCGCGCCGCGCGCGCGGCGAGCCGCGAAGGCTTTTTCGGCATGCTCGCGATCCATCCCGACCAGGTCGGTCCGATCAACGCGGCCTTCACGCCGTCGGACGAGGACGTCGCGCATGCCCGTCGCGTCGTCGCGGCCTTCGCGTCAGGCGCGGGCGTGGCCTCCCTCGACGGCAAGATGCTCGATCAGCCGCACTTGAAGCAGGCCGAGCAGGTCATTGCCCTGGACGCGAAGGTGCGTGCGCGAGCGAGCGGCGCATGATCCAGCCGTAGAGCCACACGATCAGCACCACGAACAGCGCCGTCGCCGCCTCGTTGATCCAGGCGAAGTCGGCGGGCGCGAGCTGGAACGGCGTGCCGCTTCCCGTCGCCGAGATCACGCCGGCATTGATCACGCCCCACAGGCTCTCGCCCACGATCATGCCCGAGGCGATGAGCACCGCGAGCCGCTTGGAATATTCCGGGCTCGGCGTGCGCTTGGTCCAGCTGTCGTAGAGATGGCCGATGATCGCGCCCATCACCACCGGCAAGGTCGCGCTCATCGGCAGATAGATGCCGATGCCGACGGCCAGCGGCGAGAGCCTCAGCCAGCCGACGAGCCCGAGCAGCTCGTCCAGGACGATGAGGCCGATGCCGAGCGCGACGCCGGCCTCGAGCATGGCGACGTTGAGGTCGCCGCCGATCACGCCCTGCGCCAGAGCCGATATCAAGGTCGCCTGCGGCGCCGGCAGCGGCTGGTGCGTCACCGTGCCGATGTTCGGCGCGCCCGCGAAGCCGAAGGCATGCGCCAGCAGGTTCAGGACCGGCGGGATCACCGCCGCGCCCGCGATCACGCCCACGATCAGCGCCCATTGCTGCGCGCGCGGCGTCGCTTTCACCAGCTGGCCGGTCTTCAGGTCCTGAAGGTTGTTGTTGGAGATGGTGGCGATGGCGAAGACGATGGCGGTCGCGAACAGCGCAAACGCGATCAGCGCCTTCTTGGCGTCTCCGGCCGGGTGCTCGATCATCACGAACACGGCGGCGCAGAAGATGATGGCGAGGATGCCGACGCCCGAGATCGGCGAGTTCGAGGCGCCGATCAGTCCCGCCATGTAGCCGCAGATCGCCGCGATCAAAAACCCGCCGATGAAGACGAAAGGCACCGCGGCGAGCACCAGCTTCATCGAATCGCCCGCGAGCGGCGTGGGCAGAAGGAACTCGAACAGCAGATAGGCGATGACGCCCAGGCAGGCGAGTGCGATGAGCCCGATCCAGCCCGGCGACATGTCGGTGTCGGTGCGGTCGCCGACGCCGCCCTTGGCCGCGCGCGACGCCGACAAGGTCGAGACGACGCCGCTCACCACCGGCCCGATCAGCTTGATCAAGGTCCAGACCGACGCCACCGCGATGGCACCGGCGCCGATGAAGCGCACCTGCTTGGCCCAGATGAAGTTGGTGAAGTTGTCGAGGTCGGCCGGCGTGAACGGATTGTGCGGCACGCCGAAGGGGTGCGCCGTCAGCCAGGGCACCGCGACGCCCCAGGCGATGACGAGACCCAGAAGCATCGCCATGCCGACCGAGAGGCCGACGAGATAGCCCGCGCCGACCAGGGCGAGCGAGAAGCCCATGTCGAAGCCGCTCGACGCGCCCGCCCAGCCGAAGCGGTCGAGGCGGAAGAACTTGGTGAACTCGGCCGTCGCGTAGCCCGTCGCCGCCACGATGGCGAGCGCGGCCGACGCCACCGCGCCATAGACGACGGCGAGCAGACCCTCGCGCGACTCGCGCGTCGCGGCGCCGCGGGCGGCGTCGCCGACTTCGAGCACCTCGGCGGCGGCGACGCCTTCGGGATAGGGAAGGTCGGTGTTGACGACCATCGCGCGGCGCAAGGGGATCGTGAACAGCACGCCCAGGATGCCGCCCGAGGCGCAGATCAGGAACGACTGCCAGAACGGGAACTCCACCCACCAGCCGACGATGAGAAGGCCCGGCAGCACGAAGATGATCGCCGACAGCGTGCCGGCCGCCGAGGCGACCGTCTGCACGATGTTGTTCTCGAGGATCGTGGAGTCCTTGAACAGCGACAGGAACGCCATCGAGATCACCGCGGCCGGGATCGAGGTCGCGAAGGTCAAGCCGACGCGCAGGCCCAGATAGACGTTGGCGGCGGTGAAGACGAGGGTGATCAGGATGCCGAGGATCACGCCGCGCAGCGTGAGCTCGATGACGGGCTTGGACGGGCTGGACATGTTTCCCCCTTGACCTCCCCCTTTGTGGGGAGGTCGGAAAATGCGAAGCGTTTTCCGGGCGGGGGGCGGGCTGTCCGCAATCCCCACCCGAAATCTCTTCGCTACGCTACGAGATTTCGACCTCCCCACAAGGGGGAGGTGAAACAAAAAGGCGGGAGCCGGGCGCCTATCCCCGACTAGATGAAGTCGCCCGTGGTGATCGTGCCGGTATGGCCGGTGATGTCGATCACATAGTCGCTGCCGGCATTGTAGGTCGCGTTGCCGTCGCCGTCGACGACCAGGAAGACGTGGCCCGCGAGCGTGCCGCCGGTGACGGTGAGCTCGGTCGCCCCGTTTGCATGCATGATGTTCAGCCCGAACAGCTCATTGTCGAAGCTGGAGCCGCTGTCGAGCGAGCCCGAGGCCGAATAGACCTGCGTCACCGTCGTGGTGAAATCGAACGTGTCGGTGCCTGCCGCGAAGTCGGTGACGGTGTCGTAGGTTGTGCCGGTCGATTGCGCTGCGGCGGTATAGGCGAAGACATCCGCGCCGCCGCCGCCGGTGAAGTGGTCGCCCTTGTTGCCGCCGGTGATGTGATCGGCACCCGTGCTGCCGGTGATGGTGAAGGTCGTGGTCGTGTCCCCGGCGCCGCTGAAGGTGAGGCTCGCGGCCGCGCTCGCGTCGACGCTCAGCGCGGTAGTGACCGCGTCGGCGAAGGTGAGGTTGTAGCTGTGCGCGCCGCCGAGAAGCTGCAGCGCCTCGATGCTGGCGAGGTTGCCCGCGGTAAGCGCCGTCTGCGTCGAGAAGTCGCCGTTCAGGACCAGCGTGTCGGTGCCCGTGCCGCCGTTGACGGAGTCGGCGAGCAGATTGGCGGCCGCGGTGAACGTGAACGAGTCGTTGCCGTCGAAGCCGTTGACGAAGGCGCCGTTCGAGCGGCTCATGTCGAAGCTGTCGGAGAGCTTGCCGCCGTTGATCACATCGTCGGCCACGCCGCTGATGAAGGCGAAATGGCCGTCGGTCTCGGCCGTGCCGTCGAAGAAGAGCTGGTTGGAGCCCGTCAGCGCGCTCGCGTCGATCGTCATCGTCGCGCCGGCGGCGACGTTGGCGTCGTTGGTGGCCAGACTGTAGGTATGGCCGTCGGCGACGATGATGTTCTCGACGCCGGCCAGTGTCGATGCGCCGAAAGTGACCCCGAGAGAATAGTCGCCATTGAGCGACAGCGTGTCGCCGCCCGCGCCGCCGGTGATGCTGTCGGACGCCGTGAACCCGCCGGCGAAGGCGAAGATGAAGGCGCCGTTGGTCTCGCCCGAGCCGTCGAAGGTGAGGGTGTGCGTGCCCGTCAGCGCGCTCGCGTCGATTGTCATCGTCGCGCCGCCCGCGACGTTGCCGTCGTTGGTGGTCAGTTCATAGCTGTGACCGTCGTCGAGCTTCAGCGTCTCGACGCTTGTCAGCGTGCTGGCGCCGAAGGCGAGCCCTGCGGAATAATCGCCGTTCAGCTCCAGCGTGTCGTTGCCCGCGCCCCCGTCGAACGTATACGACGCGGCCAAATTGCCGCCGAACGTCACCGTGTCGTCGCCGGCGCCGCCGGTGACGGCATAGCCGCCCTTCACCGTCGCCGCGGTGAGATCGAGCGTCATCGTGTCGCCTGCGCCGAGCGCGGCGGCATTCACCTTGAGTACAAATACTTCACCGTAGGTGTTGGTCACGATGTCGCCGGAGACCGCGAGATCGTAGGAATGCCCCGCATCGAGATGAACATTCCGAAGGGCGTTGATGACACTGCCCGAGAGCGTGAGACCGTCGGTGTAGTCGCCGTTCAGCTCCAGGATGTCGTCGCCCTCGAACCCGGAGATCGAATCCGCAGCCGTGAAGTTGGCCGCGAATTTGAACGTATCGATCGAGCCCTTGCCTTCGAGGACAAAGCTGGTGGTCGTTGCTCCCGTGAGATCCACCGTTCCGTCGAACGAGAGAAAATCGATTGTGAGCGTGCCTTCCCCGCCGGTGATGTCGCCTAGGATCGTGAGGTCATGGGCGAGATCGAGCGTGTCGATATGCGTGATATTGCTGTCCGTGATCGTACTGTTAAAGGCGATCGTCAGCGTGTCGCTGCCCGCGCCGCCGTCGACAAGGTCGTCGGCGCCGATGATCCCGTTCAGCTGGAATGTGTCGTTGCCGCCGCCACCGTGCAGGATGTTGGCTCCCGCAGCCGGCGTCATGATGACGATTGAATCGTCGCGCGATCCTCCGGTTATCGTGCTGGAGCCGAAATAATCCAAAACAGAGAGATTTCCGCCGATCGGCGAAGCGTCCAGGAAAAGCGAATGCGTGCTGTCGCCGCCGCTGACCGAGACCGCAGCCAGACCGGCGCCAAGCGTGAAATTGTAGTCGTTCCCCACAGCCATATTAAAGACGACGATCGATCCGCTGACGTTGTTCAGCGTCATTCCTGCGGAATAGTCGCCATCGAGATTCAGGGTCACGCGTCCGGAGGCGGTTATCGTATCTCCCGTATCGAAGGCCGCGCCTGCGTTGACCGTGTTGCGGGCGCCGGCGCAATTGATGGTGTCGTCGCCGCCCCGCGTGATGTCGAATGTGTTTACCGTATGGGATCCGGTGGTCAGCACATCGTCGCCGGCGCCGCCGGTAATCGTCAGAAAGGCGATAACGGGCATGGCCGACGCGTCGAAGGCAAGCGAGTCCGTGGCGCCCAGCTTCGAGCCGTCCGCTGCGAAGCTGTCCGTCGATGCCACCGTTGCGGCGTCGAGGGTGATCTTGTAATCATGGCCCGCCGCGAATTCGAACTTCGCCACCTTCGTCACGGTCGTGGCATTGAGCACGAGGCCGGCCGAATAATCTCCGTCGAGGATCAACGTGTCGCCTCGGCCGCCGCCGCCGTTGATGGTGTCCGAAGCCGTCAGGCTCGCGCCCATATAGATCGTGTCGTCGCCGGAGCCGGCGGTGAGGCTGTCGTTGCCGCCCGCTTCGAGATGATAGGTCGAGCCGGTGTTGCTGCCCTTGATCGAGTCGTTGCCCGCGCCGCCGGCGACGGTGTAGCCCGCCGAGGTCGCGCCCGTGAGGTCGAGCGAGAACGTGTCGGAGGCCGTGAGCGCCGAGGCGTCCACGGTCAGCGTGGCGCCTGCGCCGTCGGTGATGTTGTTGACCACCGTGACGGCATAGGAATGTCCGCTTGCGAAGGACAGCTTCTCGATTCCGGCGACGCCGGATTGTGCGCCGAGGATGAGCGCGTTCGCGCCGGTATAGCCGCCGTCGAAATCAAGGGTGTCGGTGCCCGCGCCGCCGTCGATGACGTCGGCGGCGGTGAAGGCGCGGCCGATGGCGAAGACGTCGTCGCCGCCGCCGCCATGCGCGGTGTCGTTGCCGCCCTGCTCGAGGTGGAATTTGTCGGCAAGCGCGCCGCCGGTCAGCGTGTCGTCGCCCTTGCCGCCATAGACGAGGTAGTGGCCGTCGGTCTCGGCCGAGCCGTCGAATATCAGGCCATGCGTGGCGCCGAGCGCGCGCCCGTCGACCGACATGAAGGTGCCCGCCGCGACGTTGCCGTCCGCCATGGCGAGCTTGTAGTCGAACCCGTTGCGCAGGCGCAGGACCTCGATGTTCTGCAAGGTGAGATCGTCGAGCGTAAGGCCGGCCGAATAGTCGCCGGACAGGAACACGACGTCGCGTCCCGCGCCGCCGTCGAGCCTGTCGCCGGCGTTCATCGCGCCGCCCAGCTTGAAGACGTCGTCGCCGCTTCCGGCAACGACGGTGTCGTTGCCGCCCTTGTAGAGGACGAAGATATCGGAAGCCGTATCCGACGCCTCGTTGAAGGTGTCGTCGTGGTTCGTGCCGCGGAACGTCGTCATGATCCCTCGATCGGATGAACTCGCCCGTGGAGATCGGGCCGGTGATGTCGATCACATGGTCGCTGCCGGCGCCGCAGTTCGCGTTGCCCTTCTTCAAGCAGCCTTATCACGCCGCCGCCCTCAAGTTGAGCAACCCACAGGTGAATCGTCCGCTGAACCTCGCGGCGTCTCGCAGCATGCATGCGCAATTTGTGTAACGCGCCGAACAAAAAAAGAGGGAGGGCTCGGATGAACCCTCCCTCCCTCCCGGCATCCAAAGTTGCCCCAGAGGATGCCGGCGCGGAACGGTTGTCCGGTTGTCCTAGTAGTGCACCACCTGCGCGGTGTTGCCGACCGCCGACGAGCTGACGTTGACGGCGCCGCCGACGTTGTAGGCCTGGACGTTGGTGGTGGAGTTCACCGCCGACGAGTTGATCTGGGTCGTGTTGACGTAGTTGTACTTGGCGTTGGTGTCCTCGGTATAGACGTTGGCCGCCACAGACCCCACTACATTGACGTCGCCCTGCACCTGTGCCGCGAAGACGTTGGTCGCCTGGCTGGGATCGCCGACCGCGCATTCCTGCTTCGAGTTCACCACGGTATAGGCCGGATCGGTCGACACGTCGGCGGTGTTGCAGGCCACGATGTTGCTCATGTTGACGCTGCCGTTGATGTTGGTCACCTGCGCGTTCAGGTCGGAGCCCACCGCTTCGCCCGAGGCGTATTGGTCGTTGTTCACCACCGTGTTGTTGAAGGTGATCGCCTGGAAGGCGTTCGCCGTCGCCGCCGCCGAGGCGTTCACGTCGCCGTTGACGTTGTCGACCTCGACATTGGTGTTGTTCCAGACGGTGTCGAGATTGACCTGCTTGTTGACGATCTCGCTCTCGCTGGCGCCGTTGCCGGTGTTGGTGTCGCCGCCGCTGTCGCCGCCCGTATCGCCGCCGCCGGACGAGCCGCCGGAGGTGGAGCCCACCTCGCCTTGGCCGTCCTTGCGCTGGGCGCCGGTGCGAAGCACGCCGCCCCCGGTGGTCCCCACGGTGTTGCCCGAGGTGCCGTCGCCCGGATCGGCGGTGACGACGTCGAGCTTGTCGCTGGCCCCCACGCCCGAGAGCGCGATGTTGCCGACGCCGCCGACGCCGCCGCCGAGGCGGTCGCTAGTTGACCCCGCCGCGAAGGCCGGAGCCGTTAGCGTCAGCATTGCTGTACCAGCGATAAGGATCTTGGCGAGCCTGGTCATTGACGTTCTCCTGTTTCATGGCAGTGCGGCGCGGGGCCGGCTGCTCGGCTGGGGCTTGATAAGGGGCTGGCTGCGAGGCCGGAGCCTGGTAGGGCTGCTGCGTCTGGGACTGATAGGTACGCGTCTGCGAGGGCTCGGCTTGATAGCTGCGTGCCTGCGACGCCTCGGCCTGGTAGGTGACGGCCTGCGCCGGCTGGCGGCGCGCGCGGTCGCTCGCGTCGGCCAGCGGATCGGCCTCGGTGTCGAGGTTCGAGGCGCAGGCATTGGCCGGGATGCGATAGAGGCGCGAGGTCATCTCGAGCACCGCGCGCTCGACGACCGAGCGGACCGCGAGCTGGATGGGCTCGAGCGCGCTTTCGCCGACGGAGGCGTCGAAGAAGGTCTGGCCCATGAAGTCGAAGACGCCGGCCTGGATCTGATGGCCGATGATCTGCTTCTGGTACGAGATCACGTCGACGACCTGCAGCGTGTTGGTGTCGACCAGGCGAAGGTCCAGGCCCACGTTCATCACATAGAGGCTGGCCGAGGCCGAACCCTTGATGCCGTTGGTCGTGGTCTGGCCGCCGTCGCCGTTGGCGCCTTGCGAGCGGATGTTGAAGTTCAGCTCGGTGATGCCGCCGACGAGATAGTAGTCGGAGCCCGGGATCGAGCCCGCCATGATGCGGCGATAGTCGCCGGGGCCGTTCTGCGGCTGGTCGCTGCCGCCGATAAGCTTGTTGTTGGCGTATTTGAGCTCCATCTCGGCGACCGAGGTGTCGAAGCGCTCGACCAGGCGGACGCCCGCCTTCGACAGCGCGCTCATCGCCATCAGCGCCGCGCCCTGCGTCAGCTTGCGGCCCGAATTGTCGCTCTCGTTCTTGCCGGTGTAGTCGGCGATCTGCCCGACCGCGACGCGCAAGGGCCGCTGCATGGTGTAGCCGGTCATGCAGCGCAGCGCCGTGGAATAGGGCGTCTCGTTGCTGATCACCGGCGAGCCGCCGATCGGCGCGGTGTAGCGCCCGGTCTGGTCCGGCTCGGTCGAGATGCAGCCGCTGAGCGCGATGCCTGCGGCGATCAGCACGATCGGCCTGGTGAGATATTTGCGTCCGCGCGAAGTCATGGGATGGGGCCTCCCCTTCTTTCTCAAGCAGTTCAGTTGACGGTGTTGTTGGCGTTCTGGTCGCCGTTGTTGATCTGGGTGGAGTCGACGATGACGATGTTGTTGGAGCCCATCGTCACGACGTTGAGCTGGTTGCCGATCGCGGTCGCCGAGCTGTTGCCGCCGACGCCGCCGGTGCCGGGGTTGAAGTTCTGCACGCCGCCGACCTCGCTGAACGAGGACGAGGTGATCTTGCCGTCGACGACTTCCAGGTTGCCGTTGGCGTCGCGCAGCGACGAGGTCACCGGCGCGTTGCTCTGGCCCGAGGCGTAACCGTTGTAGTTCGACGAGTTGTCGTAGCCGCCGGCGAAGGCGGCGGTGGCGAAGCCCGTGAGGGCGGCGGCGAGGAACAGCGTCTTGGTTGCGGTCATCTCAATGGGCCTCGAAAAGGTCTCGTGGCCTTTAGAGCAACCGCCGTGCCACCCGCTGACGGGCGGTTCTGTTCCAATCCGGGACGCGATAGTCTCATGCGGGACGGGCCAGGCTCGCGCGAGACGCGCGGACCCGTCCGAAACAGGAGCGCCGCTTGGCCCGTCTCGAATTCTTCTTCGACGTTTCCTCGCCCTGGACCTATCTGGCCTTCACCCGCATCCAGGCCGTGCTGGCGCGGACCAAGGCCGAGATCGCCTGGAAGCCGATCCTGGTCGGCGGCGTGTTCAACGCGGTGAACCGGGACGTCTACGAGCGCCGGGCCAATCCCGATCCGAGGAAAGCGTCCTATTCCGGGAAAGACCTCCAGGACTGGGCCAGGCTGGCGGGCATCAGGATCGGCAAGCCGCCGGTCTTTCCCGTCCGCGCCGTCGCCGCGATGCGCTGCGTCCTGGCCGCCGACGAGCTGGGCGGGCTGGTCGCGCTCTCCAAGGCGCTGTTCGAAGCCTATTGGGCAGACCTGAAGGACATCGGCCAGGAGAGCGTGCTGCGCGAGGCTTGCGCGGCCGCGGGGCTGGACGCCGGCGCGATCCTGAAGCGCGCCGATGCGCCGGAGATAAAAGAGCGCCTGCGCGCCAATACCGACGAGGTCATCGCGCGCGGCGGCTTCGGCTCGCCGACCATGTTCGTTAACGGCGACGACATGTATTTCGGAAACGATCGCCTGCCCTTGGTCGAAGCCGCGTTGATGCGTTAAGGCCTTTACAAGCGAGACGGACGGCACGATGGCGTTCCTGCACGACACGAGACGCGAGCCGATGTTCAAGGCGCCGGCGGTCGTCATGGTGCTGATCGGCGTGCTGGTCGCGGCGCACCTCGTCCGTGTGTGGCT
>JAFBAL010000049.1 GCA_019247845.1 Alphaproteobacteria bacterium | reverse complement strand
AATAGAGCTTTGGCGAAACGCATATGTGCTTGTCCTTATCGGCTGGCGAGACGCGGGTTGACGGAGCCCATGCCGGACACGGCCTTGACCGCGCCGGGGCCGGTGACGGTGGCGGTGATCTGACGGAACGAGGCGGGGTTCTGGACGGTGACAGTCTCGCCGAGGCCGCCCTCGCTCAGCGCACGGCCGGTGGCGGTGAGCGTCACGCCCGGCGCTTCGAACGTCATCGTCACCGTGGTGCCTTTGGTCACCAGGATCGGACGGCGGACGTCGTCGTTGCGCACGCTTTCGCCGGCGCGCAGCACGCGGCGCGTCTGCATGCCGACCAGGCTGTCCATCGACGTCGTGGTATTGGGCATGAGGCCCTGGGCCGGGGCCATCGCGAAGGTGAGATCGGATTCGGCGATGGTCTCGCCGCGTGCGATGTCGCGGACGGGGACGACGATGCGCACATCGGCGCGGGCGATGCCCGGATAGGCCATGGCGAGCGCGGCAAGGAAGAGAAGAATGGCTTTCATGGTTTCAGGATCCTGCCAGGCGCGAGGTCATCTGCAGCATCTCGTCCGCCGCGGTGATGACCTTCGAGTTCATCTCATAGGCGCGCTGCGCGGTGATGAGCGAGGTCATCTCCTCCACCGCGTTGACGTTGGCGCCTTCCAGGAAGCCCTGGCTGATCGAGCCGTAGCCGGGCGAGCCGGGCACGGCCGATTGCGGCGAGCCGGAGGATTGCGTCTCGGTCAACAGGTTGTCGCCGACCGCGTTGAGGCCGCCTTCGTTCGGGAAGCGGGTCAGTTCCAGTTGTCCGACCTGCTGCGGCGCGGTCTGGCCGGGCACGGTCGCCTGCACCTGGCCCTGCGCGCTGATGGTGATGCCGGTGGCGTTGGCCGGCACCGCGATGCCCGGCGCCACGACGTAGCCCTTGTCGGTGACGAGCTGGCCTTCCGGCGACAGCGCGAAGTTGCCGGCGCGGGTATAGGCATCGGTGCCGTCGGGCATCTGGATGCGGAAGAAGCCCGCGCCGTTGATCGCGACGTCGTAGGGATTGCCGGTATTGGTCAGCGTGCCCTGGCTCGCGATGCGATAGACGGCCGCGGTGCGCACGCCGGCGCCGAGCTGGATGCCGCTGGGGAGCAGCGTGCCGCTGTCCGAGGTCTGCGAGCCGGGCTGCTCGACGTTCTGGTAGAGCAGGTCCTGGAACTCGGCGCGCTGCTGCTTGTAGGCGGTGGTGTTCATGTTCGCGAGGTTGTTCGCGATCACTTCCACATTGGTCTGCTGCGCCAGCATGCCGGTCGCCGCGATGCTCAAAGCCCGCATGAGGGTTCTCCTTAACTACCGGGGGTTTGGCCAAGCTTGTCGATCGCCTGGCGCATGAGGTCTTCCTGGGATTGGGTGAGCGTCGCCGTCGCCTGATAGGCGCGCATGACGTCGACCATGCGCGAGATCTCGACCACCGGCTGGACGTTCGAGCCTTCGAGCATGCCCTGGGTGATCTTGGCGTCCGAGGCGGCGGCTGGGGTCTGTCCCGGCGCCGAGAAGAGGTTGGCGCCTTCCTTGGCGAGCGTCGCTTCGTTGGCGAAGCTCGCGACGCGCAGCTTGGCGAGCTGGCCGTTCTTGCCCGAGAGCGTGCCGTCGGCGCCGATGTGGATGTCGCCGTCGTCGCTGGTGACGGTGATCGCGCCGCCGTCGCCCAAGAGCGGGTTGCCGGAGTCGTCGACGATCTGGCCGCTGGTATCGAGCGAGAAATGGCCGTTGCGGGTATAGCGCTCGCCCCCCGCCGTCTGCACCACGAAGAAGCCCTTGCCGTGCAGCGCCAGATCGAAGGGATGATCGGTCGTCTGCATCGGGCCTTCGCTCATGTCGCGCACGATGCCGCTGTCCTTGACGAAGGAGAGCTGCTGCATGCCGGTCTCGCCCTCGCCGGGCGCGACTTCGGCGACGTATTCCTGGAAGGTCGGCTGCTCGCGGCGGAAGCCGGGCGTCGACACGTTGGCGATGTTGTTCGCGATCACGTCCATCGACTGGTACGCGGCGAGCTGCTGCGACAACGAAACGAGGAGCGAATTATCCATGGCCGAAGCGGTCCTTTCTGGTCCGCGGAGTACCATCTGCAGCCCGCGTGCCAGGCAAGGCACGTTGATTTTGCTGGATTTCCCGGCGCCCCGAGACGGCCCGGCGGCAAAACCTGCCGGGCGATGCTTGCCGCGCAACCCCTTCTTAACCACGTGCGTCTACCTTGCCTTCACCAAACCAGGGGCTGGTTCAGATGGCCAAGAAGAAGCAGGAACCGCAAGCAGACGCCGCGGAGACGCCGGAAGGCGAAGCTCCCGCCACGGAATCCAGGCAAGGTTTCGTTAAGAAACTGCTCGGCAACAGGAAGCTCTTGATCATCGCCGCGGCCGGACTGCTGCTCGTGTTGGGCGGCGGCGGTGCGGGGCTGTACTTCTTCGCCTTCGCGGGCAGCTCCGACGGGAAGCTCGCCGCCAACGGGACGCCGGTGCCGGTGACGCCGCCCGAGATCGCCTATTACGACGTGCCCGACATCATCGTGAACATCCAGAGCGCCGACGGCAGCCCCGCCTATCTCAAGCTCTCCGCCTCGCTCGAGCTGAACAACGCGGAGGAGAAGGCCGGCATGACCGCGCTGATGCCGCGCATCGTCGACCAGTTCCAGGGCTATCTGCGCGAGCTGCGCATCGACGACCTGAAGGGCTCGGCCGGCGTTCTGCGCCTGAAGGAAGAGCTTCTGCGCCGCATCAACGTGGCCGCCGCGCCCTATCGCGTGCGCGACGTGCTGCTCAAGGAAATGATCGTCCAATGACCGCAGAGATCACCGGCGAGACCGAAGACGGCATCGCGTCCAGAGCGCCCGAGCCGGCGCCCGAGCCGGAGAGCACGATCGTGCCCGCGCCCGCCGCTTCGGCGTCCGGCGAGCGCATCCTGAATCAGGAGGAGATCGACTCGCTTCTGGGCTTCGACGTCAACAACGACCAGCTTCAGGACAAGTCGGGCGTCCGCGCCATCATCAACTCCGCGCTCGTCTCCTACGAGCGCCTGCCGATGCTGGAGATCGTCTTCGACCGGCTGGTCCGGCTGATGACGACGAGCTTGCGCAACTTCACGTCGGACAACGTCGAGGTGAGCCTGGACAGCATCACCTCCATCCGCTTCGGCGACTATCTGAACTCCATTCCCCTGCCCGCGATCCTTGCCGTGTTCCGCGCCGAGCAGCTCGACAACTACGGCCTCTTCACGGTCGACTCGAACCTGATCTATTCCATCGTCGACGTGCTTCTGGGCGGCCGCCGCGGCTCGTCGGCGATGCGCATCGAGGGCCGGCCCTATACCACCATCGAGCGCACGCTGGTCCAGCGCATGATCGAGGTCATCCTGGGCGACATGTGCCAGGCCTTCGAGCCGCTGGCGCCGGTGAATTTCGGCCTCGACCGGCTGGAGACCAATCCGCGCTTCGCCGCGATCGCGCGCCCCGCCAATGCCGCGATCCTGGTCAAGCTGCGCATCGACATGGAAGACCGCGGCGGGCGCACCGAGCTGCTGCTTCCTTACGCGACGCTCGAGCCGATCCGCAAGCTGCTGCTGCAGCAGTTCATGGGCGAGAAGTTCGGCCGCGACTCGATCTGGGAAAGCCATCTGGCGACCGAGCTGTGGTCGACCACCGTCGACATCGAGGCGATCCTGGACGAGCAGGTCATGCCGCTGAACAAGGTGATGAACCTCGAGGTCGGCCAGACCGTGATGCTGAATTCGACGCCCGACAGCAAGATCGAGCTGCGCTGCCGCGGCGTGCCGCTGCTCAAAGGGCGGATGGGCCGCGTCGGCTCGTCGGTCGCCATCAAGGTGGACGAAGCGATCGAGCGCACCGACGCCTCGCGCGCGCTCTAGGAGACCTCTCATGACCTTCACGCTGACCCTTGCCGTCGAGATCGCGCTCAGCCTGCTGCTGGTGGCGACGCTCATCTATTGCGCGCTTCTGGAGCGGCGCCTGTCGGCCGTGCGTAAAGGCCAGGAAGGCCTGAACGCCATGATCGCCGAGCTGAACGCGTCGCTGGCGACGGCGGGCGCGGGCCTGCGCGCGCTGGAACAGGCGGCGGGCACGGTCGGCGAGACGCTCGACCGCAAGCTCGCGATCGCGCGCTCCACCATCGACGAGCTGTCGCTGATCACCACCTCCGGCGAGCGCATCGCGCAGCGCATGGAGCGCAGCGTCGAGGCGAAACCCATACCGCGCAACACCGTCAATCCCAACCTGCCCTCGGCCAATCTTCCTTCGGGCAGCATCATGGACCGGCTGAGGGTCGCGAAATGAAGCACTTGAGGCTCATTCCCGCCGTCATCGTTCTGGGCCTGGCGCTGCTGGTGCTGAAAGGCACCGGCCTTGTGCGCGAGGCGCAGGCGCAAAGCGCGTCCGCCGGCGCGGCCGTGCAGGTCGCCGACGCCTCCGCGCCCGCCGCAAAAGATTTCGCCGGCGGCGACGAAGACACCTCCAGCGCGTCGGAGGTCGACGTGCTATCCAGCCTGTCGAAACGCCGCGCCGAGCTGGATCAGCGCGCCAAGAACCAGGACATGCGCGAGAACGTTCTCGCCGCGACCGAGAAGCGCGTCGACGGCAAGATCGCCGAGCTGAAGCAGCTGCAGGCGCAGATCACCGCCCTGCTCGGCCAGCGCGACACGGCGCAGGAGGCGCAGGTCAAGTCGCTGGTCAAGACCTATTCCGCGATGAAGCCCAAGGACGCCGCGCGCATCTTCGACGGCTTGAGCGAAGATGTGCTGATCCCCGTGGCGCAAGAGATGAAGTCGGACGCGCTGGCGCCCGTATTGGCCGCGATGAATCCCACCGCGGCGCAGAAGCTGACCGTCAAGCTGGCCTCGAGGCTGGCGCTGCCGGAGAAGGCGGGACCCGACACGGCGACGACGACGACGACGCCTGCCGCTCCGCCGCCCGCAACCGTCACGCCGCCGCCTGCCGATCAAGCCGCGGCGGCCGCGCCGCCCGCCGAGCAGACCGCAGCCGCGACGCCGCCGGCACCGCAACCGCCGAAGCCCGCTGCACGGAAGCGCGCGCATAAGCAGCAAGCCGCTGCTTCCGCGCCGCCAAAGTCTGTTGCGCCGCAAGCCGCGCCGCCTGTGCAACAGGCCGCTGCTTCAACGCCGCCACCTGCGCCGCAAGCCGCAGCCTCGCAAGCCGCAACACCTGCGCCGCAAACCACCGCGCCGCAGACGGCATCTGCGCAAGCGCCGCATGCGTAAGCTCGCCCTCGCTCTGCTGCTTCTCGGCACTGAGGCCGCGCACGCCGACGGCGTGACGGCCTCGGCCGAGGGCGGCTATGCGCGGCTCACCTTCACGCTCGCGCCCGCGGGCCACGCGACGGCGGCAGTCTCCGGCGGCGCGCTGACGGTCAGCTTCGACCGCAAGATCGCGATCGATCCGGCACCGTTGGCGCAATCGCTTCCCGCCTATATCGGCAGCGCGCGTGCCGATGCGAGCGGCACCGCCTTGCACTTCGCGCTGGCCCAGCGCCTGCGCGTGCATACCAGCGCCTCGGGCGACAGGATCGCCATCGACCTTGCGCCCGCGAGCTTCGCCGGCACGCCGCCCGATCTTCCGCCGCCGCCGTCGAAGGTCGCAAAGCCCATCGATCCGAACGCGCTTGCCGCGCTCAAGGTCCGTGCCGGCGCCTACAAGAACTTCACGCGTCTGGTCTTCGATTGGCCGAAAGAGGTGTCCTATTCGGTGTTCCCCGGCGCGGGCAAGCTGACCTTGAAATTCGCCGGCCTCGCCAAGCCCGATTTCAGCGCGCTGGTTCGCCAGGCGCCGCCCTGGGTGAAGAATGCCGCCTGGCACATCGACGGCAGGAACATCGTCGTCGAGCTCGAGACCGACCAGGAATCCGGCTATCACGATTTCCGCGACGGACCGCGCGTCGTGCTCGACGTGCTCGCCCCCAAGACCGATGCGGATGCCTATGCGCCGCCGGGCACGGGCAAGGCCAAGCCGACCATGATCACCGCAGCCCAGGCCAAGGAGATCGCGGCCGCCGCGGCGAAGATGAGCGCCCCCGCCGTCGTCACGTCGCCGCCGCAACAGAAGTCCGCGCCGCAACAGGCGCCGGCTTCCGCGCAAACCGCGCAACCGGCAACAGCGACACCGGCGCCAACTCCACAGCCTCCTGCGCAAACGGCACAAGCCGCACCACCTCCTGCGCCGCCCGCGCCGAACGAGCCCAGCTCGATGGCGCAAGGCAAGCTCACCCGCGACGGCGCGGTCATGACCTTCGCGGGCGCGAGCCGCAAGGGCTCTGCCGTGTTCATGCGCGGGCTGACCGCGTGGATCGTGCTGCAGGACGCGGCCCCGCTCGACGCGGTGAAGCTGAAAGCCCAGCTGGGCACCTTCCCGGACGCCGTCGAGGCACAGACGGGCAGCGGCGTCTCCATCCTTCGCATCACGCTGAAGGAGCAGGAGAAGATCGCCGCCTTCGCCGACGGCTCGAACCTGAAGGTCGTCATCGCGCGCAACCTCGATCCGAACGCGACCGCCATCGGCTTCTCGCGCAACCAGGACGACGCAACCCATTCCTCGATGACGACGCTTCTGCCCGGCGCCACGCGCACGGTGAGCGTGACCGACCCGGTCGCGGGCGACGCGCTGATCCTGATCCCCGCGGCCGCCGGACGCGCCGCGCTGGACGAGTGTTCCTACGTCGAGTTCCAGGTGCTTCAGACCGCGTCGGGCCTGGTGCTGCTTCCCTTTGTCGACGACCTGTCGGTCGCCATCGACACGACGCGCGTGACGATCACCCACAAAGGCGGTCTGTCGCTGACCCCGCCGACCATGCCGGTGGCGGATTCGCCCGCGGCGCTGGCGCGCAACGCGCTTGGTCCCTCGTATCTCGATCTCGCGGGCTGGAGCCGCATCGCGGGCGGCAGCTTCCTTTCGACCGAGCGGCGGCTCACCTCCGACATCGCGCGGCTGAAGCCCGAAGGCGCCAACCGCGCGCGGCTGAAGCTCGCGCAGTTCTATCTGGCCAACGGCTTCGCGGCGGAGGCGCTCGGCCTCATCAACCTGATGCGCGCCGCCGATCCTGCCCTGGAGAGCGACCGCCAGCTTCTGACCATGCGCGCCGCGGCCGACTATGCGATGGGACGCTGGCGCGACGCGCATAACGACATCGCCGGCACCGCCTTCGACGCCGACCGCCACGCCGCGCTGTGGCGCGGGCTGATCGAGACCAGGCTGGAGCAATGGAACGAGGCGCAGGCCGATCTCGACCGCGCCGGTCCGGTGCTGCATCTCTATCCCAGCGAATGGCAGGCGCGCGTGCGGCTGGCGATGGCCGAGACCGCGCTGGGCCGCAACCACCTGGAGATCGCCGACGCGGCGCTGGCAAGGCTGTCCGGAGAACTCACCCCTGAGCTGACCGTCGCGGCCGAGCTGGAACGCGCGCGTCTTTATGCCGCCGAGGGCCGGCAGAAGGACGCATCGAAGCTCTTCGCCGCCGTCGAGAAGAGCGGCAACGAGCGCGAGGCGGCGCGATCGGTCTATTACCGCGTCACGGCCGAGCTCACTGCCGGTACCGTCTCGGCGCCGCAGGCGATCACCGCGCTCGAACAGCTGCGCTACCGCTGGCGCGGCGACGCGCTGGAGACGAAGACCTTGCGCAAGCTGAGCGCGCTCTATTTCGGCGCGGGCAAATGGCGCGACGGGCTGCATGCGCTGCGCCTGGCGGCACAGATTTCGCCGGGCGACGACATGGCGCGCCAGGCGCAGGACGACATGCGCGCCGCGTTCGTCCGGCTGTTCCTGAAAGGCGGTGCCGACAGGATCACTCCCGTCGAAGCGCTGTCGCTGTTCTACGACAACATCGACCAGACGCCGATCGGGCCCGAGGGCGACGAGATGATCCGGCGCATGACCGACCGCCTGGTCGCGGTCGATCTGCTGGGGCCCGCCGCCGATCTCCTGAAATACCAAGTCAACAAGCGCCTGGACGGCGTGGCGCGCGCGCAGGTCGCGAGCACGCTGGCCGGCATCTATCTGATGGACAAGAAGCCGGAAGCGGCGCTCGACGCCATCCGTGCCACCGAGATCTCAGGCCTGCCCGAGGACGTCGGTCATCAGCGCCTGCTGATCGAGGCGCAGGCCCTGGCGGGGCTGAAACGCTACGACGACGCGCTCGACATGCTGAGCGTCGACAAATCCCTCGATACCCAGCGCCTGCGGGCCGACGTCTATTGGCAGGCGGGCCGCTGGGCCGATGCCGGACGCGCGGCCGAGGACGCGCTGGGCACGAGCTTCAGCGACACCGCACCGCTCGACGATGCCGCGCGCCAGCAGGCGATGCGCGCCGCAGTCGCCTATTCGCTGGCCAACGACGAGACCAGCCTCGAAAGGCTGCGCGAGCATTTCGGGCCCAAGATGAAAACGACCGCCGACGCCAATGCCTTCGCGGTGGTGAGCGACCGGATCGACGCGCATGGCGTGGCGTTCCGCGACGCGGCCGCGCAGGTCGCCTCGGTCGACACGCTCAAGGGCTTTATGAAAGACCTGCGCTCGCAGGCTTTGCTGCGGACGAACTGAGCGCCGCGTCGAGCCAGCCGAGCGCGCGCGCGGCGATCCTCTCGCAGCCCGTCTCGCCGAGCAGCCAGTGGCTGTGGCCGTCGAACTCCTCGAAGACCGCCCGTCCGCGATAGCGCTGCGCGATCCGCGACACGGTTGCCGGCGGGTTGATCTTGTCGTCGGAGCCGACCATGCACAGCACCGGACAGGTCACGTCGCGCGCGCGCACGTAAGAGGCGCGGCGCATGTCGAAGCTCCAGCTCATGATCTCGAAGGTCGCCTGGCCCGACTCCGGCACGAAACGCGCATAGACGCGCGAGCGCTCGGCCGCGCCGAGCTTGTCGAGCGAATGGGCGGCGGCGATCTGGAAGCTGGGCTGGATCAAGGTGCCGCGATAGTCGCCGCTCGCGAACAACAGGGTCTGCGCCGAGGCGACCTCGAACAGGGTCGAGGGCCACACGCCCCAGGGCGCCGACGGCGCCAGGAGCACGATGGCGCGCGCCTTGCCCTTCGCCGCCAGCATCTGCGCCAAAAGCCCGCCCATCGAATGGCCCACGAGGACAGGCGTCTCGCCCAGCCGATCGATCAGCTCGACCAGATCGTCGGCGTAGTCGGTGAGGCTGACGCGGCCGAGCCTGGCCGGCGGCTCGCGTCCGCAATCGTGATGGCGCAGCACCGGCGCGTGCACCTTGTATCCCGCCGCCGCGAAGCTTTCCGCGAAGCGCTCGAACGACCACGGCCCGCAGAAGGCGCCATGGATCATCACGACGGGAGGACGTTTCTGCCTGGGCATCAGGGTGCGAAGGCCAGGTCGCGGAAGGCCTCGATCACCTTGGTATAGGTGTCGCGCTTGAACGGCACGATGAGGCGCGGCAACGCTTCCATCGCCAGCCACCGCCACTCGGCGAATTCGGGCTCATGCGTGTTGATGTCGATGTCCTTGTCCTCGCCCGCGAACCGCATGGCGAGCCATTTCTGGCGCTGGCCGCGATAGCGCCCCTTGAGCGCGACGCCGAGCAGATGCTGCGGCAGGTCGTAGTCGAGCCAGCCCTCCATCTCGCGCAAGGGCTCGGCCTTGTCGGTGCCGATCTCTTCCTTGAGCTCGCGCAGCGCCGCCTCTTGCGGGCTTTCGCCGTGGTCGATGCCGCCTTGCGGCATCTGCCAGCCCTCGACCGTCTGGTCGATGCGGCGGCCGACGAAGACCAGGCCTTCGGCATTGATGAGCATCACCCCGACGCAGGGCCGATACGGCAGGTCGTCGTGGCGCAGGAACGAACGCGACATGAGGGTTCTGAAACGGTGTTTCTATTTGGCCTGGGAGACTATGGCCGATGCGGGCACCAGAACAAAGCCCCGGCCCTGAAGTCCCTGTGACCAACTTTTGATCCGGTCGATGGTCACCGGATAGATGAAGCCCGCGCCCGAGGCGCTGCCGCGCGCCCGCGCCAGGCTTTCGAGCGACGACAGGCGGCGGTCGATCTCGAAGGCGGTCTGGATCTTGTCGATGGTGGAATCGGCCTGGGCGAAAGCGGTGCCGACGCGGCCTGCGACGTCGGGCGCGGCCGAATGAGAAGCCGCGCCGTTGTCGTAGAACAGCAGCCCGCGCCGCGCCAGGAACGTCATCATCGGCTCGAGCGAATTGGCGTCGGAGAGGAACCGGCTGCCCAGCAGGTTGGTCACGCCCGAATAGCCCGAGAAGCGCGTCAGCGCCCAGACGAGGCGCTCGGTATTGGCATCTTCGCCGACGCCCGAGCGCAAGGTGTGCGGTCCGGGATCGCTGTCGGGGAAGTCGTAGGGCTCCATCGGCACTTCGATGAGCACCTCGTGGCCCGCCTTGCGCGCCTCGCCCGCCCAATGCTGCACGTCGGCCGCATAGGGCGCGAAAGCGAGCGTGACGCCCGGCGGCAGGCCCGTGATCGCGCTCTGCGTCGCGGTCGCGCTGATGCCGAGCCCGCCGACGATGACGGCGATGCGCGGACGGCCGTCGCTGACGGCGGGCGGCGCATAGGCGCGCATCGGCGTGGTGCCGTCGTCGGCGATCCGCGGCAGGGGACCGGCGGCCGTGTTCTCGATCAGCGCGGGATCGGCGATCAGCGCATGGCCGGCAAAGACCTGCTGGGTGACTTTGGGCGTGGCGACGGCCGGAAGCGGAGCAGCCGGCAAGGCTTGCTGCGGCACCGGTTGCGCCGATGCAGCCGCAGCCTGTTTCGCGGCGCCATGCGGCCGGGCGCCTCCTCTGGCTCCTGGCACGTCGAGGACGACCACGGGCTGGCCCGCATGCGGATTGCCGAGGAAGGTGATCGCGGCGCCGCCGGCGATGATCAGGGCGAAGAGCGCGACATAAGCCCAGGCGAGCAGCCGCGCGCCGCCCCTGCCCGTGTCGTCGATCGTGCTCGTCGCCATGCGCCGATGGTAGCGCGCCAATGGTTAATTACATAGTTGGGTCCCTCATCCTCCCCCGTTTACGGGGAAGGTGGCGCGCAGCGCCGGAGGGGGCCCCCTCCCGGCTTCGCTTCGCTACGCCGCGGCGAGGAGAAACTCGCCGGCCACGCCGAAGCTTCAGCGGAGGCGGCCGTCTGCGCCGCTGTCGCGGCGGGTTCGCACGCTGCCGCTACGAACCCTCCCCCGCTGCGCAGGGGAGGATAACAAGACAATCCTCAATCCTTGTCGCTCTTCACCGTCACGGCGCTGATCGTGGTCTGGCCGCGCAGCATGTCGAGCGCATAGGAGAGCTGGAAGTCGTCGTACTTCTTGCCGGGGGCGGGCTTGATGATGCCGGCGCCGGGCTTCTTGATGACCGGCTCGCCGATCAGGTGGCCGGGGAGGTCGGCCTCGCTCGGGCGCGCAAGCTTCGGCACCTCTTCCTCGTTGCCCTGCGCGACCATGATGTCGGGGACGATGCCCTGCGCCTGGATCGAATGGCCCGACGGCGTGTAGTAGCGCGCGGTGGTCAGACGCAGCGCGCCGCCGCCTTCGCCGAGCGGGATGATGGTCTGCACCGAACCCTTGCCGAAGGAGGTCAGGCCCAGCACCGTCGCGCGCTTGTGGTCCTGCAGCGCGCCGGCGACGATCTCGGACGCGGACGCCGTGCCGCCGTTGACCAGGATCAGCACCTTCTTGTTGTCGGCCATGTCGCCGGAATGCGCGTCGTAGCGCTGCGTGTCGTCGGGATGGCGGCCGCGGGTCGACACGATCTCGCCCGAGGTCAGGAAGTCGTCCGACACCTGGATCGCCTGGTCGAGCAACCCGCCCGGGTTGTTGCGCAGGTCGAGCACATAGCCCTTCAGGCCCGGGCCGATCTGCTTCTTGAGCGTGGCGAGCGCCTTCTCCAGGCCGCTGGCGGTCTGCTCGTTGAAGGCGGTGATGCGGATGTAGCCGACGTCGCCCTCGCGGCGGAACTTGACGCTGTCGACGCGGATCTGGGCGCGGGCGAGCGTCACGTCGAAGGGCTTCTTCTCGCCCTGGCGCAGCACGGTGAGCACGATCTTGGAGCCCGGCGCGCCGCGCATCTTGTCGATCGCGTCGTTCAGCGCCATGCCCTGGATCGCCACGCCGTCGATCGCCGCGATGAAGTCGCCGGTCTTGATGCCCGCCTTGGCCGCGGGCGTGTCGTCGATCGGCGAGATCACCTTGATCAGGCCGTCTTCCATCGTCACTTCGATGCCGACGCCGCCGAACTCGCCCTTGGTCTGGATCTGCATGTCGGCGTAGTTCTTGGGATCCATGTAGCTGGAATGCGGATCGAGCTCGCTGACCATGCCTTCGATGGCGGCGTTGACGAGCTCTTTATCCTGCACGGGGCGCACGTAGTTCTGGCGCACGCTGCGGAAGGCGTCCGCGAAGAGGTCGAGCTGGCGATAGGTCGACACGTCGTTGGCGGCGCGCACCGCGGGCAGCAGCCCTGCGGCCGAGAATCCGATGACGCCGCCCAGGGCGACCAAAGCGAAACGCTTCATGATTTTTGTGCCTTCCTCAGTTCCACCGACAACCATGGTGCCGGACTTGTCCCGTGACCGTTCTGCCTGAGCTCGAAGTACAGCCTTACGTCCTGGCCGGAACCCGGCATGGTTCCAACCGGCTCGCCCGCCAGCACCTCGTCATTGGGACGTACATCGACCCTGCCCAGTCCAGCCAGCACGAGATCGTATCCAGCCGTTATCTCTAATATCAAGACTTGGCCTGTTTTATGGTAAGGGCCGGCAAAAATAACCTCGGAGTCGGCCGGCGCCACGACCCGGGCCGCCGGCTGGGTGGCGAAGGTCAGCCCGGGCGCCCGGCCGCCGCCCACCCCCTCCATGCCGCCGGCGACCTGGCGGCCCACCACCGGCAGCAGCAGCGAGCGGCCCTGGAGCGGCCCGCCGCCCTGCCTCTGGGCCGCCACCACGACGATGTCGCGCTGGTCCGGGCGGTTGCGCAGGCTCGCCACCTTCTCGAGCAGGGTCTTCAAATCCGCCGCGGTCGTGGCGGCTTTTTCGAGCCTGGCGGCCAGGTCGCCATAGCGGCTGGTCGCGGCATCGGCCTCCAATTCCTTGCTCGCCAGAAGTTGATCGAGCTCGGCGCGCGCGGTGCGCAGCCGGCTTGCGTTGCGCACGCCTTCGGCGCGGCGCGCGACCAGCTTCGCGCGCGTGTCCTTCAGCACTTTAATGCGCCGCGAGAGCGCCGCCGCTTGCGAATAGACGCCGGGCACCGAGGCGCCGATCAGCATCGCGCTGCGCGCCGCCCCCAGCGCGTCATCGGGACGCAGCACGATCGCGGGCGGCATGTCGTGCTGCATGCGCTCGAGCATGGCGAGCAGGCGCGCCACCGATACGCGGTCGCGCGCGAAGCCGGCCGCGAGCGTCCTGTCCTCGGCCGTCAGCCGCGCGATGTCGGCATCGAGACGGACCTTCTCGCTTTCGAGCGCGAGCACGCGCGCCGCCGTCGCCACCAGCTTCTTCTGAAGCTCGGCGGCTTGCGCTTTCAGCGCGTCGCTCTTCTGCTTGGCATCCGCGACCGCGGGACGGTCGTGCACGATCTGGTTCCTGAGCGCATCGAATTGCTGCGTCGTCGACGGCAGCTTCACCGCGTCCCTGGCCGGGATCGCGTGGCTGGTGTCGGTATTGTCGTTGAGCGGCGGCGGCTCGGGCTTCGCAGCCGCGGGCCGGGCGGCGGCGACCTTGGGCTTCTTCGCGCCCTTGGCTTTCGCCTGGGCTTCCGTCCGGGCTTTCGACTGGACTTTCGGTTTTCCGCATTCGGTCGCATGCGCGTCGAAATACTTCGCCAGCGCGCAGCGGGTCTCGGGATGCTTCGCCGCCCCCATCAGGATCGGTACGCAGAGCGCGAGAAGCGCCAGACGCCTCATCCCGGCTTCATCCCGTCTGCGCCTTGACCGCGGCCATGCGCCGCGCGATCACGTCCGGATCGCCGAGATAACGCGCCTCGGCCGCCTTGAACGACGCATCGAGCACATAGGCGCGCGGGATCGCGGTCGGCACGTTCATGCCGGCGATCTCTTCGTCGTCCACGCTCTCCAGATGCTTGATGAGCGCGCGCAGCGAGTTGCCATGGGCTGCGATCAACACGCGCTTGCCCGCCTTCAGGTCCGGCAGGATCGTTTGCTCCCAATAGGGCATGACGCGGGCGAGCACGTCCTTGAGGCTTTCGCTGCGCGGCAGATCCGCATCGCTCAAATGCGCATAGCGCGGATCGCCCTTGGGATATTCGGGAGAGGAGAGGTCGACCGGCGGCGGCGGCGTGGCATAGGAGCGGCGCCAGATGTCGACCTGCGCCTTGCCGAATTCCGCGACCGAGTCGGCCTTGTTCTTGCCCTGCAGCGCGCCGTAATGGCGCTCGTTCAGCCGCCAGTGCTTGATCACCGGCAGCCACATCGCATCCATCTCCTCCAGCGCCAGCCACAGCGTCTTGATCGCGCGACCGAGCAGCGAGGTGTAGCAGACGTCGAATTCGAGGCCCGCCTCGCGCAACACGCCGCCGGCGGCGCGCGCCTCGGCTTCGCCGTCTTCGGTGAGGCGCACGTCGCGCCAGCCGGTGAAGAGGTTCTTCTTGTTCCACTCGCTCTCGCCGTGGCGGACGAGGACGAGCTGATAATCCGTGGCCAAAGCGAAAGCCCGTTATTCAGCGATTCAAGCCGGGAAATTAGGGCGCGGCGCGGGGTCTGTCCATGATAGGATTGGATGCGCCATCGATGGAGGGCGAGGATGGACCCGAAAACGCTGCTGACGACCACCGCGCTTATGTCGACCACCGTGCTTCTGACGACCACCGCTATGCTGGCGACCGCGGCGCTGTCCGCGGCGAAAGCAGCGCCGCCGCTCTCGCACGAGGGCGCGGTCTCGCCGGCACGGCTGCCGCCGAGCGGGCTGACCACGCTCTACGACCAGACGGGCCGGACCAGCGGCCTCGGCATCGTCTCGCAGAATTTCGAATCCAGCTTCGACGCCTATGATTGCGAGGCGGCCGACGACTTCATCGTGCCCGAGGGCGTGAAGTGGCGGATCAAGGAGGTCGACATCCTGGGAACCACCTTCGACGGCAGCGGCCAGGCCGATTCCATGAACGTGCTGTTCTTCAAGAACAGGAATGGCGTGCCGGGAAGGCCCAAAGGCGCGTTCGAGGGCGTCATGGCCCGCCAGCACTTCGGCGACATCGCCGTGCCCTTGAAGCCGAGCGTGACGCTCAAGCCCGGGCACTACTGGCTCGCGTTCCAGGTCAACGAGAATTTCAGCAGCGACGGCGAATGGGGCTGGATGGTCAGGGACGATCAGGTGAACCTGCCCTCGGTCTGGCGCAACCCCGGCGGCGGCTTCGGCACCGGCTGCACCGACTGGGGGAACGAGCAGGAATGTCTCGGCTTGGGCGGCGACCATATGTTCGTGTTGCGGGGCCAGGCGCTGGATATGTGATCCGAGGCGGGCAGGCCATCATGACGCCGGATGATTGGCGATTGCAGCATCTTCGCACGCAGCCTTATTTGCGCGGGGTCCGTTTCACGAAGAAGCCCTACAAGGCCTACCGGCCCGATTGGGACCACGACCACTGCGCGGCATGCTGGACGAAATTCGCGGAACACGATGTCGATCACGAACCGACATTGCGTGAAGGCTTTGCCACTACCGAGGACTACGCGCGGGGCGAAGACTACGATTGGGTTTGTTCCGTCTGCTTCGGCTTGTTCCGGGACGAGATGGAATGGGTCGAGGACGGTGATGCGGCTGAGGCGCAGTCCAAGTGAGACTGCGAGATCGTCTGCTTTCCTACTGTTCATAGCGGCCTTGACTGGGATGTTTTTCGGCGGCCTTATGGCTTGGTATATCGGGCTTCGCCTGTCCCACCGGCCATTGCATCCCGATGCCATCCACGTCGTGCCGTTCGATAACCACGGCGCGATTCATTACATGGAGCGCGTCGAGGGATTTTGAATAACCAATATGTGGTGGGTCGAGTTGCCGGCCATGGCAGTCGTGTTCGGCTTCATCATTTGGGAGACGGCTGCCTGACGGCGACGGCACCGATCCGGACCAAAAATAAACTTCCGCGCCCCCCTTGAACCGTCACGGTCGAAACCCCAAATCGCCCAAATCCCCACAATTGCGCAGGAAGTCCCGGCGGCCGCAAACCGCCCAGCAAATCCGCGCGTCCGCGTGAGCGGCAGCGCGTGCCCCAACCGCCGACGCGAAATTGTTTTCGCGCTTTGATGCGATGCACAAATTCAAAAGTGCGAAGCCTTGGGCGGCGTAGCTATGTCCGGAACGACCCCTCGAGACCTCTTTTTTTCGTACAGATGTACAGAAGACCCGGCCGACCGGACGGGGGTGCCCCTTCCAAAAGTGAGGTTCGAATAGGCCGAAGCTGCCGGGAAGAAGTTGCCGGGCGGCGGCGGCGCTAGCTGTAAGATACTGAAACAACAAGGTTTTTCGTCACCGCGCCCAGGCACGGAACTGGCATGGGAGCGGACGGCCCAAAAAGAGCAGAACCCGCTCCATGTCCTTCTCCATGATGTCCCTCTCCATGACGTCCTTCTCCATGTTCAGAACGTTGATCGCCGCCGCCGCACTGGCCCTCGCCCTGCCCTCGCCCGCCTTCGCCTATTCCCGGGTCAAGGACCTGGTCGATGTCGACGGCATCCGCGACAACATGCTGGTCGGCTATGGTCTGGTGGTCGGCCTGAACGGGTCGGGCGACTCCTTGAAGAACGCGCCGTTCACCCAGCAGAGCATCCAGACCATGCTCGAGCGGCTGGGCGTGAACACGCGCGGCGAGAACATGCAGACCAAGAACGTCGCCGCGGTGATGGTGACGGCGAACCTTCCCGCTTTCGCGGCGCAAGGCACGCGCATCGACGTGTCGGTGAGCGCGATGGGCGACGCCAAGAGCCTGCAGGGCGGCACGCTTCTGGTGACGCCGCTGTTCGGCGCCGACGGGCAGATCTATGCGCTGGGCCAGGGGCCGGTCGCGATCAGCGGTTTCACCGCGTCCGGCGACGCGGCCAGCGTGACGCGCGGCGTGCCGACGGCGGGACGCATCTCCAACGGCGCCATCGTCGAGCGCGAGGTCCCCTTCGCGCTGGCGAGCCAGACGAATCTGCGCCTGTCGCTGCACAATCCCGATCTCACCACGGCGACGCGCATCGCCTCGGCGGTGAACAACTATCTGGGCACGGAGGTCGCCGACGTCAGCGATCCCTCGACCGTGCGCATCGCGGTGCCCGGGTCCTATCCGCGCGGCGTGGTCGGGCTGCTGACCGACGTCGAGCAGGTCAAGGTCGATCCCGATCAGCCCGCCAAGGTCGTCATCGACGAGCAGTCCGGCGTCATCGTCATGGGCTCGGACGTGCGCGTCTCGACCATCGCCATCGCGCAAGGCAACCTGACCATCCGCGTGCAGGAGACGCCCGATGTCAGCCAGCCCGGGCCGTTCTCGAAGGGCGCGACCGCGACGGTGCCGCGCACCCAGATCCAGGTCGACGACAGCAAGGGCAACAAGATGGCCGTGCTGCACGAGGGCGTGAGCCTGCAGAACCTGGTCGACGGCCTGAACGCGCTGGGCGTGGGACCGCGCGACATCATCTCGATCCTGCAGGCGATCAAGGCGGCGGGCGCGCTGCAGGCCGACATCCAGGTGATCGGATGACGCCCGACTCCATCACGCAAACCCCCGTCCAGGCTTCGGTCATGGCGCCGCGCTCGACCAGCGATCCCGCGACGGCGAAAAAGGTCTCGCAGCAGTTCGAGGGCGTGCTGATCAGCCAGATGCTGAACGACATGTTCCAGGGCGTCGGCACCGGCGGCATGTTCGGCGGCGGCCCGGGCGAGGAGATGTTCCGTTCGCTGATGATCGACGAATACGGCAAGCAGATCGCGGCGCAAGGAGGCTTGGGCCTGTCCGACCACATCACGCGCGAGCTGTTGAAGCGCCAGGAGATGCCGCAATGAGCCCCCCTGCCGACATCGAGCAGGAGCGCATCGAGCGGCTGATCCAGATGGCCGAGCGGCTTGCATCGGCGCTGGAGACCGACATCGCCGCGCTCAAGGCCGGCAATCCGCGCGGGCTTCGCACCCTGGAGCCCGAGATGCTGAAGCTTTCGGCGCTCTATAGCCGCGAGGCGGCGGGGCTGAACGCGGCGGCGGCGAAAGCGGCGCCCGCGGATCTGCGCAAGCGGTTGAGCGAAGCGACGGCGCGGTTCCGCGACCTGCTTGCGGCGCAGACGCGCCTGCTGACGAGGCTGCGCGGCGCCAGCGAAGGCATGATCCGCGCCGTCGCCGAGGAGATCGAGCGCCAGGGCGCGCCGCTGCGCACCTATGGCGGGGGCCAAAGCCAGCGCGCGAGCGGCGCGATGCTCTACAACAGCGTGGTCTAACTCACGTCGAGAAGCTTCACGATCGCTTCCGCTTCCAGATGCGCGGCGCAGAGCGACCAGCGGTCGGCCAGCGAAAGATATTCGCTGCGGATCATGGTGTCGCCGGCCTCTCGCGCGCGGCCGCGCAGGACGTCGGCTTCGATGCGGAAGCCGGCCGCGCGGCTGACCAGGTCTTCGCTTCTCGAAGCGAGGCTCGAAGCCAGGCGGGCCGTGCATTTCGCGTCAAGGGAACTCATGCGCGCTTATCCCACGCGCAAGCGGAGAATGCATTGTCAAATGGATGTGAGGTGTGTCGCGAAACGTTGTGAGCGCCCGGTTAGAACAAGCTCGACGCAGAACTGGAAGATGAACTTCCCGACAGCATGTCGAGCGCCAGCGAATAGTTCGCGAGACGCGACGTCACCTGCGGCGACACGGTGCCCGAAGCGTTGCCGACCGACGGTATCGAGGCCGGCTTGTTTTCGCTCTGGTAGATTTTCTGGATCGCCGTCAGCACGCTGAGCAGCTGCGCGCGCGCCGCGCCGCCGCCCGACGACGTGGAGATGTCGGCGCTCTTGGGCAGGCCCAGCCCGTAGGCGGTGGAAGCATTCGTCGTATTTTTGTCGTCGGTGCTGGTCAGCGTCTGCGGCGAAAGGCCGAGCCGCGCCAGCGCGTCCGTCGTGTCGGGACCGGCGATCAAGCTGGCGGTGACGCCGGAATTGACCGCGATCTTCAAGGTCTCGTTGCCGGAGCCGTAGGAGACCGATGCCTTGCCCGCGTTCTGCATCTCGATATTGATCTTGCGCACCAGCGAGGTCAGCGTCTCGCCCTTCTCGATGGTGATCTTGGCGGTGCGCGTCGCGGCGCCGGCGAGCTTGATCTGGAAGCTGTCGCCCGCGCGCAGGGTGGTGGACTGGGTGAGATCGACCGTCTGGTTGAAGCTCATCTGGCCGCGCGGCAGGCCGAGCGCGTCGAGCACGCTGGACCCGCTGGCGTCGAACGCGATGCCCTGGCCGGTCGAGGTGCCGTCGGCGCCGCCATATTGGCGCGTCCACTGGATCGTGCCGTCGGTGTTGAGGGCGCTGACGAAGAGGTTGTCGACGTTGGGCACATTGCGCGACTGGCCGGCGAACGTGCCGCCGGTGGTGCCGGCGAGATAGACGGTGCCGTCGGAGCCGACGGTGACGGCGTTGCCTTTGTCGCCCGCGCCGGTGCCGACATAGGTGACGGTGCCCGGCGTGCCGTCGCCGCCGAGCGAGAACACATACGCGTCCATGCCGCCCGAGCCCGCATGCGCGACCGTGGCGGCGCCGCCCGCGGTGAGGCTCGGGTTCGTGGTCGTGCCCGTCAGATAGATCTTGCCGTTCGCGACCGTCATGCCGCCGATCGTGCCGCCGGCCTGCAGGGCGCCCAGGTCCTGGGACCACAGCGGCGGCTGCGTCGCGTCGCCGTTGGCATATTTGGAGACGATCGCATGTCCGTTCACGACGCTGGCCACGACAAGGCCGCCGTCGGATGTCGTCGCGGTCGCGGCCGCGCTGTCGGTGCCTGAGGTTCCGTATTGCTGCTCGTAGACGGTCTTGCCCTTGTTATCGAGCTTGGCGACATAGGCATCGAGCCCGCCATTGTTCGATTGGCCCTTGCCGATGACGCCCTTCACCTGGCCGCCGATATAGACGTTGCCCGTCGCATCGACGCTGACCGAGGCCGCCTGGTTGTTGGCGAGCGTCTGGATCTGCTTGGCCCAGGTCTGGTTGCCGGTCGCGTCGTATTTGGCGACGAAGCTGTCGGCATTGCCGTCGGCGACGGCGCCCTGCATCACGGTGCCCGTCGTCGAGCCCGCGACCACCACGCCGCCGGTCGGATCGAGCGCGAGCGAATACGCCGATGCGGTGCCGGCGCTGCCGAGGAGCTGCGTCCACTGCACATTGCCGGCGGAATCGTATTTGGTGAGATAGGTGTCTTGGCTGCCCTGGTTGATCTGGTTGCCGAAGTCGCCGGTGGCATTGCCGACGACATAGACGTTGCCGCTCGAATCCACGACGGTCGCCTGCGCGGTGGTGAGGCCGGAAGTCGGATTCGCGGTCGCGCTGAAGGCGCCGGTCTGCGAGCCGGCGAGGTCGGTGAGCTTGATCAGGCGGCCCTGCTGGTCGGCCTTGGTGTCGTCGGTCGCGGTGGTGACGCCGCTGTTGCCGGCGACGTAGAGCGCGGGCGCGGAGGCGTCGGACTTGAAGCTCAGGCTCTCGGTGCCGGCGGGCGCGACCTCGATGCCGTAGGACGCATTCTCAGGATCGTCGATCGAGCCCTTGGTGAGGGAGCGATGGAAGCGCGACGCGAAGCCCTGGGCCGAAAGCTGCTGGTTGACGTAAGCGATCACGTTGTCGAGCGTGAGCCCGCCGCCGACCTGCGACAGGTCGATCGCGACGTCGGTCGCGACACCGCCTTTCTTGACCGTGATGGCGAAGCTCTGGCTCGCGTTCAAGCCGGGCAGCGGGCTCGACGCCTTGTCGTCGCCGGCGAGCGTACGCGTCTTGTAGGTGAAGCTGCCGAAGGCGGTGCCGGCGGCGCTGGTCACCGACGAGGCCGGCGCCGAGGCCTGGAGCGTGAAATTGTTGAAGGTGGTGTTGGCGATATAGTCGCGCACCTGCCGCAGCCCGTCCTGGAAGCGCGTGTTGAAGCCGCCGAGCTGGCCCGCGGTCATGCCGTCGCGTTTCGACATGCTGGCGAGATAGGACAGGTTGTTCACCGCGGTGTAGAGCGCGAAGAGCTTCTGGTTGTCCTGCTCGGTCTCGGCGTCGACGGTCGAGCCCTTGCTGAGCGGCACCTTGCTGGTGTCGAGGAAGTTCGTCGTCGCCATGACGTCGGCATCGCGCGATTCCTTGGGCGCGGCTGTCGCTTCCCAGGGCGGCGCGTCGGCGGCGGTCGCGGACTTCCTGGCGCTCGCGTGCGACGAAGCGAGCGAAGGCGCCTGCGGCATCTTCGATTGGTAGTAGCTGAGCAGCGTCGACGGATCGAAGCTGGCGAAGGACACACCCGTGCTCATCGCCACGAATGTCGCAGCCGCGGCCTTAACGCGCCGCTAAGCAGCGCGGAATTTGTGCTTAACGCGACCTTAATCGGGTGCAGGCGAAAACGACCCATGAACGCTTACGAGCAAGGCCTGCGGCATGCCGCGGGCGGACGCCATGCCGACGCCATCGGCTGCTTCGAGCAGGCGCTGGGCACGGCGCCCAACGACACCCGCGTGCTCTTCGCGCTGGGCAATACCGCGCGCGCGCTGGGCATGGCGGGGCCGGCAGAAGCGTTCTTCCGCCAGGTGCTGAGCCTGGAGCCGCAGCGGATCGAGGCGCTGGTAAACCTCGCCAACCTGCTGCGGTCGCAGGGCCAATTCGATGCGGCGGAACAAGTTCTGACGCCCGCTTTGGCGCGTGCGCCCGACAGTGCGGAACTCTGGCTGACCATGGGCTCGGTCAAGCGCGAGACGGGCGACGTTGCGGGCGCCGTCGCGCATTATCACCGGGCATTGGCGCTTCGCCCCAACTATGCCGCGGCGCTCGGCAATCTTGCCGACCTCGCGGACGACACCGAGACGGCGCTTGCGCTCTACGACCGCGTGCTGCGGCTGGAGCCCGACGACGCCCAGGCGCGCATGAACCGCGCGGTGCTGCATCTGCTCAAGGGCGATCTCAAATCCGGCTGGCGCGACTACGAAGCGCGCAAGAAGCTCCCCGGCAAGGTGCCGGCGGCGACGCATGGCCTGCCCGCCTGGACCGGCGACAGTCGCAAGCGGCTGCTCGTCACCGCCGAGCAGGGCGTCGGCGACCAGATCATGTTCGCGAGCCTCGTCCCCGAACTGGGCGCGAACATCGTTTTGGAATGCGAACCGCGTTTGGTACCGCTGTTCCAGCGCTCATTTCCAAGCGCCAAGGTCCATGCCTGGGACGTCGAGACCCGCGGCGGCGTCGCCACGGCGCGTTACGGCTGGCTGAAGCATGCCGGTGGCGCGAACCAAGCCGTCGCGATGGGCACGCTGCCCAGGCACCTGCGTAAAGACATCGCAAGCTTTCCCAGCCCGCACGCCTATCTCGTCCCCGACGCCGACGAGGCCGCGCGCTGGCGCGCCGTCTTCGGACCCGCCATCGGCATCTGTTGGCGCAGCGGCAAGACCGGCGGTCACCGCGCGCTGCAATATGCGCCGCTCGAGGCGTGGGCTGCGTTCCTGCGCCGCTGGCCGGGCACGGCGGTGTCGGTGCAATACGACGCGACGCCGGACGAGATCGCGCAGCTCGAAACGATGAGCGGCCGCAGGATCGCCGTGCCGCAGGGCATCGACCAGAAGAACGAGCTCGACCGTGCCTGCGCGTTGCTCAAGGCGCTGGATGCGGTCGTCAGCGCGCCGACCGCCGTTTCGTGGCTGGCCGCGGGAGCGGGCGTCGCGACCTTCAAGATTCTCTACGACAACAGCTGGACCAGCTTCGGCGAGCGGCACGAACCGTTCGCGCCGTCCTGCGCTTGCGTCATGCCCGACAAGGCGGGCGACTGGGCGCAATGTTTCGATCAGGTTATCAGGATGCTGCCCGCACCGGCGTGAGCGCGCGGCGCTCGGCCAGCGCGGAGGCGATGTCGGACGCGATGCGCGCCGCACCCTGACCGTCGATCGTCATGAGGCCGGCCGCGCGCATCTCGCGCCGTCGCGTCGCGTCGCCGAGCAGCGCCCAGACCGATTTCGCGATGCGTTCCTCCTCTGCGTTTTCCGCCAGTCCGAGAGAGATTCCCATGCCGGCATATTCGAAGGCCGAAGCAGACTGCGCATGATCGTCCGTGAGACAGAGATAGAGCGCGGGCACGCCGAAGGAGGCGAGCTCGTGAGCGGTGACACCGAAGGCCGCGAGCGCGAGATCGGCCGAGGCGTATTCCGTCGCCAGATCGTCGGCACCCTCGACGGTCTCGAAATTGGCTTTGAGCTTGGCGATGGCCGCGGCGACCTTCTCGCGGTCCTCCATGCCCGGACCGATGACGAAGCGGGCGCGGAAGATGGGATCGAGCCGCGTCAGCGCGCGCGCCATGCGAAGCGTCAGTCCATAGGGATCGCTGCCGCCCATCGCCACCAGCAGGGTCGGGCGCGGCGTCACCGGCTTGGGCTTCAGCACCGATTGCGTCAAGCCGAGGAGCGACCATTGCCAGCCGATGCGCGGGACGCACAGCGAGCCTGTCCAGTCGAGCGTCTCGGCCTGCGGCACCGGCGGATAATAGGCGAGGTCGGCGGCGAGCCGCCGCTCGGAGCCGTCGTCGACGACCGCGACGAGCTCTATGCCCAGCGCCTCGACCTCTTCGCGCGACGGGCCTTCGCGGCAATCGAGGATGAGGACATCGGGGCGCCGCTTGGCGACGATCGCGCAGATATCGTCGGCCAGCACGGCCTCGAAGCCCGCATTGCGGATCGGCTCCAGCGCGTCTTCGCTGCCGTTCACCGCGAAGACCGCGCCGATGCCTTCGCGGTCGCGCAAGGCGCGGGCCAGCGCGACCATGCGCTTGACGTGACCATAGCCGAACCGCCCGCCGCCGTCGCAGCGGATCAGCGCCACGCCGCCGGCGACGCCCAGCTTCTTCTGCGTCACATGCGCGTTCAAGGCACGCAGCTGCGGCTCGCGCTCGAGCAGCAGCAGCAGGTCGCCGAGCGAGGCCTCGCCCGCCCTGGCGTCGAGCCTGGCATGCACCGCCTCGACGAAAGCGAGGTCGTCCGGCGTATCGATGGTGAGCCTGCCGCCGTCGCGCGCCAGCGGCGGGAAGGCCTTGGCGCGCGCGACGGGCACGAAATCGGGATGCAGCTTGAAATAGCCGGTGACGTGCTCGCGCGCGACCGGATCGTCATGCGCGTCCATCATCAGCTTGTCGAGCGCGCGGCGCGTGAGCGGATCGACGCCTTCATGCGCGGTGACCGCGCCGTCCTCGAGCAGCACGTAATCGCCGCCCTGCTCGATCATCGAGGCGACGAGATGGTCGACGAAGCTCGCGTCGATGAACGGCGCATCCGACGACACGCGCACCACGATGTCGGCATCGAGCACCTCGGCGGCGCGGGCGAACCGCGCCAGCACGTCGTCCTCGGGCCCGCGCACCACGGTCACGCCGTGCGCGCGCCCGAACTCGACGATGGCGTCGTCGCGCGGATTGGTGGTGGTGGCGACCGCGATGTCCTCGATCAGGCTGGACGCCTTCAGGCGATGCACGATGTGCCAGAGCAGCGGACGGCCGGCGACCGGTTTCAAGACCTTTCCCGGCAGGCGCGTCGAGCCCATGCGGGCCTGGATCACGGCGACGATGCGCAAGTGCTCGCGCGCGCTCATGCGGCACCTTCGAAGGCGGCGCGGATGTGCCTGAGCGGCCGCATGCCGTCGCGCGGGTCGGCGCGCCAGTCGCGGTCGGAGAGCTCGGACGGCTGCGGGCCCTTGAAGCCTTCGCCGTCGGCGGCGAGGCTTTCGCGGATGCGCGCGATGACCGGCGCGATCTCGTCCGGCAGCCAGCAATGGCCGGCGGCATATTCGGCGCCCTCGCCGTCGAGATCGAGATGGAACTCGACCGCGCGCGCGCCCCAGCGATGCACCGCGCGCTCGATCACCGCGGGGCGGCGCGTATGGTCGGACCAGCCGACGGGATATCCCGTCGCCTCGCGGATCGCGGCGATGGCCGCCAGGTTCGCTTCCGCCGCGGGCGTGGGATAGGCGGAGACGCAATGCAGCAAGGTCACGTCGCTCGCGCCCGCGTCGCGCAGGATGGAGGCGGCACGGACGATCTCGTCCATCGTCGCCATGCCCGTCGACAGCACGATGGGCTTGCCCGTCCGCGCGCAGGCGCGAAGCAGGTCGTCGACCAGAAGCTCGTAGGAGGCGATCTTGTAGAAGGCGACGAAGGGGCGGAGCTCTTCGACCGCTTCCAGGTAGAAGGGCGTGCAGGAGAACTGTATTCGCCGCGCCAAACAGCGTTCGGCAAGCGGCGCCAGATGCTCGCGCGGCAGCTCCCACGCCCGGCGGGCGCGGTGCTTGGCGCTGCGGGCCAGGATCTCGGGTGCGAACATGCGATCGATCTTGAAGAGCTGGAACTTGACCGCGTCGCACCCCGCCTGCGCCGCGGCATCGACGAAGTCGAGCGCGCGGCCCAAGTCGCGGCCGTGATTGCTCGAGGCTTCCGCGATGAAGATGGGGGCGCTGAAGCTGGGTCCGCGACGCATGAAGGACTCCTCGTCTCTTTAACCGTTTCTAAAGCGTGTTTGGCTAAGAGACGGTTAACGGGGAGAAACCATGGGCGCAGCCACCGTCGAGACCGAGAACGCCTGGCAAGGCGAGGTCGCCTGGCAAGGTCACAGCGGCGCGCGCATCGCCCATGCCAAGGGACACGACATTCTCGATTGCCGTTCCTGCGGCTTCCGCCATGCGGTGCCGCTGCCCGATCCGGCGGCGATGGAAAACGAATATCGCGAAACCTATTACGCGGACGAGAAGCCGACCTTCCTGGCGCATGCCGGCGAGGACCAGGCTTGGGCCGAGCTCGCCCAGACCGACCGGCTGGAGGTTTTCGAACACTGTCTGGCGCCGACGCGGCGCCGGCTGCTCGACATCGGTTCGGGGCCCGGCTTCTTCCTTGTGACCGCGCAGGCGCGCGGCTGGCAGGTCAAGGGCATAGAGCCGTCGCGCCAGGCATCGGCGCATGCGCGCAGCCTCGGCGTCGAGGTCGTCGAGGGGTTCTTCAATGCGCAGAGCGCTCCGACGCTGGGCCGCTTCGACGTGGTGCATCTGAACAACGTGCTGGAGCATATCCCCGACCCGATCCAGCTGCTGACGCTTGCGCGCGGCCTGCTCGAGCCGGATGGGCTGATCTGCGTCAACGTGCCGAACGACTTCTCGCCGTTGCAGCTGGCGGCGCGCGCGGCCGGCGCAACGGGCGACTGGTGGGTCGCGCCGCCGCATCACCTGAACTATTTCGATTTCGAGTCGCTGGGACGGCTGCTGGAGCGGCTGGGCTTCGCGGTCGTGGAGCGGATGACGAGCTTTCCCATGGAAGCCTTCGTGATGATGGGCGAGAACTATGTCGGCGACACAGCACTTGGCCGCGCCTGCCACGCCAAGCGCAAGACGTTCGACCTCGCCTTCGAAGCCGCGGGCCTGAGAAGCGTGCGCCGCGCCTTCTACCGCGCGCTGGCCAGCCAAGGCATCGGCCGCGAGGCGGTCGTGATCGCGCGCCTGCCGTGAGCGCGCCCTCGTCGAAAGCCAGGCCGTTCTTCGTCGTCTCCAGCGGCCGCTCGGGCACCGCGATGCTGCACAAGGCGCTGTCCGTGGCGGGCGGTGTCGAGATGCATCACGAATACATGGTGCAGATTGTCCAGCCGCTGGCGGTGAGGCGCTATCACGGGCTGATCGGTGCCCAGGAAACGTCGAAAATACTGGATCAGACGCATGCCGCCGCCGCACGCTGCAGCGCGGCCGCGGCGTGGGGCGATTCGTCCAACAAGCTCTCCTGGCTGATCCCGGATCTGGCGCAGGCGATGCCGCAAGCGAAGTTCGTCCACCTGGTGCGCGACGGCCGCAAGGTGTCGAGCTCGTATTTCCACAAGCTCGGCGACGAGTGCTATGACGACCGCTCGACGGCGATCCTGCGCGCGCATGTCGAGCACGGCGCGCCCGCGCCGCCGCCCGAAAAGAAGTATTGGTGGCCGTTGCCGCCCGGCGAGCTGGACCAGTTCGGCCGCATCGCCTGGCATTGGGCGGAGATCAACGGTGCGATCCTGAGGTCGCTGGCCCAGGTGGCGCCGGAGCGGCAGATGTTCGTGCGCCTGGAGGATCTGCTGGTGTCGCCGAGCCTCGGGCGATCGCTGTTCGGTTTCCTGGGGCTTACCTGGCGCAACGAGCAGTTCGCGATCTTCGCCCGGCCGCACAATGTGAACAGGCCGGAGGACAAGCCGCTCACATCCGAACAGCGTGCGGCCTTCGACCGGCTCGCGGCGCCGATGATGGCGCGGCTCGGCTATGCCGAACGTGCCGAGTATGTAGTGAATTATTAACGCTGAGCGGCGAAAGATGGTTACCGGCTTCTTGTTGTGGGGCGCGACCATGTCAGACACCTGCGATCTGTGCGGCGGCGACCGCCTGAAACCCGTCTACCGCCCCCAAGGCACGACGCGCGGCATCACCGTGCATCTGTGCGCGGCCTGCGGGCTGGTGCAGAGCCTGCCGCGCAGCGACCGCGAAAAGCGCAACCCGGCCGCGGTGTCGAGCGCCGCCGACTGGGGCAATGTCCGCTACGGCAAGGGCTTCCGCACCGGCCAAGCGATGGAAGCGCTGGCGCGTCACGCGGATCTTTCGGGCGGGATCGCGCTGCTCGACGTCGGCTCCAACCGCGGCAGCTTCGTGAAGGCGTTCCTGGCCGCGGCGCCGAACGCGCATGTCGTCGCCGTCGAGCCCGACGAGCGCGTGGCGCAGTCCTGCGCCGGCCTCGCCGAGCTCATCGAAGCGCGCATCGAGGATGCGGCGCTGGAGAGCGGCCGCTTCGACGTCGTGCACTCCTGTCACACCATCGAGCACCTGGCACATCCCGCGCGCACGCTGGCCGACCACCACCGCGTGCTGAAGGACGGCGGATTGCTGATCCTCGACGCGCCGAACATCGCGCTGCTGGCGAGCGACGACATCGTCGAGGAATGGTTCATCGACAAGCATCTCTATCACTTCTCGGCAGAGACCCTGGCCAGGATGATCGAGGCCGCCGGCTTCGAGATCGTCCAGCAGCCGGATCCGTCCGACCGCTCCAACCTGCTCTTCGTCGCGCGCAAGAGCGTGGCGGCCAGGCCGGCAGCCGATGCGCGACTCGCCGAAGAGGCCGAGGACCTGATCGCGCGCTACATCGCGACCCGCGCGCGCAACCTGTCGGCGCTGACCGCGGTCGCCGCCGAGATCGCGCGCTTGAGCCCACGCGGCGTGGCGCTGTGGGGCGCCGGCCGGCTGTTCGACAGCCTGGTCGTGCACGGCCGCTTCAATCCGCGCGCGCTGACGCTTTTGATCGACAAGCACCTGAAGCCGCTGGTCGGCGAGCGCCACGGCTGCATGGTCGCCGCGCCCGAGGCGCTGAGCGAAAGCCAAGCTGGCGTCGTCGTCGTGATGTCGCGCGACTTCGCCCGCGAGATCGCGGCCGAAGCCAAGAGCCTGGCCCCTCACGCCGAAATCCTCTTCTACAGCGATCTTCTTAGCCGCGCGCAGACGCGCCTGGCCGCGTAAGGACACCTCATGCCGTTCACTCCCAAGATCATCCCGACCGCCGGCCGCAAGGACGAACCGGTCCTCAGGCACAGCATCGAGACCGACATCGCGCTGGCCGCGCGCTTCGTGCGGCAGCACGTGGTCGCGTCGATCTATCACGCGGGCTCGGGCCATCCGGGCGGATCGCTCTCCTGCGCCGACATCCTGGCCGCGCTGTTCGGCGCCGAGCTGAACGTCTGGCCGACCGCGCATGACGATCCCGCGCGCGACCGTTTCGTGCTGTCGAAGGGCCACGCCGCGCCCGCGCTCTATGCCATCGCCGCGCATCACGGCTTCTGCGACAAGCGCGAGGCGCTGCGCTTGCGCAAGATCGGCAGCCGCTTCCAGGGCCATCCGCATGTGCTGGACCTGCCCTGGGTCGAGACCTCGACCGGATCGCTCGGCCAGGGCTTCTCGGTCGCGCTCGGCATGGCGATGGGCTTGAAGATGCAGCGAAGCTCGGCGCGCGTCTATGCGCTGCTCGGCGACGGCGAGCTGCAGGAAGGCGAGATCTGGGAAGGCGCGATGTGCGCGGCCCATCACAAGCTCGACAATTTCTGCGCCATCATCGACTACAACAAGCTGCAGAGCGACGCGCGCAACGAGCAGATCATGCGGCTGGAGCCTTTGGCCGCCAAGTGGCGCGCTTTCGACTGGGCGGTCGCCGAGATCGACGGCCACGACGTAGCCGAGCTGCTCAAGACCTTCCGCCGCGCCGGCGCCACGCACGAGCGGCCCAGCGTCATCATCGCCCACACCGTCAAAGGCAAGGGCGTGCCGGCCTGGGAGAACGTGCCGCAGTGGCACGGCAGCGTGAAACTCACCCGTGAGCAGGCCGAGGACGCGCTCTCCGCGCTCGGCGCCGCGCGCAAGGACATCAAGGATTATCTCGATGGGCTCTGAATCCCCCGGACTGATCGGCACGAGCGGCGATTCGCTGCGCGAGGCCTTCGGCAAGGCGCTGTCGGAGCTCGCCGACGAGTTCCCGCAGCTCGTCGTGCTCGACGCCGACATCGCCGGCGGCACCGGCGTGCATCATTTCCGCAAGAGCCACCCCGAGCGCTTCCTGCAGTTCGGCATCGCCGAGCAGAACATGATGGCGGCCGCCGGCGGCTTGGCCGCGGTCGGCCAGCTGCCGGTGGTGACGACCTTCGCCGTGTTCTGCCTGCGCGCGATCGAGCAGGCGCGGCTGTCGCTCGCCTATGCCAAACGCAACGCCAAGATCGTCGCCAGCCATCCCGGTCTGGACACCGGTCCCGACGGCGGCTCGGCACAGGCGCTGGAAGACCTGGCCGCGTTCCGCGCGATTCCCGGCATGACGGTGCTTTCGCCCGCCGATCCGGTGGAGATGGCGCTGGCCACGCGCGCCATCCTGGAATTCGACGGCCCCGTCTATATGCGCACCGGCCGCAGCCCGGCCAAGCGCGTCTTCGGCGACGACCATACCTTCGAGATCGGCAAGGGCCACATCGTGCGCGACGGCGACGACGTCACCATCGTGGCCTGCGGCGTCGAGGTTGCGCGCGCGGTCGAGGCGGCGGCGCTGCTGGCCGAGGAAGGGATCGCGGCGCGCGTCGTCAACATGGCGACGATCAAGCCGATCGACGCGCAGCTGCTCAGGCGCTGCTCGAAGGAGACCGGCGCCATCGTCACGGCGGAGGATCACAATATCTATGGCGGGCTGGGCGGCGCGGTTGCCGAGGCGCTGGGCGCGACGCGGCCCTGCCCCATCGAGTTCGTCGGCGTGCGCGACACCTTCGGCGCCTCGGGCGAGCCGGAGGAGCTGGCCGTGATGTTCGGCATCGGCGCCAAGGCGATCGCGGAAGCGGCGCGCCGCGCCATCAAGCGCAAGCGGAGAGCCGCGTGATGCAGCGCTTCTCGCTCGCGGGCAAGACGGCGGTCGTCACCGGCGGCAGCCGCGGCATCGGCCGCGCCATCGCTTTGGGTTTGGCCGAAGCCGGCGCCGACGTCGTACTGACCTATCGCGAGAACCGCGGCGAGGCCGAAAAGGTCGTGGCCGGAATCGAAGCGCTCGGCCGGCGCGCCCTTGCGGTGCAGATGGACGTGACCGACCGTGCCAGCGTCGAGGCGGCCGCCAAGGATGCGCGCGCGCTGGGCGTTCTGTCGATTATAGTCAACAATGCCGGGATCAACAAGCCGACGGACTTCGACCAGGTCGGCGACGCGGATTGGGACTCGATCCTCGCGACCAACCTCAAAGGCCCCTTCGTCTGCTCGCAGGTCTTCCTGCGCGAGATGACGGCTGGCGGCAGCATCGTCCATATCGGCTCGGTCAGCGGACAATATGGCGGACCGCGCACGGCGCATTACGCGGCGTCGAAGGCGGGGCTGATCTCGCTGGCGCAGGTCGTCGCGCGCTTCGGCGCGGCAAGCGGCGTGCGCTCGAACACCGTCGCCGCCGGCATCATCGCCTCGGACATGGGGCAGGCAGGCCTCGCCGCCGCCAGCGTGCAGAAGGCGGCGGAGAACATCCTTCTCAAACGCCTGGGCACCGCGCGCGAGGTGGCGGACGCGGTCGTGTTCCTGGCCAGCGACGCGTCGTCCTACATCACCGCGCAGACGATCAACGTGAACGGCGGGCTTTACTTCTGATGACCAAGACCTTGCTCATCGTCTCCGGCGGGATCGAAGCGGCCGATGCCGCGCGCCGCGCCAAGGAGATGGGATTGAACGTCGTGGTCTCGGACCGCGATCCGCAGGCGCCCGGCTTCCAATATGCCGATTCCTGCCTGATCGCCGACGTCTACGGCCCCGACGAGACCGCAGCCGCGGCCGAACGCTTCAACCGCAAGATCCGCAGGATCGACGGCGTGATCTGCGTCGCCGCCGACGCGCCGGTCACGGTCGCGACCGTCGCCGCGAAGCTCAAGCTTCCCGGCATCTCCATCGCCACCGCCGAGCTCGCCTGCGACAAGCTTGCGATGAAGCGGCGCTTCGCGGAACGCGGCGTGCCGGTGCCGTGGTTCAGCGAAGTGCGCACGGTGCAGGAGCTGCAGCGCGTCGCCATCGAGCGCGGCCGCGACCTGGTGATCAAGCCCGTCGACAGCCGCGGCTCGCGGGGCGTGCAGCGCGTCGCGCAGGTCGAGGACCTGACCAAGGCCTTCGCGCTCGCCCGCAGCCATTCGCCGACCCAGCGCGTGATGGTCGAGCAATACCTCGCCGGCCCGCAGGTCTCCACCGAATCCATCGTCATCGGTGGGCGCTGCTTCACGCCCGGCTTCTCGGACCGCAATTACGAATACCTCGAGACCTATGCGCCGTTCTTCATCGAGAACGGCGGCGACCTGCCGAGCCGTCTGCCCGCCGAGGTCCAGGCCAGGGTTAAGGACGTGGTCGCGCGCGCGGCCGCCGCGCTCGGCGTCGCCGACGGCACGGTCAAGGGCGACATCGTCGTGCATGACGGCGAGCCTTACGTGATCGAGCTGGCGGCGCGGCTGTCTGGCGGCTTCTTCTGCACGCGCGAGATTCCGCTGAACACCGGCGTCGACTTCATCGGCTGCGCGATCAGGATAGCGTTGGGCGAGCCCGTCGCGCCGGAAGAGCTGGAGCCGCGCGGCTTCACGCCCGTGATCCAGCGCTATGCGTTCCCGAAGCCCGGCCGCGTGGTGTCGATCAGCGGCGCCGACGAAGCCGCCAAGGTCGACGGCATCGCGGAAGTCGTCGTCACCGCCAAGCCCGGCGACGTGATCCTGCCCGCCGGCGACAAGCGGCCGTCCGCCGCGATGGTGCTTGCGACCGGCAGCTCGCGCGAGCAGGCGCTGGCGGCCGCCAACGATGCGCTGTCGCGGCTGAAGATCGCCACCGCATGAACGTGGCCCTCACAAGATGAACGTGGCCCTCACAAGGCGCGAGGTCGACGGCGCGACCGCGACGCTTCGCCTGTTCGCGCTGTTTCATTTGAATCTCGCGTTCTCCTCCATCGAAGAGGAACAGCGCGGCGACGTCATCGTGCGCTGCTATTGGCCGCTGCTGCACCTCGCCGAGAAGCACGGCCCCATCGGCCTTGAAGCGACCGGCTTCACCTTGGAAGAGATCGCGGCGCGCGATCCGGCCTGGATCGCCAAGGCTCGCGCGCTGATCGCGTGCGGCAAGGTCGAGCTGATCGGCTCCGGCTATGCGCAGATCATCGCGCCGCTGGTGCCGGCGCGGGTGACGGAAGACAATCTTCGCCTGGGCCACGACGTCTACGCGCGGCTGCTCGGCGTGCGGCCCACGCTCGCTTTGGTCAACGAGCAGGCCTATTCCGGCGGACTGGTCGGGCTCTATGTCGATGCGGGCTACCGCGCGCTGCTGATGGATTGGGACAATCCTTCCGCGCATCATCCCGAATGGCCCATCGAGACGCGCTTCCGTTCCGAGCGCGCCTTGGGCAGCGACGGCCGCACCATCGCGCTTCTGTGGACCAACACGGTCGCGTTCCAGAAGCTGCAGCGCTTCGCGCATGGCGACATCGAGCTCGACGCCTATCTCGACTACCTGCACGGCCAGCGCGGCTCAAGCCCACGCACCTTGTGTTGTTATGCCAGCGACGCGGAGATCTTCGACTTCCGGCCCGGCCGCTACAAGACCGAAGAGAAGCTTTCCGGCGGCGAATGGACGAAGCTCGAGCGCGCCTTCGAAAGCATCGGCGAAGAGTTCGCGCTGATCGCGCCGTCGCAGGCTTTGAAGTGCGCGCGGCGCCAGCCGCTGAGGCTCGAAAGCGCGGCCTGCCCGATCCCGGTGAAGAAGCAGCGCAAATACAATCTCTCGCGCTGGGCGGTCACCGGCCGCGACGACGTCGGCATCAACGCGGCCTGCGAGCGGCTGTATCGCGCCGGCGCCGACGCGAAGGAGCTGTGCCTGTTGTGGTCGAGCGACTTCCGCACCCACATCACCGAGAAACGCTGGGCGGGGTTGCGCGCGCGGCTCGAGGCCGCCGAAGCGCGTTGGCCGCGTCCTGTCATGCCGGTCGTCGCTCCCAAAGGCGAACCCGTCACCGCCCGCCGCATCGCGATCCGCACCCCGCACCTTGCCGCGGAGCTGGATCGCCGCCGCGGCCTTGCGATCGCGTCGCTGCGCTTCGCCGGCGACGACAAGCCTGCGCTCGGCGGGCTGCCGCACGGCCATTTCGACGACATCACCGTCCAGGCCGACTGGTACACGGGCGACTGCGTCTTCGAGGCGCCGGGCGAGCACAAGATCACCGACCTCGAAACCTGCGACGCGCACGTGTGGACCGAGGACGGCGACAGCGTCGCCTTCGCGCGCATCGACACGCCGAAGGGGCCGATCGAGAAGACGATGCGCTTCCACGGCAACGCGCCGCGCGTGGACTTCGACGTGACCTTCCAATGGCCGGATTTCGGCAGGGGAAGCCTGAGGCTCGGCCATTTCACCCTGCTGCCCGGTGCCTTCGACTGGATGAAGCTTTCGTTGACGACGCACAACGGCGGTAAGACTTGCGAAACCTTTGCGCTGGCCGGCCAGGACGTCGACCACGGCGCGCCGGTGTCGTTCCTGGTGTCGGCCTCGCATGGCCTGGGCATGACCGAGGGCTGGGCCGAGATCGGCGACGACAAGACGCGGCTTCGCGTCGAGGCCGATCGCGAAACCGCGCCGCTTCTGGGGCTTCTGACCCACAAGCGCATCGGCGGCAGCCTGTTCTGCCAGTTCGTGCTCTCCGCGCTCGAGCTCGACGACACGGCCAAGCCCTCGCCTTACCGCGGGGGCCCGCGGCGTTTTCGTTTCAGCGTAAATAGAGCGTTGCCGTAAGCGGTTTTTAACCGTGTTCTGCAACCATGTTCGCCCATTCGAAGAGGCGAGCTCCATGGCGCATCGGGCGAAGAAGATCTATCTGGCTGTCAGCGACAACGACGAGACGGCGCTGCCGCCGCCGCCCGCCAACATGAGCTTGCGCGACTTCACGCAGCCCTGGCTCGACCTGAACGACAAGTCGGTGCTGGTCACCGGCGGCACGGGCTCGTTCGGCAAGCACTTCGTCAAGACCGTGATCGAGAACTACAAGCCGCGGCGGCTGGTGATCTATTCGCGCGACGAGCTGAAGCAGTACGAGATGCAGCAGATGTTTCCGATGGATCAGCACCCCTTCATGCGCTATTTCATCGGCGACGTGCGCGACCGCGACCGCCTCGAGCTGGCGCTGAACAACATCGACTACGTCATCCATGCCGCGGCGCTGAAGCAGGTGCCGACCGCCGAATACAATCCGTTCGAATGCATCCGCACCAACGTCTTCGGCGCCGAGAACCTGGTCTATGCCGCGCTGCGCCGCAACGTGCGCAAGGTGATCGCGCTGTCCACCGACAAGGCCGCGAACCCGGTCAACCTCTACGGCGCCTCGAAGCTTGCGTCCGACAAGATCTTCGTCGCCGCCAACAACCTCTCCGGCGCCGACGGGACCAAGTTCTCGGTCGTGCGCTACGGCAACGTCTTCGGCTCGCGCGGCAGCGTGGTGCCGTTCTTCAGGAAGCTCGCGGCCGAGGGCGCCGACGAGATCCCGATCACCGACCCGCGCATGACGCGCTTCTGGATCACGCTGACGCAGGGCGTGAACTTCGTGCTGTCCAGCATGGAGCTGTCGCGCGGCGGCGAGATTTTCGTGCCCAAGATCCCGTCGACCACCGTCACCGACCTCGCCTCGAGCCTGTGCCCGTCGCTGGGCCAGAAGGTCGTGGGCATCCGTCCCGGCGAGAAGCTGCACGAGACCATGATCCCGGCCGACGATTCGCGCTGGACCGTCGAGCTCGACGACCGCTATGTCATCCTGGCGAGCTTCGCGGCCGCGGCGCGCGAGGCCTATCTGAACCGCGGCGCCAGGCCGGTCGCCGAAGGCTTCGCCTATTCGAGCGACTGCAATCCGGAAGCGCTGGACGTGCGCGGCCTTCAGGCCCTTCTCACCCAGGCCTTCGCATGAGCGCGGCCGCGCTGAAGCCGACGCTGCCGGCCGCCGCCAAGCCGTTCCTTCCTTACGGCCGTCAGGTCATCGAGGACGACGACGTCGCCGCGGTGGCCGAGGTGCTGCGCGGCGAGTACCTCACCACCGGTCCGGCGGTCGCGCGTTTCGAGACGGCGCTGGCGAACTATACCGGCGCCAGGCACGCGGTCGTCTGCGCCAACGGGACGGCGGCGCTGCACATGGCGGCGCGGGCGCTGAACCTGGGCGCGGGCACGAAAGTCGTCGTGCCGGCGATCACGTTCCTGGCGACCGCCAGCGCGCCGCACCTGAACGGCGCCGACATCGTCTTCGCCGACGTCGATCCGACGACGGGATTGATGACGCCCGAGACCTTCTCCAACGCCCTTCAGCGCTCCGGCAAGGTCGACGCGGTGTTCAACGTGCACCTGAACGGCCAATGCGGCGCGCTCGAAGAGATCGCCGCCATCGCCCGCATCAACAAGATCAAGGTCGTGGACGACGCCTGCCACACCTTGGGCGCCTCGCATGTCACGAGCCGGGGCATCGCCACGCGCATCGGGAGCAACGCGCATTCCGACCTCAGCGTCTTCTCGTTCCATCCGGTGAAGGCCATCGCGATGGGCGAAGGCGGCGCGGTGACGACCAACGATCCGGCCGTGGCCGAGCGGCTGGTGCGCGCCCGCAACCACGGCATGACGCGCGACCCGCACGCCTTCACCAACCGCGTGGAGGCCTTCGACGGCCAAGGCAATCCCAATCCCTGGTATTACGAGCTCACCGAGCCCGAGTTCAACTGGCGCGCCAACGACATCCAATGCGCGCTGGGCCTGGCGCAGCTCGCCAAGATCGAGCGCTTCATCACCCGCCGGCGCGCCATCGTAGCCGGCTATGACAGCCTGCTCGCGCCCTATGCGCCGGTCGTGAAGCCTTTGGGACGCACGCGCAATTCGCTTCCCGCCTGGCATCTCTATGTCGCGCGGATCGACTTCGAGGCCGCGGGCTTGAGCCGCGCGCAGCTGATGCGCGCCCTGTCCAACGAGGGCATCGGCACGCAGGTGCATTACTTCCCGGTGCATCGTCAGCCCTATTTTGCGGCGCGATACGGCGCGCAGCTTCCCGGTGCCGACCGCTACTATGCGCAATGCTTGAGCCTGCCGCTTTCGGCGGCGATGGAAGTCGGCGACGCCGAGCGAGTCGTCGAGGCCCTGGCGCGCAACCTCAATCTCTGATCCGGCAAAGCGAAACGGGCGGGGTTTTCCCCGCCCGCTCCGTACTCTTGTATCCCACCAAACTCGTCGCCTTGGGGCGCCGGCGGAGCCCGGCGTTCCGGGTCTCCGCCACGCACCCGTTTAGCGGAAGAGCGACAGGACGGTCTGCGGCGCCTGGTTGGCGATCGACAGCGCCTGGACGCCCAGCTGCTGCTTGACCTGCAGCGACTGGAGCATCGCGCTCTCGTTGGCCATGTTGGCGTCGACCAGGTTGCCGATACCGCTGGTCAGCGCGTCCGACAGCTTCTGGGCGAAGTCGATCTGGATCGAGAACTTCTTCGAGCCGGACGACAGCTTGGCCAGGGCGGAGTTGACGTTGGTCAGCGACGCCTGGATCGCGGACACCATGGTGGACGCGGACGCCTGGGTCGAGATGCTCGCGCCGGTCGAAACCGTCACGATCGAGCCCGACAGGCTCATGTTCTCCGCCGCCACCGTGATGCGGCGCGAGCCGTCGGCCGAAGCCAGCGCGGTGATCTGCGTCGTCGAGCCGTCGACCAGGTTGTAGCCGTTGAACACGGCGTTGCTCACGATCGTCGAGATCTGATCGCGCAGCGCGACGAAGTCCTGGTTCATCGCCGAGCGGCTGGCGGTATCGAGCGAAGTGTCGGAGGCGGCGAGCGCCTTCGTCTTCATCTCGATCAGCAGGTCGGAGATCGACTGACCGGCCGACATGGCGACGTCGACCGAGGACATGCCGCGATTGAGGCTGTCCTGGACTGCGGTGTAGCCGGCGACGTTGCCGCGCATGTTCTGCGCGATGGCGTAGACCGCGCCGTTGTCCTTCGCGGACGAGACCTTGAGGCCCGTGTTGATGGCGTTCTGGGTCTGGGCCAGCGAAGCCTGGGTCTGGTTCAGGTACTGCAGCGCGACCATGGCGCCGACATTGGTATTCACGCTAAGCATTCTTGCCTCCGTTGTGATCGAGCTTTTTGCTCATGGGCGTTTTGCCCGTGCACAGCGAAGAGCAACGGCCGTGCCGCACGCAGGTTTACCGATTCCTAACCGTCGATTTTCTGCAAGGGCGGAAATTCGCGCCCGCGGGAATTTTCCGACTGCCGTTCTTAACGCGGCAAGATTTACCGCTTAACCGGAAAATATTGCCCAGCGATCGGCAAAGTTTGCCTCGCATTTGAGATAAAAAGACGGCGCCGCGGTTTTCGCGACGCCGTCCTTGCGCAAGCGTGAAAGGAGCTTTGGCGCTTCAGCCCTTGAACAGCGAGAGCAGGTATTGCGGCGACTGGTTGGCGATGGACAGCGCCTGCACGCCCAGCTGCTGCTTGACCTGCAGCGACTGGAGCAGCGCGCTTTCCTTGGCCATGTCGGCGTCGACCAGGTTGCCGATGCCGGTGGTGAGCGTATCGGACAGCTTCTGGGCGAAGGAGAGCTGCACCGAGAACTTCTTGGAGCCGGCCGACAGCTTGGCGAGCGCCGCGTTGACGTTGGTGAGCGAGGTCTGGATCGCGGCCACCATCGTCGACGCCATGGTTTGGGTCGAGATCGTCGCGGCGGTCGAGAGCGTGACGATCGAGCCCGACAGGTTCATGTTCTGCGCGCCCGCCGTGATGCGCCGCGAGCCGTCGGCCGAGGCCAGCGCCGTGATCTGCGTGGTCGAGCCGTCGACCAGGTTGTAGTTGTTGAACACCGCGTTCTTGACGATGGTCGAAATCTGGTCGCGCAGCGCCACGAAGTCCTGGTTCAGCGCCTCGCGGCTCGCCGAGTCGATCGAGGTGTCGGAGGCGGCGAGCGCCTTGGTCTTCATCTCGATGAGCAGATCCGAGATCGACTGACCCGCGGACATCGCCACGTCGATCGCCGACATGCCGCGGTCGATGGAGTCCGTCACCGCGCCGTAGCCCGCGACGTCGCCGCGCATGTTCTGGGCGATGGCGTAGATCGCGCCGTCGTCCTTGGCGGAGGAAACCTTCAAGCCCGTGTCGACCGCGCTCTGCGTGCGCGCGAGATCGGCCTGTGTCTGATTGAGGTATTGCAGCGCGATCATCGCGCCGGTGTTGGTGTTCACGCTGAGCATCGAGTTCTCCACTTCCGTTCTGGACGGTGCGGATTGCGCGTTGCAGTCGCCATGCCAGGGGTTGGATTTATAAGTCTCTGTTTTTGATGGTGTTTTTCGAGTTTACCGCTTGCTAACCATGGGCAGAAACTGCCGGTCGGCAAGGGGGGCTGCGCAAATCGAGCTGCCGATTCGGGGATGCAATCGGTGTGCAAATCGACCTGCGCACGGACGGCGCGCACGCGATGCGCGCCGCGGCGCGCGGTTCTACGCCGCGCCCTTCAACCCCTGCATGATGGTGCGGTTGACCTGGATCAGCGGATCCAGCGAGGCGCCGTCGCGCGTCACGGTGCGCGAATATTTCGCGATCCACAGGGACAGCGAGACGATCTTGGCGCGCACGTCCTGCGGCAGCTGGTTGCGCTCGTCCATGCAGTCGGCCGCGAGCGTGCGCCACAGCTTCTTGTTCCAGTCGATGGCCTCGACCAGCGGCGCGCCGCGTTCGGCCGCCTTCTGCGCGTCGATCAGCGCGCCCGTCACCTGGCCGAACAAGCGGTATTCGGTGGTGCGCGAATCCTCAGTAATGCGCTGCGTGTTCTGATAGGCCTGCAGGGTCATAGTTCAACCGTTCCTGTTCGAACTCGAAGAGCTTCCGGCACGTCATCAAGGCCTTGTAGTAGTGGCCTTCCGTCACGTCGCGGCTGATCTCGATGCACGAGGCCAGCACGCCGCGGGTCTGCACCGCGCCCATGAACTCGGTCATGCGCAGCGCGAATTCGTTGTAATAGTCCTCGAAGCCCTCGGCATCGAGATACATCATCATGATGGGCAGATAGATGCGGCGCGCGGGCGTCACCGCCTCTTCGGCCTGCATGATGTCCTTCTCGCGCAGCACGCAGGCCTTGTTCTGCAAGACCAGGCTGGTGCGCTTGTCGCCATTGGCCAGGACCGCGCCGTTGAGCACGAATTTCTCGCCGGGCTTGAGCGACAGTTTGAGCGGCATGGGGCTTCTCTCCACGGACGTGAAGCACCCTATCCGGATCGAGGTTAACAAAAGCCTTGCGATTGAAGGGAAACCGTTCACCCGAACTTAAGCATGACGGGCGTTGGATTGCCGGCAAGGACGGGGATGGCGGCCCGATACGGGCGCCGCGCACCGTCCAACCGCCAGGAATCCCCGCATGGCCGCCCTCGCCTTCGCCCCCGGACTGAACTCGCTCGCCGGCATCGACGCCCGCATGACCGCGATCGCCAAGCTCGAGCGGCTGGAGGAAGAGTTCGAGGCCATCGAGACGCGGCGCAAGTCGAACGCCGTGCTGATGCGCGCCATCAAGGCGTGGCGCAAGGGCGAGCTGGTGCGCGCCGGACAGCTCGCGCTCGAAGCGACCGAAGTCGACGACGAGAACGCCAAGGCCTTCCACGTGCTGGCGATGGCGCTGGCGCGCATGGGCCATCAGCACAAGGCGCTGGTCACCTATGAGCGCGCCTTCGCGCTCGATCCGACCGATCCGGAGCTGCTCATCAACCTGGGGCTGGCCGCCTGGAACCTGGAGCTCAACGCCGGCGCGGCCAAGATGTTCTCGCTCTATATCGGCGCCTGCCCCGACTCGCCGCTCGGCTACAACAACCTGGGCAGCGTGCAGAGCGACATGGGCGAGGTCGACACCGCCATCGAGACGCTGCGCGCAGCGCTCTACCGCATGCCGCAGGAAGCGGTGCTGTGGAACGCGCTCGCCACCGTGCTCGCCGAGAACGGCCGGGTGGAGGAAAGCCTCGTCTTCTATCTGGAATCCATCCGCCTCGATCCCACCTTCTCGCGGCTCTATCACAACATCGGCTATGCCTATTCGCATCTCGGCCGCCTCGACGAGGCGCTCGAGGCTTACGACGAAGGGCTCGCGCGCGCAACCGACCCGTCGGAGCGGCTGGAAGGCAGGCATTCGCGCGCCATCTGCCTGATCGGCATGGGCCGCATCGCCGAGGGCTTCGACGAATTCGAGATCCGCAACGACCAGCGTTTCCGCGCCTATGTGCATCACATGACCAAGGCGCCGCTGTGGCAGGGCGAAAGCCTCGAGGGCAAGCGCATCCTGATCGTCGGCGAGCAGGGCCTGGGCGACGAGTTCATGTTCGCCAATGTGCTGCCCGATCTTCAGGCGGCCGTCGGCGAGACCGGCAAGCTCCAGATCGCGGTCGATCCGCGCCTGATCCCGCTGTTCCAGCGTTCGTTCCCGGACGCCGAGATCGGCCGCTATGACGACCGCACCCTGATCGACAAGGACGGCAACAAGTCGCTGCGTTTCATCCCGTTTGCGGTAGAGGGCGCGGGCGACGGTGCCGGCGCCGATCCCGACTATTGGGCGCCGATGGGAACGCCGCTGCGCTTCTTCCGCCGCCGCATCGAAGATTTCCGTCATGAGGCTTTCCTCATCCCCGATCCGGCGCGCGTCGCCGAGTACCGTGCCGAGCTGATGCGTTTCGGACCCGGCCCCAAGATCGGCGTGTGCTGGCGCTCGATGATGCTGGGCGCCAAGCGCGCCAAGTATTACAGCGCGCTCGACGCGTGGGGTCCGATCCTGAAGGTGCCGGGGGCGGTCTTCGTCAACCTGCAATACGGCGATTGCGCGGACGAGATCGCGCGCGCGGGGGCGCTGCACGGCGCCGACATCCGCCGCATCGAGGGCCTCGACCTCAAGAACGACATCGAGGGCGCCGCCGCCCTTTCGGCCGCGCTCGACCTCGTCCTCTCCGCGCCGACCGCGGCCGCGGCGATCGCGGGCAGCGTCGGCACCGAGACCTGGTTCCTGACCGCGGGCCGCACCTGGCCGCAGCTCGGCACCGACGAGTACCCGTGGTACCGCAGGTCGAAGGTGTTCAGCCCCGCGGCCTTCGGCGGCTGGGACGAGATGATGCCGCGGGTGGGCGAGGCCCTGGCGCTATATGTCGAAGGCGCCAAGGCAAAACCGCTATAGCTTGATCGTTGAATTCGATTCTCAGCGGGACGCCGCCCGGATACGGGGCGTCTCGAGCAGGCGGCGCGCTTGGCGCGCAACGCCGTCAGCGCCGCGGCGAGCAGCCGGATTCGACAGGCGAGATTGCGCGCGGCAAGGACAAGCGCACGCACTTTCCTATGCCGCGCCTGCCGCGCAGCGCTGAAGCAGCCGTGGCGCAGCCGATTGCGGTTGCCGGGCTGACCGCCCCGCCGTCGCCGGGTTCGGCTGCCGGCTTCGCCGTCGGGCTTCGGCGGGCCGCCTCTTTTTCTAGGCTCTCCCTGCATCGTCATTCGAACCGCTGTTTTCCGAGGGGAGGGGGTAGGCCGCCGCGATACGATCGACTTCGGCCTTCAGCCGCGCGAGATCGGCGGCATCGCGTTCGGCCAGTCTCTCCTCCCACCGCCGGTGCGGCGGCAGGGATGCGGTCATGCGCCAATAGGCCCGGCGCTGATCCAGGTTGAGCGCGAGGAGCTCTTCATCGGTCAGGTAAGGATAGGTGTCCTCGTCATAGCCGTCGGGCGGCGGCCATTTCGCGCCGTTCTGCTTCGGAACGGCTGTCGCTTTCGCCCCGCCTTCCGGTTCGACGCGGACGATACGGTAATCGTGCTGGAAGCCGCCCTTCAGCCGGGCGATGGCCTGCAGCAGTTCAGCCGTCGCCGATACGATCTTGACCGCGTCCTCGCGTTCGCTGGAGCGCAGGTTCTTGTAAGGGTCACTTACATCTGCCTCGCGTGCGCCCTGCAGGCAATCGCCCAGGCCGTCGGCGAGGGCCGCGATCTGATCCTCGATCGCCTTCTGCATGCGGCCGGAGACACCGACCAGCTCCGTTTTCGGCCCGGCGGCCTGTTCCTTATCCATGGACTTGGTCCCTAAATTTCCCGGCCTTTACAGGCCAATACTAGGGATTTAGTCCTGCAACTTGCGATTTCAAGATAGTTGAAAAAATATTTTGATTGAAAGATTATTTCTCCAAAAATGCCCTGACGTCCTTGGCCGACCGGTCCGCGACCTCTTCCATCGGGATATGGCCGGTCTTCGGGTAGACGATCAGCGTCGCGCCTGGCACCGCCTTCTGCCAGTCATGCGCGCTGTCCAGGGGAATCAGCGCGTCGTCGTGTCCCCACAGGATCAGCACCGGCATCTTGAGCGCGCCGGTGTGGTCGCGCACATAGGTGTCCCATTGGCCGGAGAAGCGCGCGAGCGTCGCGGGCCGCGTGCCCTCCATGCGCGCGAAGTCCCAATAGGAATCGATCATTGCGTCGGTGACGATCTCCTTGTGCACGATCGCCTTGTCCATGCCTTCGGTGACGAAGGAGCGCGGCGTGATGTGCAAGAGCAGCCGGTTCACCACCGGGATGCGCGCCAGGCGGAACGCGAGCGGCGTGCCGGAGCCCTGCTTGAACGGCATGCCCGCGGCATCGACGAGGATCAGCTTGGTGACGCGGCCGGGATGCTCTTCGGCGAAGCGCGCCGCCACCCCGCCGCCCATCGAGTTGCCGGCGAGCGCGAAGGTCTTCAGGCCGAGCTTGTCGACGAAGGCGAGCACGAAACGCGCCATGCCCTCTTCCGAATAATCGCCGCCCGGCACCGCGCCGGTCAGGCCGTGGCCGGGCAGGTCGACGCTGACGACGTGGAAGCGGTCCGACAGCCGCTTCGACCACGGCTCCCAGGTGAGCAGCGACGCGTTCGAGCCGTGCAGCAGCAGCAGCGCGGGCGCGTTCACCGGCCCGCGCTCGCGATAGTTCGCGACCGTGCCGTCGCCCAGCCTGGCCTTGCGCGCGAGCGGCGACGCGTATTTCGCCTCGAGCGTGGCGCGCGGAATGTCGGGCGTCGAATAATAGAAGAACGCGCCCGCGCATGCGCCGGCCACGACGAGCAGAAAGATCAGGAACGCACGCATCGAAATCCCCCTCGATCACCCGCCGCCATCATAGCAGCTTTTCGAGCAGCGCGGATTGGTTGGGCTTTGCGGCGACGCGCACCTCGCGAAAGACAAGCGGCGCCAGCGCCTTGGCCGTGGCCTCGCTGATGCAGACCGCGATCACGCCCGCGGTGTCGCCGGCCGCTTGCGCGAAGACGCGCGCGCTGCGCGGCGAGAAGAACAGCGCCGCGTCGATGCCGTCCAGCGGGATAGGCGCATCGATGGGCACCACGTCGTAGAGCACGATGCTGCGCAGGTCGAAGCCTGGGAGATCGAGGCCGCTTGTGCCTTCAGCGCCTTTGACGTGCAGCAGCGGGCCGGCCTTGGGATCGGCCCAGCGCCTGGCCGCATCGGCGAGCGTGCGGGCATCGCCGTCGGCATTGCGGACGATGGCGAAGTCTCTTGCGGCTTCGGCCGTCTGCGGCCCGACCGCGAAGACCGGCACGTCGCGGCGCGGCGTGCGCCGCATCAGCGCGCGCACGCCGTTGGCGCTGGTCGCGAGGATCGCCTGCACGCCGTCGAGCGCGATCTCGGGCCCGTCGCGGAAACGCGTGTCGAGCAGCGGCATGACGACCGGCTCGTGTCCCAGCGCGCGAAGAAGATCGGCGGTGCGCGCCGCGTCGCCTTCCGGCCGCGTCACCAGCACGCGCATCTCAGAGATCGAGCCAGGGCAGCGCCCGCGGACGGATCGCGAGCCCGGCCTCGCGGCCGGCGCGCGCCGCATCGCCAAGCGGCGCCTCGATATGGGTGGCGACGAAATCGCTGCCGTCGGGCGCGATGACCTCGCCGTCGAACACGATCCGTCCCCCCTCTGCGCGCGCCAGCCCCGCCATGGGCGAGCGGCACGAGCCGCCCAGCGCGTCCTGGAACGCACGCTCGCAGGCGAGCGCGGCCGCGGTCGCCGCATCGTTCAATCGCGCGACCGCGTGCTCTTCGCCTTCGCGCACCTCGATGCCGATGGCGCCTTGCGCGAGCGCGGGCAGGATGTCGAGCGTCGCGGTCGCGCGGCTCTCGAGCCCGAGGCGCTTCAAGCCCGCCAGCGCCAGCAGCATCGCGTCCATTGCGCCGTCGTCGAGCTTCTTCAGCCGCGTGTCGACGTTGCCGCGCAGCAGGGTGCACTGCGTGTCGGGCCGCAGCCGAAGCACCTGCGCCGCGCGGCGCACCGAGCTGGTGCCGACGCGCGCGCCCTTGGGCAGCGTCTCCAGCGACGCGGCGACATGCGACACCAGCACGTCGCGCGGGTCTTCGCGCGGCAGCAGCGCCGCGATCGCGAGGCCGGGCGGAAGTGCCGTCGGCACGTCCTTCATCGAATGCACCGCGAGGTCGATGCTGCGCGACAGCAGAGCATCCTCGAGCTCCTTGACGAACAGGCCCTTGCCGCCCGCATCGGCGAGCGGACGGTCCTGGATGCGGTCGCCGGTGGTCTTGAGCACCACGATCTCGCAATGCCCGAGCGCCGCCGCGACCATGCCGGCTTGAACCAGCGCGAGCTTGGAGCCGCGCGTGCCCAGGCGGAGCGGCGGTCCGTCTTGGTGCGAGTTTTCGGTTGGCGGCATGGACGGTTCGGGCTAGGACGCGGGCGATCTAGTACAGGAAAGCGAAGGCTTGCGCGACTGGACCGTGCTTGGCATCGAGACGAGCTGCGACGAGACCGCGGCCGCGGTGGTGCGCGGGTCGGCGCCCGGGCCGGGGCAGATCCTGTCGAACGTCATCTTCTCCCAGCTCGACGCGCACCGGCCTTACGGCGGCGTGGTGCCCGAGATCGCCGCGCGCGCCCATGTCGAGCGCATCGACGGTATCGTCGACGAGGCGTTGCGCGAGGCCGGCGTGGCGCTCGCCGATCTCGACGCGGTGGCGGCGACGGCGGGGCCGGGGCTGATCGGCGGCGTGATGGTGGGGCTGACCGCGGCCAAGGCGCTGGCGCTGGCCGCGGCCAAGCCGCTCGTCGCGGTCAACCACCTCGAGGCGCATGCGCTGACCGCGCGGCTGTCGGAAGGCGCGCGCTTCCCGTTCCTGCTGCTCTTGATCTCGGGCGGGCATTGCCAGCTCCTGAGCGTCGACGGGGTGGGGCGCTATCGCCGCTACGGCACCACCATCGACGACGCGGTCGGCGAGGCCTTCGACAAGACCGCGAAGCTCCTGGGCCTGCCCTATCCCGGCGGGCCGAGCGTCGAGCAGGCCGCCAGGCGCGGCAATCCCAAACGCTATGCCCTGCCGCGGCCGATGGTGGGACGGCCCGGGGCGGACTTCTCGTTCTCGGGGCTCAAGACCGCGGTGCGCCAGATCGAGGAGCCCGACACCGCCGATGTCGCGGCCTCGTTCCAGGCCGCCGTCATCGACGTCTTCCGCGACCGCGTGGCGGCGGCGATGGCGATGTTCCGGCAAGATCATCCGTCTACTGATTTTGCCGATTTCGGCCCTGACGGACGGAATGGTCTCGGCCCTGACGGGCGGAATGGTCTCGGCCCTGAAGGGCCGCGGGGGCCAGACTTCGTGGTGGCGGGCGGCGTCGCCTCGAACGCCGCGATCCGCGACGCGCTGGACGCGCTCTGCTCGGACCGCGGCTTCCAAATAAAAAAACCCCCGCCCAGGCTGTGCACGGACAATGCCGCGATGGTCGCCTGGGCAGGGGTTGAACGTGGCCAGCTTGGCTTGTTCGACGGGCTGGGAGTGTCGCCGAGGGCCCGCTGGCCGTTGGACGCGTCTTGAGGGGGGAGCGCCGACGCGTCCAATTCCGTCCTTGGGTGAGCGCGCCCTAGATCAGGGCGAACGAGGTCGCGACCAGGAGCACGCCGGCCATCGCGATCAGCGCGGCGGACAGGAAGCTAACGACGTTGGTGTCGTCCGAGGTCTTACGGCTCGCATGGATCTGATATTCGCTGTTCATGGCGGTCTCTCCTATCGTTTTGCGGGTCGGAGAAGCCCCTCCGGACCGCTTGGAATCTCGCGGCGACGATCGCCTTCGACAGGTGTGAGATAGGGAGGGGTCCGGAGCGTTACAAGTAAACGATTTATGTAATATTCAGCATTTATCGGTGACAAATTCTCCGTAAAGCTTTGAATATAAACGCTTATTGTAGCGCGAAACATAGTTGCGCGGCCCGAGCATGGCCGGAATGCAGAAAATAGAGGCCTCGAAAGGCCTCCATTTCCGCATCGGTTCATGTCGGTTCGGCTAGGGGTGGAAGCCGCCCAGGAGCCACAGGACCAGCAGCACGATGATGACCAGGCCCAGCGCGCCGCCGAGGCCCGGACCGCCATAGGTGCGATAGCCGTAGTAGCCGCCGCCGCCGCCCAGGAGGATGACGACCAGGATGATGATCAGGAGCAATGTCATTGTTCTTATCCCTCGATTCCACTCTGGAAAGAAAACGCGCGAGGCGGCATTTCGGCGCCGTCCCCGGCAAGGCGTGGCGCCCACGCGCCCGGCGCGCTAAGGCTCGCTCATGAAACTCGCCACCTGGAACATCAACTCGGTGCGCCTGCGCATCGGCCTCGTCCGGCGCTTCCTGAAGGAGCACCGGCCCGACGCCATCGCGCTGCAGGAGACCAAGGTCGTCAACGACCTGTTCCCGCGCGCCGCCTTCGCCGAGCTCGGTTATGTGCACCAGGCGATCCACGGCCAGAAAGGCTATCACGGCGTCGCGGTGCTCTCGCGCCTGCCGTTCCGCGAGCAGTATTCCCACGAGTTCTGCTCCAACAGCGATTGCCGCCACATCCAGGTGACGTTCGAGAACGGGCTCGAGCTGCACGACTTCTACGTGCCGGCGGGCGGCGACATCCCCGATCCGGCCGTCAATCCGAAGTTCGCGCACAAACTGAACTTCCTGCGCGAGATGACGGCCTATTTCGAGAAGCGCAAAGGCGCGCGCGGCGACGCGGTGGTGATGGTCGGCGACTTGAACGTGGCGCCCCTCGAACACGACGTCTGGAGCCACAAGCAGCTGCTCAAGATCGTCAGCCACACGCCCGTCGAGACCGAGCTGTTGGGCAACGTGAAGGCGTCGTTCGACTGGGTGGACGTGACGCGCGAATTCGTGCCCGCGACCGAGAAGATCTATTCGTGGTGGTCGTACCGCGCGCTGGACTGGGCGGCGGCCGACCGCGGCCGGCGGCTCGACCACATCTGGGTGTCGCCCGCGCTCAAGGGCGCGCTGAAGAGCCAGCAGATCGTGAAGAAGATGCGCGGCTGGAAGCTGGCTTCCGACCACGTGCCGGTGGTGGCGGAGATCGAGGTTTAGAAGCGCGCGCGTAAGAGGCAGGGCTCAATTCATGCGGTTACGCAATCTAGGACCGGAATCATCGTGCAAATCTAGGAGGGCGAGCTTTGCTCCTTTTTTGCTTCACGGCGCCCTGCCAAAGCTCGGTGCGCTGCAAGGTCTCGTCGACTCGATTCATGTAGTCCGTGATCTCAGCTGAGCCACCTTTCGGGTCGTATTGAAAGTATATCGCCGTCGAACGTCCGCTACCGGGATCGTTGGCCAACCACCTCTTTATACGACGGCTGGAAAATGCCGCGTTCAGAATCTCGCTCTCCGACATTGCGAGATGCGCCATCAAATAAAGAATGGTGCGATCTCCGTTTCCCGCAAAGGAGTATTCTTCGTCGTGCGCGCGCTCGCGCTTGAGAAGGCCCTCGAGAGCGCGTCTGCGCGCCGCTCCTCTATAGAAATAGAGTGCACTGGCACCAACAGCAATCAACGCAGTCGCAACTGCAGAAAAATTCGCCAACGTCGAAAGCAAATCATTCAAAGAAGACCAGTTCATTCGACTACCTTGAAGCTATGCCGTCGTTCCTTACGCTCGCAAACCGCAGACCCTCGCCTTCGCGATCATCGGGCGGGATGAGCTTGATGCCTGCATGGCGGATCGCGGTTTCCATCGCGATCATCGCCTGGCCGCGCGTGTCGCTCTTGCTGCGCTCGAAGCGCTTCACCGTATCGAGCGGAATGCCGGCATTCTCTGCGAGCTTGAGCTGGGTCCAGCCGAGGAGAGCACGGGCAGCCTTGGATTGGCGTGGGGTGATCATTCATCCAAAGAGGGTGGTAATCAGCCAAACTGGCTATACAGTCAGCCAGAAAGTTTGATTTACGCTACCATAGGGAGAATAAATTGCGCTTTCGGAGCAACCCACTGGGAGTAGTCGGTGCCGAAAGCCGCTGAGACGAATCAGGCGGGACCCAAAGCCAGCACCTCCATCGACCGCCACATCGGCAAGCGCATCCGGATGCTGCGCGAGGAGCGGAAGATGACGCAGACCGATCTCGGCCGACGCCTGGGCGTGAGCTTCACGCAAGTCCAGAAATACGAGCGCGGCACCGACCGCATCAGTGCGGCCCGCCTGTTCACGATTGCGCGCCTGTTCGGCGTGGCGATCGCCGTCTTCTTCGATGAGTTGGTCTGAGCGCTGACCTCTGGGCCGCATCGACAAGACTCTGGGACGCTTCGACAAGCGGCGGCTTTCCACCCGCCGATAGGATCGCCGCCATCCGCGCGCGCCTCGCGTCGCGGCCCCGCGCGCCGCGGCAAGGAGCGAAGCGTTCCATGGCATCGATCAACGGCACCGCGAACGACGACGATCTCGTGGGCACCACGGGCGACGACGTCTTCGACCTCTCGCAAGGCGGCAACGACACGGCCAGCGGCGCCACCGGCAACGATCTGTTCGCGATGGGCGCCGCGCTGACCGCGTCCGACCGCATCGACGGCGGCTTCGGCGACGACACGCTGTCGCTCGGCGGCGACTATTCCGCGGGCCTCACCTTCGGCAGCGACACGATCGCGAGCATCGAGACGATCCGCCTGGGCAACGGCTTCGACTACAACCTCACCCTCATCGACGACAACGTCGCGCCGCGCAAGACGCTGACGATCGACGGCGGCGCGCCGACGGGCGGCCACGTGCTCGTCTTCGACGGCTCGGCGGAAACGGACGGACGTTTCGCGGTCTTCGGCGGCGCGGGCGACGACCGCATCCTGGGCGGCACGCTGGCGGACACCATCACGCTGGGCAGCGGCGGCCGGGACACGGCCAGCGGCGGCAGCGGCGACGACGTCTTCGACCTGGGCCGCGCGCTCGACGCGGGCGACAGGCTGGATGGCGGCGACGGCCGCGACACGCTGCTGCTGAAGGGCGACTATTCGACGGGGCTGGTGTTGGGCGCCGATACGATCGTGAACTTCGAGATGCTGAAGCTGGCCGGCGCCTTCGACGACAAGCTGACCCTGAACGACGCGACCATCGCGGCCGGGGCGCAGCTGATCGTCAATGCGCTCGCGGTCGCAGGCGGCCATGGCCTGACGCTCGATGCCTCCGCGGAGACGGACGGGCATCTGACCGTCTATGGCAGCGCGGGCGACGATGCGATCGTGGGCGGCGCGCTGGCGGACGCGTTCTATTTGAATCAGAACGGCGTAGACACCGTGAACGGCGGCGCGGGCGACGATCTGATCCGCTTCGATGCCGCGTTCACCGCCGCGGACAAAGTCGACGGCGGCGCCGGCGACGACCGGCTCGTCCTGCGCGGCGACTATTCCGCCGGGGTGACCTTCGCCGCCGACACGATGGTGAACGTGGAGCGGGTGCAGCTGGGCGCCGGTCACGACTACAAGCTCGCCATGAACGACGGCAACCTCGCCCAGGGCGCTTATCTGTTGATCAACGGCGCGGCGCTGAAGGCGACCGACACGCTGGCCTTCGACGGCTCCGCCGAGCTGGACGGGCACTACCTCGTCTATGGCGGCGCGGGCGACGACACCCTCACCGGCGGCGCGCGCGCCGACCTCTTCCATCTGGAACATGGCGGCAACGACACCGTCCATGGCGGCGCCGGCAACGACGTCTTCTATTTCGGCGGAGCCTACGATGCGTCGGACAAGGTCGACGGCGGCACGGGCAGCGACACGCTGAACCTGGCGGGCGACTATCACACCGGCCTGACCCTGGGCGCCGCCGCGCTCACCGGGATCGAGACGCTGGCCTTCGGCACGGGCAACTTCGTCATCGCGACCAACGAGGCCAACGTCGCCGCCGGCCAGACCTTGGACGTCGACGCCACAGGGATGGGTTTCAGCACCTTAAGCTTCGACGGCAGCGCCGAGACCGACGGCAGCTTCCGCTTCGAATTCGCCGCCAACCTTCTGGCCGGCGACAGCCTGGTGGGCGGCGCGGGCGACGACGTGCTGGCGCTGAACGGCCCCTTCACGCTGTTCCACTTCGGCGTCAACACGATCAAAAGCATCGAGACCATCGAGGTCGCGGCCGGGAACAACTACGCGCTAGCCCTCGTCGACGGCGAGTTCACCACAGGTGAGACCCTGACGGTCGACGGGCGCGCGCTGGGCGCCGGCAACAGCCTGAGCTTCAGTCCGGAATCGAGCGCCAATTATATCATCTACGGCGGCGCCGGCGCCGATCAGCTGGTCGGCGGCAGCGGCGGAGAGAACTTCATCACCGGCGGCGGCGGTGCCGATTTCATGAACGGCTTAGGCGGCCACGACACGTTCATCTACAACGCGGCGTCGGAGTCCACGGGAGCGACGGGCCACGATTCCGTCTTCGCCTTCAATTCCAGCCAGGAGATGTTCGATTTCGGCTTCACGGTCGGCAGCGTCGACTATACGACCGGCCGCGTGGATCAGACGACCTTCGACAACGACGTCGGCCTCAACAGCCATGGCCCGGCCTATGGCGCCACCGTGATCCAGGTGATCTCGGGCAGCTATAGCACCCATTACCTGCTCGTGGTCGACGCCACCGGCGACGGCAACTATACCGCCGGGCAGGACTATGTGATCGATCTGAGCTTCTTCATCACGGGGACGATCACGACCGCCGACTTCGTCGCGCACTGACGCGCGGCGTCTGTAAGCCGGCGAACAGAATATCGTTAGCAATTGATAGACACCCTCGCTCTTTGCGCGAATAAGGCCGCTTTTGCATGTGTTTAGCTTTACGCGCCATAAATCACTTGCGCACATGATGCACGCGGGACCTGAGAAAACGCGATGCATCCGCAAGTCCGCACCGTCACCGTGGCCATGGTCGCTTTCGCGATCTGGAGCGGCGCGTCGGCGGCGCCGGCGCCGTCGGGCGAGCACGAATGGGCGGTGTTCGACCAGGAGATCGCGAACAGCCAGAAAGCGATGATGGCCGATCCCAACGCGGCGCTCCTGGGCGCGCGCACGGCCGAGGCGATCGCCACGCAGCATCGCGCCTCGCGGCGCCACGACGAGGCCTTGGCGACCGCGCTGTGGCTGGAAGGCGAGGCGCTGAACCGCGTCAACCGGGTGGACGAAGCGCGCGCCGCCGTCGCGAAAGCCTCCACGCTCGCCGCCCGCGACGGCCAGGTCAGCAAGCTCGACGGCGACCTGGCCTTGACGCGCGCGCGCATCGCCGACAGCAGCGGCGATTTCGCGGGCGCGCTGAAGAACTATCACGACGCCCACAAGGTGTTCGTCAGGCTCGGCATCCAGCGCAGCCAGGCCATCGCCCTTCTGGGCCTGGGCACGATCTACGAGAAGGCGCGCGATTTCGAGCGCGAGGTCGGCTATTACCGCCAGGCGGCGCAGGCCTATGCGGGCGATCCCGGCTTCGAGCTGTCTATCGCCAACAACATCGGCTTCGCGCTGCAGCAGCAGGGGCGCTACGGCGAGGCCATCGACAACTACAAGCATGCGCTGAAGCTGGCGGGCGAGATCAAGAGCCCGATGCTGGAAGCGCGCATCCTGACCAACATCGCGATGAGCCAGGCGCGCCAGCGCAAGCTGGTCGAGGCCGAGCGCGCGGCGAACAAGGCGCTGTCGCTGCTCGGGCCCAAGGACGACAGCGGCTGGGCACCGTTCGTCTGGGGCGTGAAGGCCGACATCGAATATCAGCGTTACGCCATGGCGACCGCCGTCGCCGACCTGGAGAAGGCGTTCAAGGGCGTCGATCTGCCGACGACCATCGCACCGTTCCGCGACGCGCACGAGATCGCCTATAAGGTCTATCGCGCGGTGGGCAACTATCCGCTGTCGATCGCGCATCTGGAGGCGTTCAAGCGCCTGGACGACGAGGGGCGCCAGATCGCGGCGTCGGCGAATTCGGCGCTGATGTCGGCCCGGTTCGACTTCGCCAGCCAGCAGCTCGAGATCGCCAAGCTGAAGTCGGCCCAGCTCGAGCGCGACGGCAAGCTGAAGGAATCGCGCGCCGCGACGCAGCGCGCCATCCTGGTCGGCATCATCCTGTTCGGCCTCATCCTCATCACCTGGATCGCCTGGCGCCATGTGCTGGTGCACCGCCACCGCGACGAGCTGAAGCGCACGCTGGCCGAGCGCAACCAGGAGATCGCGCGCCGCATCGAGACCGAGGCGCAGCTGCGCGTCGCCATCGAGCGCGCCCAGGAGGCGAGCCGCGCCAAGAGCCAGTTCCTCGCCAATATGAGCCACGAGCTGCGCACGCCGCTGAACGCCATCATCGGCTTCTCGGAGCTGATGACGGTAGGCCGTTCGCTGACGCCCGAGCGGGTGCGCGACTATGCCGGCACAATCGCCGAGAGCGGCCGCAACCTGCTGTCGGTGCTGAGCGAAATCCTCGACATGGCGCGCCTCGAGGCCGGCCGGGTGACGCTGGCCGACGACCGCGTTGCGCTTCCCGCCCTGATCGACGAGGCGCTGGATGCCTTGGGAGAAGGCCGCGCGCGCGTCGCGGTGAGCGCCGAAGAGGTTTCGGTATGCGCCGACCGCGCGCGACTGAGCCAAGCCGTGGTCAACCTGCTTTCCAACGCGCTCAAGTTCACGCCCGGCGACCGGCGCATCGAGGTGCGTACCGAGCGCGTGGAGGACGGCGTCGACATCGTCATCGAGGACGAGGGCAAGGGCATCCCGGAAGAGAAGCTTGCCTTGGTCATGGAGCCTTTCGGCCAGGCGGAGAGCGCCTATGCGCGCAGCCATAGCGGCGTGGGGCTGGGCCTTCCCATCGCGAAATCGCTGGTCGAGCTGCACGGCGGGCGGCTGACGCTTTGCGCGGGCGCGAGCGGCGGCACGGTGGCGCGCGTGCACCTGCCGCTCAGCCGCGTGCTGGCGGAACGGGCGCGCGCCGTCGCGTAAATCCAAAATTAACTTCGATTTCGAATCCGCTCAATTGCGCCGTGGCCGTTAAGATTCGATTCATCCCGCCCTGCGAGGCTGCAGCTCAGAAAAAGAAGAAGAAGCAGGCGTGGGACCGATGATGCGGAACTGGCTGAAAGCCGGCGTGGCGGCGATGTGCGTGCTGGCAGCAAGCAGCGCGACCGCCGATGGCAGGGATCAGAAGGGGCAGGACCAGGGCGGCGACATCACGCCGTTCTATGGCGCCGGCGGCGGGCCGGTCGACCCGTTCTACGGCCCGATCAATCCGTTCTATGGCGCGATCAATCCCTTCTACGGCACGATCAGCCCCTTCTGGGGCAACATCCAGCCCTTCTGGGGACCGATCAATCCGTTCTACGGCACGATCAATCCCTTCTACGGTCCCATCGATCCGTTCTGGGGCACGATCAATCCCTTCGGCGGCAACGACTTCCTTTCCGGCGTCTATCCTTATTGGAGCTCGGCCGGTCCCGACTGGGGCAACATCAACACGCTGTGGAACGACCTGCAGACCTCGGGCGCGACGGATTATTCTCAGCTCCAGGCGCAGCTGTCGGCCTTCTATTCCAAGGCCAATGCCTTCTGGGGACCGGTCGTGCAGGCCAAGACCAAGCACGGCTTCTCGGTCTTCATCAACGGCCTGCTCGCGAAATACGGCATCGATCCGACGAGCCAGGCCTCGCTTGCCGCCGCGACGCCCGAAGCGCGCTCGGCCTTCTTCTTCAATTTCTACGACGGGCTGATGGGCATGACCGGCATCGACCATCCCGACTGGTGGATGGCGGCGGTGCACTGGTCGCCCGATCTGGCCAGGGCGCAGGGCACGGCGCCGGGCCGCATCATGGGCCTGCTCGACGCGTCGATCGCCAAGAACTATTCCGACGTCAAGGACCTGCAGTTCATCGGCGGCTACAAGGGCTATGTGAACGATCACGGCGCGGCGGTGGCGAGCCTGATCGCCGCCCAGCAGAACGGCAACGGCGTGATGGGCGTGTCGCCCTACAACCACGTGCGCCTCTACGATCCCTTCGACGCCTCGGGCACCTCGAACTGGGGCGCCGTCACCACCGGCATCACCAAGCTCAACGACCAGGGCTCGACCGTGGTCAATGCCTCGCTCGGCGTGCCGGGATGGACCTGGTCGGTCGAATGGGGCCAGATCCTCACAGCGCTCGACGACCGCAAGCACGAGCTGGTACTGGTCAAGGCGGCGGGCAACGAAGGCGTGTCGCAGACCGCCGACATCGCGTGGCCCGCGGGCTTCGCGGCGCCCAAGAACGTCATCATCGCGGGCTCGGTCGGGCCGACGAACGAGATCTCGCGCTTCTCGAACACGCCGGGCGAGGCCTGCATCACGGTGGACGGCGCCTGCCAGGAGCAGAACAAGATCAAATACCGCTACCTCGTGGCGCCGGGCGAGCTGATGCTGGTGGAAGACAACAACGGCGGCGTGACGCGCATGACGGGCACGTCGTTCGCGGCGCCGCTCGTCACCGGCACCATCGGCCTTTTGCAGATGCGCTGGCCGTGGCTGGTCAACTATGCCGACGAGACGGTGCAGATCGTGCTGCGCTCGGCGACCGACCTGGGCGATCCCGGCGTCGATCCGGTCTATGGCTGGGGCATGCTGAACGCCGAAGCCGCGCAATCGCCGCTGAGCTTCGACAACCTCATGGTGTTCAAGCCGTTCATCTACAACAACGGCAAGAACCTGAACCTCGACCGGGGCGCCGCGAACTGGACCGCGGCCGACCTCAAGGCCGCGATCCTCAACCCCGGCCAGCTCGACCAGTGGAAGCAGCAGAACGCGTTCCTCGTCGTGTACGAAAACATCGGCACGACCTATCGCGACTTCCTGATCCCGCTGAGCCCGTCACTGGTCGGCAAGAACCAGGCGCTGAACGGTCCGCAGCACCCGTTCCAGTCCTTCCTCTATCAGCGCATGCTGGACTGGGCGCAGGGACACGCGCCCAAGCACAGGAAGTACAAGCCGAAGGCGAAGCGCTGAGGCTTGGCGAGCTTGGATTCAAGCGGCACCGCCCTTCGTCGAGCGGTGCCGTTTTGCCTTAAGCCGTCCGCGTCGTTTTACGCCGTGCCGCTCTGGCCGGCGCCGCGGGCGATCTCGGCCTGGCGGGCGCGGAACAGCGCGGCGAAGTCGATCGGCTCGACCATCAGGGGCGGCATGCCGCCGTCGCGCACGACGTCGGCCACGATGCGGCGCGCGAAGGGAAAGATGATGTGCGGCGCCTCGATGAGGAGCGCCACCTGCTTCATCTCCTCCGGCACGTTCTGCAGCTGGAACAGGCCCGCATAGACGAGCTCGAGCAGGAAGACGGTCTTGCCTTCGCCCTGCGCCGATACGCGCAGCTTGAGCTCGACCTCGTAGACCTCTTCGTTCATCTGCCGCGCCTGAAGGTCGACCTGGAGGTCGATCTGCGGGCGGCCCTGCGGCGCCTGCGGCATGCCGGGGTTCTCGAACGACAGGTCCTTCACATACTGGCCGACCACGTTGAGACGCGGCTGGGCCTGTTCGCCGCCGTCGCCCTGTCCGCCCGGATTGCCACTGCCGCTCATGTTGAACCTTCTTTGAAAATCGCGCGTGCCGCTACCATGGAACGCGCGCGCGAGGCAAGTGAAGCACCGGCGACGCACCGGGCGACGCGCATCGCGGTGTGGCGATTCACCGTTTCGGCGCCTATATATGGGGTTCCCCCGGCGATGCCGGGGGTCTAGGCTAAGCGTTGGCGAGGGGTTCTCGCAGGGTTGTTGTCGTCATGGCGAATTCCGAACTCATCGATATCGTGCTGATCGCGGTGGCAGGATTTTTCCTGTTCAGGCTCTACACGGTGCTCGGCCGCCGCACGGGCCACGAGCGCCCGCCGCAGGATTCGAACCTGCGCTTCCAGCCCGATCCCAAGGCGCCGCCGGCGGAACAGGAAAACGTGCTCGCCTACCCCAAGCGCGCCGAGATCATCGACGGCCGCCCGGCCGATCCGGTGGCGCGCGGCTTGACGGATATCGGCGAAGCCGACCGCGGCTTCGAGACCGAGCACTTCCTGGCCGGCAGCCGCCAGGCCTATGAAACGATCGTCACCGCCTATACCCGCGGCGATCGGGCCGAGCTGAAGCCGCTGCTCAGCGACGAGGTCTATCGCGCCTTCGAGACGGCGATCGCCGCGCGCGAGGCGGCGAAGGAGACCATCGCCTTCACCTTCGTCGGCTTCAAGGACGCCAAGATCGTGCAGGCGCGCCTGAACGGGCGCACCGCGGAGATCACCGTCGCCTTCGGCGCGCAGTTCATCTCCGCCACCAGCGACGCCGAAGGCAAGGTCGTCGAAGGCGACGCGCGCTCGGTGCGCGACGTCACCGATGTGTGGACCTTCTCGCGCGACACCCGCGCGCGCGATCCGAACTGGACCCTGGTGGCCACCTCGGGCGACCTTCCCCAGTAAGCGATGGCGCGGGGGCGGATCCTTGCCGGCCTCGTCGTCCTTCTGGCCGTGGCAGGCTTCCTGGCCTGGTGGCTGACGCGCGTGCCGGTCCAGGGCCCGCTGAGGCTGACAGCGCTGCATTTCCCGGACCTGCCGGGCTGGGCGGCCGGCGATCCCAAGCGCGCGCTGCTCGCCTTCCAGCGCTCGTGCAAGGCACTGACGGCCGATGCGGACGACACCCGGGTGGGCAATTACGGCGGCACGGTCGGCGATTGGCGCGGCGCTTGCGAGGCATCCTATCGCGCCGACGCCGCGCGCGACTTCTTCGAGCAGTGGTTCGAGCCGGCCGAGGTGAGCGCGGGCGACGCGAAAGACGGATTGTTCACCGGCTATTTCGAGCCCGAGATCCATGCGAGCCGCCTGCATCGCGGCAAATACCAGACGCCGGTCTACGGGCTGCCGTCCGACCTCGTCAGCGTCGATCTCGGCCAGTTCCGCGAGGCGTTCAAGGGCGAGCACATCGCCGGCCGCATCGACCAGCATCGCCTGGTGCCTTACGCCTCGCGCGCCGAGATCGACGCCAAGGGGCTGAAGACGGCGCCGGTGCTGTTCTATGCCGACGATCCGGTGGCGGTATTCTTCCTGCACATCCAGGGCTCGGGCCGCGTCGCCTTCGACGACGGCACGACCGCGCGCGTGCTTTATGCCGGCGAGAACGGCCATCCCTATACCGCGATCGGCAAGACCTTGATCGCCGACGGCGCGCTGAAGAAGAGCGAGGTGTCGCTCCAGTCGATCCGCGACTGGCTGATCGCCCATCCCGACAAGGCGGGCGCGGTGATGGAGAGCGACGCATCCTTCATCTTCTTCAAGGAGATGCCGATCGGCGATCCGAACCTGGGCGCCACAGGCAGCGAGAACCTGCCGTTGACGCCGAACGGCAGCATCGCCGTCGACACCCGCCTGCATCCGCTGGGCGTGCCGTTCTTCATCGCCACCACCACGCCGGACGGCAAGGCCTTCGACCGGCTGTTCGTGGCGCAGGACACGGGCGGAGCGATCCGCGGGGCGGTGCGCGCCGACGTCTTCTTCGGATTCGGGCCCGAGGCCGAGAAGCTCGCGGGCGAAATGAAACAGCCGGGACGCATGTTCGTGCTGCTGCCCAAGCCCGTCGCCGCCCGCCTCCGATGAGACGCAAGACCACCGACCAGGAACGCGCCGAATTCGCCGAAGCGTTCAAGGAGGCGCGCCCGCACCGCCCCGTCGCGAAGGCTTCGGCGAAGCCCGCCAAGAAGCCCGGCCGCACCGGCGGGCTCGACGGCAATACCGCCGACCGCCTGCGCAAGGGCGAGGTCGAGCCCGACGGACGCATCGACCTGCACGGCATGACCGAAGCGGTCGCGCATCGCGCGCTGCTCGCCATGCTGCGCGGCACGCAGCGCCGCGGCGGCAAGCTGGTGCTGGTCATCACCGGCAAGGGCGCGCGCGACAGCGATCCGCATGCGCCCTTCGACATGGAGCGCGAGCGCTCGTCGCGCGGCGTGCTCAAGAGCGCGGTGCCGCGCTGGCTGAAGGAACCCGACTTCGCACCGCTGATCGCCGACCACCGCGCCGCGCATCGCCGCCACGGCGGGAGCGGCGCGCTGTATGTGTATCTGCGCAAGCCGCCGCGTGGTTAGATGCAACGAGCGGCTCGGAGCTCGTTACTTCGTCAATGCCTCGTCAATTGCGCGGACAATGTCTTTGGCTTCTGAGGATTCGAGGCCTTTGGCCCACTCAGCGCACATGCTCTGCCAAAGCGTGTCGCCTCCGCAGAGCAGCGTGTTAGCCGCAGTGCGAACCCACTCGTGATGATCATTCAATGTCATTGCGCTGGTGCACGCATCAGCCACCCAAGAGACACCGCGCCCAATTCGAGCCCAGAGCTGGCCCCATTTACTGCTTTGCAAAGCATTGAACACGACGCGTTCCGGTGACACGGCTTGGGATCGCGTTCGGCGCGCGGAGATCAAGTGCGGATATCTGGAAGGCGCGGATCATAAAACATCGAGCATTCGCAAGCCCACCACTCGATGGTTGGGCAACGTGGACAGACCGTTGAGGGCTGTGTCGTACGTGGACCTCAGCCGGATTCACTCGAGCGAGTCCAGACTCGCTCGATAAGAGGGTTAGAGCGTACCATAAGCCCAAATAATTTCTCCATAGAGAAATTAAATGGGGGTTATGGGCGCTAGCGTGGAGGCCTAGAGGCAGGAAAAGCTAGTCGAAGATGATCCTGCCGACTAGAACCTGCGCCTAAAGCAGCCCCGCGCTCGCCGCCAGCTGCTTCAGCGGCGTCACCGGCCGCGCCCCGACATGGGAGATGACCTCGGCGGCGGCGAGCGATCCCAGACGTCCGCAGCGCGCCAGGTCGAAGCCGTGCGTCAAGCCGTACAGGAAGCCGGCCGCGAACTGGTCGCCCGCGCCGGTGGTATCGACGACGCGCGCGACGGGCACGGCATCGACGACATGCACTTCGCCGCCTTTGGCCGCGACGCAGCCCTTCTCCGAGCGCGTCAGCGCCGCGATGGCGTTCAGCGGGCGCACCGCCTGCAGCACCGAATCGAAATCGTCCGCGGCGAACAGCGCCTTCGCCTCTTCCTCGTTGGCGAAGAGGATGTCGAGCTTGGGCAGGAGCGCGAGGAACTCGTCGCGATAGCGCCCCATCAGGAACGGATCGGAGAGCGTGAAGGCGACCTTGGTGCCGCTCGCCCGTGCGATGTCGATCGCCTTGAGCGACGCGGCCTTGGCCTTCGGCGCATCCCAGAGATAGCCCTCGATGTAGAGCACCTGGGCCGCGGCGATGGCGGCTTCGGTCACGTCGCCCGTGCCCAGCTCGCGCGCGGCGCCCAGATAGGTGTTCATGCTGCGCTCGCCGTCGGGCGTGACCGCGATCAGGCAGCAGGCCGTCTGTGGCCCGTCGCCGGACGCGGGCGTCGCATAGTCGACGCCGGTGTCCTTCATGCTGGCAAAGAACGCCTCGCCCAGCCGGTCGGCTTTCGTCTTGCCGACGAAGCAGCCCCGCGCGCCCAGCGACGCCAGCCCCGCCATGGTATTCGCGGCAGAACCGCCCGCGACCTCCTTCGGCCGGCCGAAGGCGCCGTAGAGCTGGGCGGCGCGGTGCTCGTCGATCAGGGTCATGACCCCTTTGGCGATGTTGTGGGTCAGGAGGAACGCGTCCTCCACCTCGGCCAGAACGTCGACGATGGCGCTGCCATAGGCGATGACGTGGTGGGTCTTCGAATTGGCCATGCTAAGGTCACCCCGATGGAAGCCGGCCCGAACAGTCGGCCGTGCCGTTGCCGTCGGCCGAGCAGTTAAAGGACGTCCCGCATGTTCGCAAGCTTGGGCCGCGCGCTGGGCTTCCTGGTCGACCCCGCGCTGGTGGGCACGGCGCTGAAGGCGCTGTTCCTGACCATCGTGCTCTTCGCCCTGGTCCTGGCCGGCATCGAGTACCTGCTGCACGCGCTGCCGACCTTGGGCTATCCCTGGGTGAACCGCCTGCTCGAGATCCTGGCGCCGGTCCTCATCATCATCGGCATCTTCACCTTGGGCGGGCCGGTCGCGGCGATCTTCGCCTCGCTCTATCTCGACCGCGTCGCCGACGCCATCGAAGCGCGGTCCTATCCCTCCGATCCCAAGGCGCCGGGCATGAGCTTCGGAACGGGATCGGGCGCGGGCATCCGGCTGGCGGGACTGGTGGTCCTGGTCGACCTGTTGCTCTTGCCGGTGGACGCGTTCCTGCCCGGAGCCGGCGAGCTCATCACCATCATCGCCAACGGCGTGCTCTTGGGCCGCGAATATTTCGAGCTGGCGGCGCTGCGGCACTTGCAACGCGGCGCGGCCGATGCGCTGCGCCGGCGCAACGGCGGACGCATCTTCGCGGCCGGCCTGATCATCTCGATCCTGACCGTCGTGCCGCTTGCCAATTTCATCGCGCCCCTGTTCGGAGCGGCGCTGATGGTGCATCTGTTCAAGCGCGTGTCCAAGGAGAGTCCGGCATGAAGCGTGCACTGACGATCGTTCTGTGTTGCGCGATGCTGGCGGCATGCGCCAACAGCCGTCGCCCGTCCGACCACGTGGCGCTGCCCGAAGCGCCGCCGCCGGGCGAGCCGCCCGGACTGGTCGGGCTGTCGTCGGGCGCGCTGACCTTGGCGCTGGGCGCGCCCGCCTTCACGCGCAAGGACGGCCCGACCGAGATGTGGCGCTACGACAGCGCGGCGTGCCGTGCGTGGTTCTTCCTCTATCCCGACAACAGCGTGCTGGTGGTGCGCCATGTCGAGACCTCGCCGCGCCCTGCGGACTCTTCGTTCGACGCGGGCTGCCTCACCTCGCTGCGCCGCGCGCCGCCTTCGCCGGTTTCGTGAGGTCGAGCTCGGTCGTCTTGTCGGGATAGCGGCAGAGATCGCGCACCACGCAGGTTGGACACAGCGGCTTGCGCGCCACGCAGGTATAGCGGCCGTGCAGGATCAGCCAGTGATGCGCATGCAGCGCGTATTTGTCGGGCACGCGCCTGACGAGACCGTCCTCGACGTCGCGCGGCGTCTTGCCCGGCGCCAGCCCCGTGCGGTTGCCGACGCGGAAGATATGCGTGTCGACGGCGATGGTCTTCTCGCCGAAGGCGACGTTGAGCACGACGTTGGCGGTCTTGCGCCCCACGCCCGGCAGCGCTTCCAGCGCCTCGCGATCGCGCGGCACCTCGCCGTTGTGATTCTCGAGCAATAGCTTCGACAGCGCGACGACGTTCTTGGCCTTGCCGCGATAGAGGCCGATGGTCTTGATGTAGGATGCGAGGCGTTTCTCGCCCAGCGCCGCCATCGCCTTCGGCGTGCCGGCGACCTTGTAGAGTTCCTCCGTCGCCTTATTGACGCTCTTGTCGGTCGCCTGCGCGGAGAGCACGACCGCGACGAGCAGCTCGAAGACGTTGTCGTATTCGAGCTCGGTTTTCGGCGAAGGCATCGCGCGCGCGAGGCGGGCGAAGAACTCTTCGATCTCTTTCCCGGTGAGAAGGCGAGGCATGGTCTTTCTCGTTGCGCGCATCCGCGCCATGGTCTTTCTCGTTGCGCGCATCCGCGCATGGTCTTTCTCGTTGCGCGCATCCGCGCGCGGGTGCAGATGCATAGCCGTCGGCGCCCTATTTGCCCAGATGTCGCCACAATGGAGGCCGGAACGATCCTGCGCCCTCATCCGTTATTCCTGCACGAGAGAATGAGGAGGATTACAATGCGTCTGAGAACATTGGCGCTGGGTACGACTTTGGCGGCGGCCGTCGCGCTTGCGGGCTGCGGAACCAATCCGGGCGACCGTGCGGTCTCCGGCGGCCTCATCGGCGCAGGCGCCGGCGCTGCGATCGGCGCGGCGACCGGCAATCCGGCCGCGGGTGCGGCGATCGGCGGCGTGACCGGTGCGGTCGTGGGTGCCGCGACGAGCCCCTGCGATATCGATCTGGGCGATCCGTTCTGGAAGGATCATGGCGGACGTGCGGGCTATGAGAAGCGCTGCGGGCACCCCCCTCCCTAGCAGCGTCGCTTAAGTCCGCCTAACCGGCTCAGGCCCGTCGTCAGACACGGGCCTGAGCTGTATCATGAGCGCCGTGACCGACGATCTTCCGCTCGACAAGATGCTGCTCGACACGGTGCTTCGCCCGGCGCCTACGCTTCCGCCGCGCGCGCTGCTTGTGATCCTCGCCGTCGTCGCCTCGATCAACCTTGCCTTCGCGCTGAACTTCATCTTGCGCGGCGCCTGGCCGGTCTTGCCGTTTCTGGGCGCCGACGTCGCGCTCCTCGCCTGGGCGTTCCGCGCCAGCCGCAAGGCGGCCGAGCGCGAAGAGCACGTCACGCTTACGCCGTCGCTTCTCAGGATCGTGAGGAGGCCTGCGATGACCGAGACCGCGCTCAATCCCTATTGGGTGCGCGTGCAGGTCGAGGAGCAGCCCGGACGTCTGACGCTGTGGAGCCACGGCAAGGTCGTGCGCATCGGCCAGTTCCTGCCCCCCGCCGAACGGATCTCCTTCGCGGAACGGCTGAAGGCAGCGCTGCACCGGGCGCGCACCACCGCAAGCTTCGGGTCGTAGCGCTACTGGTGTAGCGGCACGAAGTAAAAATATGCGCCGGTAATCAACGCCGCCAATCCGATCCAAAATCCCCATTTACCGTAGAAGTCGCGCCACCGGCTGCGCTTTGCCATCTCGATCATCATCGGCTCGCTCAGCCGCAGCGTATCGTAGTCGGCGACCAGCTTAGGAAAGTCTGCCGTCTCGATAACGGCATAAATCGCATCGCGATTTTTCCTGTCTTTTCGCGACAGCGCGATCTTCTCGCGAATTGCCAGCACTTTAAGGGCGACGCTTCGGTATTCGGGACAGACTTGGAGGACTATTTCAAAAGTGAGATGGTCCTTCATCAACTCCAATTGAATTGCCATTTTGGAAGTTGCCGCGTCGATCGCGTCATGGCGTGCACGATGACAATCAAATTCTGCATCGGCCAGCAATCCCGGAATATCGCCGGAAGACGGATCCAAGATCAGCTTCTGAATGAGGTCTACAAGCCGACGTCCGGCGTAGCGAAGCTCTTTTATCGCCGGCACGACGATATCTAGGCAGACTTGCTCTGCTCGCTTGATATCTTCTTCGGCCTGATCCCATTCGGACCGAATTTTATCAAGCACCCTCAGTTGTTCGGGTGTCAGCGTCATAACCTAGAATTGGACCCAGGCCGGTTGAACCTAACGCACAAACTTTCGAAGGCGAGATGCTGCTTCATCGCCACGCTTTGATAGCTCAGCTAGATCAGCCTCGTTGAGGTACCAGCCATTTTGAGTTGAAACATTCCCGCGAGTATAGCGTTTTACGACCTGCCTCGTCGCATGTTCGGATGCGCTCGCATAGTCGGCGAGAGAAAACCAAGCGTAGATTTTGCGGAGCTTTTCCATGAACATAAGGTCACTCCTCCCCTCTACGAGCGCCCCTGCGAATCGCTAAAGCGGGGCGGCCTAACACGACCGCCCGGACCGGGTCAAGAACAAGGGACCGAATCACGACTGAGCAGAGAGGATAAGGATCAGTATTTAGCATGTCGATAATTTTTTGAGCCTACATATTGTAGTGCATCATACTTTCTTTTGAGGAACTCTTCTAAAAAGAAATAAGCCCAAATCGAATACTTTCAAGTCCTTAGATGGCTTAGGCGCAGTCTGCGTCTGGGATGAAACCGCAAGTTTCGGGTCGTCAGCGGTAGCGTCCGGGGCCATATTGGTCCCATGAGCGACATCCTCTCGATCAAGCCGCAGGAGAGCGGGCCGGAATGGAGGCGCATGGCGCGGGCCATCCGCTATCTGTCCGAGAACTACCAGGACCAGCCGAGCCTCGACGCCGCGGCCGAAGCCGTCGGCCTGTCGCCGTTCCATTTCCAGCGCGTGTTCACGCGCTATGTCGGCGTCAGCCCGAAGAGCTTCGTCGGACATCTGACGCTGGGCCACGCCAAGGACGAGCTGGCGAACGGAACCAGCGTGCTGGGCGCGGCGCTCGATGCCGGCCTGTCGGGCTCGTCGCGGCTGCACGACCTGTGCCTCAAGATCGAGGCGATGACGCCGGGCGACTATGCGCGCGGCGGCGACGGGATCGCGATCGATTTCGGCTTCCACGATTGCGCCTTCGGGCGCGCGCTGGTGATGGCGACCGACAAGGGCGTGTGCGGGCTGGCCTTCGGCGACGACGGCGAGGAGCGCGCGATGCTGGACGACATGCGCGCGCGCTGGCCGAAGGCGCGCTTCGTCGAGAACCCCGCGCGCACGGGGCGCATCGCGGCGCAGATCTTCGAGACGCAGGACGGCGATCTTGCGCTGCACCTTCTGGGCACGCCGTGGCAGATCAAGGTTTGGGAAGCGCTGCTGGCGATCCCGCCGGGCAAGGTCGCCACCTATCGCGGCCTCGCCGACAGGATCGGCAACATCAACGCGAGCCGCGCGGTCGGCACCGCTGTCGGGCGCAATCCGATCTCGTGGCTGATCCCCTGCCATCGCGTGCTGGGCAGCGACGGCGCGTTGCACGGCTATCACTGGGGCTTGACGCGCAAGCGCTCGATGCTGGCGCTGGAAGCGGCGCGCTACCGCGGCGAGAGCCCCAGCACGTCGGCCATCGCATAGAGGCCGGGCTTTCTGCCCTGGCCCCACTGCGCCGCGGCCAGCGCGCCGCGCGCGAAGATCGAGCGGTCCTCGGCCGAATGCGACAGCACCAGCCGCTCATGCGGGCCGGCCAGGATGACCTGGTGCTCGCCCACCACCGTGCCGCCGCGCAGCGAGGCATAACCGAGGTCGTTGCGCCCGCTCGCGTTGCCCAGCAGCAGCGCCGTGCCCGACGGCGCATCGACCTTGGCGCGGTGATGCATCTCGGCGATCTGCACGTCGAATCCGGGCAGCGCCTTCGCGGCCTCGGCCACCAGCGCCGCGAGCACGCTCACCCCCAAGCTGAAATTTCCGGACTTGACGATGACGGCGTGGCGGGCGGCGGCGCGGATCTTCGCGTCGTCGTCGGCCGAGAATCCCGTCGTGCCCATCACGTGGACGATGCGCGCCTGCGCGGTGAGCGCCGCGAGCTCGACCGAAAACGCCGGACGCGTGAAATCGATCAGCGCCTGGGCCTGCGCGAGCGAGGGCAGCGGATCGTCGCCGCGCGCGATGATGCCGCCGAGCGCCACGCCGTCCGTCTCGCCCATGGCGCGGATCACCGCCTGTCCCATGCGGCCGTTCGGGCCCGCCACGACGATGCGCAAGTCGCTCACGACGCCCCCAGCTTCTCGACGATGAAGGCCGCCAAGGCCTGGCCGAACCACGGCACGGTGAGGATGCCGGCCGACGCCGCGACGCGCATCACCGTCGTCTGATCGAAGGGCCATTCGCCCGCCTCGCCGATGCGCTTCTCGTAAGCCAGCAGGCCCTGGATGCGCTGCGCCGCGTCGGCATCGGCGCCGCAGTGGCCGGAAAGCGCGTCGATATCGCGGCGGATGCGCTCGAGCTCGGCGGCCTTGACCGCGACGATCCTGTGATGGATGCGCAGCATCAGGCCCATGAAAGCGGCGATGCCCATCGCGACGCAGCCGATCAGCAGCGCGACGGTGAAGATGGTGATCTCGCTCGATACGAAGAGCAGGCAGGTCGCAGCCGAGATCACGAACCAGATCAGCGCGAAACGCGCCGAGTTGCGGCCCCAGACCGACAGCTCCTCGATGCGCAGCAGATCGATGATCAGCCCGTCGTCGATGATCGCGACGGTCGCTTTCGCGCCCATGCGCGTGAGCTCGACCCCGCGCACGAAGGTCAGGACCATCACCAGCGTGATTGCGGCGAACCACAGCTTGACGCCCAGCGGCGCCGCGATCTGCGCGCGGCCCGAGAAATAGAGGAGCCAGTCGAAGCCGATGCCGATCAACAGCCCGAGCAGCGACGCCGGCACCAGCCGCGTGCCGTGCGGGGTGAGGCGGTAGATCTCCGCGGCCTGTTCCATCCCGCCCTTCAGCACGCGCGCCATCAAGGCGAGGTCGCGGCGCGCGCGGATGCGCACGAAGCGCTGCACCCAGACGATCACGGTCATCATCACCGACAGGATCAGCGCCAATCGCGTCAGAGGCTGGAACAGCGCCACGCCGTTCGCCCCCGCCAGCGCCAGATAGCTGCCGAACAGAGCTGCGAAGATCAGCACCGCCGTCGCCTGCGTCCCGAACGGCGAGACGACGAAGACGCGCTGCTCCAGATAGGCGCCGCGGTCGGAGCGCTTGAGCTCTTCAGGCACGTCGAACGGCAGGGATTCGGCCATGGGGAAAGGATAGAACAACCTCCCCTCGATGGGGAGGTCGACCCGTGAGCGAAGCGAGCGGGTCGGGTGGGGTGGGGTGGGGTCGCCACGCACCGAACCCCCACCCGAAGCGCGTGCCGCGCCTCGACCTCCCCAGGAGGAGGTAAATCAGGCTTTCGTGTCGACCCCGCCGCCGCCAGCCTCGTCGCGCCTTGCGACCGTCACCATGGCGGGCCTGAGCAGCCGTTCGCCGATGGTGTAGCCGGCCTGGACCACGTCGACGATGCTGCCCGCGGGCTTTCCTGCCCCCGGCACCTCGGCGATGGCCTGGTGGAAGTTGGGATCGAACTTGCCGGCCGTATCGACCGGCTTGACGCCGTGGCGCTCGAGCACGCTGAGCAGCTGGCGTTCGGTCGCCTCGACGCCGTCGAGCACGGCCTTGACCTGCGGGTCGGCGGCCTCGCGCACCGCGGGCGGCGCCGCGGCCAGCGCGCGCGCGAAATTGTCGGCGATCTGCAGCATGTCGCGCGCGAACTTGGTCACCGCATATTGGCTGGCGTCCTGCTTCTCGCGTTCGGCGCGGCGGCGCGTGTTCTCGGCATCGGCCAGCGCGCGCAGCATGCGGTCCTTCATGTCGGCGACCTCGGCGCGCATCGCTTCGGATTCGGCGATGAGGATCGCGGGATCGGGGGTCTGGTCGGGAAAGCCTTCGTCGCTCATGTTCTATCCTAGCAATCTGCCGATCACCTTCGCGGTGTGATCGACCATGGGGATGATGCGTCCGTAGTTCAGCCGTGTCGGGCCCAACACTCCTATAACGCCCACGACCTTGCCTTGGGCATTGGCGTAGGGCGCCGCCACGATCGAGGAGCCGGACAGGCTGAACAGCCGGTTCTCGGAGCCGATGAAGATGCGCACGCCGTCGCCCTCGCGCGCAAGCTCCAGGAGGCGGATCAGGTCGGCCTTGCGCTCGATATCGTCGAACAGTGTGCGGACGCGCTCGAGATCGGCCTGCGCCTCCACCGTATCGAGCAGGTGCGAGGTGCCGCGCACGATGAGCACCTTCTCCGGGCCGGCGAGCGTCGCCAGGCCCTCAGCGACGATCTTGGCGGTCAGCGCGTCGAGCAGGGCGCGTTCGTCCTCGAGCTCGGTCAGGATCGCGGCGCGTGCGTCTTCGAGGGTTCGGCCGCGCAGGCGCGCGTTCAGATAGTTCGAGGCTTCCGACAGCGCCGAGACCGGCAGGCCCAGCGGCACGTCGATCAGGCGGTTCTCGACCTGGCCGTCGTCGCTCACGATCACGACCAGCGCCTTGCCCGGCGCGACGGCGACGAACTCGACATGCTTGAGCACGGCATCCTGCTTGGCCGCGACGACGAGGCCGGCGCAGCGCGACAGGCCCGACAGCAGGCTGGTCGCTTGCGTCAGCACGTCCTCGATGCCGCGGCCCGAGCCGTTGATGCGCGCTTCGATGGCGACTCGCTCGTCCGGCGCGAGCTGGCCGATCTCCAGCAGCCCGTCGAC